>NZ_LQPH01000077.1 GCF_002102255.1 Mycobacterium nebraskense
GAGGCGGCCGGGGGACCGGGCAACCTGCTCGGTGGCATGCCGCTGGCCGGTATGGGCACCGGCACCCACGCCGGTGCGGGACCCCGATACGGCTTCCGCCCCACCGTCATGGCCCGACCACCCTTTGCCGGCTAACCACCCACGCTGAAAACAGGTAGCCGGCACGTCGGGCGGGCACCACGCAGCGTAAGCAAACGAATGAACGTGGCCGCGGCCACACCCGCCCGGTGAAGTTCACCGCCGCGTCTTTCACAGCAGAAACGGGACCAAATGCCCCTGCTCAAGGGACTCAAAGCCCTTTCGGGGAGCGATGGCCGTCGGGAATGCTGTGGGCCGGTCGCTGATCGTGCGGAAGGGGTTAGTGAGCAACGAGATTTTATCGGACCCGCGGCGCCAAAGCCGCTGGCAGACGTCTACCAGCAACTTTGGCCGCCGAGATCGTCATGGTTTGCTGTGACCGTTTTGATAGGGGCTGCGATCCAGGTCAGGCGCTGTTACTGTGGCGTTACCGAAAATGAATTCGCCGTACCGTCAAGTGAACAGTTGCAAACAGGCGGCTTCCCAGACAGCTTCCGGGGTCGCCGTCATCTAGTCTCTGCACAGTCGGGGATTGAACTAGGAGGGAACCAAGTATGTCGTTCGTGACCACACAGCCCGAGGCTTTGGCTGCGGCGGCCGGAAACTTGCAGGCCATTGGCTCAACGCTGAGCGCTCAGAATGCGGCCGCTGCGGCCCCCACGACCGGGGTTGTGCCCGCTGCCGCCGACGAGGTGTCGGCGCTGACGGCGGCACAGTTCGCAGCGCACGCGCAGATGTACCAGGCGGTCAGCGCCCAGGCCGCCGCCATTCACGAGGCGTTCGTGAACACGCTGTCGACAAGTTCTGGCTCGTACGCTGCGACCGAGGCAATCAACGCAGCTGCCGCGGGCTGATCGGATTGGCGGTTGATGGTCTGGGACGGGACGTCGTCGACGTGGTCTCCCGCCTAACCGCCCAGCTACCGATGATCTCGGGGGCTGACGGCCGGACAACTCAAACGCCGCGGTTCGGGTTTGACGTCCGTCTCACCGTGTTACAGCGACCGGTGGCCGCCGGCTGACGGGAAGGGGGGATCATCCTTTTGCATTCGGCTCGGCGGTTAGCCAGCGCGTGACCGGTCCGGCCATCGTCGTAACCACAGCAGGTATCTGAGTAATCACGTATTAAGGAGACAGCCACAATGGCAACACGTTTTATGACCGACCCGCACGAAATGCGGGCGATGGCGGGCCGCTTCGAGGTGCACGCCCAGACGGTTGAGGACGAGGCCCGCAAGAT
>NZ_LQPH01000078.1 GCF_002102255.1 Mycobacterium nebraskense
GATTCGGCGGGCGGCCAACTCGCCGTCGCGACCTCGTTGGGCGCGCTCGCACATCGCTCCCCGCCGCCCGATGGCATGTTACTCATGTCCCCCGTCGTCGATCTGACGTGCCAGCTGGCGATGGCACGTGAAACTCGCCGCCGCGATCCTTTCGCATCGGCCCGGTCCGCAACGCGTGCGCTCAGCCTCTATGTAGGCGATGCCCACCCGACCGACCCCCGCGTCAATGTCCTCGCCGCAGATCTCACCGGCTTGCCGCCGACATTGATCCAGGTCGGTGGAAGGGAGATGCTGCTCGACGACTCCCGTCAACTCGCCGAGCGCATGCGCGCCGCAGGAGCATCCGTGCGGCTTCAGGTGTTTCGCGGCCAGATTCACGTGTTCCAAGCCCTGTTTCGACTCTTGCCCGAGGCGCGTCACGCTTTGCACCTCAGCGGAGCGTTTCTCACAGACAGGGCCGAAGACACGTTTCCTTGACGCACGGGCCGAACGCAGGCAGGCGGCTAGCGCGCAGCAACCGCTTTTGTCACGCCCCACCGCGAAGGACCCGTTTGACAAACAGGGCAATTATGTATAACTATTAACATTGGTGGCCCAACTGTAAACAGCTGGTCGATCCTCCATCCCACGACGACCACAGGCCGGGGAGCGACAATGGTTAACCCGCTACACGCACCCGTCGATAAAGCCCGGGAACGGTTATCTTCGGTCATCTTGATTCCCGCGCCGCAACGGGTGGACGACGGACTTCGCCGGTGGAGTCGGCGGTGGCCAGTGCGTGAACTAGCCGCGCCCCCGGCCGGAAGCGGACTGCGACCGGTTCTCGGTGATGCCGGGCTCCCCTTGGTCGGGCACACCCTCGACTACATCCGGTTTGGGTCCGACCTGGGCAGAGAGCGCTACGAACGGTTCGGATCTGTCTCGTGGATGGGAGCGTTCGGCACCAAAATGGCGGTCATCGCGGGCCCCCAAGCTACCCAGGAGGCGCTCACCACCAACGCAAAGGCGTTCTCGCAAGACGGCTGGGCCTTTCTCATCGACGCGTTCTTCCACCGCGGATTGATGCTGATGAGCTTTGACGAACACCTCATGCACCGGCGCATCATGCAGGAGGCCTTCACGCGGCCGCGACTGGCCGGCTACGTCACCCAAGTGACCCCTTGCGTCCGCGCAACCCTGCCCACGTGGCCGACCGGCCCGTCCGTCCGCATGTACCCGCTGTTGAAAAACCTGACCCTCGACATCGCCACCGATGTGTTCATGGGTGGCCGAGGCAAAGACAGCAGCGACGCCATTAACCAGGCGTTCGTCGCTACGGTACGCGCGGCCAGCTCACTCGTCCGCGCGCCGCTTCCCGGCACCCGCTATCGCGCCGGGATCCGCGGCCGACGGGTGCTCGAGGAATACTTCGCCCGGCACTTGCCGGCCGCCCGGGCCGGCAACAGCAATGACCTGTTCGCCGCGCTGTGCCATGCCAGCACCGAAGACGGACAACGTTTCAGTGACTCCGATGTCATCAACCACATGATTTTTCTGATGATGGCCGCTCACGACACATCGACCATCACCACCACCGCGGTAACTTATTACCTGGCAAAGCATCCAGAATGGCAGGATCGGGTTCGCGCCGAAAGCGATGCTCTCGGCGACCGATCACCCGAGATCGACGATTTGGAAGCGCTCAGGTCCCTCGATCTGGTGATCAAGGAATCCATGAGACTCGTGGCGCCGGTTCCGCTAGTGATGCGCAAAACAGTGCAAGACACCGCAATAGACGGCCACTACATCCCCTCCGACACGCTTGTGGCGATCACCCCCGCCGTCAACCATTTCGTCCGCGAAGTCTGGCACGATCCGGATCGCTTCGACCCCTTACGTTTCGACGACCCGCGCCGCGAAGACCAAGCCCATCGCTTCGCGTGGCTGCCCTTCGGCGGTGGCGCGCACAAATGCATCGGCATGCACTTCGGCACCCTCGAGGTCAAAGCGATCCTGCACCAGATGCTGCGCACGTTCACCTTCGGCCTCGACACCGACTACCGCATCCGCTGGGACAACACATCGCTGCCGATCCCGGTCGACGGGTTACCGATCAGGCTCCACCACCGATGAAGTTAGAGTTCGCGCGGTTCCTTGCACCCACCGAATTCCTCGACTGGAAACACGATGCCGTGCAGCAGTTCACCGAATCGGCGACGCGTAACGCCATTGATTCCGTCGATAAGGCGTGCCGCATCTTCACCGCTGTCCGTGATTCGATCTGGTACGACCCGTATTCCGTCTCCGACGACCCGTGCCAGTACCGAGCCAGCGCGGTCGCCGTCGCCGAGCGCGCCTACTGTGTCCCCAAGGCGGTGCTCTTGACGGCTGCATGTCGCGCCGCGGGGATTCCGGCGCGGTTGGGTTTCGCCGACGTCCGCAACCATCTACAGACCCCGAGTCTCCGTGAACGGATGGGTGGCTCGGACGTTTTCGTCTACCACGGCTACAGTCAAATGCTGCTGAATGGCCGGTGGGTCAAGGCCACGCCGGCGTTCAACCGCGAGTTATGCGCGCGCTTC
>NZ_LQPH01000079.1 GCF_002102255.1 Mycobacterium nebraskense
GGAAAGGTACGACACGATGAACACCAATAAGAAGCTCCTGATTCTCGGCGCCGGCATCGGGGGACTCAGCGTGATCAAGGAACTCACCGATTCTGGAGTCACCCTCGATGATCTCGATATCACCGTCGTCGACAAAGATTTTTCGCACTTTCTGGGCTTCACCCTGCCCTGGGTGATGCGCGGCTGGCGCAACCAGGACAGTGTGCCCATCCGCCCCACCCCCGAGGCACTGTCCGGGCTGACCACCGTCACCGGCTCGGTGCGCGGCGTCGATCCTGTGTCGCGCACCGTCACCCTGGCCGATTCCACCGAATTGCCCTTCGACGCGCTGGTGATCGCCACAGGAGCCCGCAACGCCATCGACAAAGTCCCGGGATTACGCACGGCCGTCGACACCGGCATCGCGGTGCACTACTACAGCGCCGACGCGGCCGCCGATGCGCACCGCGCCCTGCAGAACTTCAGCGGCGGCAAACTGGTATTCCTCGTGACCTCCCAGCCTTTCCGCTGCCCCCCGGCTCCCTACGAAGGGGCCCTGCTGGCTGCCGACCTGCTCGGGGAGAACGGCTCCCGCGCCGCGACACAAATCTCGGTGTACAGCCCGGAGAAGCAACCGATGCCCTCAGCGGGCCCCTACGCCGGGTCCGAATTGGTGGCGCTGCTCAACGCCGAAGGCATCGACTTCTTCGGCGAATACAGTGTGGCGAGCGTAGATGCTGACAAGCGGGTCGTTGAGTTTCAGGACGGCACCACCGTCCAGTTTGATCTGCTGGTGTTCGTGCCCCCGCACGAACCGGCTGTCACTCTTGACGGGCCGGGCTGGATTCCCGTCGACGCCTCCACCATGCAAACCCGCCACCCCGGAATCTTCGCCATCGGAGACACCACCGCGATCACGTCCCCGTCCGGCCGGCCACTGCCCAAAGCCGCGATCTTCGCCAAGAACGGGGCCAAAGCCGCCGCCGAGAACGCGCTGCACTACCTCGGTAAGACGGACCGCATCGGCGCCCTATCGGGACGCGGGGA
>NZ_LQPH01000080.1 GCF_002102255.1 Mycobacterium nebraskense
TTCTCCTATGTCAAGCCGCTGCCGGTTGGCACGGCCGATTGTGGGTTTGTTGGTCGGTGTGGAGGTGGCCAAAGACAGTGCGGGCGATGCGCCGTTTAAGACAACGCAGCGCTTCGGTGGAGGAGTCTCCGGCGGCCAGCCGCGTGCGGTAGTAGGTGCGTCCTGGGCCGTCGAGGCGGATCTGGGTTACCGCAATGCGGTGTAGTGCAGCGTTGAGTTGACGGTTACCTGACCGGGTCATCCGGACCCGCCCGGCGGTATTGCCCGACCAGACCGGAATGGGAGCTACTCCTGAATGCCGGGCAAACGCCGCCTCGCTTTTAAACCGCCGCACACCAGCGACTTCGCCGACGAGTTTGGCCGCGGTCAGCTCACCGCAGCCCGCCAGAGCAAGCAGTGTGGGGGCGGTCTGACGGATGCGCTCACTGATGCGCTTGGCCACGGCGTCGATCACCTCGGTGAGCCGGGTGATGTCGGCGAGCTCATCGCGGGCCAGCTCGGCGACCAGGCCCGATACGGTGTCCAGCCATGCCCGCAACATCTCGCGATGCTTAGCGCGATCCAGCGACCCCGGCTTGGGAGCGCGCTCGGGATCGAGTTCATGAACCCGCCACCGTAGCCGGTTGATCGTTGCAGTGCGTTGAGCCACAAGCACTTCGCGTCGATCAACGAGTAACTTCAATTCCCGCGACGTCTCATCATGTGAGGCGACCGGTAAGTCGGGCTCACGCAGCACCGCCCGCGCTACCGCCAACGCGTCGATCGGGTCGGACTTGCCCCTGGTGCGCGCCGAGGCCCGCGTCTGGGCCATCAGCTTGGGCGGCACCCGCACGACGTGTTGGCCGGCGGTGAGCAGATCGCGTTCTAACCGCGCCGACAGATGCCGGCAATCCTCAATACCCCATACCACCTCGACACCGAAGCGTTCCCGTGCCCACATCACCGCCTCGGCATGTCCGTAGCTGGTCGCAGCAACGACTTTTTCCCCGAGCTTGCGCCCGACCTGGTCAACTGCAACAAACGTATGGGTCCGCTTGTGTACGTCGGCGCCAACAACAACCATGGTGGTTGCCTCCTTCACTGTGAGGTGACGGTTGGGCCGGTCGGCGGACACATCTCAGTGGGGGCGACGCCACGCTCCTATCAAGTCACGCCGGCCGGTCCTTCACACCTGATGCCGACAAAACGCATGCACGCCAACCCCAAAGGCGGCACCGAGCCTACGAGCCAGACACCAGGTGATCAGGATCCAACCACCGCACCACGCGGCAACCTCACCCTGACACTGA
>NZ_LQPH01000081.1 GCF_002102255.1 Mycobacterium nebraskense
TTTCCGGCCGGCAACACACGAAGCCAAAGGTCAACGCACTGGGCCATCACCGACTCCCGAAAATGTCCTAAGTCGGGGCAGAGTTCGATCGTGGTTTGGTAGCACGACAGCTCCATAGGGAGAAATGGGTCATGAGCATGCGACCAGCGTTGGAAGCGAAGTGCTCACCGACCAAGATTTGGATGAACCCGCTCCTGCTGAAGTTCCTGCGCCTGGGAATTGGGCAGGTGATGATTGTCCGCAGGCGGCGCCAAGTGCCTTCACAGGCAACGGATCTCATCGTGCACCGGTTGCTGTCGCTCGCTGCGAACCGCAGACGGGCCACTACCTCGCTCCCGATGGGCGCTGGTATCAACTGTCCGACTTGGTGACCGGCATGAAGCCCAAGTCATGGAAGGACGTGATGCTGCCCTCTTAGGACACGGTAGGCCAGTTGGCGTTCACACGCGTGATCGCGACTTGGCCGCATGTTCGGCGGCGATGAAGGCGAAAGTCATTGCGGGTCCAAGCGTGACACCGGGGCCGGGATAAGACTTGCCCATGATGGAGGCCGTCACGTTGCCTGAGGCGTAAAGCCCCTCCATCGGCTGGCCATCGTGGCTGAGAACTTGTCCATTGGCGTTGGTGACAAACCCGCCCTTGGTGCCGAGGTCGCCCGCGTGCACCTGCGCGGCATAGAAGGGCGCGCGCTCAATCGCCCCCAGGTTTGGGTTGGGCCGCTGCGCGGGATCACCCCAGTGACGGTCGTACTTCGATTCGCCGCGATGGAAGTCCTCGTCGACTCCGGTTATGGCAAAGGCGTTGAAGCGTCGCACCGTGGCTAACAGACCGGTTTCGTCGATACCGCATTTGCGCGCCAACTCCCCAAGGCTTGAGGCGGTCTTGAGGAACCCGCTCTTGGTCATCCAACGAGGTGTGACGCCCGGCGGGCTGCCCAGGAATGGATATCTTCTGCGGTGCCGTGATTCGAAGATGAGCCATACCGGCTCGCCGCCGCGCCGCACCATGGCGCGCGCGAAATGGTAGTAGTCCCATGACTCGTTGACGAAGCGCTTGCCGTCCGAACCGACGCAGATACCGAACGGCACTGAGCGTTCGAAATGCGACGGCGACGGGGACCCGTCCGGCATCACGTACGTGGTGGCCCACCATGCGTCGTCGGACAGCTCCATCATCGCGCCAATACGCTCGGCCATCTTGATGACGTCGCCGGTGTCTTCAGGGCAGGCGCTCGACAGGGACCCGGTGATGTGATGCTGCTGACGGCGCAGGTCATCGTCGTGGGCGAAGCCGCCCGCGCACAGGATGACCCCGGCCGTTGCGGCCACGCGGCGCAGTCGTCCATTGGAGCGGATCAGCACACCCAGCGCCTTGCCCTCGTCGACCACGACATCCGCCAGACTCGTCTCGAGCCATACCGGAACCTGATACCGCTGCAGGATGACCATCAACTGGGCGACAAGGCTGTTGCCTGCCCCCAGTGGGGCCTGACCGAGAAGCTTGCGACCGTAGTGTCGGAGCGCAACATAGCCCAGCCTGCGCAAGTTCCCCTTCCCCATCAGTGGCAGGTCCGCGAGCTGAACGGCGTAGGGAAAAGCGCTGGGTCGCAATGTCTTGAGCCATGGACCAAGCTTCTTCCCGTTGAAGACGCGCTCGTCCAGACACCGTCCGACCGCGGCGTGCGGATCTTCCGACAGGTAGTCGGGGTGCCCGGTTTCGGCATCCCATCGCATGCCCGCTCCGATCAGCTCATCGACCATCCGGGGTGCGTTCTGGACGAAAGCAACCTGCCGGTCCGATGCGGTCGCAAGACCGTCAGCGGGAACTACGTTGCGCAGGAATTGGATCGCGTTCTCCGCGGAATCTTGGCAACCGGCCTTGAGCATCAGCGGGTTCGCCGGGACCCAGACGCCGCCGAGGGATAAGGCCGAAGTGCCTCCCCACACTGACGCCTTCTCGACGATGAGGGGCTTAAGGCCCCGCCGCGCGGCGATGATACCTGCCGTCAGCCCGGCGGCACCGCTGCCGACGATGACGACGTCGTAGGCGTCGTCCCAGTCATTCGATGGGGAAGCAAGCCGATCGCCCACTTGTCATCACTCCCTAATAGGGTTTCGCCCTGCGCATTTCATCGCAGAGTCATCCAAGGTCGCCTGACGTCTTGGGAGCCACCAGAGCTCCGCTCGGTGAACCGTCCGGCAACGGATCAGACCCCGTGGTAGCTGTCGCTGATCGTCTTGTACTGCGTGTATTGCCACAGCCCAGTTTCGCGGCCGAAGTCTTGGCCGATGCCGCTTTCCTTGTATCCGCCGAACGGTCCGTCGACGTCGGAACTTGCCAAATTGTGGCTGTTGACCCATGTGGTGCCGGCCTCAAGCCGAGAGCCGATGGCAAAGGCCTTGTCGATGTCTCGTGACCACACTGAGCTCGCCAGGCCATAGGGGCTGTCGTTGGCACGGCGCACGACTTCGTCGATGTCCGCGAACTTCATGACCGGCAGGATGGGACCCATCTGCTCGCAAGCCACCACCGCCGCGTGGTCAACCGGATTCAGCACCAGGTGCGGCAGCATGAAGTAGCCGCCGGTGGCGTCGGTGCCCTCGGCGTAGGAGCCGAGTTGGACGACATCGAGGCGGGCGGCTTTTGTTTCCGCGAGCAGCGCCGTGACCTTCTTGAACTGGCGCTCGTTGTTCAGCGGGCCCATCGTCACCCCGGGCCGGGATCCATCGCCCACGATGATCCGGTCGACGGCGGCCCGTAATTTGGTGACCAGCTCGTCGTAGCGCGTCTCATGAACATAGAGCCGCTTGATGGCGAAGCAGATCTGGCCGGCGTCGGCGAAGGCGCCGTTGACGATGCGGCCGATGGCCTGCTCGTCGAGTTCGGCGTCATCGAGGATGAGCGCGGCGTCGTTGCCGCCCAGTTCCAGCGTGACACTCGCCAGATGCGATGCGGCATCGGCCATTACCGCCTTACCGGTCTCGGTACTGCCGACAAACGCCACCTTGCGCACACGTCGGTCTGTGACGAGTGCCGAGCCCACCTCCGGACCGAATCCGGACACGATGTTCAGCACACCGGGAGGGAAGACCGCGGCTACGGCCGCGAGGCATTCCAGGGTGGCCAGCGGGGCGAACTCGGGGACTTTGACGACCATGGTGTTGCCGGCCATCAGTGCCGGACCGATCTTCGCGCATGCCAGCCCGACGGGAAAATTCCACGGGACGATCGCCGCGCACACACCGATGGGCTGTTTCTGCACCCGCAGGCGCCGGGTTTCGTTGTCGAGGACCTTGTCTTCGAGCCACTCGGCGTGCGGCGCGTAATAGCCGAGCGTCATTGCCCCCATTTGGAAGTCGATGAAAGACTCCATGAGCGTCTTGCCGTTCTCGGCGGTCAACATCGGTATCAAATCCGTGCTGCGCTCGTTGACGGCGCCGGCGGCCTTCATGAGCAGCGCACCCCGTTGCGCCGCCGGGGTGTCCCGCCAGGCCGAAAGTGCCTCAGCGGCAGCCTCAACCGCACTGCCGGCGTGAGCCGCCGAACCGTTGGGATAACGGCCGACGACCACGCTGAGATCCGCGGGGTTACGAACCTCGATCCAGTCGTCACTGGTGGCCGGTTTGCCAGCGATAGTCATCGTCGGTTCGATGGGCACGTGGCCGCCTTTCTTCGGATGCACCCGTTCAGATGTGGGTGTTGGTGATCGACTGGAGTTGCGTGTAGCTGTCGAGCGCTTCCTCGGTGATCTCGTAGCCGTGGCCGCTCTGCTTGGCCCCGCCGCACGGTCCGTCCGGGTGCAACGCGAATATGCTGTGCGCGTTGATGAACGTCATGCCGGCTTCCAGCCGGTCGGCCAATGCGAAGGCGCGCTCCTGGTCTGCGGACCACACCGACGACGCCAACCCGTACTCGGTGCCGTTGGCACGTGTGACGGCTTCATCATCGGAGGAGAACTTCATGATAGGCAGGATGGGCGACATCTGTTCATTCGCAACGACATCCATGTCGTCCGCGGGATCAAGCACCAGGTGCGGCAGCATGAAGTACCCGTCGGCCACGTCGGTGCCCTCGGCATAGCGGCCGAGCTGCACCCAATCGGCGGCGGCTTTCGTCTCCGCGAGCAGCTTGGTGACCTTCTCGTATTGGCGTGAGTTGTTGATGGGTCCCATGGTCACGTCGGGCCGGGTGCCGTCGCCGACCACGATCTGGTCGACGGCAGCGCTCAGCTTCTCTACCAGCTCGGCATAACGGCTGTCGTGCACGTAGAGCCGCTTGATATCGATGCAGATCTGTCCGGTATGCATGAAGGCACCGGTGACCAGTCGCTCGATCGCCTGTTCGGAGAGGTCGACGTCGTCGAGCAGGATCGCCGCGTCGTTCCCGCCGAGCTCGAGCGATAGCCGAGCCAGGTGCCCGGCGGCATCCGCCATGACCTGCCGGCCCGTTTCCGTGCTGCCGGTGAATGAGACCTTGCGCACCCCGGGATGGGTAACGAGTGCCCGGCCGATCTCCGGACCAGACCCGGACACGATATTCAGGACGCCCGGGGGAAGTAGCGAGGCCATCTCGCCGAGAGCCTGCAGCGTGGCCAACGGGCCAAATTCCGGGGCCTTGATGATCAAGGTATTGCCCGCGAGTAAGGCGGGGCCGATCTTGAGGCTCGCGATGATAAGCGGAAAGTTCCACGGGACGATCCCGACGCAGACGCCCAGTGGCTGCCTGCGGACGACGAGCCGGCCGCGGGCGTCGTCGATGATGCGGCTCTCTAGCCATTCCGGATGGGACGCGTAGGTGGCGATGTTCTGTCCGGCCACCGCGAAGTCGATCGCCGATTCACTTAGTAACTTGCCGTTTTCGGCTGTCAAGAGACTCACCCAGTCGCCGGGCGGTTCGGCCAGCACGGCGCTGGCCCTCGTGAGCAGCGCCCCTCGCTCTTCCACTGGTGTCGCACGCCAGTCCGGAAACGCGGCCGCGGCGGCCTCGACGGCCATGCCTGCGTGGGCGGCGCTTCCGCTGGGAAACCGGCCGACTACCGAACTCAGGTGAGCGGGGTTGGGAACGGTGACCCAGTCGTCGGCGGTGACCGGCTTGCCGCCGATCGTCATGTGCCCTTCGAAGCTCATCTGCGGCGACTTCCTTTCTCGAGTACAACGCTCGGTACTGGGCTTGGGCGCGTGCCGCTTGGCTCAGCTACCGCCGTATGCGTCGGATTCCAATCAACTAACCGGAGATAGACGACCGAGTCAACTATTTAGTGTAACGTCGCACCGCAGGGGCTCGAGCGGGTTGATTGAGTGGACTTCATTGATGAGCGTTTCGGACCGGGTCGATGTCGACGTGTTCCTTGCTCATGGTCGTTTTTTGCCCTCGGTGGCGTCCTTGCAGTCGGAGCAGAGCCACCCCCAGAACGGCGTTTGCGTCAGGGGCTTGACCCGAGCGCAAATCCTGCACTTCTCGACTTTCACGTGTCCTGCACCTCCCGGGCCACCGACGTGGTCCGCATCTGACATGTCAATCGGGGCAGCGATTTCCAGGCGCCACCGGCTGGGCGACGGCATGGGGCAATGCTCCGGTCGTCGCGTAAGCATAGCTTGTTTTGTCGACACTGGCGTTGTAATGTCGTCATCAATGTCGAGAGATCGAGAGGAAGCCCCGTGACGACTGCAGCCGCACCCGGAGTGCTCGAATTGCGTGCCGAGGGGGTGGGGCCGGACGTTGTCGTGCTGCCGAGTTTCGTTGGCCCGTACTGGACACCGGCGTTGGATCGACTCACATCGTCGTTTCGTGTGCACCTGCTCCAACTCCCTGGCTTCGGCGACTTCGCCGTCCCGCGCGAAGCGCGTCGGGTGCTCGACCTGGCGGCGGTCCTGAAAGTCGCGTTGGCCGACGCCGGTCTGCTCGGAGCGTCGGTGATCGGCCACTCGTTCGGGGGCTGGCTGGCACTTGAGCTGGCGCTGCTGGCGCCCCCACCAAAACTCGTGCTCGTCGACACCCTCGGCTTCCGCATCAAAGGCGAAGCGCGCCCGGACATCTTCGACCGGCCACGCGAGACGGTGCTCGACCTGGTTTATGCCGATCGGTCGGCGGCACCAACCGATTGGGAGGCGGTCGAAGACCGGCGCAATGTGGCCTCGCTGGCGAGGTACGGGTGGAACCCGTACCTATGCGATCTGTCGCTGGCTACTCGCGCCGCCGCAATCTCGTCCCCGACCCTGGTGGTGTGGGGGGAGAAGGATCGGGTGGTTCCGGCCACTCACGCCCAATTGATTGCCGATGCCATTCCGGGTGCGCGTGTAGAGATTTTGCCCGGCGCGGGCCACGACCCGTTCAGCGACGTCCCGTTGGATATCGCCGCCACGATAGGTCGATTCTTGAGCAGCGAGGAGCGCTGACGTGAAGTTCTACGCATTCCATTTCATGCCCTACCCGCATCTGGAGGAGGGCTTCAAGGACAAGTACCAGTCGGACTGGGTGACCTATCCGAACAGCAATTACGACCCGGTGGTGGGTCACCAGCTGTATACGACCTATCTCGACCAGCTGGCCTATGCGGCCGAGTTGGGCTTCGACGGCGTGTGCGTCAACGAGCACCATCAGACGTCATACGGGTTGATGCCCTCCCCCAACATCATCGCCGCGATGCTGGTGCAGCGGACGATGGGAATGCCCACCAAGATAGGGATTTTGGGCAACGCGCTGCCGTTGCGGCAGAACCCGCTGCGCGTGGCCGAGGAGCTGGCCATGCTCGACGTGATCAGTGGTGGGCGGATGATCAGCGGGTTCGTGCGGGGTATCGGGGCGGAGTACCACAGCTTCGGCATCAACCCAGCCGAGTCGCGGGACCGGTTCCGGGAGGCACATGACGTCATCGTCAAGGCATGGTCGCAGGCTGGACCGTTCTCGTTCGAAGGTGAGTTCTTCAACTATCGCTATGTGAACACCTGGCCGCGGCCTTTTCAGCGGCCGCACCCGGAGATCTGGTCGCCGTCGACGGGCAGCGGCGAGACGGTGGTCTGGGCCGCCGAGCGAGGTTATACCTACGTTCAGGTGTTCTCGCCGATTGAAAGCGTCAAAAAGATCTTCGACGAGTACCGCGAAGCCGCAGAGGGATTCGGAATTCCGGGTGCATCCACCCGCCTGGGCTGGGCGCCGGCTGTTTATGTCGCCGAGAGCGACGCGCAGGCCGAAGACGAATTCTGGCCTCAGGCAGATATGTACTTCAACAACCTGTTCCCCAATCCGATGCACCGCCTCTTCCCGCCGAACTACATGGAGGAGAAGACGCTCGAACGGGTGCTGTCGCTGCGGGGTGATCTGGACAAGAAGACGGACTTCAACACGTTGAAGTCGAACTACACGGCCATCGTCGGTAGCCCGGAGACGGTGATCGGCATGCTCGAGGAGGCCCATGACCTACTCGGGTTCGAGCACCTCGTGATGTACGTCCACATGGGTGGTCTCAGTGATCAGCTGACCCGCAACAATATTCGCCGCATCGCCACTGAGATCATCCCGAAGGTGCGTGACCACCAGAGCAAGCGAGATGAAACTGTCGGCGCGATTAAAGCGTGAAAGGGTGACCAGCGTCGACATCGGAGCAATCTCCGTCACCCCGGTTGTCGACAGCGTGGTTCGCGTCGTACCAACACAGGCCTACGAGAAGACTTCGCCGGTCGATTGGTCGCGCCATAATGCGCTGCTCGATGATGACGGCCTGCTCCGGCTGACGCTCGGCGGCTACGTCGTGCGCTCGGCCGACCGCGTCATCCTCGTCGATGCGGGTGTCGGTCCAGACGACCGGCCGGGCAAGAACGCGACCATGCCCGGGGGCAAGATGCTGCACAACCTGCAAGCGTCGGGTATCGCCGCCGAGGATGTCACCGACGTGATCTTCACCCACTTGCACATCGATCACGTGGGTTGGGGAGCGGTCGGCGAACAAGTCATCTTTCCGAACGCGACTTACCGTTGCCACCAAGCCGATTGGGACTATTTCACGAACGGTGGCGCGATGGGGGCCCCGGAGAAGATGGCGGTGATGGCGCCGGTCATGGAGTGCTGGAGCTCCTCAACGACATTGGCGCCGGGCCTGGACGTGGTTGGCGCCCCAGGGCATACACCGGGGTCGTCGATCGTGGTCCTCTCCGACGGCGATAAGCGTTGCGTGCTGCTCGGCGATGTCGTGCACTGCCCGGCCGAACTGGCCGAGGACGAGTGGGAGACCATCGGCGACGTCGACCCGGCGCTCGCACGACGGACTGCGACACAGCTCGCCAAGGAGTACGAGGGCAGTGATATCCCCATCGGGGCCGCACATTTCAGCGATCTACGGTTTGGGCGGCTACTGGTGGGCGAGCGGCGGCGAAGGTGGGTTTTCGCATGACGGGGCCGAAGTTACGAGCGGACTCCGAGCGTGTGGTCAGTGCGTATGGCGCCGAGGTCGAACGCTATCGCGCCGCTGGGGAGTGGGGTGACCAAACGATCGTCGAGGTGTTCCGTGGTCACGTTGCACGCCGTCCGGCCGCCCTGGCGGTCGTCACCGTCGAGGGTGCGCTGACCTACGGTGAGCTCGACCGGCGTTCGGACGCTTTGGCGCTCGGCCTGACCGAGGCCGGCCTACGCCCAGGTGACCCCGTCATCTTCCAGATGGGCAATGAACTGGAAACGGTGATCGCTTTCTACGGTGTGTTGAAGGCGGGGCTCGTGCCGGTGTGCAGCATTCCGAATCATCGACTTCACGAGGTCACCCACATTGCGGCGGCGACCGGCGCGCGGGCCCACATTTTCCAGGCCGATTACCGCACGTACGATCTTGCCGGCTTGAGCTCCGAGCTGGTCGATCAGTGCCCGGGTATCGCGGTGCGGATCGGGGTCCGTGGCCGGTGTTCCGGCGGGGCAACGTCGCTCGACGAGCTCATCGCAGACAAGAACCCCGCCCGCGCACGGGCGGTGGTCGACGAGATTCAGCGGGAGCTGTCACCGGAGGACGTGGCGATTTTTCAGCTTTCGGGCGGCACGACTGGCGTGCCGAAGGTGATCCCGCACACGCACGCCGCGTACTTGTCGATCGCTTCGCGATGGTCGCAGAACTTCGGGTGGGACGAGCAGACCGTAACCCTGCACTTCTTGCCGGTGATGCATCATGCCGGGCTGGGAACCGTTTTGGTGCCAACGCATTTCGTCGGCGGCACGGTTGTTCTGGGTCGTTCGGTCGACGCCGAATTGCTGGTCGGCCTGATCGAGCGCTACCGGGTGACGTGGATGCACTTCAACATGGCGGCGTTTCGGCCTTTGATGGACTACAGCGCGCAAGTCGATTGCGACTTCAGCTCGATCAAACATTTCATGTGGGTCTTTGTCCGCCCGGAGCTGTCCGCGCAGGCCGAGAAGATGCTCGGCGCGACCGCGATCGGCAGCTTCGGGGCGGGCGAGGGCGTGCATTTGTCTGCGCGGCCGGATGATCCGGCCGAAATACGGCGCTACAGCGCGGGTTCGACGATCGGTGCGCACGACGAAGTCGTCATCCGGGATCCGGACAGCGAGGAGCCCGTCGGCGAGGGCGAGGTAGGTGAGCTGACCTTCCGCGGTCCCAGCGTGATTCGATCGTATTTGTCCGAGGAGCATTCGGCGAAGGCGTTCACTTCAGACGGCTTCTATCGCAGCGGCGACCTGGGCCATGTGGAGATGATCGCCGGCCGGCGCTGCTACGTGGTGGACGGGCGACTCAAGGATCAGATCAGCCGGGGCGGTGAGAAAGTGATGGCCCCCGAACTGGAGTTGCTGCTGCACGATCACCCTGAGGTGCGGGAGGTGGCCGCGATCGGCATGCCGGATCCGGCTCTGGGTGAGCGGATTTGCGTCGTTGTAGTGCCCGAGGTCGCGGTCGCTGATCCCGAGGCATTGCGGATGCGGCTTGTCGAGCACCTGGACAAGCGCCACGTGGCCAAGTTCAAGTGGCCCGAACGGGTGGTGCTGATCGATGAGTTGCCCAAAACGGGAGTGGGCAAGGTCCGCAAGGATGTTCTGCGCAGCTGGGTCGAATCCGGCGGTGCGCCAGAGAAAGTGAGGAACTGACATGGTGACAAAGCTTGCGGGCGGGATGCGAGGTGTCGATCACGTCGCCTACCCGACGTGGAAGCTGGCAGAGACCGTTCACTTCTACCGCGACGTACTCGGTTTTCCACTCAAGCACTGCATTCTGGCGCCGGGTTGGGGTAACGACCCGCATCCTGACTTTGCGCATTTCTTCTTCGACATCGGCGCTAACGGAACCATCGCGTTCTTCTACTACTTCAACACTCCGGAGTATCGCGACCCGAACATTCCTGACCGCATCAACCGGGCACGCCATCTCGCGCTGGCCGTCGACACCCTTGAAGAACTCGACTACTACCAGAAGCGCATCGAAGACGGCGGCTACCAATTGCGGTTCCGCATCATGCACGAGCTCATCGAGTCGATCTACGTGTGGGACCCCAACGGTTACGGCATCGAGATCTCCCGTCCACTGCGGGCCCTGCAGGAGGCCGACACCGTCGACACCGAGCTGTCCATCCAGGCGCTCGTCGATGTCACGCAGGGTCCGGAGCCGACGCTGGCCAAGGTATGGGAGCGCAAGGCCGAACTCATCGCAGAGAAGCTGGGGGTCAGCCATGTCTAGTGTCTTTTTCGCAGACATCCCCGAGACCGAGCCGATCTGGAACCGCGCGGTCGCCGACAGTGAAGTTGAGGTCCGACACGTCGGCCCGTACGTCGAATTGCGTTTCCGCGACGGGATTACGATCGACCGGCGCAGCACCGGTACTCGGCACGCCGTCTGGTACAGCTGCCTGGGTGCACTAGAGAATGCCCGGGTGGTGCAGTTCGACAAGGACGCCCTGCGCATCGTGGCCGATAGCAGATCGTGACCGCACCGACCAAGCGACTGGGACATCGGCCGCGGATGGAGCCGCCGCCGATGCCCGATGGCGTGACGGCTTCCGTCACCGCTGTCAAGACGGCCGACGATGCGTCGGCGCCGGGCATCCTCTACACCGTTGAGGGCGCGACCACGGCGGTCACGTTGATGCATCCTCGTCAGGACCTGGCGCGGCATCACCTGATCCCGGCCCTGCTGGAGGCGGGCTTCGCGGTATGGGCTCAAGGCTCGCGAACCGTCAATAACGACCTGACGCTCATTCACGAGGAGGCCGTCCTGGATGCCGCCGCGGGTTTCGCGCAATTGCGCGACCGCGGTTTCGAGCACATCGTCGCCTGCGGCCCCTCGGGTGGCGCTGCGCTGTATGCCTTCTATGTCCAGCAGGCCAGTCGAGCGCCCGACGATCGCATCCGGATGACGCCCGGGGGCAAGCCGATTCCCCTTGACAAGGCGATCATGCCCGTCCCCGATGCCGTGATCTTTCTGGCCGCGCACCCCGGGCAGGGCGAGTTGTTGCTGGGCTGCATCGACGGCGCCGTTGCCGATGAATCCGACCCACTGTCGACGGTGGCCGAGCTGGATATCTTCGACGAAGCCAACGGTTTTCGCGAGCCACCCGCCAGCTCGCAGTACCCGCCGGAGTTCCTGGCTCGCTACCGCGAGGCGCAACGATCGAGGGTGGAGCGGATCGATGCGCACGCCCGTTACCTGATCGACGAGCGGATGGAAGCGAAGGAGCGGTTCAAGACGAGTAAGCGGGCCGTTGACCGTCGGGCCGGTGTCATGTCGAAGGTCATCACGGTATACCGCACCGACGCCGACCCGCGAACGCTGGACCTTTCCCTCGACCCGTCGGAGAGGCCCTATGGGTCGATCCACGGCCGTCGCCCTGACCTCATCAACTTCGGGGTCACGGGCTTTGGCCGGCTCACCACCGCTGACGCGTGGCTGTCCACCTGGTCGGGGCTGTCCTCGAACGCCGGATTCGTCGCATGCGCACCCGAGGTCACCATCCCGAGTCTGTTCATCGAATACACCGGTGACCAAGCGACTTTCCCCTCGGTGGCACGGGAGATGTTCGATGCGATCGGCGCGACCGACAAGGCCCACGAGCGCATCGTCGGCACCCATTTCGGCGGATCGCCGACACCGGACGGACCGCCGGGAGGGGCCCTGTCGGGTAATTCCATTGTGAGCTGGTTGCGCCAGCGCGTCCCTAGCGCTTGAGTCACACAGTGACTTCAGTTGTCGATGCCCTCGACCGAATCCCGTCAGGCGGGCGCATCATCGCCGGCGCCTACTGCGGCGGACCGACCTCGTTGCTCCGCGTTCTCGCCGAGCGCAGTTCCGGTCGAGGGTGGAGGCTGCGCACCGGTCTGCTACTCGACGACGGAGGCGCGTACGAGGCCGCAAGCTCCGGCGACCTTCAAATCGCGACGTGGCACATCACCGGGCCGGGCCGAGAGTTGGTCGAGCGCGGTCTGATTGACTACCTGCCGGTGCGAGCGTCTCAGCTCGAAAAGTGCATTGAAACATGGGATCTCGATGCCGCGCTGATCCGCGTCACGCCACCCGACTCGCACGGCTGGTGCAGCCTTGGGCCCTCCGCCGGCTATGCCCTCACCGCCATCAAGGCCGCCAAGCTGTGCATCGCCGAAGTCGACGAAGCGCTTCCTCGCACTTTCGGCCGGTCCGGCGTGCACGTGTCGGCGCTGGACGTCCTGGTGCCGTCAACGACGGCGACCCCGACGTATCGCTCGTCGCAACCCGACGCCGTCGGCCGGGCAATCGCCCGGCGCGTGCTCACCTTGTTGCCGGACCGTCCGGTGCTGCAGGTGGGCATCGGCGGCGTGACCGAGGCGATCGTGACGGCGCTGGCCGACGAGGGGGTCGACCGATTGCGGTTCGTGGGCATGGGTACCGACGCTATGGTCGGCCTCTCCGAGCGCGGCCTCCTCGACGAAGGGCAGCCCGCGATTCAGTCACCCGATCTCTTTGGGACAGAACGGCTGCTGCGCTTCGCTCACGAGAACCCGGTCGTCGGTGTCTTTCCGTCCAGCGTGGCGCACTCGCCGCGGTGGCTCGCCACGCACCAGCGGCTGGTCTCGGTGAACAGCGCGGTGGAAGTCGATTTGGCGGGGCAGGTGAACAGCGAAGTCGTTGCTGCTCACCAGATCGCCGGCATCGGTGGATCGATCGACTTCGTCGAGGCCGCTACCCACTCGGCCGGAGGTCGGCGGATCATCGCGCTTCCGTCGACGACCCGCGATGGGCGTCGTTCGCGAATCGTGCCACGCCTCGACGCGCACGCGACGGTCACGATTCCTCGCGGAATGGTCGACTTCGTGGTCACCGAACACGGCATCGCGCAACTCGAGGGCAAGACGCTGCGGCACCGGGCCGAGGCGCTCATCAACGTCGCTGCCCCGCAACACAGAATGGCCCTCGGCGAGGCCCTACGGCAGCCGGTAGCGATATGAAATGCAAGGAGCAGCAGTATGCACAAGGTCGATGAGCTCGCCTACATCGGGATCGCCGCGAACGACCTCGACGCGTGGTCGACGTATGCGCGGGACGTGCTCGGGCACGAGGTCAGCCCTGACAGCGACAGCCACAACCTTTACCTGCGTATGGACGAACGCCACCACAGGTTCATCGTTCATCCGGCCGACAACGAGCCCGAGGACGTCTCCTATGTCGGGTGGCAGGTCCGCGATGCCGCAGAAATGGATGCCGTCGCCGCACAGCTCGTGACCTCCGGGGTCAACGTCGTCGACGGCAAGCCGGAGGAAGCGGCAGCCAGGCGAGTGCTTGGCTTCGTGCATTTCACCGATCCGCACTCGGGCGTGCGAATGGAGCTGGCGTACGGACCGGAGGTGTCCTTCCAGCCCGCATATCGGCCGTCTCGGCCTATCTCGGGATATGTCACCGGCGCTCAGGGCCTGGGTCATTTCGTCACGTACGTACCGGATGTCGAGGCGGCGGAGGCGTTCTACAACCAGACCTTGGGCTTTTGCACGTCCGACTCACCGAGCGTGCCGGGTGTGGGAAAGATCGCGTCGTTCATGTACTGCAACCCGAGGCACCATTCGCTGGCATTCTTCGGCAACCCGCAGCCACGCCGCCGCACCTATCACGTGATGCTCGAGCACACCAGCATCGACGATGTCGGGTCGGCCTTCGATATCTGCCAGGCGCAGGGCAAGGTGAAAGTCCAACTCGGGCGGCACAACAACGACCGGATGTTCTCGTTCTACGCGAAGAATCCGTCGGGCTGGCTGTTCGAATTCGGCTGGGGTGCCCGCACTATCGACCCGGAAACGTTCGCCGTCGAGCACTACAGCATGACCGGCGGAAGCGGCCTGGGTGAGTGGGGCCACGCCGGCCTGATGGAGTCCCATTCATGACGAGCAGCGCTTTCATCTGCGCCATCGGCGCGGCCGCGCCGTCGCTGCGGCTGCGGGCAGGCGACGTCGCCGCCGCGTGGGGTTCACGGGGCGGCAAGGGTCAGGCCGCGGTGTGCGCGGCCGACGAGGATGCGCTGACGTTGTCGTGGTTGGCAGTCGTGCGCGCACTGGCCAATGCGGGCCGATCGCCCGAGGAGATCGACGGGTTGTGGTGGGGCACCAGCCGGCCTCCGTTCGCGGAGGGGCCAAGCCTGGCCATGCTCGGGTCGGCGCTGCGGCTGCGCACCGACGTAGCGGGCGCACTGACGAGCGGATCGGCGCACGCGGGCATGGATGCCCTTGTCGCCGCTTGGGATTCCGTGGCGGCCGGGCACGTTCGCACCGCAGTTGTGGTCGCCGCTGATGCGGTGGTGCCCGGCCCCGGTACGCCGTGGGAGTCGCGCGTCGGTGCGGGGGCGGTGGCCTTGGTGCTCACCGCTGGTGCGGGTCCCGCCGCGCTAGTCGAACGGACCCAGCGCAGCTGGCCGGTGCTGGATCGCTACCGCGGCGATGGTGAAGCGTCGACCCGAGATTTCTACGACCCCCGCCTGTTCCGGGAGGAAGTGTTTCTCCCGCTGCTCACCGAAGTCGCCGGCAAGATGGGCGACGCCGACGCCTGGTCACTGCCCGATCCGGACGGCAGGCTCGGCTCCGCGCTTGCCCGCAAGCTCGGAGCGGACGCCTCGGCATCCGCGACGATCTATGCCGAGCTTGGTGACACCGGTGCTGCCGCAGCGCTGTTGGGCCTGCGCGGCGCACTGCGCGCGCCGGGGCGTGCCGCGGTGCTCGGGTACGGCGGTGGGCGGGCTACCGGTGTGGCCGTCGAGGTTGACGACGCCCTCCCCGGTTCGGCCGACGATCTCGAGGCCGGGGCGGTCGTCGGCTACCCCGAGGTGCTGCGTGCGCGAGGGCAGTTGGTCGCCTCGGGTGAGTCGGTCCCGATGGGGGTGCCGCCTGGCAGCGCCGCCTTCGTGCGCGGGGGCATGGAAATACTTGCATTGCAAGGCGGCCGCTGTGTCGAATGCGGCACGCTCAACGTGCCTCCCTCCGTGCACCCCGCCTGCATCGGTTGCGGCGGTGAGAAGTTCGAGGTGTGCGACCTCGAACGGGCCGGTACTGTCCACACCTTCAGCGTGAACCACTCGATGCCCGCGCCGTTCGTGGCGCCGCTTCCGCTCCTCATCGTCGACCTCGACGACGGAGCCCGGGTTCAATTCCAGGGCTTGCCCGAAGATGCGCCGGTTCTCGCGATCGGCGACCGGGTCGAATTGGTGTTGCGGCGCTATGCGGTCGAGCGTGGCGTCCCGGTATACGGCTACAAAGCGCGGAGGGCCACGTCATGAGCTGGAATCGCGTTGCGGTGGTTGGCGCCGGTCTGATCAAATTCGGCGAGTTGCACCAGCAGAGCTTCGAGCGGATGGCAGCGGGCGCGCTGGATGCGGCCCTGGCCGCGGTCGACAAGGGGATGGCGCGTGCCGCAATCGATTTTGCGGTGGTAGCCACCCAGCGAACGACGCTGTGGGGCCACGAGAGCATCTCGGGTAACACCCTGCCGTCTGTGTTGGGATTGAACGGCATAGCGTGCACGCGGATCGAAAACGCCTGTCCCACAGGTAGTGATGCGTTTCGGATCGGCGCCATGGCGGTTGCCAGCGGTGTTTACGACTGCGTGCTGGTCATCGGTGTGGAGAAGATGCGTGACAAGTCTCCCGATGAGGGACTGCTGTCCCGCGCCGCAACGGGGCATCCGATCTATCAGCGGGGTGAGTCGGCTCCAGCGTTGTTCGCACCGTTTGCCACGCGGCACATGCACGAGTTCGGCACCACTCGCGAGATGTTGGCCAGCGTCGCGGTCAAGAACCACCACAACGGCGCGCTTGACCCGTATGCGCATTTTCAGAACGAAGTGACCGCCGAGCAGGTGTTAAGCGGCCCACCCGTGTGCCATCCGCTGCACCTGCTGGACTGCTGCCCGCAGACCGATGGTGCGGCGGCGGCGATCCTGGTATCGGCCGAGCGCGCCCACGAATTCACTGACAAGCCGGTGTATGTCGCCGGGTTCGCGATGGCCTCCGACCACCCGTGGATGCACGAGAAGTCCTCTTACCTCGGGTTCAAGGCCACCACCCTGGCCGCCGAGCGCGCCTACCGGATGGCCGGGCTCGGCCCGAGCGACATCGACATGGCCGAGGTGCACGACTGCTTCACGATCACCGAGATCCTCGACATCGAGGACCTCGGCTTCGTCGAGAAGGGCAAGGGCGGCATCGCCTCGATCGAGGGCGAAACCGCCATCGAAGGGCGGATCCCGATCAACACCAGCGGCGGGCTGCTCGCCAAGGGACATCCCATCGGAGCCACCGGTGTCGCACAGCTCACCGAGTGCTGGTGGCAGCTGCGCGGCGAAGCCGACGAGCGCCAAGTCGACATCCGACACGGCAACGTCCTGCAGCACAACGTCGGCGGGCGCGGATCCGGCGTAGCGGTCGTCAACATTCTCACCACCAACGTCGGATGATCTGACTGAAGCCGAACCTGGAGGAAAAGTGAGCCCAGAGGAAGTCGTGCGTGCGGAATTGAACGCGTGGGGCCATCGTGATGTCGACGAGATCGTGAGCCACTTCAGCACCGACGCGGTGTGGGAAAACGTCCCGCTCGGCATTGCCAACGGGCATGGCGAGATCCGCTACATGGCCAAGCAATACATCGATCGCATTTCGCACTTCGAGTGCGAGATTCGGAATCTGGCCGCCGCGGGCGGCGTCGTCCTCACCGAACGCGTCGATCGTTTTGTCTTCGACGGCACGCCGGTCGATGCGCGGTGCATGGGAGCGTTCGAGATAACCGGGGACAAGATCAGCGCCTGGCGCGACTACTTCGACAGCCATCACTAGCCGTTTCCCGCCAGTCATCGCCACTAGCCAAACAGGAGATCAACCATGCCCGAAGCTGTCATCGTGTCGGCCTTGCGCACGCCGGTCGGCACCGCGTTCAAGGGAACGTTGCGCGACACCACTGCCTACGATTTGGCGCATCATGTTGTCAGTAACGCAGCGGCGGAATTGGATTCGGTACCCATCGATGACGTCATCCTCGCCGAGGGTATGCACGGTGGGGGCGTGATCGCGCGTCACGCCGCGCTCACGGCGGGGTTGACCGCGGTGCCGGGGCTGGCCGTCAACCGGCACTGCGCCGCCGGAATGGCGGCGGTGCAGGGCGCGGCGGCCAGTGTGGGCGCGGGCATGGATCAACTGATTCTCGCCGGGGGCGTCAATTCGACGTCCACGGCGCCCAAGTCGCAGATGCGGAATGGACAGGAGTGGTGCGACTGGTTCCCGCCCACCCATCCCGACCGGCCTGACGCACCCAACATGGACATGTCGATCACGGTGGGATGGAACGCCGCGGTCAAGGCCGGCGTGAGCCGGGAGGAGATGGATGCCTGGGCGTTGCGCTCGCACCGCAACGCCATCGCCGCCATCGATGAGGGAAGGTTCAAGGAGGAGATCGTCCCGATCGAGACGCTGCATGGACTGTTCTCCGTCGACGAGCATCCGCGCCGCGACACCAGCATGGAGAAGCTGGCAGCACTCAAACCGGTGCACCCCGAGATCGAGGGTTTCTCCATCACCGCCGGTAATGCCAGCGGCGGCAATGACGCCGCGGCGGTGCTGGGGATCGCCAGTGAGCGGCTTGGCCTGCCGGCGCTGGCCACCGTGCGCGCGTGGGCTTCCGTCGGGGTTGACCCCGCGGACACCGGGCTGGCGCCCGTCGACGCGATCCCGAAAGCCCTTGCGCGCGCCGGTGTTTCACTTGACGAAGTCGACCTCTTCGAGATCAACGAAGCATTCGCGTCGATGTGCGTGGCCACCATCAAGTTGCTCGACATCGACCCCGATCTGGTCAATGTCAATGGCAGCGGCTGCTCGCTGGGGCATCCGATCGCGGCGACCGGCGCGCGCATGTTGGTCACCCTGGTTCACGAACTGCGGCGTCGCGGCGGCGGCATCGGCGTCGCGGCCATGTGCGTCGGAGGTGGCATGGGTTCGGCCACCGTCATCGACGTCCCCGCACCCTGACGGATGGTCGGGTGCCCGATATGACCGCCGACGGCTCACCTTTCGAGGGTGGCCCGCTGAATAAGCTCGGTGCCTTCCCGGATCAGTTCGAGCCCGCGTTCCACCGGGGTGCCCCGGCGACGCGAGGGGTCCACGACCCCGTGCAGTATGACGTCGACGGCGAGCCGCGTCGCCTCCTCGGGAGACGTGTCGGCGGTCGCGGCATAGTGGCCCTGCAGCCCGCTCAGCGCGGAGATGATCGTCAGCGCGGTGGCGCGCTCGTCGTGCGCGCGGAGGTCGCCCAGTTCCGTTCCCTCCGTGAGGGTCTGGACGAGCAACTCCAGAAATGCCAGCCGAGATTCGTGGTCCCGGACGCGGACATCCTCGGGCAGCGCGGCCTCGTCGCGCAGCAAGATTCGCACCCAGACGGGATGGGCGCTGATGAGGGTAGCGAGGCCCAACATGAGTGCGGTGAGCCGCTGCACCGGATCGCCGTCGAGCTCACGCAGTTCCTCGATGATGACGTCACGTTGCTTGGTCAACATGTCGACGCCGGCGGCAAGGATCTGCTCTCGGTTGTTGAAGTAGTGGTACAGCGACGGCCGCGCCATCCCAATCGCGTCGGCGATGTCCTGCAGGGTGGTCTGGTTGAAACCTTTCCGGTCGAACAACTCACCGGCCGCTTCCAGGATCGCCTGTTCCATTTTTCCAAAGCTCACGCCGCGCGGCTTCGTCATTGCCCTCTCCACGCCACTCGTCGGACCGCCACCACTCATACAACCAGGAGAAGGCAGCGCCACCACATCTTGACACTCGACACTAGTGTAGTAATCTCGTCACTGGCGTTGATACCGGTGAGTCGGTCGGTCCGGCGAAGGGATGTGGGCGCGCGGCGTGACGGCCCAGGGAAGGACCGGCAGTGCACGACCACGGATGCGATGTCGCGGTGATTGGCGGAGGGTTGGCCGGGTCGGCCGCAGCCCTCGCGTTTGCCGCACGCGGATGCACGGTGCGGCTGTTCGAACGGCGCGACCTCGCGCGAGATCCCAACCGCGGAGACATCTTGCACGCGCCCACCGTCGAGGTGCTGCGGCAACTAGGTGTTCTGGACTTTCTCGAGGATCGAGGCGCGGCCAGGTGGCATGGCCTCGAGTTCGTGGACTCTGCGGGAACCTTTTCGGTCGGCTCGGAGATTCGCGAGTCCTGGCTGCTCAATCATGCCGATATGGAAGCGGTTTTTCTGGAGGCCGCACAATCGGCCGGCACCGTCGTGCAACCGGACCGGGTACGCGCGCTCGAGCGCGACGCCGGCGGCTGGGCGCTGGCCACCGACCACGGAACAACAAACGCTCGCTTGATAGTCGGTGCGGACGGTGCCGAGTCGCTCACCCGTACGGCGCTGGGGATCCCGCTCGCGGATGTGCACGAGTACGACAACTGGATCGTCGTGCTGCACAGCCCGACTCCGTCCTGGCTGAAGCCCGACTACGGCTGGACTCTGCTGCATCCTGAAGGAACGGTATGGCTTCTTCCCACCACGCCGGTGGGCCGTCACCGGGTGGTGCTCACGGTGCGGCGCGGCCAAGCCCGAGAGTGGATGGCATTGAGCGAGGCTGAAATTCGCGAGAAGTTGACAGAACGCCATCCGGGGCTCGGTGAGCTCGAGTTGAACAAGCGCGGCGGATCGCACATCTATCGCATCAAGCGCCAGCATGCGGCCAGCTACTCGGGGCCACGGGCAGCGCTCACCGGTGATGCTGCGCACACGATCCACCCCGTTGGGGGCCAGGGCCTGAACATCGCCATCCAGGACTCGGCGAAGCTTGCCGAGTTGCTGGCTACCGTGCTGCTCGACCCGCAAGCAACCGAGCGGGCGTTCACCGACTCGTTGGCCGAATATGAGGCGATCCGGCGACCGATCAACACGGCCACGATCGAGCTGGCCCACGCGGGCTCATTGATCGCCGGGCCCGGCCGCGAGCCCTATGAGAAGGCGGTCGAGTTCTACAGCAAGGCGGCGTCGGACCCAGGCTGGGTGCGGCAATATCAGGCCAATTTCGGCGGTCGGGTGAATTAACTTGGAGCACAAGCGGATCGAGGAGCGCCGATGCTGAGCGCACAGGACTTCAAGGGTGTCTATGGGATCTTGCCGACACCCGCTACGGACGGCGCCGACCGCTGGGACGCGACCGACACGGTCGACCTCGACGAAACCGCGCGGCTGACAGAGAAACTCATCGCCGACGGTTGCAGCGGATTGCTTGCTCTCGGTACGACGGGAGAGTGCGCGACGCTCACCGGTGACGAATTCGAGGCCTTCGCCGATTGCCTGCTGTCCACCGTTGGCAAACGGGTGCCCGTCTTGGTCGGAGCCACGACTCTGGGCACCCATGAAACGGTACGGCGGCTGAGATTCTTGCGGGATCGCGGCGCGGACGGGACGATGCTGGGCCTTCCGATGTGGCAGCCGTGCAGTGAGCAGCAGGCGGTCAAGTTTTACGCATCGATCTCAGAGGCGTTCCCCGACATGGCGATCATGGTGTACGCCAATCCGCACGCCTTCCGCTTCTCCTTCCCCGTCTCGTTCTGGGGCGCAGTCGCGGAGGCGGCGCCGACGGTTACCAGCGCGAAGTTCGCCAATCCCGCCAGCTACCTCGAATGCCTGGCGGCGTCGAGGAGCAAGATCAACTTTCTGCCCATCGACTCGATGGCGCTCGCGTTCGCTCAGCAGTCGCCGGACGCCATGACCGCATCATGGGCCACCGCCGCATGCATGGGGCCGCAGCCGTGCGTTGCGCTGATGAAGGCGATAGACGCGAAAGATTTTGATCTGGCCCGCGATATCACCAAGGACATCGCCTGGGCGAACGAGACCTTCATTCCGGGCGGGAACGTAGAGGAGTTCGGCAAATTCAATTTGCAGCTCGAGAAGATCCGATTCCAGGAGTCGGGATATTGCAGGCCCGGGCCAATCCGGCCGCCCTACGACATCGTTCCCGACGAGTACGCCGAGGGTGCCCGTGAATGCGGCCGCCGCTGGTCCGAAATGGTGAAGAAGTACACGTCGACAGGAGTGCGGCAGTGACTACCACGCCCGAGATACCCAAACTTCCCGACGACGAGAAGGTCGTCACTGACTTCATCGGCACGATCGACCCGAATAACCTGTCGAGCCTGGTGTTTCCGCTAGCCAAGTTCCAGCACTTCGACGAAATGATGCCGACCGTGGTGCTCGCATACA
Organism: Mycobacterium nebraskense; assembly: GCF_002102255.1. Classification (GTDB taxonomy): domain Bacteria; phylum Actinomycetota; class Actinomycetes; order Mycobacteriales; family Mycobacteriaceae; genus Mycobacterium; species Mycobacterium nebraskense. The sequence goes on from NZ_LQPH01000081.1 coordinate 21,667, forward strand.
CCACCGGCCAGATCGGTATGGTCGTGTGGAATCTGGAACCGGGTCAGCAAAACGACTATCACGTACACCCGACCACCGAACACTTGCACATCTTCATCGAAGGCGAATGCGAGTACACGCTCGGCGATTTGCCTCCGGTCATTACCCGCGTGGGCGATGCCGTCATGGTCCCCGCCGGGATCGCGCATGGGATCCGCAACATCAGCGACAAACGGGCGTCGTACGTCGCCGTCGCCAGTCCCGGCCCCTACGAAAAGAATCGGGTCGAGCGACCCGCAGAGAGGACTCAGGCATGACACAAACTGTGGAGTCGGGGCAGCGGTTCCCGCTGATCACCCAGGAGGCGCTTGATGCGCTCCGGTCACGAATCGGCGAGCCGTTCAGCAGACCGACGCCGCACGTCACCGAGGCGACGGCCGACTCGATTCGGCACTGGGTCTACGGAATCGGTGACACCAACCCGATGTGGCTCGATCCCGAATACGCGCGCAACACGCGGCAGGGTGGCATCACCGCGCCGGGGACGTTTCTGTATGCCTTCGATCGGGTGGTCAGTGGCTACGTGGGCGGTCTGCCCGGCATCCACGCGATGTTCGCCGGCACCGACTGGCAGTGGCATGCTCCGATTCGCCTCGGTGACCGGATCGAAGCCAAACCCGTTCTGAAAGACCTCCTCGAGCTGCAGAGCAGCTTCTCTGGACGCTCGGTGAAGCAGACGTACCGGGTCACCTTCCACAACCAGAACGGCGAGCTGGTCTGCGAGGCGGACTCCTGGTGCATCCGGACCCAGCGCGACGTTGCCCGCGAGCGCGCCACCCGCGAGTCCGTGCAGCCCAAAGTCTGGTGCCCGGAAGAGATCGCCGAAATCGATGGCCACTATGCGCACTACCAGCGGCGGGGCGCTACCCCGCGGTACTGGGAGGACGTGCGCGAAGGCGAAACATTGCCGACGATGCTCAAGGGGCCGAGCACGGTGACCAGCTTCGTCTGCTTCACGCAGGGCTGGGGGAGCCTCTACGTGAAGGCGCACGGGCCCGCGTTCGAGATGTTCCGCGAACACCCGGCGCTGGGCATCCCCAACGATCTGGGGGTCCCCGAGCCGCCCGAACGGGTGCACTGGGACTCCGAATTGGCGCGCGCGGTCGGCGTGCCCGCAGCCTACGACTATGGGCCGGAACGCATTTCGTGGCTCGGTCATCTGATGACCGACTGGATCGGTGACGACGGCTTCCTCAACCGGCTCAACGTGCAGGTCCGCAAACACAACATCATCGGCGACCTGACCGCGTGCAATGGGACCGTTACCCGCAAGTGGGCGGCCGACGGCAAGCACTTCGTGGAGGTTCGGGTGATAGCCGAGAACCAGCGCGGAGAGCACACGGCGATCGGCACGGCGGTCGCCACCCTCCCGTCGAAGGGCGAATAGGTCGATAGACCATGCCTTTTGGTCGATGGAGCGATCGCGTCGTGCGGGGCGAGGTCAACGGCCACCCCTGCCTGCTGTACGCCGATCGGGCTTTCTCACTGGGTGAGGTGCTGGAGCAATCGCGGCGCTGGGCCGACCGGGTGTACCTGGTCCAGGGCGACCGCCGTGTCACGTTCGCCGAGCACAAGCATGCCGTCGACCGCGCGGCGCACGGTCTGTGGAACGCCGGTGTCCGCCCGGGCGACCGCGTGGGCTTGTTCGCGGCCAACAGCCCGGACTGGGTGGCGGTGTTCCACGCCGCCCTGAAGCTGGGCGCCATCGTCGCGCCGTTCAACGGCTGGTGGTCGGCGGACGACGCAGCACGGGCCTGCGAGATGGTTTCGCCCGCGGTCGTGGTGGCCGATGACCGTCGGGCGGGCAAGCTACCGCGGTCCGCGCGGGTGACCGATTTCGCCGGCATCACTTCACCGCCGACCGGAGTTGCGGAGGTTCTGCCGGCCGTGACGGACGAGAACGCCCCGGCCATCATCCTTTTCACCGCCGGCACCACCGGCTATCCGAAGGGCGCGGTGCTGTCCCACCGCGCCCTGATCGCCAACCTGCAGACGCTGCTCGTCGTCTCGCGGAAGCTGCCCGATCAGATCACCGATGACATCGAGCCGAGCGTGACGTTGGTCGGGCTGCCGCTATTTCATATCGGTGCGATCCAGCTGCTTCTCGTGCCGCTGATGACGGGAAGCAAGGTGGTCTTCCTGGAAGGCAGGTTCGAGCCCGGCGCTTTCCTGAGGCTGGTCGAGTCCGAGGGCGTGACGATGTTCTCGGGTGTCCCGACGATGATGGAGCGCATCCTTGCTCACCCCGATCCGGCCCGTTACGACCTCTCGTCGTTGCGCACGGTCGTCCTCGGAGGATCCCCGGTCAGCCGCGCACTCCTCGAGCGAATAGGCGCGGCGCTCCCGAACACCCGGCGACGGGTTGGTCAGACTTACGGGCTTACCGAGGCGGGCGGTGTCGTCAGCACCGGCGTCGGTGCCGACATCGAGTCGCGCCCCGGCTGCTCGGGCCGACTGGCGCCCGTTGTCGAGGCCCGGGTGATCGAGCCCGATCAAGATGGCAGCGGCGAATTGTTGGTGCGCTCACCGGCGGCAATGGACGGTTACTGGGGCCTGCCAGGCGACCCGGCGCTGAGCGCCGACGGTTGGATCCGCACCGGTGACATCGGCCGGGTCGACGAGAACGGATATCTCTACGTCACCGGGCGGTCCAAGGAGATCATCATTCGGGGCGGAGAGAACGTCTCGGCCGCCGCCGTCGAGGCCGCGCTGGCGCGGCACCCGGCGATTGCCGAAGCCGCCGTCGTCGGCCTGCCCGATCCCGATCTCGGTGAAGTCGTCGCGGCGGCAATCACTCTCGCGGATAGAGGGGCACCGTCCGTCGCCGACCTCGACCAGTGGGCACGAAATAATCTGGCCCATTTCGCCGTCCCCGCCCGCTGGTGGATCCGCTCATCTCTGCCGACCAACGACGCCGGCAAGGTTCTCAAGCGCGAGTTGATCGCGTCCTGGCCGCACCACACACTGCCCCAGACAAACCAGACCGTTGGCTCGTCTTCGTCCGATTCGATACCTTCACACCTATCGGTGTGACTGCGGGAGGTGGTAATTGACAACCGAACTCGAGGTTGAGCAACGACCGCTGCGCGACGCTGCGCGGAAGTTCCTCGACCATCATGCTTCGTCGGCGCAGGTGCATGAAATCGCGTCGGCGACGCCTGCGCTGGACCGCTCTTACTGGACGGCGGCCACCGACTTGGGTTGGACGTCGCTGCTGGTGCCCGAAGGGGCGGGAGGCGGCAGCATCAGCGGCCATCCGTTCGCCGACCTCGGCGTGCTGGCCGAGGAGTCCGGTCGGCACGTCGCACCGGGGCCACTCATACCATGCAACGTCGTGGCTTGGGTTCTGTCGCACGCCAACACGCCTGTGAACGGCGATGCCCTGTCGGCGATCCTCGACGGAAGCGCGGTGGCGGCCTGGGCTCTCGCGGAGGGGAACCGCTGGGGCCCGGATACGATTGCCGCCCGTGCCGAACGCACCGCAGACGGATATGTCATACGTGGGGTCAAGCACGTCGTCGAAGCGGCTCCCGACGCGGACCTGTTTCTTGTCACCGCCCGCGTCGCGGATGGCATTGGACACTTCCTGGTCGACAGCTCCCAGCCGGGCCTCACCGTGCGACCGCAACGCGGCCTCGATCCGACGCGCACATTCGGCACCGTGGAGTTCGCGGCGGTCCATGTTCCAGAGACGGCCCGCTGCACAGGGGATCTCACCGAACTGGCCTACTGCGCGGCGATTGCCATCCAAGCCGCTGAGACGACCGCATCGATGCGGCACGTCTTCGACATGACGATCGCCTGGGTCACCAACCGATATGCTTTCGGGCGTGTGATCGGCTCCTACCAAGCCATCAAGCACCGGCTTGCGGAGGATTTGTTGGCGGTGGAAGCTGCGGCGGGGGTCACCGCCGGCCTCGCCGCAGCGTTGGACGCGGGCTCACCGGACGCATCGCAGCTTGCCAGCGCCGCAAAAGTCCACATCGGTGATGCCGCTGTCACGCTGGTACAGGACGCCATTCAGATCCATGGCGGGATCGGCATGACCTGGGAACACGACCTGCATCTTCACCTGCGTCGCGCGTCGACCAATCGCGTCGTCTACGGCAGCCCCGCCGAGCACCGCGAGCGGTTGTGTCAGTTGGCTGGAGTCTGAGGGAGACCGAAATGCACACCGAGACAGACCTTGCCGACGACCGGCCAACTGTACCAACGGATCTGGACGCGTTCCGAGCACATATTCGGCGCTGGTTGCCGGGCAACCTGCCGAAGATCGGCGAGCAGTCTCATCCCGGCGAGCCGGTTGAAGAGCAGGCCCCGCGACACCGCATCCTGCAACGACGGCTGTGGGACGCACATCTGGCCGGCATCTGCTATCCGCGCGAGTACGGTGGGCTCGGTTTGAGCCGCGAGCACCAAGCCGCATTCCTTGACGAGACAGCCGGATTCGAGTTGCCGACTATCATGGCGGTGACCCATGCGGTGATCTTGCCGACGCTGCTGGACTTCGGTTCACGCGAGCAGTGCGTCAGGCATGTGCCGGCAGGGTTGCGCGGCGACGAGATCGCCGTGCAGTTGCTTTCCGAGCCCAGTGGCGGCTCGGACATGGCGGCTGCGCTCACCCGTGCCATCAAGGACGACGACATCTTCGTCGTCAACGGTGCGAAGATCTGGAGCACGGGAGCTCATGTCGCCGATTACGGGCTCCTGCTCGCGCGTACCGATCCCGAGTTTCCCAAACACCGTGGTCTGTCGATGTTCATCGTGCCGCTCGATGCCGAAGGGGTGACGGTCAATCCGATCCGTCTGGGGACGGGGGCGAGCGAATTCTGTGAGGAATTCTTTGACGACGTCAAGATTCCGGTGACCAATCTGGTCGGCCGGTTCAATGACGGCTGGACCGTGGCGTCGCGCGTGCTCTTCCACGAGCGCAACATGGTGGGCGACAGCGGCCTGAATGACTCGCGGTATACCCCCGCAGGGGACGAACGCGACGACCCACTGGTGGCCCTCGTGCAGCGAATGGGCGTCGCGTCGGATCCCGAGGTTCGCCAATTGCTCGGGGAGGCAATGGCCCTCGCCCACTTGAGGCGGCCCGCCGTCGAGCACATCAGCCAGGGGCTTGCCTCCGGCCGGTTTCCGGGCCCAGGCGCCAGCCTGCTCAAGCTGCTGAGCTCCCACATCGGTTATCGCCGCCTGGAGATCGCCATGCAGATTGCCGGCAACAGCGGCATCGTCTGGGACGGCGTCGACGAAGAGTCACCCGGCATCCAGTGGCTGGGCGCACGCGCCCACACCCTCGCCGGGGGCACCACCGAGATGCAACTCAACCAAATCAGCGAGCGGGTGCTGGGTCTCCCGCGCGACCCGTCGACCGACCGGGAATTGCCCTTCGCCCAGCTGCCGCACAACTGAACAACAGGTCAGCGAAGCAGTGTGGAAGGGCACTACGCGCGGATGTCGCCGTATCAGTCGAACGCGCTCGGCCAGGCTTGCCGAAATTTCGGCTCACGCTTCTCGGCGAAGGCTCGAGGCCCTTCATGCACGTCGCCGGACAACATCACCCGATGAACGACCGCCTCGTAGTAGCGCTGCTGCTCGGCGATCAACGCGTCGCGCCAAAACTTCAGTAGCTGCTTGGTGCCCCACACCGCCGCCTGGGAGTTCTTCGCGATTGTCTCGGCCCTCTCGAGTGCCGTGTCGATCAGCTTCTCCTGCGGGACAACTCGTTGCACCAGCCCGAGCCGAAAGGCTTCGTCGGCGGAAAGCCGGTCACCGGTGAGCATGATCTCCATAACGGCGCCGATCGGCATCAGCCGGGGCAGCACGTTGACCGCCACCCCCGCGATGATTCCGCGTTTCACCTCAGGCAGCGAGAACCAGGCATGCTCGGCTGCGATCCGAATGTCACAGGAGATCGCGAGTTCCGTCCCGGTACCGGCGGCCAGACCGTTGATCGCAGCGATGGTCACCTTCTCGCATGCGGCGATACCTGCGATGTCGGGCGCGGGGGAGATCGGCAACCGGCCGCCACCGTCCACGTCGTTCGCCATCGCCTTCAGGTCCGCACCGGCGCAGAACGCCCGGTCGCCCGCCGCCGTGATGATGGCGACGTACTGGTTGGGGTCGGCTTGAAACTCGGCAAGCCCCGCCTCGAGCTGGGCCGCGTCGGCCAGCCCGATGGCGTTCATGCGGTCGGGCTTGTTGATCGTGAAGATCGTCGTGTGCCCCCGCTTGTCCATCACGATGTTCGGCACGGTGTCCTCTCAGCCGTCGATACTGCGGCGTACATCGCATACGTGCTTTTGCACCAAGGGGATTCGAACCTTTCGCGACGGTCTGAGCTGTGCTGTTGACAGCATGCGCATTGTTGGATAGACATCAAACAGAAAAATAACTGAGTGAGTCGTCTGATTGTAGCAGCGACCGCAGCGAGGATGACTGGATGGTGCGTAAACTTCGCGAAGCGGCTATCGCGGGGGTTTACCAGACGAAGCAGGGCGATCTGTCCGACCGCGCACAGGCCGACGTCTGGTTCGAGTGCGCCAAGGGCGCGTGCCAAGACGCGGGCATCACCCTGGGCGACATCGACGGCCTGATCATGGACGGCCCCGAGGGGGTGGGCATCCGATCGATGCTGCCCGCAGCTGCCCTTGGTTACGATCTACTGGGCAAGCCGATGCGGTTTCATGCATCGAGCTCGATCGGTGCATCCGCCGCCGCTGCCGGGGTCAACCTGGCGGTGTACGCGGTATCAACGGGGCTGGCCGATGCCGTGGTCATCGTCAACGCGATCGCCGGTCGCCCCCAGGGCTTTTCGAGCACCAACCGTGACGAGGCCATCGCGGCGATGGCCAAGCTGGGCGGCCCGTACGAATATGTCTATGGGGCCACCCGGGTTTCGGATTACGCGGTGCTGGCGCGCCGGCACATGTACGAGTACGGCACGACGTCCGAGCAACTTGCCGAAGTCGCCGTCGCACAACGATACGGGGCCACGCTACATCCGCTGTCCTGCAACGGGCATCGCGGCGAGATCACCGTCGACGATGTCGTCGGTTCACGCCTGATCGCCGACCCATTGCGCCTACTGGATTGCTGTGGCATCAACCAGGGCGGCGGCGCGATCGTGGTCACCTCGGCCACCAGCGTGCGAGAAAACAAGAAACACAAGCCCATCGGGCTGCTCGGCTACGGCGAAGGGCACAGCCACATCGACCCGAACTCGGCGCCGTCACTGGCGTTCTTCGACGCGGCCCAGCTTGCCGCCGACACCGCCTTCGCGCACTCCGGCGTCTCACGCGACGACATCGACGTCGCCGGACTCGGTGACCACTTCACGATCAACGTACTCTTCGGCATCGAGGCGGCCGGATTCTGCAAACCGGGTGAAAGCGGTTCCTTCGTCGAGAACGGAGCGCTGAAGGTCGATGGCCGCCTGCCCACCAACACCGCCGGGGGCTTCCTCTCCTTCAGCCACGCCGGCGCATGCGGGATCTTCACGTTGATCGAAGTCGTCGAGCAACTCCGCGGGAACGCCGGTGCACGCCAGGTGGCCAACGCCAAGTGCGGCTACCTGAGCGGTTCCGGCGGTGCCATGCAGAACAACTACTCGGCCGTCCTGGGAGAGGTCTGAGCTGATGACCAGCGACGAGAAGTTCCTTCCGGAGGATGTGCCGGAGTGGCAACAGCCCTTCTGGGACTCGCTGCGGGACCGCGACATCAGGATCCAGCGTTGCACATCGTGTGGAGCATTCCGGCATGTGCCGAAAGAGATCTGCGCCAAGTGCCATTCCCCCTCGTTCTCCTGGGCACCTATATCGGGGCACGGCGTCGTCTACACCTACACGATCGTGCACCGCGCGCCGACGCCCGCCTACCAGGCCGCCGCGCCGTACGCGATCGTGCATGCGGCCATGGACGAGGGTTTCCGGATGATCGGAACGATGGCGGGGGACGACCCCGCAGCGGTCGAAATCGGCGCTCCGGTACGCATCGTCTACACCGACCTGGACCCCGCATGGACCATCGTGGAATTCGAAACGGTGATCGATACAAACGAATTGGTGGACAATGCCGCAGACAATTGAGAACAAACCGGAACCGGTGATCCCCTCACTCTACATAGACGGCCAGTGGCGCCACGCTGTGACCGAATCGACCTTCCCCGTGACGAATCCGGCCACCGGCGAGCTGCTGGCCGAGGTCTCCGACGGATCGGTCGACGATGTCCGGGCCGCTGTCGCGGCAGCTGACGCGGCCTTACCGGCGTGGTCGAAGCGCACGGCATATGAGCGAGCCGAGGTGCTCTTCGAGGCGCACCGTCGCATGCTCGAGCGCTCGGAACAGCTGGCCAAGCTGATGACCGAGGAGCAGGGCAAGCCGATTCGCGCCGCGGGGATAGAGGTCAAATATGCCGCCGACTTCCTGATCTGGTTCGCCGAGGAGGCGAAACGGGTTTACGGACAGACGATCCCGTCCGCGCGGGCCGACCAGCGCTTCATGGTGTTGCACCAGCCGGTCGGCGTGGTAGGTGCCATCACCCCCTGGAACTATCCGGTATCGATGATCACGCGCAAGGTCGCGCCGGCACTGGCGGCCGGCTGCACCGTGGTGCTCAAGGCCGCCGAACAGACTCCACTGTGCGCGATCGAGGTGTTCCGGATCCTTGAGGAGTCCGGCGTCCCGCCCGGCGTCGTCAATCTGGTGACGACATCGGACCCTGCCCCCGTCGGCGCTGAATTCGTCAGCAACCCGGCGGTCGCGAAGCTCACCTTCACGGGCTCAACATCGGTCGGCAAGCTGCTTGCCCGCGGCGCGGGCGGGCACATGAAGCGGTTCTCCATGGAGTTGGGTGGGCACGCACCCTTCATCGTCTTCGACGACGCCGACCCGGGGCACGCCGCCAAGGGCGCCGCGATGGTCAAGGTCCTCAACACCGGGCAAGCCTGCATTTCCCCGAATCGTCTCTACGTGCACCGCTCGATCAAGGACGCCTTTCTGAAAGTGCTCGTCGAGCGGGTGGCGAAGATGAGGGCCGGCAGCGGTTTGACCGAGGGTGTCAGCATCGGCCCCCTCATCGACTCCGATGCGCTAGAGCGGATGCAGCGCCAAGTCGATGACGCGGTGGGCAAAGGCGCGGTCGTCGAGACCGGTGGCAACCGGCTGATCGACGAGGGGCTGGAACGCGGATTCTTCTTTGCACCAACGGTTCTCAGCGGTGTGACCGATGCTATGGACATCTACCGGGAAGAGACGTTTGGCCCCATTGCACCGGTGATCATCTTCGATGACGAAGACGAGGTCATCGCCATGGCCAACGACACCAAGTATGGGCTGGCGTCATACGTTTACACGCAGAACCTCGCTCGCGCGTGGCGGGTGGCCGAGCAATTGCGGTTCGGCATGGTCGGAGTCAACGACATCAACCCCACCTCGGCAGCTGCTCCGTTCGGCGGAGTCAAGCAAAGCGGGCAAGGCCGGGAAGGGGCGCACGAAGGGATTCTGGAGTACCTCGACACGAAATTGGTGGGCTTCAGCATCTGATGGCCACGCAACAAACCCGGCCGGCGTTGGACCGGCTGATGAATCCGAGAACCGTCGCGTTCGTGGGGATCACCGAGGAATCGCGCTGGGCGCATGCGGTGACATACTCGCTGGACAGCGATGCGGAGTCCTTCTTCGTCCATCACAAGGCACAGCAGGTCTTCGGCCATCAGGCGTATCCCGATTTGCGCGCGATCGGGCGACCGGTCGATGTGGTGTTTCTTGCGCTGGGCGCCGAGCGCACGGTCGACGCGGTGGAACAGGCCGCCGAGATCGGTGCCGGGGGAGTGATCACCTGCGCCGCCGGCTTCGCCGAACTCGGTGAGGAGGGTATTCGCCTGCAGCAACGCATGGTTCAGGGCGCACGGGCGGGCAACATGCCCGTGGTCGGCCCCAATGGTGTGGGTCTGATGAATGTGCCCCGCAAACTGCACCTGAGCATGCTGCCGATCTTTCGACGGCGTGTTGGCGGGCTGTCGGCCGCGACGCACAGCGGCGCGATGATCGAGGCGATGGCCGCTGCGGCCTCCCGCGCGGGCGGCGTCGGGTTCAACCTGCTGGTGTCGGCGGGCAATGAGGCTGTCACCGATGTCGCCGACTACCTGGACTACTTTGCGCGCGACGAGGCCACCCGGATCGTGGCACTGGCGATCGAGAAGATCCGGCGCCCGGACGCCTTTTTCGACGCGGCCAGACGCTGCTTGGAGGCCGGCAAGCCGATCGTCGCGATCAAGCTTGGCCGCAGTGAGCGGACGCAGCGTATGGCCGCGTCACACACCGGAACACTGACCGGCGACGCGTGGGTCTACGACGTCGCTTTCAAGCAGGCGGGCATCCTGCCCGCCACCGACATCGACGATCTGGTCGACCGAGTGCAGTTCCTTGAACAGCTTCCTCGCAAGCGCTGGACGGAAGTGCGCGGCCTGGCCGTCCTCACCGCCACAGGCGGATTCGCTCAACTGGCCAGCGACCTTGCGGATGCCGAGGGGGTGGAGGTGCCCGAGGTGGAGCGGCTGCGCCCCTTCGTCGCCGAGACCATCCCCGGTGGCGCGGTGACGAACCCCTTGGACATCACGGGTTTCGCCGGCGTCATCGACGGGCTGTGGCGAAAGGTGCTGACCGAGTACGAGGCCGCGCCCGAGTTCGATGCTCTGCTATACAGCAGCCAGCACGCCGACTGGAACGAGCCCCTCTTCGCCGACATCGAGTTCGCCGAATTCGGAGCTGTGAGCGACAAGCCGTTCGTCATCGCGCCACTGGCCGGCCAAGGCGGGCAGTGGCTGGAGAACTATCGCGACGACGGGATCGCGGTGGGCAATGGGTTGCGCGGCTGTCTGCGCGGACTGCGCACCATGGGTGCCTTCATGCGGCTGCGTCCGGGGTCTCGCGTGCAACCGTCCACCAAGGTTCCATTGGTGCCTCGGCCCCAGGCGGGCCCGATCGCCGTGCCGGAAGGCTCCATGCTCCCGTTCGGAGCCACAATGGATGTCCTTGCCGGCGCTGGAATCCCGATTGCGCCATACCATTTGATTGCGCCCGGTGCCGCTGCCTTGGCGCCGGAGTTCGCCGGCCCGTATGTCGTGAAGCTGGCCGATGTCGCCCACCGAACCGAACACAACGCTGTACGGCTGGGTGTGGAGGCCGCTGGGTTGGGCGCGGCAGTCGATGAGCTGCGAGCCGTCGCCGACTCGAACGGGCTGCCGTCGATCATCGCGGTCCAACCCATGATCACGGGCCAGGGCGAGGCGTTCATCGGGATCAAGGGCGACAGCGAATTGGGGCCGCTCGTGGCGTTCGGCCTGGGCGGCGTATTCGTCGAGGTGATGCGCAAGATCGGTGGCCGCATGGCGCCGATGAGTGGTGAGGACGCCGCGGAGCTGATCGACGAGTTCAGTGACACCGGCGTGCTCGACGGCTTCCGCGGGGCGGCGCCTTGGGATCGCTGCGCACTGGCTTCGGCACTGACCAAGGCTTCGCTGCTTGCCGCCGGTGGGCGGGCATGGATCGAATCGATTGACATCAACCCGTTGATCGTTACCGCGGATGGACCCGTCGCGGTCGACGGGTTATGCCTGTTGCGGCCGCTGGCTCAGTAGCGCTGGCGCACCGGTCGGGGCCGCCAATTCGATAGCTGCTCAATGGATTACGGTTCATCGCGGCGCAGAATCAGGTCAGCGGCGCGTTCGGCCACCATGATGACCGGCGCGTTGGTGTTACCGCTGGTGATGGTGGGGAACACCGACGCGTCAACGACACGCAGGCCGTCGATACCACGCAGCCGCAGCTGCGGATCCACCACCGCATCATCGTCGGATCCCATTCGGCATGTACCGACCGGATGAAATGGGCGGAACGACTGCTGGCGCAGGTACGTTGTCCACTGCTCGTCGGTCTGCACATCGTCGCCGGGCATCTCCTCGACGACCTGTTTGGACTGCATCACCGGAGTCTGGAATATCTCCCGCGCCTGACGGCATGCGGCGATCAGCTCTGGCATGTCCTCGTCGCCGACCAGCGAGTGCTCGATCACCGGCGCGGCGGACGGATCGCTGGAGCCCAGCCGAACGGTACCGCGGCCCTTGGGGTGTACGCAGCTGGGATACACCATCATTCGTTTCGGAACGATCTTCACGTTGTAGAGCCCGTGGGCGCCCTCTTCGGCGCCGGCGTTGTCGTCCCTCGTGAATTCCATACCGACAGGCATCAGGATGATTTCGGTTTCAGTCGGCCGCGTCCCGGTCAGCGGCGCGAACACGACGGCGGCGCCACCGCCGAGGGTGAGGGCGCCTTGGCCCCGAAGCAGGAAGTCGACGCCGTGGCGGATGGCGCGATGCGGCCGCAATTCCTCGGCGAGGGTATCGGCCGTAGTCCGGTAGCGCATCAGACCGTAGGCATGCTCCTGCAGGTTCGCGCCCACGGCGGGGCGATCTATGCGCACATCGATGCCGTGGGCCCGCAAATGATCGGCGGGCCCAATCCCGGAGAGCATCAGCAGTTTCGGCGACGACAGCGCCCCTGCGCTGAGGATCACCTCGGCGGAGGCTCGTGCTGTCAGGCGTCGGCCGCGGTGCCGGTATTCCACACCCGTCGCGCGGGTACCCTCGAGCAACACCCGGGCCACCAACGATTGGGTGCGGATCGTGAGGTTGGGGCGCCTGCGGATCGGGGCCAGATAGGCGCGGGCGGTGCTGCTGCGAAACCCGCGTCGCTGGGACAGCTGTGCGCGCGAGACACCTTGCTGGCGTTCGCCGTTGTAGTCGGGATTCAGGTCGTGGCCGGCCGCCACCGCCGCGCGCAGGAAGTCGTCGACGACTTCGAGTGGCATGGCGACCTTACTGACCCCGACCGGCCCGCTGGTGCCGCGGCGCGGGGCGGGCCCGTCGGCATAGGTCTCGGAGCGCTCGAAGTAGGGCAGGATATCGTCGTAACCCCAGCCAGGGCAACCGTGTTCATCGCGCCAGTCGTCAAAATCGGAGCGTTCCCCACGCACCCAGAACATCATGTTCACGGAGCTTCCCCCGCCGAGCACCTTTCCGGCGGCCCAGTTATCGAGCATTCCATTCCGCGACGCGTCGGGCGTTCCGGCGTAGTGCCAGTCGAACTTTTCGGGTAGCCGCGCGACACCCGCCGGGATCCGGATAAGGGGGTGGCGATCCCAGCCGCCGGCCTCCAGTAGCAGCACAGTCGTGGAGGGATCGACCGACAATCGGTTGGCCAGCACACAGCCCGCCGACCCGCCACCGATGACGATGTAGTCCCATTCCGCGCGTTCGCCGTTGCGTGCGTGCCGACCGTTGATGCTCATACGCGGTTGTCTCCCTCGCAGGGTAAAAGGCGGGTACTCATCGGACACTATAGAAAATAGTTGACTCGGTCGTCGATCTAATGTTGGCTTGCCTCAGATGGTCGCTGTCTCGCGTCCGCGTAGCGCTGAGGAATTGGGATTGACGATGGTGCCGACCCGGCTGGGTTTGATCGTGCCGAGCTCCAACACGACGATGGAGACCGAGCTGCCGGAGATGTTCGCGCGGCGGCAGCGGCTGTTTCCCGAGGAGCGGTTCACGTTTCATTCCAGCCGAATGCGGATGCTCGAGGTGACGGCCGAGGCCCTGCTGCAGATGGATCGGGACAGCAACAGGTGTGCGGTGGAGCTCGCGGATGCCCAGTGCGACGCGATGGCCTACGCGTGCTTGGTCGCGATCATGTCCCAAGGTCCAAATGTGCATGTGGGCGCTGAGGCGCGGCTGGCCGACGCGGCCCGTGCGGAGGGCTGTGATGCGCCGGTGGTATCCAGCGCGGGAGCCTTGGTGCGGGGGTTGGCGGCGCTCGGTGCACGACGCATCGCGATGATCACGCCGTATGTCCCCGAACTCACGCAGAAGGTATGCGACTACCTGCTGGACGCCGAGATCGAGGTGGTGGACGTGATCAGCCGCGGCGTTGCGGACAACTGTGCGGTGGGGCGTTTGGAGCCGCAAGATCTGTTGCCGCTCGCAGGGCGGCTGAACAGCAGCGGTTGTGACGCCGTGGTGGTGTCGGCGTGCGTCCAGATGCCGTCGCTCGCCGCGATCCCGGAGGTGGAGTCACGGCTCGATCTGCCGGTGCTGTCCGCGGCGACCGCGACCACCTATGAGCTATTGAGCGCATTGGGCCGTGCGACCGTGGTGCCCGACGCGGGATACCTGTTGAGCAAGGAGTTCGCGTGTTGATGTCCGCTTATCCCGCCAGCGCAAAGCAAATAGTTGACCCGCTCACCTACATGACGTGGCCGTACGTGCGTCATCGCCACGCTTAACCATAGGAGATTGCGAATGAGCATTGCTACACAGCGTGAGCACGACGCAATCGACTTGTCGGCGGAAACCCTCTGGTCGGGTCCGTCCGACGAAAGAGATCGACTCTTCGCCGAATTGCGCCGGGATCGGCCGGTTACGTGGCAGCGGCCCATCGTCACCCCGATGATGGCGTTGCTGGGTCAGGAGCCCCCGCCTGGCTACTGGGCAGTTGTCCGGCTGGATGACATTGTCACGGTGAGCCGAAACGCCGATGTGTTCTCAAACGCGAGCGGCGTGATGTTCGAAGACCTGCCCGAGGAGGTCCGCAAAACATCGTTTCTCCTCGCCATGGACGAACCCCAGCACGGCAACTACCGCCGGATCGTCAGCTCCGTGTTCACCCCCAAGCGCTTGGCGCTCATCCGCGACCAGATCGAGAGCCAGGCGCGCCAAATCGTCGACGGCATCGCGCACTGCGCGGAGGACGTCGAGTTCGTCGGTCATGTCTCCGCGCGGCTGCCTATCTGGACGATCTCGGAAATGGTTGGCGTGCCGCAGGAATGGCATGACGAGATCCGCGACGCGGCCACTGGTCTGGTCGGCTGGAATGATGACGAAATCCTCGGTGATCTGGATCCGCCGACCCTGATGGCCAACGCGGTGACCACTCTGCGCACCAGGTGTCAGCAGATCATCGAGGCCCGCCGCAGCAAACCCGAGGATGACCTCATCAGCGCATTGGTGCAGGCCGAGGTCGACGGGGAGCGGTTGACCGACGACGACATCTCGTATTTCTTCACCCTGCTGTGCGTCGCGGGCAGCGACGCGCCCATGCACACCACCACCCACACGTTGCGGGCATTGACCGCGCACCCCGACCAACGTGCCTACCTGCTGGATGATCTAGAAGGGCGGATCGATGTCGCGGTCGAGGAATTCGTCCGGTGGGCCACGCCCGCCATGACGTTTCGCCGGACCGCGCTGCAGAGGTTCGAGTTGTCCGGCGTCACGATCGAGCCCGGGGACCGGGTGATCATCTTTCTGACCTCAGGCAACCGCGATGAGAGACACTTTGTTGACCCGTACCGTTTCGATGTCACTCGTAAACCCAATCCGCACATCGGGTTTGGTGGCCGGGGTCCGCACTATTGTCTGGGCAGTCATGTCGCGAAGATGCAGATCAAGGCGATCATCACCGAACTGTTCCGGCGGCTGCCCGACATCCACACCGTCGGCGAACCCGAATATCTGGCGGGTACTTTCATCAACGGAATCAAGCGCCAATCCGTGCGATTCACCCCGGAGTCGCCGCGGTGAAGGTCGACATCGATCTGACGAAGTGCAGCGGGATGGGACTGTGCGAGGTAGCCGCGCCGTCGATCTTCGAGGTGGGTGAAGACGGGCAGGCGCACCTGATAGCCGAACCCGTTTCCGACGACGACGTCGCCGCTGTGGAGGAGGCGGGACGTAACTGCCCCACCATGGCTCTGTCGCTGCGGCGCTAACCTTTACCGCAGGGAATGATCTTGGTGGGTCGCATCTTTCGCCGGCTCGATGCTGGAAATGATCATCTCGAGCCACGCGCGGTAAAGATCCTCCCCGTCGATCTGGCTGGCCAACGTGATGCCCTCGTTCGTAGCCAGCAACACTCGGGCCATCGTTGTTGCCGGTATGCGTAGCGCGCCACCAAGACGTTCCACGCCCTCGGTGAGGTACTCACTGAGCCAACGGACCGTCTCGAGTCGTTGCGCAGCCAGGCGTTCGCGGGCGTCGGGGCTGCGCACCAAAAACAGGGTGAATTCGTGGCCGAGCGCTGCCTGGTCGGCCCCGGTCTTGCTCATCAAGTCCCGCCAGCGACTCGCCAACTCGTCGAGGTTGAGCTCGTCGAGTCGGTGCGACGACAAGATGACGTCGGCGAATCCGTCTAAGAACCGTTGGCGATGGCGCTCGATGACCGCCAGAAACAGCTCCTCCTTGCTGCCGAAGTGGGCGTATATGGCACCGCGGGTGTATCCGGCCGCGTCGGCGATCTCCTCCAGAGAGGCGCCACTGAAGCCCTTGCGCGCGAACAGTTCCTCGGCTGCGTCCAGCAGCAGCGTACGGGTGTGTTCGAGGCGTTTCTCCCTGGTCCAGCGTTGCGCCATCCGGCCATTCTCCCAGATCGGCCCGGCGGGACCGCGATCGACAGGCGGCGTGGCATACAGGCCTGTATTGCTTATACGGACATGTATATGATGACGCGCATCACAATGAGAAAGGCAAACGCGACGGTGAATAGCGTCCTGGAAACCCCGTCCTGTTCGTGCCTTTTGACGGCGCCAACCCGGTATCGATGTGACGTCATTGCCGGGGGCGCGCTGGATTTGGTGACCGGCATGGGTGGCCGGCTCGTCGACTTGGCGATGGCGGGCTGGGAGGTCAGCGCCGCGCTGGCGGACGGCTCTGATGCCCGACCGCTGCGGATCCTCGGCATCGCCGCCGTCGATCTGGACTGCCTCCTGACCGACGCCGAGCGACTTCGCATTCCGCAGGTGTTGGCGGTGGCTGGCGACGTCTGGGCCAAGGATGAGCGGGTACGCCGTGAGGTGCGCAGCGCCGCCGAGGAATTGCGCACCGAGGTCGCCGTCTGGGGTGGCAGCGGCGCGATCGAACTCGGTGCCGCGCTCGATCAACCGTTGTCGCCCACGCGCCACCGCATCAGCGCCGCGGGCCGCGCGTTCAAGGCCAGCGCGCTCGCCGCTGTGGGGTGCCCACCCGTGTTCGAGCCGGCGGAGTGCTACTGGACCACGGGCCCGGCGCCAAGATATATACATACTTGTATCTGACATACGGCTGCGTACTATAGTGATGCGCACCACAAGCCACGTGGGCATATCGGGTAGGAGGACTGAGCAATGTCAACGGACTTCGTCGAAACAGCACGGCCCGGCGAATGGGTGGACACCGTCGGTGCACTGCCCGACGACCACGACCTCTACCCAATGCGGATCCCCACCGATCGCTACACGTCGGTCGAATTTCAGCAGCGTGAGCGCGAAGCGATCTGGATGCGGGTGTGGCAGATCGTGGGTCGAATCGACGAGCTGCCCAAGGTCGGGGACTGGAAGGTGTACCAGATCTTCGACCAGTCCTTCATCATCGTGCGGGGCAAGGACGAGCAGTTACGCGGCTTCGTCAATGCCTGCCGCCATCGTGGCAACATGCTGTGCCAGGGCACCGGGAATGCCAAACGGGGATTCGTCTGCCAATACCACCTGTGGTCCTACGACCTCGAAGGAAAGATGCGGGGGGCCCTTCGGGAGCGGGAGAACGTGATCACCCGCGAAGACAAGAACGAAAACGGGTTGTTGCAGGTGTCCGTCGACACCTTCGGCGGCTTCATCTTCCTGAATCCCGATCCCAACGCGGCGCCGCTCGCCGAGTTCCTTGGTCCCGAAGTGGCCGAGCTGTTGGCGCCCTACCGCCTCGACCAATTCACCATCGTCATGGACGTTCGCGAAGCCATCGACTGCAATTGGAAGGTCGTCATGGACGCCTTCAACGAGGGCTACCACATCTCCGGCATTCACCCGCAACTGCTTCGCGTCATCGAGATCGATCCGAGCAAAAGTCGCTACCGCTTCTTCGAGACTCACAGCGTGGCCGTCGCGCCCTTCGAGGTCCAAGGCGCCAGCGCGCAGGCGCAGGTCGACGGCATCATGGATCTGCCCGAGACCTTCCCATCGACGGTCGCGGTGCTGCCGCGCTTCGAGGAACTCGTCAACGAATACCGCGCCGCGGACGGGTCAGTGGACTTCCCGGACGGCGTCAATGCCCGCCAGCTGCTACAGCAGGCCACCCGGGACACTCTCACGGGCATGGGCCTGGATGTCAGCGGGTTGACCGACGCTCAGATGAGCGACAACCAGGGCTGGGTGCTGTTCCCGAACTTCTTCATGACGGTTCGTGCCGGCGAGTGCCACGTCATCATGGCCATGCCCCACCCGGACGGCGATCCCAACCGATGCATCTGGCACGTAGCCAGCTATATGTACCTTCCCGACGAACACCGGGAAGCATTCCGCGCCAGCCCGATTGAAGTCGATGAGCCGGGCAGCTACAAGTATTTCGAGGCGCTGCAACAGGATTACGACCAAATGCCGCGCCAGCAGATCGGCCTGCGCAACGGCATGCTCGACCACATGTCCTTGGTGAAGGAGGAAGTCGTCATTGCTTACTACCACTCGGTCCTCGACCGCTACCTGGCAGGTGACGTGAAATGACCTTGACTCTCGACGAGCGCATCGCGCTGCACCGCCGCATGGCGGAGGCCTACCGCAATGCCTATCTGCGCCAGGGCATCCAAGAGGGCGAGGCCTTCGTCGATGCCTGGAAATTCGCCTCCGACGCGGTGTATGCGTCGCCGTATTTCACGGGTGACCAGGGTTTCCTGCTGAGCGAGTTCCCCGAAGAGTCGGCGAGGGCATCCACCATGGAGGCCAAGGCGTACTCGCTGACCTTCCCGGACTGGAAGCCTGCCGATTTCAAGTACTGGCCGGCCGACAACGGGTTCGTCATGAAGACCCGTTGGGAAGGGCACACCAAGGACGGCACCAAGATGGGCTTCTACTCCTACAGCTTCGTCGAGACCAACGACGACGGCGAAGTCGCGCGCTGGGAGACCCATGTCAACGACGAGTACAGCACCTTCCTCGATGTCGCGATCGGCGTGCACGGCCCCTTCCACGGCACCTCCGAATACGTCGAGGCGCTCGAGCGGTGCCTCGCGGCGGCCGGCGTATCGGTCTGAGGAAGAAGCGATCACAGTGCAAAGAGACATCCGCGACGTCATCGACGACTATGTCGGCCGTTCCCGCACGGTGCTGGAATACGGGCTGGTCACCAAACGCCTTGTGGACGAGGCAAAAAAGCCCGGATTCTCCGTCGACAGCTGGGCACCGTTGGCCGAGTTGGTTGAGACGGACGAGTTCGAGCGAGTCGGCGCATTCAAGGAGGTGATGGACTGGTCGGCGTACGTCGACTTCCTGACGAACTGGGCGACGTCTTCGGAGTGGGAATGTTCGCTGCGGCGCGTCACCGAGACACCCGGCGCGGTCTTCCTCGAGCTCGAGGAGCGCAGCCGCATCGGCGAATTCAGTAATGTGGTCAACTCGCTGTCGGTCTACGAGTTCAGCGACGCCGGCACGATACGGCACATCGACCTGTATTTGCAGATGGAACTTCCGCCGGCCGAGATG
Source organism: Mycobacterium nebraskense (assembly GCF_002102255.1). Classification (GTDB taxonomy): domain Bacteria; phylum Actinomycetota; class Actinomycetes; order Mycobacteriales; family Mycobacteriaceae; genus Mycobacterium; species Mycobacterium nebraskense. The sequence goes on from NZ_LQPH01000081.1 coordinate 41,264, forward strand.
CTGAAAAGCTTTGAAGGAGTAGAGATCTCGGAATGACCGATATAGATTCCGTCGATTTCTTCGCCGACAACCAGCTGCTGGCCGATCCGTACGACTATCTGGCCGCCCTGCGCGACGAATGCCCGCTGCGGCGCGAGAAGCACCACGACGTGGTGATGGTCACCGGCTACGACGAGGGCATGGCGATCTACAACGACACCGAGCGGTTCTCGTCGTGCATCTCGGTGACCGGGCCGTTCCCCGGCTTCCCGGTGCCGCTGGACGGCTTTGCGGAAGGGGACATATCCGGACTGATCGCGGCGCACCGCGACGAGATTCCGTTCTACGACCAGCTGCCCACGTTCGATCCGCCGGTGCATACCGCGCACCGGGCGCTGCTGTCCCGGATGATCACACCCAAACGTCTCAAGGAGAACGAGGAGTTCATCTGGCGGCTTGCCGACCGGCAATACGACGCCGCGCTGGCCGCGGGTCGCTGCGAATTCATCGGGGAGTTCGCGAATCCGTTCGCGATGTTGGTGATCGCCGACCTGCTGGGTGTGCCCGAGTCCGACCATGCCGAATTCCGCGAGGCGTTGCTGACCGAGGTCGGCACGATCGGGAGCAGCGAAGGTGAGACGATGCAGCACTCGCCGCTGGAATACCTTTACGGCAAGTTCGCCGAGTACATCTCCGACCGCCGCGCCAACCCGCGTGACGACGTGCTGACCGGCGTCGCCGCGGCCACGTTTCCGGATGGCAGCACACCGGAGGTGATGGACGCGGTTCGCGTGGCGAGCAACTTGTTCGCCGCCGGGCAAGAGACCACGGTCCGCCTGCTGTCCACGGCGGTGATGATGATCGCCGAGGACGCCGGTCTGCAGGCCAAGCTGCGCGCCAACCCCGACATGATTCCGAGATTCGTGGAGGAGGCGCTGCGCTACGAAAGTCCGGTGCGTGGCGATTTCCGCCTCGCCAAGGTGCCGGTCACGGTCGGAGGTGTCGATCTTCCCGCGGGCACCACGGTGATGTTGGTCAACGCCGCGATGAATCGCGACCCGCGCAAGTTTCCCGATCCGGACGCCTTCGACGTCGAGCGCGGGAACGCGCGCCAGCACGTCGCGTTCGGGCGTGGGCCGCACAGCTGTCCGGGTGCCCCCCTCGCCCGCGCCGAGGCCAAGATCAGCCTGCAGCGCCTACTCGAACGAACCTCCAGCATCTGGATCGACGAGGACAAGCACGGTCCGCAGGCCGCGCGCCGGTATAACTACCTGCCGACATTCATTCTGCGTGGGCTCACCCGACTGCACGTCTGCTTCGAATAGGCTGCATTTCCGTGCCTTTCGAGGGAACCACCGCGATTACGCCGGTGCGCCGGGCCGGCCGCCCCGAGGATGTCGCCAACGCTGTGACCTTCCTGCGCGCCGACGAATCCTCGTACATCACTGGACAAGTCATCGACGTCAATGGAGGTCGTAGGACATGAGTGAACAGCGACTGCCGCCGCTACCGGCCGAGGCGTGGGGTGACGAGGAGTACGCCGCGTTTGGGACCTTGCTGGGGATCTCCGGTGACAAGGTGCCCCGGGCCGGCTCGGGGGACGCCTACGATCCGGCCCGGTTCGACATCATCGGTCTGTTGGTGCGCCACCCCAAGATGGCCCGCGCATTTCTGAATTTCAACGGGTTCTTGCTCCAGCGCGGAGAATTGCCGGCGCGGTTGCGCGAATTGACGATCCTGCGGGTGGCGCAGACTCGCCGGTCGGCCTACGAATGGGGCCAGCACGTCAGAATGGCGGCGCGCAACGACATTTCCGAAGACGACATCGCGCGGCTGGCTCGCGGTACCGACGAGTTCGAGGGTGCCGACCGGCTCGTGCTGGATGCGACCGACGAGTTGCTCGCCGAGGGCCACGCGCGCTGGGAGACCTGGCAGGCGTTGACCAAGACGCTGGGCGAGCGACCCGCGATGGAGTTCATCTTCATTGTCGGTGTCTACGTGCTGTCGGCGATGGCGTTCGAGACCTGGCGGCTGCCGCCGGCGGCGGGTACCGCACCGCTGCCTAGCCCTTGAGATCCGGCATGACCTTGTCGGCGAATAGCTTCAGCTGTTCGTAGACGAGCTCGTACGGCAGCCCACCGAAGCTGAAGTTCGCCAGCATTTCGTAGTCGCCCACCATCTCTTTGCGGATGTGATGGTGTTCCACCAGCGCCTCAGGTGTGCCAATCATGTTGCCCGCGACGTAATCCCGATATGCTTTATCGGGGCCGCCGGCGGCTGCGGCGGCCGCGCCCATGTTCGCATAGGTCGAGTAGGACGGCAGTTCCTTGAAGTGGTCGCTCATGAATTCGTAGTGGTTGGCGACGGTGGCGAACATTTTGGCGAAGTACGTGTCGCAGTAGTCGGTGACGCGTTGCTTGTCATCGAAGCAGAGCACGAAGTCCGAGATGATGAACGGAGGTGCAGTGGTGCCGTGCAGCTTCTCAAAGGTTTCGCGGTAGTGGTTGATTTCGGGGATGGCGTTTCGCCAGTCGCCTTGCGAGAAGCGCAATGTCCTGAGACCGTAGTTGGCCGCGACCTCCACCGAGGACGGCGACATGCTGACCATGACGGTGCGGTCCTTGAACGATTTGAACGGCCGCGGGCGGACCTCGGTGCGGGGGATTTGGTACCACTTGGTGTCGGCCTCGACGATGCCGGTCTCGATGCCGGCCATGACGATCAAAGCGGCCTCGTCGAACATCTCGCGCGAGTCGGCCAATTCCACGCCGAATGACCGGAACTCCCGGCGGGCCGCACCCCGTCCCATTCCGAGTATCAGTCGGCCTTGCGACAGGACGTCGAGCTCGAGGGTCTGTTCCACGACGCGCAGTGGGTTGTTCCAGGGCAGGATGACCGCGGCGGTGATGAGATCGATCGTGCTGGTCTTGGCCGCGATGTAGGCCAGCACCTGAAAGGGGTCCGGACACGCCGCGTAGTCGGTGAAGTGGTGTTCGACGGGTCCGACGTAGTCGAAGCCCATGGCCTCGGCTTCGACGGCGAGATTCGTTTCCTGCATGAAGGTCTGAACGTCGGGCAATCCGTGCAGGTTCTGGTACCCCAAATGCAGTCCTACTCGCATGTACGCCTCCAAGTCCGCTTGAGGGCGTCCGCGCCGAAGCATCCGACTGCCCTGGTCGTTAGTCGACTGACTAAAATGAACCATACGACGTCGCCGCGGCCGGGGCAAGTATATAGTTGACCAACTCGGCTAGTTCGAAGGATGCGGCACACTTACACATTGGGTGTCCGGCGGGGCATCCGGGAAGGCCGGAATTCCAAATGGCAATGCTGACGGGCAAAGTCGCGGTGGTGACTGGAGCGAGCCGGGGGATCGGTAAAGGCATCGCCCTTGCGCTGGGCGCTGAGGGTGCCACCGTCTACGTCACCGGCCGCACGCTGTCGACGGGTGGCCACTCGTTGCCCGGCACGGTGGGCGACACGGCGGCAGAGGTCGATCGACGCGGTGGAACAGGGGTCGCCGTGCGGGTCGATCATTCCCAAGATGAGCAGGTCGCGGCCCTCTTCGATCGGGTTCGGCGCGAGCGCGGGAGGCTCGACATCCTGGTCAACAATGCGTTCGCGATCCCGGAGGACCTGACCGACCCGAAACCGTTCTGGGAGAAGCCACTCAGCAACTGGGACATGGTCGATGTCGGCGTCCGCTCCAACTTCGTCGCCGCCTGGCACGCCGCACCGATCATGGCCGCTCAGCGGTCCGGGTTGATAGTCGCCATCTCGGGGTACGTCGGTGTCACGTACACCTACGGTGTCGTCTTCGGGATGTGCAAGGCGGCGGTCGATCGGATGGCGCGTGACATGGCGATCGAACTGCAACCGCATAACGTCGCTTCAATCTCGCTCTGGCAAGGCTTGACGCTAACCGAACGGGCGCAAGCCAACCTCGCACGTAATCCCGAGATGTCGAAGGCGACGGTGACGAACCCCGCCATCGGGTGTTCACCCGAGTTCCCCGGTCTGGTGATCGCCGCACTGGCCAGTGACCCGCAGCTGATGCGACGCTCCGGAGGCACGTTCATCACCGCAGAACTTGCTGCCGAATACGGCATTACCGACGTTGATGGCAGGGCCATCCCCTCGTTGCGCGCGCAGCGTGGCGCCCCGATCTGGCAACCGATCGCGGACGGCGGAGGGCTGGCTTAGTCATCCGCATAATTCAGGCTTGTCTGAGAAATGCGGCCACCGTATGGTGCGTGTTAGGCAACCGACTAACGGCCCGTGAAGAGCTTTCCAGACCTGCGGCCAGAGGAGATCGAGCGTGGCGGTGAAGAGTCCCAGCGACGTGTACTACGACCCGTTCAATCCGGAGATCGACGCCGACCCTTACCCGGTGTATCGACGGATGCGCGAGGAGGCTCCGCTCTACTACAACGAGCAGCACGACTTCTACGCCGTCAGCCGGGCCGACGACGTGGAACGCGTCCTCGTCGACAACGAGACTTTCATCTCCGGTCGCGGCGGGATCATGGAGTTCATTCGCGCCAACATCACGATGCCGCCAGGGATGTTCGTCTACGAGGACCCGCCCATCCACACGAGGCACAGGCGGGTACTCGCCGGGGTGTTCACTCCGCGCAGGATCGCGGAGCTGGAACCCAAGATCCGTGCGTTTTGCGCCCGTAGCCTGGACTCTGTTGTCGGTGCCGGCCGGTTCGACTTCATCTCCGATCTCGGCGCTCAGGTGCCGATGCGGACGATGGGGATGCTGCTGGGCATTCCCGAGGCCGACCAGGAGTCCCATCGCCAGGCGACGGACAAGAGCCTGCGCACCGAGGCGGGCAAGCCGATGGCCCCGCAGGAGGGATTTGCCAGCGGTGAGTCGTTCGCGGAGTACATCGACTGGCGCGCGGCGCACCCGTCCGACGACCTGATGACCGACCTGATCAACGCCGAGGTCACCGAAGAAGACGGCAGCACAAGGCGCTTGACGCGCGAGGAGGTGCTCACCTACACGACGCTTCTCGCCAGTGCCGGCGCCGAGACGACCGGCCACCTGATCGCGTGGACGGGCAAGGTACTGGCCGATCATCCCGATCAGCGGCGCGAACTCGTCGAGAATCCCTCGCTGATTCCGCAGGCCATCGAGGAGGTGCTGCGCTTCGAACCACCCGGACATCAGTTCGCCCGCTACGTCACGGCCGACGTGGACTTCTACAGCCAAACCGTGCCGGAGGGCAGCGTCATGTTGTTTCTCATGGGCTCGGCCAACCGCGACCACCGCCGATTTGTCGACGGTGACCGCTTCGACATCCATCGTGAGCCCGTCAAGCACCTGAGCTTCGGCATCGGTGCGCACTACTGCCTCGGCGCCGCCCTGGCTCGGCTCGAGGGCCGAATTGCCTTGGAGGAAATGCTGAAACGCTTCCCCGAGTGGCATATCGACATCGACAACGCCCGCATGGCCTCGTCGTCGGCGTTGCGTGGATGGGACGGACTTCCCGCGGTGGTCCCGTAGGACGACGAACTCTACGGACCGCGAAAGTGCGGGATAACCTCTCGCGCAAATAATTCCATTCCGGCCCGGATGAGGTCGGGCGGCATGCCCGGTAGCGCCATGCCGCACACAAGATCGGTCAGCCGGGAGTGTGCGCGGTACTCCGAGACTTGACCGATGACGTCGTCCGGCGTGCCCACCAGCGCAGGCTCGGCGAAGAAGTCGAACGACTGGTCGCGGATGATCTCCTCGACCGAGGGCAGCGCGATGGCCTGACTGGGCGCGCCCGATGCAACTTCGGCCTCGGCGGTCCACTGCATATAGCCGGCAGCCATGTAGCGCAACGGTTTTGCCGCCAATTCCCAGGCCTGTTCGCGAGTGGGCGCAACGAAAGTCGGCCGCATAGCGGCGATGCGGAAATCGTCCGGATCATTACCATGGGCGCGCAGTGCGTCGTCGTAGAGGTTCGCCGATCCCGGGCCGCCGGTGAGGAAGTGCAGGCCCATTCGCGCCGCCCGCTCGATAGCCTTCGGCGCCGTTCCACCGACCCAGATCGGTGGGTGTGGCCGCTGCAGCGCGGGCGGGGAGATGCGAATGTTGTGCAGCCTGGTGTAGCGTCCGTCGACCGTGACGGACTCGCCCGACAGCAGTCGGCGCACGACCGTCAGGTTCTCCTGCATGCGTCCCGCGCGTTCCCGGGCGGGGATGCCCTGATCGTCGAACTCGCCTTTGCGGTATCCCAGCCCGACCCCGAGGTCGAATCGTCCGCTGGAGATCAGGTCCAGTGTGGCGGTGTCCTCCGCGACGCGGACCGGGTTGTGCAGCGGCAGCAGTAGCAGGAACGTCCCGATGCGAATCCGTTGTGTCCGTGCCGCAATGGCGGCGCCGATCGGTAAGAGCGAAGGGGAATAGCCGTCGTCGATGAAGTGATGTTCGGTAAGCCACGCCTCGTCGAAGCCCATTCGTTCCGACTCGACGATGAGGTCGAGGTGTGAGCGGTAGAGGGCGTCCCACTCGACGCGGGCCCACTCGGGATTGCGGAACGGCCAGAGCAGCCCAAACCGCAATGTCATTTACCCTTGCGGCGCTTGCGTGCGCGCCGCTTTCCCTCCAGTTGGCTGATCAGCCTTTCGACCACCGTGACCGTTTGTGAGTGACCGAGGCTGAGGCCGTAGGAACGCTCTTCGCCCATGAACCGCGCCGCCGCGTCCATCAACAACATCACCGCCTCCGCCGGCCATTGGGTGGTGTCGACCCCGTACTTCGTCAGAATCGTTGATAGTCCTTCGAACTGCAGGCGGCGGAACCGTACCGAGAATTCCTTCATTTCCGCCATGACCGCCTTGCGGTGGTTGCCCAGGGCCAGGAACTCGACGTTGAGGGCGGTGTTGGTTTGGTCACGGATCATGTCCCACAGGGCCCACAGCGGCTGCTCTGCGGCCAGCGCCTCGGCTTGGCGGTCCAAGCTGCGCGCCGCGCTGCGACGGAACACCTCCAAGAAGAGCTCGTCCATCGGGCCGAAGTAGTAGTAGACGAGGCCCGGGTTCACCCCCGCCTCGGCGGCCACCCGGCGCGACGTCACGGCCGCATATCCCTCGCTGAGCATGAGCCGTTCGGTGGCGTCGAGCAGGGCCGTCCGGGCGTCGGGTTCCTGCACGCCATCCGGGGTGATCGACGCCATGACTGCAACCTCCGGGTAGCCCACCTGTGCCACCCGCAGACTACGTCATCCGTGCGCCGGGATCGCCTGGCGCGAGGCCCATCCCGAGCAGCCACCTGGCGTGCCGGTCCATCATGACGTCGTACTCCCCGTGCACGGCATGCGTCGAGAGCATCGCGATGTCCGACGACATGCGGCGCAGCTGGTTGTCCGACCGATAGCCGCTGGATCCGTTGCCGTCGACCAGATCCCGTAGCGTGTCGCGCACCGTATGGAGAATGGTGGCTCCCTGCAGTCCGGCGCGTGCCTCCTCCTCGAGCGTCTGCGGCGTGCCACGACGGGCGATCTGCAGTACGTCCTCGGTCGCGGCGTCGCGCACGAGGCGCATGATGTGCGCCGTCTGGTAGGCGTTGAGCCACCGCAGCCGCGCGGCGGGGCGCTCGATGCGGGGCGGGCTGTTCACACCCGATGCGCTGTTCAGGCGCTCCCGGGTGATCTCCACAGCGGCGTCGAGCGCCCCTACGCACAGCGACGACAACCCATACCGCAATGCGGAGAACGGAAGATGTACCACCTCGTCCTCGTGAAACGTGCCCGGGTGATCGTTGGCCGACATCGCCGCACCGAACGGGATTGCCCAGCTATCCGGGACGATGGCGTCGACCGCGGTGATGGTGACGCTGCCGGTGGCAGCCATCGACGCGACGTCCCAGTCGTCGGCGATGTCGAGCTGTTCTCGCGGCACGATCACCCACCGCAGCTCTTTGTCGCCGTCGATGGTCACCGGCACGAGCGCATGCGAGGCGTGCAACATCCCCGTCGCGTAGCCCCAGCTGCCGTTGACACGCAGCTGTCCGCCCGATCGTCCGGCGGTGCCGGGCTGCGACAGGATGGCCGCAGTGCGCACCGACGGCCCGCCGGCGAACAGCTCCTGCTGAACGTCTAGCGGGTAGCGGCACAAGAACCAGCTGTGCAGGTTGTAGAACACGGTGACCCACGCGGTCGACACGTCCCCCGCGGCGATGATCTCGGCCACCTGGTTGAGTTCGTGCGGGCCCAGACCGGCTCCGCCCCATCGCTTCGGCACGATCACGGAGAACAAGCCCGCGGTGTCCATGTCTTCGACGAGTTCGTCGTCCAGTCGACGGGCCAACTCCATCTGCCGCGCCAGTGCGCGGATCCTGGGCACGAAGCCGCGGGCGGCATCGGCAAGGGACGCCCCAGGTGCGTTGGCACTCGAGACTTGATCGACGAGCGTCACATCTTCTCCCGGAATTAGTCGGTTGCCTAAGATGCAACATACCGATGTTGCCACTCGGGAGGCAAGCGATCTGGAATAGGCTGCTTGCTTGCCGGCGCCAATCTATAAAACAGTTGACTAGGTCGATGGTATGGTGAGCCGGACGCGCGAAGATCCGTGCGGTATGCCAGTGGCCGAGCTCGAAGTGGAGAACCTGTGACCGCAATGGATGCCACCACAACGATTGTCGCCCCGGGTGAGCGATGAAGGCTCCGGCTGAGCTGCTGGACCTGTCCGGCAAGGTCGCCGTCGTCACCGGAGGTAGTCGGGGCATCGGCCGCGCCGTGGCCGAAGGTTTTGCGCTGGCGGGCGCCGATGTCGTCATCGCGAGCCGCAAGCTGGAGAACTGCAAGGCGGCCGCCTCGGAAATCGAGGTTGCCACCGGGCGTCGCGCATTGCCTGTTGGTTGCCATGTCGGCCGCTGGGACGACGCCGAGGTGTTGCTCGACGCCGTCTACGACGCCTTCGGGCGCTGCGATGTGCTGGTGAACAACGCGGGCATGTCACCCGTCTACGACGACCTTCCATCGGTCACCCAGGAGCTATACGACAAGGTGCACGCCGTCAACGCGCGTGGGCCGTTCCGGCTCAGCGCATTGTTTGGGACGCGGATGGCCGAGGGCGACGGCGGCTCCATCATCAACGTCACTACGGCCGGCACGCTGCGCCCCGACGCCACCGACCTGCCGTACGCAATGGCCAAGGCGGGGCTGAACGCGCTCACGCTGGCGCTGGCCGGGGCGTGGGCACCCAAGGTCCGGGCCAACTTGGTGATGCCCGGGGCCTTTGACACCGACATCTCCAAGGCATGGGGACCGGAGAACCAGGCCATCGCGGCCGCGGCGAACCCGATGAAGCGCATCGGTGTACCCGAGGACATGGCCGGGCTGTGTGTGTTTCTGGCCAGCGAGGCGGCCAGCTACATCAACGGTGCCCAGATTCTGGTCGACGGCGGGCTCTTCCGCACGCTCTGAGGCGCGAAACATCAATCACCAGTAAGGAACTCAAGGAGGAGTGATGGCAGGAAGGATGGCGGGCAAGGTCTCGTTCGTCACGGGTGCGGGGCGTGGCCAGGGCCGCGCGCACGCGGTGCTGCAGGCGCGCGAGGGCGCGGACATCATCGGCATAGACATCTGTGAGGACATCAAGTCCAACCCGTACCCGATGGCCAGTTGGGACGACCTCATGGAGACCAAGAATCTCGTCGAGAAGGAGGGCCGGCGCTGCGTGGCCGTCAAGGCCGACGTCCGTAACCGCGAGCAGCTCGCCGACGCCCTGAACGAGGGTGTGGCCGAACTGGGTCAACTGACCACGGTCATGGCCAACGCCGGCATCATGCCGCTGGCCATGGGCGACCCCGAGCCGATGGACTTCCAGGATGCCGTCGACGTCGACCTCATCGGCGTGATGAACACCGTGGCGGTGGCCGTCCCGCACCTGATCGGAGCCGGCAACGGCGCGTCGATCATCATCACCGGGTCCACCGCTGCGTTGATCCCCAACACCATGTCCGCCAACGTTGACCCCCGGACGATCATGGGTCCCGGCGGTGACGGTTACCACTGGTCGAAAGAGGCGCTGGTGGGATACACGCAGCAAATGGCTCTGCACCTGGCGCCCTTGGGAATTCGGGTCAATGTCGTGCACCCGACCAACTGCAATACCCACTTGATGAATTGCGACGGGATCTATCAGATCTTCCGTCCCGACATCGAAGGCCCGGTCACCAAAGAGGACTTCCGGCCGGCGTCGGAGTTCTACCACGCCTTGCCCACGCCGTGGCTGGAGCCCGAGGACGTCGCCGAGCTGGTCCTCTTCCTGGCCTCCGACGCCTCGAAGTACATGACCGGCACCAGCATCCCGATCGACGCCGGGTGCATGGTCAAGTGGCCCAACGGTCCCGGTCAGTAAACCGGCGATGGAGTGAACCGAACTCATCAGAGGCGACCCACGGCACGCCGTCATGACGGCGGCACCGGGGTCGTCTTTGGCGGGTGAGATGTGAGTTGCCAACTGAGACTTAGCGACTCAGCTCACTAGTCGCTGCCCTCCACCTGTTTGGCGAAGGCGGTGAAGCTTGCGATGGCTTCTTTCTTGTGGTGGGACAGCGCCCGGATGGATACATCGTGGCCTTCGGCGGCCTTTCGCAACGCCCCAACGGTGGCCTGCTCACGGGCGATGTGCGTGAACGGATTCCACGAATACCACTTCAAGGCGTTCTGGTAAGTCATCTTGTCGATCTCGTCGTCCGGCACGGCGTGCTTGGTCAGGACTTCGTGCAGCTGCTCGGGCGCACCCGGCCACATCGAATCAGAGTGCGGGTAGTCGGCTTCCCAGCAGATGTTGTCGATGCCGATCTCGTTGCGCAACGCCACTCCGACACGATCGGAGATGAAACACGTCAAGAAGTGCTCGCGGAACACCTCGCTCGGCTTCTTACCGCCGAAATCCTGACCCGTCCACGTCGAATGCATCTCGTAGGTGCGATCCGCGCGCTCGAGAAAATACGGAATCCACCCGGTGCCGCCCTCACTCAGGGCGATCTTGAGGTCCGGATACTTCTTGATCGGTGCCGACCACAATAGATCCGCGGCGGCCTGCACGATATTCATCGGCTGCAGCGTGATCATCACGTCCGGGGGAGCGTCCGGTGACGTGATCGCCAGCTTCCCCGAGGAGCCGATGTGCACGTTCATTACCGTGTCGGTGTCCACCAGCGCTTTCCACAACGGCGTCCAGTAGTCGTCGTGGAAGCTTGGGAATCCCATCACTGCCGGATTCTCGGTGAACGTCAGCGCGTGCACGCCCTTCTTGGAGACCCGTCGCACCTCCGCCGCGCACGCCTCGGCATCCCAGATCACCGGCAGTGCCATCGGAATGAACCGCGCCGGATATGCCCCGCACCATTCGTCAATGTGCCAATCGTTGTAGGCCTGGACCAGGGCCAATGAGAACTCGTGATCTTCGGTGGCGAACAGGCGGCCCGCGAACCCGGGGAACGACGGGAAGCAGATCGACCCCAGGATGCCGCCGGCATTCATGTCCTTGACCCGATCGTCGACGTTGTAGCACCCCGGCCGGATCTCGTCGAGGCCCTGAGGCTCCAGCCCGTACTCCTCCTTCGGTCGGCCGGCCACCGCATTCAAGGCCACATTCGGGATCACGATGTCGCGGAACTGCCAGGAATCGGACCCATCCGGGTTGTGCACCAGCCGCGGCGCCTCATCCACGTACTTCTTGGCCAGATGGTTCTTGAACATGTCCGGCGGCTCGACGATGTGGTCGTCGACGCTGATCAGGATCATGTCATCTCGGTTCATGGCAGTTCCTCTCGTTGCTGGCTCTTACTTGATCGTTGCCTTCATGTCGTCGAGGCTCACCAACACGGGATAACCGCTGACGCTCAACGCGTTTCCGTGGCCGGTTTGATGAATGTCGAACACCGACTGAATCGCTGCGTAGAAGCCCTGAATGTCCAGGGTCTGATTGACCGCCCGCTTGGCCTGGCGCAGCGCGAACGGCGGCATCTTGGCGATCTGCTCGGCCAGCGTCCTGGTTTCGGTGTCCAGTTCGTCGCGCGGCACCACGCGGTTCACCATGCCGGTGCGCTCGGCTTCGTCGGCGGTCAGCGGCCGGCCGGTGAACAAGATCTCCTTGGCCTTACGAGCTCCGAGTTCCCATGTGTGTCCGTGGTATTCGACGCCGCCGATGCCCATCAGCACCACCGGATCGGAGAAGAGCGCGTTGTCGGCCGCCACGATCAGGTCGCACGGCCAACACAGGAGCAGCCCGCCGGCGATGCAGCGGCCCTGGACGGCGGCGATCGAGGGCTTGGGCACGTTTCGCCAGCGCAGGCTGTATTCCAAATACCGGCGACTCTCGTGCTGATACATCAGTTCCAGCGTGATCTTATCGGGAACGGGATCGTCGACGTTGAGGTCGTGCCCGGCGGAGAAGTGCTTGCCGTTGGCGCGCAACAGGATCACGGTGACGTCAGGATCGTCCGCGGCCCGCGTCCAGGCGGCATCCAGCTCGTCGAGCAGCGCGGTGTTCTGAGCGTTGGCGGCCTCGGGCCGGTTGAGTGTGATGTTGGCGATGGCATCGGCAACGTCGTAGTCGATGTACATGTGTTGAGCTCCTTGGGATCCGGGATCGCGATGCGGACTACTTCAGCATGCTGCCGCCGTCGACTGGCAGCGTGACTCCGGTGATGTAGCGGGACTCGTCCGACGCGAGGAACAGCACGGCGTTGCTGACGTCTTCGGGCTCGACCCAGGGAATAGGCAGCGTGTGGAACATCTGGCAGATGCCGGCGATGTCGTCCTGTCCGGGATTGTCCAGATCGGGGCGGAATTGGCGGTAGGTGATCTCGTTCATCACCATCGGAGTGTTCGTGTGGGAGGGGTGTACGGAGTTGACCCGGATCATGTGCTGGCCGAGTTCGACGGCGAAGGCGCGCATCAGACCCACCACGCCGTGCTTGGTGGTGGCGTAGTGACCCATGTTGGGGTAGGCCTTGAGCCCCGCCACCGAGCTGGTCAGGATGACCGAACCGCCGCGGCCCCCCGCCACCAGGTGGGGGACGCAGGCTTTCACGGTCTTCCAGGTCCCACCCAGGTTGACGTCCAGGGTGGCCTGCCAGACCTCCTCCGTGGTTTGGTCCAGCGAGCTGCCGCCGCCATTTGCGATGCCAGCATTGGCCACGACCACGTCCAGCCTGCCCAGCTGCTCGACACCACTGTCCACGACGGCCTTCAGGCCGGAATAGTCGCGCACATCGACTTCGGCGGTGACGACGCGGCGGTTCAATGCCTTGACCAGATCGGCGGTCTCGGCGAGGTCCTCGGGTGTGGCCGGCGGGGCCGACGACCCGAAGATCGGCGTGCAGATATCGACAGCGATGATGTCGGCACCCTCTTGTGCCAACCGCACCGTATGACTTCGGCCCTGACCCCGCGCCGCGCCGGTGACGAGCGCGACCTTGCCCGCGACGCGGCCTGGCATCAAAGGTTGCCCACTTCCAGCTCGAGAAACTCGGCGTACTTGGCGCGGGCGGCTTCGCGCTTCTTCGGGAGCCATTGGCTGGGCCACAGGTCGTCACTGGGCGAGTAGTCCCGCAGCACCTGCCGGGCCACCGTGGTCTTGTGCACCTCGGTAGGCCCGTCGACCAGCCCCATCGCTGCAGCGCCGTGGATCATCTTGAACAGCGGCATCTCGTTGCTGACGCCGAGGGCGCCATGCACTTGCATGGCGCGCCAGGCGATGTCGTGCAGCACGGTCGGCATCGTCGCCTTGACCGCGGCGATGTCCTTGCGCACCTTCTTGTAGTCGTTGTACTTGTCGATCTCCCAGGCGGTGTAGAGCACGAAGAGCCGGAACTGCTGCAGCTGGGCATACGAATCGGCGATGAAGCCCTGCACGAACTGCTTGTCCGACAGCCGGCTTCCCGCGGTCTCGCGGCTCAACGCGCGTTCGCACATCATGTCCAGCGCCTGCTTGGCGAAGCCGATGGTGCGCATGGCGTGGTGGATGCGCCCACCGCCCAGCCGGGTCTGCGCGATGACGAACGCCTGCCCCTCGCCGCCGAGCAGCGCCTCGGCCGGAACCCGCACATTGTCGTAGTGGATCAGCGCATGGAATCCCTCGTTGTCGGGCTCGCCGTACAGCCCGACATTGCGCACGATGTCCACGCCCGGGGTGTCGGTGGGTACCAGGAACATCGACATGCCTTGGTAGGGGCCAGCCTCGGGGTTCGTCACCACCATCACGATCAAGAACGAGGCGGTCTTGGCGTTGGAGGAAAAGAACTTCCATCCGTTGATGATCCAGTCATCGCCGTCACGCACCGCCCGGGTCTCGAATCGCGTGGGGTCGGCACCGGCCTGCGGCTCGGTCATCGAGTAGCTGGAGAACAGCTCGCCATCGAGCAGCGGCTGCAGATAGCGTTCCTTTTGTTCCGGCGTGCCGTAGTGCGCGATGATCTCGGCGTTGCCGGTGTCGGGGGCCTGGCAGCCGAACACGATGGGTGCCCACATGGACCTGCCCAAAATCTCGTTGAGTAGCGCGAGTTTGAGCTGTCCATGACCCTGGCCGCCGAGTTCGGGGCCGAGGTGGGTGGCCCACATACCCTTGCTACGTACCTGGTCCTTGAGCGGGTCGATCGCCTTGCGACGAATGTCGTTGAGCGGGACGAACTCCTGGCCGGGCCACACCAGATCCAGCGGCTCGACTTCATCGCGGACGAAGGCGTCCGCCCAGTCCAGCAACGCCTGATATTCGGCGTCGGTCTCGAAGTCCCAGGCCATGTGATCTCCTCTATTGTCTGAACAAGCCCTGGATCGCTCAACGCACCTTGGGCAGTGATCGTGCGAGTTCGGCGGCCCTGGCAATCGACTGCAGCACCATCGGGCCGAAGGCCGCGACGACGCGTGGGTCCCCCTTGCCGCTCTTCACCGCGGTGGCGTATGTCCTCTCCAGGACGATGCCTATCTTGAAATTGGCCAGTACCAGGTAGTAATCGATGTTGTCCGTCGGCAGGCCGCTGATCTTTTCGTAGTGCGCGAGAAGCTCGCTGCGCTTTGGCATCCCGGCCACGTCGAGATAGAAGTCGGTCTGTGGCTCCTCGCCGTCGTAGCCCAGCAGTGCCCACGCCAGGTCCAGCAGGGGGTCCCCGATCGTGGTCATCTCCCAGTCGACCAGCGCAGCCAGTCGTGCCGGTGCGCCGTGGGCGTACATGACGTTCGCGTATTGGTAGTCACCGTGCATGATGCCCGGTGTGAAGTCACTGGGCGCGTTGGCGCGCAGCCAATCGGCGGCGATGTCCACGCCGGGCAGCTCCCGGACCTGGAATGACTGCAGGAAAGACAGCCAGCGATCCGGCTGACGCTGATGGAAGCCGTCGGGCCGCCCGAATCCCTCGAGACCCTGGGCGCGCCAGTCGACGCGGCCCAGTTTCGCTGCGCCCTCGATCAATTGGAATGCCAGGCCGCGGCGCGCATCCAGATCCGTGTCGAACGGTGGTTGCCACCCGTTGTTATCCATCGGGCTCCACCCGTCGATCTCGGCCATGATGTAGAACGGCTTGCCCAGCAGATCGCCTGACTCGTCGGCCGCGATCAGTTCGGCGTGCGGCACGTCGGTGCCCTTGAGCGCCCGCACCAGCCGGATCTCACGCAGCAGTTCGTTGAGCCGCTTGTCGTCGGCGCGCTCCCCGGGCATCCGCAGGACCATGCGGTGATCGCCGCGCGTGATGCGCAGCAACGTGTTCTGCGACCCACCCGAAATGGTGTCTATCTCGGGCAGCTCGCCGTGCCCGGGGGCATCCTGCTGGTCGAGCCATTTTCCTAGCTGCTGGGCCTCGATGCCGGCGGTCACTGCGCTTCGGCCTTCGGACCGCGCGGGGTCCAGAACGCCAGCCGCCAGCTGTTCATGTCGAGGCTGTCGTGCATCTGGATCTGGCCGGCGGCGACGCCTTCCTGGATCTTCTGCATGATCGAGTCGACGTCGCCCTCCATTTCGTAGATGATCGCGTAGCGGTGCTCGGGGACGAACCCACCCGGGACGCGGTACATCTCGGAATCACGCAGGGTGTATCGCTGAGCGGACAGCATGCCGGGGACCGCGAGAAGTTGAGGGATATGGACGTTGTCGTACCACTCGTTGAACTCGTCGTCCCGGCCCTCGATCGGGTTGGAGTAAACGATCTGGATGAACTTTTCGGCCATGTCGTCGGTCCTATTTCTGGGTGAAGGGTTTACGCGGATTCGCCGAGAACCATCGGGAAAGAGTCCACCGAGCGGACCCCAATGGTGTAAATGAGTTCGGTGCCCGGCTTTACTCGGTAGTGCGGGATGCGGCTGTGCCAGACACGAAGTGCCGTCCGCAATTCGAGCCGGGCCAGGTTCGACCCCAGGCAGCGATGTACTCCAGCTCCGAATGCGATGTGGCGGTTAGCCTTTCGGCCCCATCGGATGATATCAGCCTCGGGGAACTCGGATTCGTCGGTGTTGGCCGAGCCGATGAACGGATGGACCTTGTCGCCGGCGTGAATCGGACAGCCGCCGAGCTCGGTATCCTGAGTCGCGATGCGCGACACCAGCATCACCGGTGATTCCCAACGCAGCAGCTCCTCCACGACCGCGGGGCTGATCGCAGGATCGGCGACCAGCGCTGCCCGCTTGTCCGGATGTTCGGCGAGGTAGCGGAAGAAGCAGTCCAGCGACGCCGACACCGTGTCCAGACCGGCGATCAACAACAGAAAGCAGATGTCGAGGGTTTCCTCGCGGGTCAGCTTCTCGCCCTCGACCTCGGCCACCAGAAGGTGGCTGAGCAAGTCGTCCCTGGGCTCGGCCTCCCGCTGGTCGAGCACCTCGTTGAAGTAGTCGTAGATCGACGCCGCGCTCGTTGCCCTGAGTTCCTGGGTGCGGGGATCGTTGAGCGCAGTGCCCAACACATGGAACGGGCGGATGATGCCGTCCTTCATCGCCAGGAACCGCGGCAGGTCTTGCATGGACAGCCCGAACATGGTGAGGAACACCTGCGAGGGGAACGGCACCGAAAAGCGCTGGGCGAAGTCGATTTCCGGCTCGTCGATGAAGGTGTCGATCAGATCGTTCACCAGTGTCTCGATCGGCCCCGCGAGGTGCTCGAGATGCTTGGGAGTGAACAGCGGGTCGAGGATCTTGCGGAACTTGCGCTGGTCGGGTGGGTCCACCTCGATGGGGATCAGCGGTCGCGCATTGCCGAAGTGCCCGGCCGGCATCGCAGACGAGTAGATCTCGGGGTGGCGGAACACCTCGGTCATCGCCGCTCGTGTAGTCACCACGACGCCTGACCCCTCGACCCGCATCGCTGGAGCGACGGACCGCATTTGCGCGAAGGCGTCCTGCGGTCGGCGTGTCAGCACATCCCCGGTCCCGCTGAAAATCGTGCCACCGTAGGCGTCGACCTGCTCGTCTGCCATCGCCTCTCCCTCTAATCGGGCGTTGATCTCCAAGACCAGCCGAATATATCAGACTGAGTCAGCTATTTATGAGGACGGTCATGTCGTTGACCCACCGTTCGTAGTCGGCGGCCTTGCCGGTCAGGGAATCGAGCCCCATCGGGGAGTCCACTATGAGGAACTGCTCGGTCTCGATCGCGCCGACCAGGCGTTCGGCGACCTCCTCCGGCGTAGCGACGTTCTGCAAGGCCGGGTGATCGGCGGGTATGCCGTCGGACATCAGCATTGGGGTGAGCATCGGGCCGGGGCAGAAGCACGAAACCTTGATCCCTTTGGGCCGGTAGGTCATCGCCAGCCATTCCGAAAAGGCCAGGGCGGCATGCTTGGTCACGGCGTACGCGGCTTTGTCGGGATGGGTGGTCAGTGCGACGACCGATGCCGTTTGCAGCAGGTAGCCATCGCCGCGTTCGAGCATTGACGGCAGCACTTGGCGTGCCGCGTACACATGAGACATCACGTGCAGCCGCCAGCTGAGGTCCCACAGGCCGTCATCGGCGATGTCGCCGGCCCGGCGTGGGCCAGCATAACCAGCGTTGCTGAACCAGATATCGATTTCACCGTAGGTGGCTCGGGCCAACTCGGCGACTGCACGCACCGTATCCTCAGCGGTGATGTCGCCGGCCAAGCCAACGGTGCCGATCGAATCCGAGACCCGCTTAACCCCTTCCGGATTGATGTCGGTGACAACGACTTTGGCGCCTTCGGTGGCGAAACGCCGGGCGCATGCTTCGCCGATTCCGCCGCCCGATCCCGTGATGACCACGACCTTGTCGCGCAGCTCCATCAGAACGCCCTTGCCGTGCTGGCCGTTTCCGGCCGGAGGTGCTTCACCGACTTGATGCTGATGTCCCAGCCGGCGGCTTGCTCGCGCAGGGCCGACACCGTCGCTCGCTCCCGCGGGATGTGAGCGAACGGGTCGTACGAGAAGTGCCGCATCGCGTTGAGGTGGGTGACCTTGTTGATTTCGACGTCCGGCACCCCGGTCAGCGACATCATCAGCGTCTCGGGCGCGACCGGCCAGGTGGTGTCCGAGTGCGGGTAGTCGCATTCCCAAGTGATGTTGTCGATGTTGAGGTGGTGGCGGTTCTCGATCCCCACCGCGTCGTCGATGAAGCACAGGATCACGTGTTCGGAGAAGATCTGCGAGGGCAGGCGGTCACCGAGATCCATGCCGCTCCAGTGTTTGGTGTGGCGGTAGATGTAGTCGACACGCTCCAAGAAGTAGGGCAACCAGCCGATGCCACCCTCGGACAGCGCCACGCGCAGCGCTGGGAACTTCCGGAAGATCGGGCTCCACAACAGATCTCCCGCCGTAGCCATCAGGCTGATCGGTGACAACGTGTAGACAAGCTCGATGGGCGCGTCCGGGGACGTCGTCGGCGGACGTGAATTCGACCCGAGGTGCATACACACGACCGTGCCCTCCTCGGCGCACGCTGCCCAGAACGGGTCCCAATGATCAGAGTAGAAGGTGGGCAGGCCGAGATCGTAAGGGCTGGAAGAGAATGTCACCGCATGACAACCCTGCTTCGCCACCCGGCGCACCTCCGCCGCCGTGGCCACCGGATCCCACATCATCGGCAGCGCAAGGGGGATGATCCGGCCAGGGTAGGTGCCCGCCCATTCCTCGATGTGCCAGTCGTTGTAGGCACGGACCATTGCTGCGGCCTGATCCGTGTCGGCGGTGTCCGCGAACAACTGCCCGCAGAACCGGGGGAAAGAGGGGAAGCACATCGACCCCAAGACGCCGTTGGCGTTCATGTCCTTGACCCGGCCGTGGATGTCGTAGCAGCCGGCCCGGATCTCTTCGATGCAGGTGGGTTCCATCCCGAACTCCGATGGAGGACGTCCGGCGACCGCGTTGAGCGCCGTGTTCAGGATCTCCTGGCCTTCGTAGCGCCAGGCCATCGTCCCGTCGTCGCGACGAACGAACCGTGGGGCGGCGTCCTCGTACTTCTTCGGAACACGACCCTCGAACATGTGAGCCGGTTCGATGACATGGTCATCTACGCTCACCAGGATCATGTCGTCGACGTCCATCGGTCCTCCTCATTCGAGTGTGGCGCTCAATCGGCAAGGCGCCCAAGTCAATCCATCAACTCCAGCACGAGCCGACGACCAAGTTCGGACTCTTCGATCCACGGTATGAAGGCCTTCAGGCATTCGGCCCAGATCCCCGTGGCACTGACGGAGTCGTGGTCGGCGGCGGCGGCAACGTACTTCGCGAAAAGGGCCTGGGCATTGCGGTTGGTCGCACGCACCCCCGGCATGCTCTTCGCGTCGGCGGTGACCGCGGGCTCCACCCCGACACGAACCCATTGCAGGATCTCGGCGGCGACGGTCAGGGCAGGGTTCTTGACGGCGGACACCGCGCTCATCTCGGCGTTGAACCACGTCATGACGAACTGCGCGGTGTCGTCGATGTTGGCGGCCAACTCGGCCTCGTAGTTCTTGAGCGCCTTGAGCTGTTTGGGTCCGATCCGGGACGCGACGAGGCCCATGATCGCGGGCACGACCGGCCGCACCGCCCGGACGTAATCCGCCAGGGTGGTTCGGCGTGCCTCGAGCACGATGCCGGCAAGCTGTGCCGCGACCCGGGTGGAGGGCGTGCGAATGGTGGCCCCGCCCCGGTCACCGGTTCGCAGGTCGAGCAGGAACTCCATCTCCAGGATTCGCAGCGCTTCGCGCAGCGTCGGCCGGGAGATACCGAACTCGTCGGCGAGCTCGGCCAGCGGCGGCAGCCGGTCACCCTCGCGCAGACCGCCTTCGGCGATACGTGCGCGTATCTCGGCGGCTACCACCACAGCGCGCCGCGGCGTCGGCTCGGCACCGGCCTGCCCGGCCTGTGCCCGCCATAGCGGGGCCATGTCGATGGGCTGTCGTCTGACGTCGCGGCTCACCAGCATTCGGCTGGTAGTGAATAGGTAGTCGCCCCACGTCTTTTGGGCCAGCGACGCGTCGCGGCGACGGGCGGCATCGAGAAACGCGCTGTGGCTGACCACCACCCGCCGGGCGATGCGCTCGGCCGACACCGCGTTGTCGCTGCCGATCGCCGAGTAGACCTGCCCGGCGTAGATGTCGCGGAACACACCGGCGATGACGCCCAGGGTCCGGTTACCCGACAACTCGGTGACCGCCTGGTCGAAGGCAGACATCGCGCTGACAAACGCCAGCGGATCACCCTCCGCGGCGCGCTCGGCATCATGCAGTCTGACGAGGTTGTCGAGATCGTCGTAACCGGCCCGGATCGCAACTTGTTCCGCCGCCGGCGGCTCGATCACCGACCGGGCCTCTTCGAGGTGCGCCAGCGTCGTCTTACGCAGTTGCAGCAGTAGCGCCACATAGCGTCCCACCGACTCCAGGCCCGGGCGTCGCACGACCGCGCCGCCGCCGCGACCACGGCGGATCTCAACGAGCTGCTGTGACTCAAGGATTCTCAGCGCCTCGCGCAGCGTCTCCCGAGAGATCCGCAACCGCGCGGTGAGTTCGGCTTCGGACGGCAGCTGCTCGTCGGCGGCGAGTTGCCCGTTGAGGATCTGGTGGCGCAGGTCGGCGGCCAGCAGGTGGGAGACCTTTTGGGTGTTGCGCCGCGGCATGGCACGCCACATGGCGTCGTCGGCGCGACGCTTGTGATTGGTTTGAGGTGACTCGGTCATGCCCCAGTCAATACCATTGCACCGCATTGCGGGTATACCCCGCTTGTCACGACGGCCACTTGCGCGTCCGGAACCTGCCGGTCCCCGCACTGCCCTCGAAGCTGCAGCACCGCCTCGTTGAGGAACCCGATGCCATGCAGGCGCCCTTCGGCGAGTTGTCCGCCCGCCGTGTTCAGCGGGAAATCCCCGCCGGGGCCGAGGCGGCTCCCGTCGCCGACCCAGTCACCGAATTCGCCTTTCCCACAGGCGCCGAGCGCTTCGATCCAGGAGACGGTCACCGGGGTGAAGCCGTCGTAGACCTGGGCGACGTCAATGTCGGCCACCGAGACAGACGATCGTTGCCACAGCCGGTTGGCGCAGTCGATCGCTCCGCCGTACAGGAAATCGCAGTCGAAAATCCAGTCTGCGCCCCTTCCGGTGGCGTAGGCCATCGCGTCGACGAGTACCGGGCGCTGACGCAGATCGGCTGCCCGCTCCGCTGTGGTGATGAGGGTGGCCACGGCCCCGTTGACCGGGTAGTCGCAGTCGAGGACGCGCAGCGGATCGGCGACCATCCGCGACGACAGGTAGTCGTCCATCGTCAGCTCGTCACGCATCACCGCGCGGGGGTTGAGCGCGGACCATCGGCGCGCGTTCACGGCGATGCGGCCGAAATCGTCCTCGGGACGTCCGTATTCGGCCATCCACCGCTGTTTCTTCAAGCCCAGCAACACCAGGATGCCGCCGAGATACCCGTACGGGGTGAGGAACTGATCGCGTCCGCTCACCGTCTCCGGGCCACTGGCCACGCCACCCTGATGTCCCGCGGCGCGGGTCAGGCACCTGAAGACCAGCGCGGTTTCGCAGGCGCCCGACGCCACTGCCATCACCCCGGCCAGCGCGCCCGCCACACCCGACGGGCCGCTGGGGAAGATGTCCGCGAAGGCGGCAAGATCGGGAACCCCGAGCAGGCGCGCCATGTCCTGGGCGCCAGGAGACTCCGGACCGAACTTGTACTCGAAAATTCCGTCGACATCCGCGCTCGTCAGTCCGGCGTCCGACAGGGCGTCCTTGGCGGCGGCCAGGGCCAGCGCGTTGGGATTGGGCTCGCCCGTTCGGCTCAGCTCCGAATAGCCGACGCCCACGATCGCGACCTCGCGCGCCAGCGTGCTCACGTGGTGGTCCGCAGCAACCGAAACTGTGGCAATGTCACCGAGCCGCGCTCCTCGAAAACGACTTCGACCGGCAATCCGCAGAACAACTCCGTGCCCGCCGGCACGTCGACGAGGTTGGAGAGGATGCGAAGCCCAGGCTGGTCGTCCAGCTCAACGAGAACCACCACATAGGGGAGGGCATCGATGAAGCCCGCGTGCAGCGGCCGGTCCACCACCGAATAGGAATAGATCACGCCGCGGCCGGTGGTCTCGACTGCGTCGAAGTCCTCGGCCTGGCAATGCACGCAGCAGATCTCGGGCGGGTACTGCATTTCACGGCACGCCTGGCAGCGCTGCAGAACCAATCGATGTCCGGCGGCGGCCTCCCAGAAGAAGCGGGTGACATCGTCGGGCGCGGGCACCGGACGCGGGTCGGCCTGGGCCCGCACGACTGTCTGCGTCACGACAACTTCCTTACCGGTTAGCAATCCTATTTATCGAGCTAACCGTAGACAGCCTACCTAGTCAACTATATTGACGTCTCAGTGAGTCCCGACTCATTACCAGATCAACAACACAGAGGGGTGAAGGACATGCCGATGCCGTTTCGGCGCAAGGTTGACATCGTGACCGATTACTTGGACAGGATCGGCTCGCTCGATTTCGACGGTGCAGGGCAGCACCTGGCCGACGACGCGGTGATGATGGTGCCGTTTACGCCGTCCATCGAGGAGGTCCCGCCATTGGTGGGCAAGGAGGCAATCCTCGAACAGATGCGCGGCGTTATGCAGGAGGCATTTGTGCGCATGGACTTCACGGTCGACGAGTGGTACGACGTCAGCGATTCCGATGCGCTCATCGCCGAGTACCACAGCGTGTGCCCGCTGAAGGGCTTGAAAGGCCCGCAGGGGCGGGCCGGTGAATACCGGAATTCCTACGTCGGGGTGTTTCGCTTCCAAGGCGACAAGATCGCGCTGCACAAGGAGTACTTCAACCCGACCAAGCTGACCGCGCTCGCGGAGACCGGCGGTCACGACCGGGCCTAGGCACCCCCTAGCGTTGCGGCAGCCCGAGCACGCGCTGGGCGATGATGTTGCGCTGGATATCGGAGGTACCGCCGGCAATGGTGGCCGAGAAACTGCGTGTGTGGCGGTCGAACCAGCTGGCGAAATAGTTGTCGGGATTCATGTGCGCGTATGGGCCCGTCGTCGAAGGATGCATCAGCCCGTCGAGGCCGGCGGACGCAAGGGCGTGTTCGGTCGCACGCGTTTCGGCTTCCGAGCCGAGCAACTTGAGCACCGACAAGGCGGGAACGTCCTGTTCGTCGCGTGCGGCGCGGGCCAGTGCCGCCGAGCCGAGCAGCCGCAGCGCCTGATCGTCCATCACCAGCGTGGCGTAATGGTCCCGCTCGAGCGCGGTGTTCGGGTGAAAATCGGCGATGACGTTTTCCAGTCGCTCGGCTTGGGCCAGCCACATCATCGTGCGTTCGTGCCCGAGCGACCCATTGGCCACTCGCCAGCCCTGATTGAGTTCGCCAACGAGGTTTTCTGCTGGGACCCGCACGTCGGTGAAGAACACCTCGTTGAAGTCCAGATCGTCCATCCCGCAGATGTGTGGGAATGGCCGCCGCACTACGCCCGGTGTATCGGTCGGGATGACCAATGCGCTGATGCCCTTGTGTTTTGGCGCATCCGGGTCGGTGCGCACGAATGTCAGCAGAACATCGGCATGGTGGGCGCCCGACGTCCACACTTTCTGGCCGTTGACCACGAAATGGTCGCCGCGTGAATCGGAACCGTGCACCGCGCGGGTGCGCAGCGAGGCGAGATCGGAGCCTGCGCTCGGTTCGCTCATGCCCAGCGAGGCGGTCATCTCCGCCCGCAGGATCGGGACCGCCCAGCGTTGCTTCTGCTCATCGGTACCGAACGAAAGCAGCGACGCCGCAACGATATCCACGCCCTGCGGGTTGTGGCTGTGGTAGACGCGTCGGTGCGACAGTTCGTCGAGGTAGACGAATTGCTGCAGGATCGTGGCGTTGCGGCCGCCGAACTCCGGCGGCTGGGCCGGCAACAGCCAGCCGTTGTCGAACAGCAGCCGCTGCCAGCGACGCGCCCAACCTGGCATGTGCGACACCGACTGCGGCCGTTCCTGCGTCTCGGCTTCGCCAGGCAGATGCTCGTCGAGAAACGCCGCGAACTCGGCGCGGAATGCCTCGACGTCGGGATCAAACGTGAGGCGCATGCCACTCCTCGGCAATCATGGCTCGGTGCTCTGCCGCATCGCCGAGCATCAACTCGCCGGCCTTCGCACGCTTCAGCGCGAATTGCACGTCGTTCTCCCATGTGAAGCCCATCGCGCCGAACGACTGCAGGCCATGACGAAAGACCAGGGATTGGCACTCGCCGGCCGAGGCCTTGGCCATTGCCGCCGCCAACCGTCGCCGCGGGTCGTCGGCCGCGATCGTCAACGCGGCGAAGTACGACAGGGCGCGGGCCCGCTCGATGCCCACGTGCAGGTCGGCCATCTTGTGCTGGACCGCCTGGAACGAACCGATCGGCACGCCGAACTGATGACGATCGCGGACATGCAACAGCGCTAGGTCCAGCACACGCTGGCACGCCCCGACCATCGTTATCGCCATGCCGGTCAGCGCCAGGTGACGGCAGTCTGCCGCGTCGATGGGCAGCCGATCGGCATCCGCCGCGTGCACGTTCTCAAAGGTCACATCGGCCAGGTGCAACACCGGATCGAAGACGGAAGTCCTTCGGGCGACGGCTTCGTCGGCGGCGACCAGAAACACACCGGCGGCGGTGACAATCGCCAACCGCTGCGCCCGGTCGCCGTCGAGGACGTAGCGCGCCGTTCCGTTCAGCACCCAGCCGCCGCCGTCCCGGTGGGCGGTCACCCCGTCATAGACCGCCGCGCCCGGCTGCTGCGGGTCGTGGCGGTCGCCGACCA
Source organism: Mycobacterium nebraskense (assembly GCF_002102255.1). Taxonomy (GTDB): domain Bacteria; phylum Actinomycetota; class Actinomycetes; order Mycobacteriales; family Mycobacteriaceae; genus Mycobacterium; species Mycobacterium nebraskense. The sequence continues at coordinate 66,445 of NZ_LQPH01000081.1, forward strand.
GCGGGGCGAACTGGGTCATCGTGGCCAGGTACGGCGTGGGATCCGTCGCGCGACCGAGTTCCTCTAGCACGATGGCAAGCTCGACCGCGTTGGCCGGGTCGGTCAACTCCGTCCAGCCGGCTTCGACGTAGACCTTCCAGAGCGGCATCGGATCGAGGCCCTGTTCGGCGACAGCGCGCACCAGCGTCGGAGGGCACTGCTTGGCCACGGCATCGCGCACCGTGTCGCGCCACAGCCGCTGGTCGGCATCGAACTCCAGTAGCATCCTGTTGCGCTCTAGTCGATCCGCGCGGATTCTTTGCGTTCGGTGATGGGTCGGGCCAGTTCCTGTTCGTTGCAGATCTTTTGGAGCTTGTCGAGGGTCTCGTCCAGTCCCGGACCGCGGGGACGGCCGGGGGTGAAGGTCGCGGGCAGGTGCCGCATGCCCTGGATGACGCCGATGGTCTCGTAGTGCACGGTGCCCTCGGGATCGCACCGATAGTCCGGAATGCGCTCCAGCACCGCGCTGAGCATCGACTTGAACACTGTGCGACCCAGGTTGGACCCGATACACCGATGGATGCCGAGACCGAAGCCGAAGTGGCGGTTGCCTTTTCGGTCGAGGATGATCTTGTTGGGTTCGGCGAACACGGCGGGATCGCGGTTGGCCATGGCCCATGAGATATAGAGCCGTTCGCCCTCCTTGAACCGGGTGCCGTTGATCTCGACGTCTTCGGCGAACGTGCGCCCGTCGCCGGGGGCGGGGGTGTAGAAGCGCAAGAACTCCTCGGTGGCCAGGTCCAGCAGGGTGTCGCGCTCGTCAATCAGGCGCTGACGCTGATCGGGGTTCTGCCCCAACCATTCCAACGAGTGCGCGGTCAACGCCGTCGTGGTGTCGAACCCGCCACCGATGAGCAGCGTGAGCATGCCCAGGATCTCCATGTCGGGAGCGGGCTCACCGTCGATGCGCAATTCGACCAAGGCGTTGATCAGCCCGGGACGGGGTGCCTGGCGAATATCGGCGACATTCGCCAGCAGGTCCATCGCCATCTGCTGGTTTTGCTCGATGACCTTCGGGGCTTCCGGCGAATCCTCGGGGGTGTAGACCAGGGCATGGGCGGGCTCGCTGTACATCGACCACTTGTTCAGCGGGATGCCCAGCATGGCCAGGGTGATCACCGCCGGGGCGATGTTGGCCAGATCGTCGACGAAGTCGATGCGCCCACTTTCGATTTTCTCGTCGATGGAAGCGCGCACGATCTCGTCGATGAACGGCTCCCAGCGCTTCACGGCCGCCGGGGACAAATACGGATTGAGGACGCTGCGGTAGATGCGATGCTCGGGCGGATCCATTTCCAGGATGCCCGCGCGCAGCGGGATCGGCTTGGCCGGGATGGTGATGCCCTGATACCCCCGACGTTCGTTGTTGATGTCGTGATCGTTGGAGATGTGCGGGCAGCGGGCCAGTTCGAATACCGCCTCACTGCTGCTGGCCACCCAATGCCCGCCGTAGGTGTCCGACCACGCTACCGGGCATTTTTCGTGCAGTTCCTGGGTGATCTCCTCGAAGTGGAACCGATAGTCGGGAGTGTGGCGATCATAGTGGTAGCTGTTCTCCTTACGATCGCTGTCGGTCACGATCCCTTCACTCACGCGCTTACCTCCGTGGTCTTCACATGGTTTGGGCTGACGGCCGAACCGTTCTGCGACTCCTCGATGCAGATGGCCTGCTCGGGGCAGGAGTGGGCCGCCTCACGCACCAGGTCCTCCTGATCGGGCGGGACTAACTCGCAGACGGCCGAGGAACTGCCGTCGAGATCACTGAGCACGAACATCTCCGGGGCGATCATCGCGCACAACGTATGCCCCTGGCAGCGTTGCGGGTCAACCCGAACCTTCACGGTTTCTCACCTTCCTTGCGGGGGTTCGCCTAAGGCGTCTGAGTCGCTGGCCCCGGCCTGTACGACAGCAATCGTCGCGCCGAACAGGAGCTTTCGCGATCAGCTAACCGCAGATAGACGACCGAGTCAACTATTTCCTGTGCTACTGTCGGGCCCACCAGATTCGGCGGGGTGAGAGGCCCTTTTTATCTCGGGAGGCGCAATGCCAGCGCAAGATACGACTGCCGCGATGCTAAGCGATGAGCATGCGACGGGTGGCGGTTCCGGGCGGGATGTTGACCGGCGGATGCTGATCGACGGGCAGTTGGTTGCCGCGGAGCGAGGAGCGAGTTTTCCGTCGTTGAACCCCGCGAACGGCAACGTCATCGGTTATGCGCCCGACGGGACGGTGACCGATGCCCAAGCCGCGATCGCGGCAGCGCGGCGTGCGTTCGACACCACCAGCTGGTCGACCGATGTCGACTTTCGCAGCAGATGTCTCGACCAGCTGCACAAGGCGCTGCTGGAGCACAGCGAGGAACTGCGAGAGCTGACCATCGCCGAAGTCGGGGCCACCCGCTCGCTGACGGAAGGGCCACACCTTGACGGGCCGATCAGCATCGCCCGCTACTACGCCGACTTGTTGAAGACCTACCCGATGACCGAGGACCTCGGCGATATCGAGTACATGGGCCAGCGGAATAACCGCTGGGTGGAGAAAGAGGCCGCCGGGGTTGTCGGGGCGATCATCGCCTACAACTACCCGAACCAGCTGGCGCTGGCCAAGCTGGTTCCGGCACTGGCCGCCGGCTGCACTGTGGTGCTTAAAGGCGCCCCCGACACGTCATTGATCACCCTGGCCCTCGGCGAGGTGATCGCCAAGCACACCGACATCCCGCCGGGCGTGGTCAACGTGCTCAGCTCACAGGATCCGGCGGTCGGTGCGGCGCTGACCACCAGCCCCGACGTCGACCTGGTGACCTTCACCGGCTCCACCGCGACCGGTCGCGCCATCATGGCCGCGGCCAGCGACACGGTCAAGCGGGTCTTCCTGGAGCTGGGCGGCAAGTCGGCGCTGATCGTGCTGGACGACGCGGACTTCCCCACCGCCGCGATGATGGCCGCCTTCATGATCACATCGCATGCGGGCCAAGGCTGTTCGCTTCCCACGCGGATGCTGGTGCCGCGCGCGCATCACGACGAGCTGGTCGAGCTGGTCAAGGGCAACTTCGCGATGATCGCCTATGGCGACCCGGCCGATCCCGGCACCTACATGGGACCTCTGATCAGTGAGCGCCAGCGCGACAAAGTCGACGGCATGGTGCAGCGCGCCGTCGCCGCGGGGGCCACGCTGATCACCGGTGGCAACAAGGTGGACCCCGGCTACTTCTATGAGCCGACCCTGCTCACCAACGTCGACCCGGACAGCGAGATCGCGCAGGACGAGGTGTTCGGTCCGGTTCTGGTCGTCATTGCCTACGACGATGACGACGACGCCGTGCGCATCGCCAACAACTCGATCTTCGGTCTGTCCGGTGCGGTGATCGGCGGCCATGACCGCGCCGTCGCAGTTGGGCGCCGCATCCGCACCGGCACACTATCGATCAACGGCGGCAACTACTCAGCACCGGACAGTCCGTTCGGCGGCTACAAGCAGTCCGGTATCGGCAGGGAGATGGGTATCGCCGGGCTCGAGGAATTCTTGGAGCGCAAGACCTTCGCCGCGGTGGTCGGATGACACCCCTGTCGGGAGTGCGCGTTCTCGAGGTCGCGATGTACGGCTTCGTCCCGTCCGCGGGGGCGGTTCTCGCCGAGTGGGGGGCCGACGTCATCAAGGTGGAGCATGCCGTCACCGGCGACCCGCAGCGCGGGTTACGGCAGACGGGCACGTTGGTGGTCAAGGGCGATCCCAATCCCAACGTGGACAACGCCAATCGCGGTAAGCGCAGCTTAGGCCTGGACATGTCGGTGCCCCAGGGTCGCGAGCTACTCGATGATTTGGTCCGGCGCTCGGACGTATTCCTGACCAGTTTCCTTCCGGCGCAACGCAAGAAGTTCCGCATCGACGTCGACGACATCCGGGCGGTCAACCCCGACATCATCTACGCGCGCGGCAGTGCGTTCGGCCCCCGCGGCGCGGAGGCCGACAAGGGCGGCTACGACATGACCGCCTTCTGGTGCCGGGCAGGCGCCGCGGCCTCCATCACCCCGCCGTCCTTGAAGGGCATGATCTCGCTGCCGGGACCGGCGTATGGGGACACCATTTCGGGCACCAACCTGGCCGGTGGGATCGTCGCCGCCCTTTACCAACGGGAGCGCACCGGAAAACCGTCCGTTGTGGATGTATCGCTGCTGGGCAGCGGGGTGTGGGCGATGGGTCACACGGTGGCGTTGACCAACCACCTCGGCGAGCGGCTGGTGGCACCCGAACCCGGCGTGCACGGTTCCCCAAACAATCCGCTGGTCGGCGTGTACGCGACGGCCGACGATCGCTATATCTCCTTCGTGATGCTGCAGCCCGCGAAGTTCTGGGCCGACGTCTGCCGGCACGTCGACCTGCCAGAACTGGCCGACGATCCGCGCTTCGACAGCGCCGAGCAGATCGCCGTCAACACGGCCGAGGCCGTCGAGCTGCTGGGGAAGGCGATCGCCGCGCGCACCCTCGCGGAATGGTCGGCACGCTTCGCGACGCTGTCCGGGCCGTGGGCGCCGGTACAGGACAGCCTCCAGGTGGCGCGGGACGCACAGGTCCGGGCCAACGAGTACATCGTGCAGGCCGGCGAGCTGGAGCTGGTCGCCAACCCGGTGCAGTTCGACGTCACCGCCCCACATGCCGGGCGGGCGCCAAGCTTCGCCGAGCAGACTGACCAGATCCTCGAAGAGCTTGGATTCGACTGGGACAAGATCATCGAGCTCAAGACGGCGGGTGCTGTCACCTAGATCGCGTGCGCGGGGGGACAACCGAGACCGCCGGTGACACAGCCGGCGAAACAGCGGCACCAGGGCGGTCGGCTGAATCTTCTGGAAACAAACCACGTTGGTGTATGGGCACACGGCGGCGATCACGCGGTGTGGCTGCGCTGGGTGCGCTGCACCGCCCGCCGAATAAAATAGTTGACTAGGTCGCCTGTCTAGGGTTAGCTAGCGAGTGAGATTGAGGCGGCTGTCCGGTGGGCAGGGTTGCGACGCAAACGGCAAAGACGGGCGTCGTCCCATCGGTTGGTCGTGAAGGCCCGAGGATGCCACCGGCCTGTCGAGGCAGCGGAGGGTCGGCACCCGAGTCATGGAAGGACCTCCTACCCACCCAAAACCTGCTCCGGGCGATCATTATCCGCTTGACGGAATTGGCAGGCGGAAAGCGCCGCCTCGCTCGGAAACAACTAAATGCCCTTGGAATGTGCACAGGAATATCGCGAGCGCCTTTACCATCGCCGACATTCCCCATATTCGGCATGCAAAACTCCATAAATCACGGTAATAAATACGCCATCGCTCGCAGCATCGACAAGATTGATCTCACAAATAGAGAGGGCCATTTTCGTGACCTTTAAAGCTCTGCCGTACCCGGTGTTCGATGCCGACAATCACCTCTACGAGACCGAGGAATCGCTGACCAAATACCTGCCCAAGCGGTATAAGGATGCGGTCCAGTATGTGCAGGTGAACGGTCGGACCAAGATCGCGGTCCGCGGGCACATCAGCGACTTCATCCCCAACCCGACCTTCGAGGTCGTCGCCCGGCCAGGCGCGATGGAGGAGTACTTCAAGCACGGCAACCCCGAGGGCAAGAGCCGCCGGGAGATCTTCGGGGAGCCGATGCGCTCGATCCCTGCGTTCCGCGAGCCCGGCCCTCGACTCGAGCTGATGAACGAGCTGGGCGTGGACCGTTCGCTGATGTTCCCGACCTTGGCGAGCCTGATCGAGGAGCGCATGCGTGACGACCCCAAGCTCATCCACGTGGTGGTCCACGCCCTCAACCAGTGGCTGGACGATGTGTGGGGCTTCAACTACCAAAACCGGATCTACACCGTGCCGGTGATCAGCTTGCCGATCGTCGAGAAGGCGATCGAGGAGCTCGATTGGGTGGTCAAGCGTGGTGCGCGGGCGATTCTGGTGCGTCCGGCACCGGTCCCGGGCTTCAGCGGGCCGCGCTCGTTCGCGGTGCCCGAGTTCGACCCGTTCTGGCAGCGCTGCGTCGAGCACGACGTGCTGGTCGCCATGCATGTCTCTGACAGCGGCTATTCCCGTTACAACGCCGAATGGGATGGCACAGACCGTGAGATGCTGCCGTTCCAGACCAACTCCTTCTACATGGTCAGCGAGTGGCGGCCGATCGAAGACGCGGTGGCTTCCTGGGTCTGCCACGGCGCCTTATTCCGCAACCCGCAGCTGAAGGTCGCGGTCGTCGAAACCGGGGCGAGGTGGTTGCCGCCGCTGCTGGCACGCATCGCCGACACCTATAAGAAGGCACCGGAAACGTTCCTGGGCAATCCAGTGGAGGAGATCAAGAACCGCATCCACGTCAGCCCGTTCCCTGAGGAGGGTGTTAACGACGTGATCGACCTCATGGGGGTGGATCGGGTGCTGTTCGGGTCGGATTACCCGCATCCAGAGGGCCTGTCGCAACCCACGCAGTACGCGAACGTGCTCGGACATCTCAACCAGGACGACCAGGCCAAGATCATGGGCGGCAACCTCGCCCGGCTCATGTCGGTCTGACACAGACGGATCCATCGGCCGGCGCACACGTGGCGTCGGCCGATGGTGACGTCCTTATGTGATGGGCGTGAACTCGATGTGCAGTTCGGTGAGCCCGCGCATCATGAACGAGGGGTCGTAGCCGTAGCGCCGCGCATCGGCCGGCCCGTGGTGGGCCTCGGAGATCTTGATGTCGGCCATCCGCGCCAGAATGCGCTCGAGACTGATCAGGCCTTCGGCCCGGGACAAGGGGGCGCCGGGGCAGGTGTGGATACCACGCCCGAAGGCGATCTGCTCCCGGACGTTGGAACGGTCGACGCGAAACTCGTCCGGGTTCTCGAAGCGGGCCGGGTCACGATTGAACGCGCCGGGGAACAGCATGATCGTGGTCCCCGCCTGGGTGGGTACACCGCCGATGGTCGTGGTCTTGCTCGCCAGGCGGAAGTGGCTCTTGATCGGGCTTTCCATCCGCAGCGTCTCCTCGATGAAGTTGGGGATGAGGCTGGGATCCTCGCGCAGCCGCTGCTGCAGGTCAGGCCGCTCGCCGAGTACCTGCACCGCGAACGTCAGCATCTTGCTGGTGGTTTCCTGTCCGGCGGCGAACAGGAAGGCGGCCAGCCGGACGACGTCGATGACCTCAGGTGTGGATTCGTCGGGATACTTGGCCAGGGCCAGCGAGGTCAGCACATCGCTTCGGGGCTCGCGGCGGCGGTCCTCGATGTAGGTGGCGAACTTCTGCTCGAGAAACTCCAGGGGATTGTGCGGGACCGTCTGGGTCTCGCCCATGTCGTTGTGCTGGGCCGCGAGCGCGGACAGGAAGTCCTCGTGATCCTCGGCGGGGACGCCCAGCAGGTCGGCGATGACCAGCAGAGACAGCGGCTGGGCGTACTGCCGGAAGAACTCACAGTGGCCCGCCTCGACGAACGTGTCGAGGGTGCGGTCGACCAACGTCCACATGAACGACTCGTTCTCCTTGAGACGCCGCGGCGTCATCAGCTTGCTGAGCAGCGCGCGAACCCGGGTGTGGTCCGGTGGGTCGAGGGTGCCCAAGAAGTCGCTGAACGGCATCTCGCTGCGGTGCTGGACGATTTGCTCGGTGATGTCGTCGCCGGAGGGCTGGAAGGGAAGCCCCGCGAACGGGCCGATGACCGCGTTGCACGCGGAGAAGCTCTCCGCGTCACGGTAGACCTCCACGGCCGCGTCGTATCCGGTGACCGCCAAGATGCCCTGCTGCTGGTCGAACCGCGCCGGGCACTGAGCCCGCTGCTCGGCGTAGTAGGGATAGGGGTCGGTGACGAGCGACTCATCGGAAAAAAATTGGTTCGAATCGAAGTCACTCACCGGACGGCCTCCTCAGCCTTACTGACCACACGCAAGCGGGTATTGGATCGCGGAAATTGCGTTCTCGCCCCGAGACTACAGAATGCCGCGAACGAACATAATGGGTTCGGGGCACCAAATTCGGGGCATGCCCAGCCTCAAACGGTTAAACGCATGACCGGCTCAATCAAGGGGCACCGGATGTGTAGCATCATTTTCCGTGCCCGAGCAAAACCAGTCCCCGCAGGCTGCTTCGATGGCACCGAGCTGGCATGCCGCGTCCGCGCCTCACCGCCCCGCCATCGTGATGGGATCTGATGGCGTCAGCGTGACGTACGCCGAGCTGGAAGAGCGGTCACGACGTCTCGCTGCCGCGCTTCGTTCACGCGGGCTGAAAGTGGGCGATCATCTCGCGATCCTGATGGGCAACGACCACACGTTCCTTGAGGTGGCGTGGGCCGCGCAGCGTGCGGGTCTGTACTACACCCCGATCAACAATCACCTGCGCCCCGGTGAGGTCCAATACGTGCTTGACGACTGCGGGGCGTCCGCGTTGGTGTCGAGCCAGGCGCTCGCAGACGCCGTCGCCAAGCTGGACACCGTGCGCGTGCCCGTTCGCATTTCGGCCGACGGCGAGCTCCCCGGCTTCGAAAACTACGACGACGTCCTGTCCGCCGCGTCGGCGGCCACCCTCGACGAGGAGTGTGAGGGACGCGAGATGCTGTACTCCTCGGGAACGACGGGGCGGCCCAAAGGTGTGCGTAAGCCGTTGCCCGGCACACGATTCGGTGATCCATCATCCGTTCTCGCCGATATCGCCCGTGGGCTCACTGCCGGGGGCGGCGGGGATGCGGTGTATCTGTGCCCGGCGCCGTTGTATCACTCGGCGCCGTTGGTCGGCTCGATGTCCTGGCAGCGGGTGGGTGGGACCGTCGTACTGATGGAGAAGTTCGATGCACGCGAATGTCTCAGCCTGATCGAGCGGTATCGAATCACCGACGCGCAGTTCGTCCCGACGATGTTTGTCCGCCTGCTCCGGCTGCCCTACGAAGAGCGTGAGCGCTACGACCTGTCGAGCCTGCGTACTGTCCTGCATACGGCCGCCCCGTGCCCGGTCGCCGTGAAGCGAGAGATGATCGAGTGGTGGGGTCCGATCATTCACGAATACTATTCGGGTACAGAAGATCTTGGTGCCACATACATTTCGGCGCAGGAGTGGCTGGCTCATCCCGGTTCGGTGGGAAGGCCCATCGACGAATGCCACATCGTCGGCCCGGACGGCAACGAGTTGCCGACAGGACAGGTGGGAGTGGTCTACTTCGCGGGCGGCCGCCGCTTCGAATACCACGGCGATCCAGACAAAACCGCATCGGTCACCCACGACAAGGGGTGGCGCAGCCTCGGGGACATGGGCTACCTGGATGCCGACGGTTACTTGTATCTCACCGACCGTGTCGCACATATGATCATCTCCGGCGGGGTGAACATCTACCCGCAAGAGATTGAGAACGTGCTCATCGCGCACCCGATGGTGGCCGACGTGGCTGTGATCGGCGTCCCAGACGACGAGATGGGGGAGGCGGTCAAAGCCGTTGTGCAACTGGCGGATTGCGTGGCTCCGGACGTCGACCTCGCTGCGGATCTGATCGGCTACTGCCGGCGTGAGTTGGCCACATACAAGTGTCCCCGCACCGTCGACTTCGTCGATGAGTTGCCACGTGATCCCAACGGCAAACTGTACAAGCGGCTGCTGCGCGACCGCTACTGGGCGGGTCATCAATCACGGGTCATTTGACCCGGCTGCCGTTCCCTTCGGCGCTCAACGCGTGGACCCCGACACGGCGTTGTGCTGTGGACTCGGCCGCGAGCTCGCCGCCGGTGTCGCCAGGTGACCGGCGACCTCGATGGCTTCGATGACATCGTCCAGCACACCAAGATCGGTGCCGAGTTGTTCCGCGATGCTGCGGATGACGGCCACGTCCTTAGCCACGAACTCACCCGTCATCTCGACGAACGAATCGACGGAACCCCTTGCCGCGACCAGGTTTAGCACGCGGCTGGTCGCGCTGCCGTGAGAGAGGGCATCCAGCAGCGTCGACTCGGGCACGCCAAGCCGCAAACCAAGCCGGATTGACTCCGCGAGCAGCCCGATATGACCCGCGAACAAGGCGTTGTTGACCAGCTTCACTTTCTGGCCGGAGCCACGCGGTCCGACGTGCAAGACGGGATCGCTGTAGCAGCTCAGCACCGGCTGCATCCGCTTCACCGCGTCGTCGGCGCCGCCCACAAACAGCGTGAGCCGGCCGGCCGCAATGTCGTGCGGGCCTCCGCTGACGGCGGCATCGATGACGTCGACGTCTTTGGCGCGAGCGGCGACGGCGTCGATGGTCTTCGGGCTGGCGGTGGTGTGCACAACCAGCACCGAGCCGGGCGGCATGGCGGCCAGCAGTCCGCCGTCCAGGCATACCTCCCGCACCTGTTGATCGGTGAACACGCAGAGCACCACGAGCTCGGCCCGCTTACTAGCCTCGGCCGGGTCGCGGACCGCATTCGCGCCGAGTTGCTGGAGATCGCTTCGCTTTTCGGCGGTCCGTCCCACGGCCCGGACGTCGTGCCCGGCTGCCACCAGACGGGCCACCATGGGGCGGCCCATCCGCCCCGCACCGATGAATCCGACTCTCACCTTGGATGGCCCATGAGGGCCAGCGCGGCGTCGGCCGTGTCCAACACGGCGCCACCGCTCGCCCCGGCTCGGTCGGCCAGGTCGACCACCAGGCGGACATCCTTTTGCAGCAGCGTCCCGGCCACCCCGGCAAGCCGCTCCAACCCGCCGATGCCGCCAAGTGCGTTGAGCGCGAAGCTGTTCCCACTGCTGCGCGATACGACTTGAGTCAGACGGTCCGGATCGACCCCGAGGGCACCGGCCAGCGACAGGGTGGTGGCCGCGGTGGCCAGGTTGGCGGTGAACAGCAGGTTGTTGAGCAGTTTGGTGGTTTGCCCGGAGCCCAGCTCACCGAGGTGGACGATCGGGTCGGCATACGTTGCGAAGACCGGGCGGCAACGCTCGACGACGTCGGCGTCGCCGCCGACCATCACCAGCAGGTGCCCTTCGGACGCGGCCAGCCCGCCGCCGCTCACCGGCGCGTCGATGACCGAAATGCCCTTGGCGGCGGCCTTGTTCGCCAGCTCCCGGCAGGTGTTGGGGTGCACGGTGCTGTGCACTGCGATGACACCGCCCGGCTTCATCGCCGTTAGTAGCCCGCGCTCGCCGCCGGCGATCTCGTCGACGTCGGCGTCGCCCACGACGCAAAGGCAGACCAGATCACTGGCCGCGGCGAGCTCGGCCGGTGACTCGGCGATCTTCGCCTTCGTGTCGGCGAACGGCTCGAGGGTTGCCGGTTTGCGCGCCCACAGCGTCGTCTCGTAGCCGCCCTCGACGATTCGCCGTGCCATTGGGCCGCCCTGACTGCCCAGACCGATGAATCCCACTCTCATCCGGCCTCCAGGTCGCCCTCTGTGTCAACGGGATTCACGCGGGCGGCCACACAGTCGTCGGCGAAGGCGAAAACTTTCGCGTGATACGCCGCCGCTGTGTGACCGAGGCTCATGTTGTGTCCCGCGTCGGGCTGCCGATGCACGGTGAACCGCGGTGAGCCGGAGAACAGCTTCTCGATCTCGGCCATCGCGGAACTATCGTTCTGCCAAACCTTTTCGTGTTCCGCGATGCTGAACTGCACCGGGACACGCACCGCGGGGGCGAGCGCCGGAAAATCCTGGCGGGCCCAGTTGGACACCATCTGGTCCTCGTACGACGGCGCCGTCGGAGAGACCGTCGCCCCGCTGAGAACCTCGGGCGGATACAGATCCTCCGGATGCCACAACAGCTCACGCAGGCCGGCCGGGCGCCGTTCGCGCGTCGCGGTTTTCAGGATGTCCCGGGCCGCCGGGTGATACCGCCGGCCGGTGCCGGCCAGTTCGATGCCCAGCAGATCGGCGCCGCGCTCGTCGGCGCCCATCCGCATCACGAGTTCGCACCCGCCGGAATGGCCCATGAGGAACAACCCCGCGCCGCGCGGTCGATCCCCGAGGATGCGATCCACCGCTCCGTAGGCGAGGTTGACCCGCTGCTCGGGCAAGGCCATCGCCTCCGGATAGGGCGCGGAGCTGCCGTAGCCGGGCCGGTCGAGCGCCACCACGGTGAAACCCTCTGCCGCACCGGTCCGTAGCAGGGACAACGATGGGTGGCCCGGGCAGTCGAAATACATTGCGGTGGTACCGCCGCCGTGAATGGCCACGATCACGGCCTTGGGGTCGGGGGCTTCGGCGACCAGTGCCGACATCGGCACGCCGTCGACGATCACCAACCTGGGGCGTGGCGCGGGTTGGCTCATGAGTCGGCCCGCAGCAGCAGCACACCGCTGGGCGTGAGGCCGCCGCTGCTGACCACGCCGACACGGGCGTCCGCGACCTGGCGATCGCCGGCCTCCCCGCGCAGCTGGCTGACGGCCTCGTGGACGAGGCCCATGCCGTGGGTTCGGCCGTGCGAAAGTTGGCCGCCGTGCGTGTTGAGCGGCAGCTGGCCGTCGCGGGCGATGTTTTTGCCGCCATCGAGGAAGTCTTTGGCCTCGCCGATCCCGCAGAATCCCAGCGCCTCGATCCAGGACAGGCAGTTCATGGTGAAGCCGTCATAGAGTTCGGCGACGTCGACGTCGGTAGGCCGCAGCGAGGTGCGGGTCCACACGTGCGCGGCCTGGCCCAGCACCTGCGGCTCGTGGGTCAAAGTGCTTTGGTCCCAGTCGATTCGCTCGATGATCTGCGTGCCCACCGCCTCGACCAGCACGGGTGGCTTGGCGAGGTCACGGGCGGCGTCGACGGCGGAGACGATGACTGCTATCGCGCCGTCGCACGGCACGTCGCAGTCATAGAGACCGAAGGGCGTGGTGATCGGCCGCGCGTTCAGGTAGTCGTCCATCGTCATCGGGCTTCGATAGACCGCGGTGGGGTTGAGCTCGGCATTGGCCCGCTGGTTCAGCGCGATCCAGCCCAGCGTCTCCTTCGTGGTGCCGTAACGGTGAAAGTGTCGCTGCGCGTTCATGGCCAGCGTGTGCGCGGCCGACGTGGCGCCGAACGGCATAAGCCAGCCGGCACTTCGCCCCATCGACGGGGTGATCTTGCCCTGCTTCATCATTTCGTTGAAGGTGGCTTCCCACAGGGTCCGGAAACACAACACGTGACGCGCCAGGCCGCCGGCGACCGCAAGCATCGCGGCGATCAGCGACCCGCCCGGGCCGAACGTCTCGATCCCGCCGTTGTGCCAGACGGGCCGGATACCCAGGGCGGCCTCGAGCGCGGTGACGCCGCCCTCGCCGAACCCCCCGAGGTTGCCCCCGCCGGGATACGTTGACAGCCCGTCGATGTCGGCGAATGTCAGCCCGGCATCGGCGATCGCGGCCTCGCACGCTTGCACGGTCAGTGCCAGCGGTGGCTGCATCAACCGGCGTCCGATGGGCGACATTCCGATTCCGGTCAGCGCGACCTTGTCCTCGAACTTCTCCGTGGTCAGCATTGGCCGGACGTATTCGCCGAAACGCTCGGGCGCGATCTCGTCGTCCGGCAGGGGAGCGTGCGCGGAGCCCGCGGTCGGCCTAAACAACGGCAACCAGACGTCTTCGGCCTGCTCGAAAACGACCTCCACCTCTTGGCCCAGTTCGAGCTGATCGGGATCGCAGTCCACGATGTTGGTGGTCAGCCGAACCCGCGGGTCCTCGGCGATGGCGACCTGGGCGATGACGTACGGCGCCGGCATGCCGGGCAGGCTGAACCGGTGGTTCACCGTGAAGCCGGCCAGCGTCGCCTTGCCCGAGACCGCCCGCACGCCCATGTCACGGGAACGGCAGTACCGGCACACCGGCGCGGGCGGATGGATCAGCGATTCGCAGCTATTGCATTCCTGCAGTCGCAGCGTGCCGTCGGTGCCCGAAGTCCAGAAGAATTCGTTGTCTTGCGTGACCAGGGGCAACGGTCGTCCCGGCGCTGCTGACACGTCACCTCCGAAAGTCGCACGGTCCCTGGGTGCAAGTTGGTAGGCCCGTTATACGAATCGGAGAATTACGTTATCACTCCCCAGCAGGCGCGATCCAGATGGCATTGGCAGGGGTCGTCCCGCACATCATGTGGGGGTGGGGGCACGCCAGCCCCGTCAGAGCGGCACCCAGGTGCCGCCCACGTAGACGCCCCAGTGCTGAAAGCGGGTGCTCCAAATCGGGGCATTCGGCGACCACGACGGCCATGGCGGCGGGGGTGGCACATCCTGCCCCGCAAACGACGGCGCGTATGGCGGCGGGGGCGTGTACCAAGCCGGTGGCGGCGGTGGCGGTTTGCACTCGAAGGTCGCCGGATTAAACGACATGGTGTGATCGCATTGCGCCGAGCTGATTCCCGGCGTCGCGATCACCGAGACTGCCATCGCCACGAAGGCGACCGCTATGACGGCGGTCAGACCACGAATGAACCACCTCATGGTGAGCCTCCCATTAATGCCATCCCTGCCCTGGCTTGTTTGAGCTTATTCCGTTGAGACCGCCACGACCATGCCAAAGATTCGCGGGAGACTCGCCGGGCGTTATGCTGCCAACGGCATATCAAGTACTTCACATTCGGAGGCCCGTTGCTCGACGCGGAGAAGATCCTGATCACCGGGGCGACGGGCAAGATCGCGTTTCCCATCGCGCGGGCTCTGGCAGCATCAAACGAGGTATGGGGCGCCGCGCGCCTCAAAGACCCCGCCGACCGGGAAAGGCTCGCCGGCGCCGGCATCAAACCCGTCGCGCTGGACATCGGTGCGGGCGACTTCTCCGATCTCCCAGAAGATTTCACCTACGTCTTCCACGCGGCGGTGGACGCCGGCGCAGACGACTGGAACCGCTGCGTCGAAACAAACGCGCAAATGTCCGGCGAACTGCTCCACCACTGCCGTGGCGCCAAGGGTTTCGTGTTCTGTTCAACCGGCTCGATCTACGCGTATCAGGGGCAGCGACCGTTGACCGAGACGGATCCACCGGGCGTGCCGCTGCGCGCGAACTACAGCTTCTCCAAGGTCGCGGCGGAGGCGGTTTGCACCTGGATCGCCCGGCATTACCAAATCCCGCTGACCATCATCCGGATCTGCTCGACCTATGGGCCGGAGGGCGGTGCGCCCGCCGATCGCCTCGATGCGATGTTGGCGGGCAAGCCTATTCGGCTGCATCCGGACAAGCCGAACAACTACAACCCGATCTACGAGGACGACTACGTGGAACTCGGCATCCGCGCCATGGAAATCGCCGCGATTCCGCCGGTCGTGGTGAACTGGGCCGGAAGCGAAACGGTCAGCGTCGAGGATTACTGCACCTTCATGGGTCAGTTGATCGGTGTCGAGCCAACTTTCGAATACACCCCCGCGGCACACACGCCGTTATGGCCAGATGTCACCCGGATGCACGAGGTGCTCGGCCGCACGAAAGTGCCCTGGCGTGAGGGCTTCCGGCGCATGATCGAGGCCCGGCACCCCGAAATCGCGCTGTCCGAATACGATTCGACGAGATCTTGAGGACGCCCGCAATGCAGCTTCCCGGCACGCCGTCGGACGAGGTCGCCGAGGTCCTCGCCGCCGGGCGTGGAGAGATCACCACGCTGTTCGTGTCCATGGCGACTCGCCATCCCGACGGACGGGACGCCGAGTACCTGTGCTGGCATACCCTCGACCACCGACCGGAGCAACACCGGTTGGCCGCGGTCCGCGCCTCCTTGCGGCTGGTGTCGACGCCGGCCTGCCGCTCCGCGCGGGCGCTCCGCGGTGGACCGTTGGACGCGGTCGACCACGTGATGACGTACTTCTTCACCGACCGGGCCGGGCTGCGCGGGTTCAACGAACTGTCCACGGCACTTGGGAACGCCGGTCGCAAACTCCCTCTGCTGCCACCTGTGGAGCGCGGCGTATACGAGGTGCAGACCAAGGCGGCCGCGCCTCGGGTCAAGGTGGGGTCGGACGTCCTACCCTGGCTGCCCGTGCGGGGCGCGTTCCTGTTGGTCGAGCGGGGATCGGCACCGCCGGACCCACTGGTGGAAGTGGCTGGCGTCGCTGGCGTCTGGTCCGCATTATCGCGGCAGGTAGACGCGCATCTGGCGAGCGCTCAAGGGGGTCAGTCGATCACGTATTGCTTTCTCGATGGCGATCCGGTCGACACCGCGGAACGGCTGCGGCCGGTGCTGTCGGCACGCTGGGACGCTTCGGGTGTCGAACCGCTATTCGCCGCACCGTTTTTCGCGGTGGTGCCGTTCGAGTGGGACCGGTATGTGCCGTAGGTGTTGGGCCCCGTGCGCGTCGGCATGATGGTTGGCTCTGACAAGGAGCGCTCGCGGGCTGACCGGCTGGCCGGGGTGATCGCCGACGCCGTCGCGGCCGAAAGCGCGGGTTTCACCACGTTTTGGATGCCCCAGGTCCCCGGCTACCTCGACGCGATGACCGTCGCAACGTTGATCGGACAGGCCACCGACCGCATCGAAATCGGGACGGCAGTCGTTCCGATTCAGACCCGCCACCCGATGATCATGGCGCAACAGGCGCTGACCACCCAGATCGCGTGCGGCGGGCGGTTCACGCTCGGCATCGGGCCATCGCATCATTGGATCATCAACGGCCAACTCGGATTGCCCTACGATCACCCGGCACGCGTGATGGGCGACTATCTCGATGTGCTCGACGCGTCGTTCGCGGGACCGGGGACTGTAGATGTCGACAATGGCACTTACCGCGTCCACGCGCCGGTGGATGTCACTGACGCGTACGGAGTTCCGGTCCTGTTGGCCGCGCTCGGGCCGACGATGCTGCGACTCGCGGGCGAGCGGGCGGGCGGCACCATCCTCTGGATGGCGGATGAGCGGGCGATCAGCGACCACGTCGTGCCACGCATCACCGCGGCCTCTGGCCGGGCCGCGCGGCCCGCGCCACGGATCGTCGCCGGGGTTCCCGTCGCGCTCTGCTCGAGCGATGAGACAGACGACGCCCGCGCCTACGCCAGCGAGGTGCTCGGGCATGCGGATTTGTCCCCGAACTATGTGCGACTGCTCGAGCACGGTGACGCCGAGGACGTCGGCGACACCATGGCGGCGGGTGACGAGTCGGCCATCCTCGCGCGGTTGCGCCGGTACCGCGATGCGGGTGCTACGGATCTCGCGGCGCGAATCGTCCCGTTGGGTGAGGACGCAACGGAACGCGCCGCATCGCGACTGCGAACCCAGGAGTTCCTGTCGTCGCTCTGCCCGGCTTTGTGATCAGCGGGTGAATCCCCACTCCGCCTCGTTCTCTTCGGTTTTGAGGCGCTCCGCCGGGTCTTCCGCATCGGTGAGCGGCGTGTGGGGTGTTGGGTATGTGCGCTCACCGATCTCAGCGA
The DNA here is from genome assembly GCF_002102255.1 of Mycobacterium nebraskense. GTDB lineage: Bacteria > Actinomycetota > Actinomycetes > Mycobacteriales > Mycobacteriaceae > Mycobacterium > Mycobacterium nebraskense. Next base: position 83,753 of record NZ_LQPH01000081.1, read on the forward strand.
TGGCGTGCACCGGGCAGTCCATCAGGGCGCGCATGACCGCGTCGCGATCCTGCTCCGCCACGGTGCCATCGCCGATGAGAGACGCGTAGCCCCAGTCGTCCAGCGAGAAGTATCCGGGCGCGTACTTTGCACAGATACCGAAGCCGTCGCAAACAGTGCGGTCCAAGCGGATTTTCATGCGAGCCTCACAGCTTCCGCCTCGTAGGGACGGTCGGCGCTGAACGCGCCGCGGGCGCAGTCCTGGCACGTGCCGTCGAGATGTGCGGCGACTTCGCCCGGGAACTGGCTGAGCAGGCTGGCGGCCACGTTGGTGGCGGCGTCCAGCGTCGCGCACGCGCCGCGTCCGCGCAGCAGCACCGACCAGCGGCGCAACCGTTCGACGTCTTCTGTCGTCGCGACCCGGTCGCGCAGCGCGCCGGCGACGGCGGCCATCGCGGCCGTCCCGTTGAAGCACGAGCCGCATTGGCCGGCGTTTTCGCGGTCGAAGTAGGCCAGCACCGACGCCGCGACCGCGACGGGGCAGTCGTCGGTGATCACCGAGATCGCGCCGCAACCCAGACCGCTGCCGAGTCGCCGCATCGTCTCGTGGTCCAACGTTGTCTCGAGCACGGTGCGGTTGAGCAGACCGGCAAAGTAGCCACCCATCAACGCCCCGCGCACCTGGTCCGGCGAAACACCATGCAGACCAAGAAGTTCGGTGAACGGCATGCCATGCGGAAGTTCGTAGAGCACGGGCGGGCGGCCGGCCCCGGTGATGGTGGCCAGGAAGGTGCCCGGGGACAGCGATGTGCCCTGCGAGCGGAAGGCCGTGGAGCCGTGGCACTGCAGGTAAGGCAGGTTGGCCAGCGTCTCGACATTGCTCACCAACGTCGGTCGATCATCGACGCCGACTTCGAATGGGCGTGGCGGCTTGTCCGTCGGCTTGGCCGGGCCACCGTTGAGGGCGCGCACGGCGGCGGTTTCCTCGCCGGCCACGTATCCGGGCTGCACGGTCATCATGCCGACCGCAACGCCGCCGAGCGCGTCGGGATCGAGCTCGCCGAGTGCCGTTTCGACGCTGTGCGCCGATTCCGGGTCGGACACGTAGACGTAAGCGCGGTCGGCGCCGACGATCGTCGCGGCCAACCGGAGTCCGTCCAGGATCAGGTGGGGGCGGTTGCGCAGCAGCCATCGGTCCTTGACCGAAGCCGGTTCGCCCTCTTCCCCATTCGCGACGACCACGGTGCCACCGGCCCCGGCAATCAAGCGCCCGTTGTCGCGTACCGTTCGCAACTTCACCGCCAGCGGGAAGGCCGCGCCGCCACGGCCGACCAGCCCGCTGGCCTCGACTTCGCTCAGGAATCCATCGGTGTCGGCAAGCGGCCGGTATCCCCCCAGCTTTCGATACGCCGCGAGGTCTTCGGGCCCGTGGCCCAGCTCGCCCAGCAGCCGGGGTTCACAGCCGGGCACGGTGGTGATGGTCGTGGATTGAGTGGTGTTCACAGCTGGCCTGCCATCGTCTTAGTTAGGCTTGCGCACATGCGAACTGCGGTGGTGCGCGTCAACGTCGACCCGGAGAGCGTCTGCACGACCGCGCAGCTACGAGACGGCATGGCAGCGCTCCTTGAGCTTGCGCGTGCGGCGGGTGCCGACATGGTCGAGAACGACCTTGCCGCGATGCCCGTGGCCCGCCGCGAAATCGAATTGCTGATCACGGCCGAAGACGGCGACGCGGCCAGAAACGCCGCAATTGAGTTGTGCGCCAGGGTGTTCAGTGCCAAGCCGGTCCCTGGAGTGGTCACCTTCATCAGCCGGGGGACCGATGATGACGCGCACGGTGTGTTGTCCGGCTTCGGGCTCTCCGGCGACATCGAGCGTACCCCGGGCGACGATGGTTTCGACATCGTGCACGTGACGCTGCGGGAGAAGGACCTCGAACGCATTCCGGAGAGCCGCGTTCACACGGCTCTGGAGGCGTCGCTCAACTGCGAGGTTCACATTCGCACCGTGTAGAGCCATTACGAGCCCAGGAACTCAAGAATCGCGGGCGCCGCCTGCACCCACGTGTCGAACATGTTGAAGTGCTGCACCCGGCCCGCCGCGCGGTCCTCGGACGCACGCTCCCAGGCATCCTCCGGCCACGGCGGATCGATGAGCTTCGACCCCTTGATCAGGCAACTGACCTCGAGCGACGTACGCTTCGGGTGATCCATGTCGTTCTCGCCGCCGCGAATGATCAAGGTGGGGACCTTGATCCGGTCGAACATTTCGTCCTCGACGCCCGGGATCGTCTGTCCCGGCTTGGAAACGAACGCGTTGAGCCAGCGCAGCATCACCTTGAGGAACTCGTCCTTGTCGAAGTCGAGGAAGCGCTGCTTGTTGTTCGGGTTTTCCTCGATGCGATCGCGCCACTCCTGCACCTTCACCACGCCGTCCATCCCGGTGCCGCGCACCGCGAGAATGCTGGGGACGATGTAGAAGGAGCCGAGCACGAAGGTGCCGTAGATGCCGCCGACGATGTTCCACACCACGAGCTTGGTGACCATTTCGGGGTAGAGCATCGTGGTCAGCATGGAATCCCTTGCGCCGCCGGAGCCGCCGGCGAGAATGCAGCGCTCGAAGCCCAGCCCGGTCACCAACTTATGCAGCGTCTCGGCGCGCATGTGCGACTCACTCTGACCGTAAAACTGCACATCGGAAGCGCCGCAGTTCGGCCGGTCCCACAGCAACACGCGATAGCCGCCCGCGGCGAGCGCGTCAGCAAGCGGACGCAAGCCCTCGATCTCCTTGCTGAACCGGCCGCCCGGCGTCAGGGCGATGAGATCGCCGGAGTCACCGAGGATTTCGTAGACGACGTTTCCGCCGTTGATCTCGACTGAAGGCACCCGATTCTCCTGTGGTTAGGCCTGCACCAGAACGTCGTTGCCGACGACGCGCACCGGATAGGTACGGATACTCCATTCGGGCTTGACCGCGGTGGTACCGGTCGCCAGCTCGAAACCCCATTGGTGCCAAGGACAATAGATGTACTCCAGGTCGCGCACCATGACCGAGTCACCCGGAGCGGTCTCGTCGACGATCGTGCGCCCCCTTGCGCGGCCCGAACAGAGCGGACCGCCTTGGTGCGGACAATAATTCGCGATGGCATAGAAGCTGCCGTTGACGTTGTAGACACCGACACCGTGCCGCCCGATGGGCACCAGTTTGTGCTTTCCGGGAGGTATCTCATCCACGGTTGCAACGACATGCTCGCGGCCCTGGGCGAGACGGGGCTCGGGCCGTTTGGTTTCTTCCGTCAACTCAGAGCACCCGGGTCTGACCCTCGAGGACCGGAACGGTCTCGGGCAAGTGGTAGGTCGCGATGCCGTTCTTGTACATCACCGCGTCCCGAGCGTGCTTGGGCAGGTGCTTGACCAACCAGCGCGGGTCGTCGAACGTCCAGTGCGGGTAGTCCGAGGAGAACAGCAGGATCTTCTCGCACTCCATCCATTCCAGCGCGCGGGTCAGCTCGGTCTTGTCCTCGGGGTAGTCCAGCGGCTGGGTGGTGAACTTGATGTGGTCCTTGACGTACTCCGACGGCTTGCGCTTGATATCCACCCACGACTTGCGCGCTTCGTAGATCGCGTCCATTCGCCACATCAGCGGCAGGATCCAGGTGAACGCGTGCTCGACGAAGACGATCCGCAGCGTCGGGAACCGGTCGAAGACGCCGTCGAAGATCAGGCTCATCACCTGATTGGCGGCCAGCAGCGAGTAGGTGACCATGAAGTCGTGGTTGTAGCTGGGGTAGCCCACCGGCGGTACCGGCAGCTCCTCGAAATGGCTGCGTGACAGGTGGCAGCTGACGGTGATGTCGTGCTTGGTGGCTGCCGCCCAGATCGGGTCGTATTTCGGGTGGCCCCAGGACGGGCGCGGCTCGGCCTTGATCAGGATCTGCGCCATAAAGGGGTGTCCGGCCCAGCGCTCGATCTCGCGCACGGACTCTTCCGGCTCCTCGATGGCGGCACAAATCGAACCGCGCCACCGCTCGTGCCAGTTGTTGTGACTGTCCAGCCAGTGATTGGCCTGCCAGTCGTTCAGCGCGGCCGCCATCGCGTGCTGCGCTTCGGGTAGCCGGGCCGGGTAGGCGGCGGGCTCCAGGATCGCAATATCGGAGCCCGCCTCCATGATCAGCTGGCGAAACGCCATGTCCGGGTCGCTGCAGGGGAACTCGCCGTTGGCGGGGAAGGTGTCCACCCGCATCGCGTAGGAGTGCGCATAGTCCGGGGCGTCGTAGTAGATCTGCTCGCCCACACTGCGCGTGAGGAAATACTTGCTGCGCCAGGGCTCGGGGATGTACGGGAGGAGCTCACCGCGCTTGGGCGCCGGGTGGACATCCGAATCGACGCATCGGACAGCTATGCGTTCGGCAGGGGCAACCCGCTCCTGCGAATGGGTCAACGTCATCTGAATCTCCTCAGTCTGCCGTGTTACTTCTACTGTGCGCCCACCCCGGCGGGGATGTCTATGCCGTAGAGCTGCGCCGCGTTGCGCCAGCACACCTTCTCGCGCTGTTCGGCCGAGAGTGCGCTCGGCAGCTTCTTGATATCGCCGCATTGCCAGTGCGGATAGCTCGAGCCGAACATGACCATGTCGTCCTTGCCGGTGAAACCGAACCATTCGCCGGCGAACTCCACGTCACCGGGACCGTCGAGGCTGCCCTGAACGAAATACACATGACCGGGTAGATAGTCGCTCGGGATCCGCGGCGCCCACGGCGTCTGCTCGAGGTGCGGCCGGCCGAACGTGTCCATCCGCCAGATGAACGGCGTCACGAAGTCCGCGGCGCCGTCGCCCCAGACGAACTTGAGACCGTCGAAGCGCTCGAACACTCCCTCGGCGATCATGTTCATCAGGTGGTACACGTAGTTCAGCGCCATGAAGCCGACGTACTGCTCGTAGGTGCGGGTGTTCCCGGACGGCGTCGGCGGCGACGCGATGCCCGAGCCGACTTCGATATGTGCAGCGACGGGAAGGCCCGCGTCCACCGCGGCCTCCCACAACGGCCAGAACTGCGGTTTGCCATAGAGCTCGCGCGATTGCAGCGGGACGCCGATCTGGACCACGCGCGGGTGCGATCGCCATTTCTCGATCTCCCGCAGCGCGCCGGCGATGTCGTCCGGGTTCACCCGGATGGTGCCGCGGAACCGCTCGCCGAACTCGCTGGCCTCCAGCCAGTCCGACACCATCATCTCGTTGTGCGCGGCGTGCAGCGCGCTGCCCAGGTGCCGGTCCGGCATGATCCCGCGCGCCATCGGATGCAGGACGGCCACATCGACCCCGCGCTTCGAAAAGAGTTCGTGGGCAACGAATTCCGGGTCGGAACCGGGATACTGCCCGTCCGGGCCCTCGGTGTTGGACGCGTATTCACCGCCCGGGGCGCCGTACCAGTCCATCTCGTAATCGGGGAAACCGCGGCTCTTGAACGGCTCGCGCAGGACGCTTCGCAATGCTTTGTTGGACGGAAAGAAGATGTGCACGCTGGCGTCGATCAACGGCGTGCGGGTTCCGTCGGCGTGTTCGATCACAAAAGCCATCCTTCGGCTCGGGCAGCCAGAATGAGCCCGGGAGAGCCATATGATAGATAATCTAACATTTTCATCTGGCGTCAATCAACGGGTTTCCGGTAATCGCTTCGGTTAATCATCTGCCCTGGTAGTCGGGATATGGCGGGCCGCTGCGCCAGTATCGTTCTTAAATCTGAATAATACCATTCTCCGGTCTGTGGATAAGTGCCATCCGCCTCTATCTGGGAGGGAAGCGACGGGCTAGGCGGAGGGCTGGCCCACGGTCACGCCGGCGGCCTTCTCGAGCGGTTTGATCACCGTCGTGAAGTCCGAATCGAGTCCCTGGTCCTCCGCCGCGGCCTCCCAGAGTCGGCCGATGGTTGCGGCGACGTCCGTCGGCACGCCGAGCGCTTCCGCTTCGTCGAGGTACAGGTGCACGTCTTTGACCATCAGGCCGGTGGCGAACCCGTAATCGAAAGTCCGCGGGAGGATCGCGCGGGGGAATTTGTCCCGGCTCGCGCTCGTCGCCCCCGAGCCTGCGTTGAGCACCTCGATCATCACGCCCGGGTCGAGACCGGCCTTGACGCCCATCACGACGACCTCCGCGGTGGCGGCCAGGACATTGGCCGCCAGGATGTTGTTGGCGAGCTTCATCGTCTGCGCCGATCCGGGTTTGTCTCCGACATAGAACGGCCGGCCGATCGCCTCGAGTGCGGTTCGGACCACGTCGAATTCATCACGCGGACCGGACACCATGACCGCGAGTGCGCCCTTCTCGGCTCCGCCGACGCCGCCGCTGACCGGGCTGTCGATCGCCACGATGTTCCGCTCGGCGAGTCGGTCATGGATCTGCACCGCCGTCCGGCTGCCGACGGTGGACAGGTCGACATAGCGCTTGATCCGTGCGCCCTGGATCACGCCCGCCGCACCGGTCGCCACCTCAAGCGAGGCGCTCGGCGTCGGGAGGCTGGCCATGACCGTCTCGGTGCGGTCGGCGACCTCTTTCGGCGATGACGCGGGGCGCGCCCCCAGGGCGACGATGCGATCGAGCGCCACGCCGCGCGTGTCGAACGCGACGACATCGTGGCTTTCCTGAATCAGGCGGCGCGCCATGGGAAAGCCCATGTTTCCCAGCCCGATGAATCCGACCTCCACGGCGCGTCCCTAGTCCCGTTCCGCTTCGGCGAACGCCTCACTCGCGATGCGGAAGCTGTCGACCGCGGCCGGCACGCCCGCGTAAATGGCCACCTGCAGGAAGATCTCCCGAATCTCGTCGCGAGTGACGCCGTTGGTCAGCGCCGCCTTGACGTGCGTGCGCAATTCGTTCGGCCGATTGAGCACCGAAATCATCGCCAGGTTGAGCATGCTGCGGGTCTTTCGGGACAGCCCCTCGCGACCCCACAGCGCGCCCCAGCAGTATTCGGTGACGAGGTCCTGCAGAGGCTTGGTGAAGTCGTCCGCGTCGGCGAGCGCGCGGTTGACGTACTCCTCGCCGAGCACGCTAGAGCGGATGTCCAGCCCCCGCTGGTAGGTTTCGCGGTCCAATGTCTTCTCCTTCGTCCCGGGGGCGCCGGTGCACTCGCCCTGAGCGCAGTCTCGCATCGCAACCGATCCGCGCGGTCTACAGTCGACACTCGGTGAACGATCTCAAGATTGTTCGCGGGCGCACCTGGACGCCGACCAGACTTCGCCAGGACCGAGTCGGCTTGGACTGCAACGCAATTGCAAAGGAGAAGTCATGACCGGAGCAAGCAGCAACGTCTGGGAAGTGATGTCGACGGCTCGGACGATCCGGCGGTTCACCGACAAGCCGGTCGACGACGCGACCCTGGCGCGATGCCTCGAAGCGGCGAGGTGGGCTCCGTCGGGCGCCAACGCGCAGGGCTGGCGCTTCGTCGTGCTGCGGTCACCCGAGCAGCGCGCGGTGGTGGCCAAGGCGGCGGCCCACGCCCTGGAAGTGATCGAACCCGTCTACGGAATGAGCCGCCCCGCCGACGACGACAACAGCCGCCGTGCCCGCACCTACCGAGCGACCTACGAACTGCATGACCGGGCGGGAGAGTTCACCTCCGTCTTGTTCGCCCAGCAGCACTACCCCACAGCGTCGGAACTCCTGCTCGGCGGATCGGTCTTTCCCGCCATGCAGAACTTCCTGCTGGCCGCCCGCGCCCAAGGGCTGGGGGCATGCCTGACCAGCTGGGCGTCCTACGGCGGCGAGCGGCTGCTGCGCGATGCGATCGGCGTGCCGGACGACTGGCTGGTGGCCGGCCGCGTCGTGGTCGGTTGGCCCAAGGGCAAGCATGGGCCGCTCCGCCGTCGCCCGCTCATCGATTTCGTGGCCCTCGACCGCTGGGATCAGCCGGCCGACGACCTGGTGGCCGCCGTCTAACCGGCTCCGGGAACCCGCTTGTCCTCTTCGGTCACCCCATAGCCAGTTTTCGAGATTATTACTTCCGCGCGCGAGAATGATATTCTCGCAGCGGCGGTGATGACAGGAGGCGGCCTTCATGCTGTTGGAGTTCGATGCCGATCAGCGGCTGTGGCAGAAGACCGTTCGCGACGCCGTCGCCAAGCACTGCCCGCCCTCGCTGGTGCGCAGCGTGGCCGAGGATGGCGTCGACCCCAGCCCCCTGTGGAAGTCGTACGTCGATCAAGGCTGGACCGAGCTGAACGACCCCGCCAGCGCCGTCGAGTTGGCCATCGTGCTCGAAGAGCTGGGGCGTGCGACCGACCCCACCCCGTTCCTGGCGACGATGAGCCAGTTCGCTCCGTTGGCGGCCGAGCACTTCGACCCGCATGAGTCGGGTACCGCCGTGTACACCGGGGTAGCGGCACATCGGGACGCCGAGGGTTGGGTGTTGGACGGCACGGCCCGCCATGTGCTCGACGGTGATCGCGCCGACCGCCTGGCGGTGGTGACCGACGCAGGGGTGTTCCTCACCGCGTCCAACCAGGTGTCGGCCCGGCGCACCGCGGTCTTCGACCCCGTCCTGCACGTCGCCGACTTGTCGTTCAATGAAGTCCGGGTGCCCGACAGCGCCCGGCTCACCGTCGACCGGGAACGGGCGCACCACATGGCGCTGACGGGCATGGCGATCACCATGGTCGGTGCCTGCCAACGCATTCTCGATCTGGTGCTAGAACATGTCAGCAGCCGTCAGCAATTCGGGGTGCCGATCGGCTCGTTCCAGGCTGTCCAGCACAAGGCCGCAGACATGCACGTCGCGGTGGAACGGGCGCGGGCCCTGGCGTACTTTGCGGCGCTGACGATCGCCGCCGACGATCCCCGCCGCCGGCTTGCGGCGGCGATGGCCAAGGCGTCGGCGGGCGAGTGCCAGTCGCTGGTATTCCGGCACGGGTTACAGCTCCATGGCGCAATGGGATTCACGTGGGAGAACGATCTGCAGTTCGCCCTGAAGCGCGCCAAGGCGGGTGAGCTGATGCTCGGCGGCGCCGCCGAGCACCGGGCGCGGATCGCGGAGGAATACCGTGCAGCTGACTTTTGATTCCGACGTCGAGGAGTTCCGGGCGGAGTTCGCGGCGTTCCTCGACGAGAATCTGCCTCCCGCAAGCGAAACGCTCGAGCGACCTCGGTCGGTCTCACACATGCCGCAGTGGGCGCGCGACTGGCAGCGGCTGCTGTTCGACAACGGCTGGCTGCTTCCGAGCCAGCCACCGGAATTCGGTGGTCGCAACGCGACCGTCATTCAGCAGTTCGTCTACCTCGAGGAACTCAGCCGCCGCCGGATCTACCACAGCTTCAACCCGCAGGGCGTGAATATCGTTGGCGCTTCGCTGTTGTCGTTCGGCAGCGACGAGCAGAAGCGACGGTGGGCGGTGCCGATCCTGCGGGCCGAGATCACCGCGTCGCTCGGGATGAGCGAGCCGAGTGCCGGTTCCGACCTGGCGTCGCTGCGGACCCGGGCGGTACGCACATCTGATTCACAAGGCGACTGCTTCGTGGTCAATGGGCAGAAGGTGTGGACATCGGGCGCCCACGATGCCGACGTCTTGCTGACATTTGTGCGTACGAATCCAGATGCGCCGAAGCACAAGGGAATCAGCGCGCTGATCATCCCCACCGACACCCCGGGCGTCGTGCGCCGGCCGTTCCCGTCGATCTGCGGTGCCGAGGACCTGGATTTCAATGAGGTGTTCTTCACCGACGTCCGGGTACCAGCGGAGAATCTGGTCGGCGAGCTCGACCAGGGATGGCGGGTTGCCAACGGATCGCTGGGGCACGAACGCACGATGATGTGGCTGGGATTCGCCGATCGACTCGACAACATGATCGACGACTTCCATCCCAGCACCGAGGTTGAGCGCGACCGGTACGCCAGCACAATCATGGACAAGCAGGCGCTGCGCCTGCTCGGTTCGGTGGCCTTGGCCCGCGCCTCGCGCGGCGAAGATGACGTTGCCGCGATCTCAGTGCTAAAGCTGCTCGGGTCGGAGGCCGAGCTGCGTGGCATGGAGCTGGCACTGACGTCGGCGGGATCCGACGGGCTCGTGCATCCGGCCTTGACGGGGCCGTATGCGCACATGAACCTTGACCACTATTTCGCCAGTTGGTTCGAGCGCTACGCCCGCAGCTTCTCCGGGACGATCGCCGGAGGCACCTCGGAAATCCAGCGCAACATCATCGCCCAACGGGTGCTCGGCCTACCGCGCGGCTAGCGCTTCACACGACCACAGCGCCGACGTTTCGCGCACCGTCGGCGTCGAATCACCGCTTATTGCAGCGACCTTCAAGGCTGCGACGCTCTGCTAGACCGGATCGAACTTAGTGATCAGCCACTTGCCGTTGACTCGGGTCAAGCTCACCAGCACGCTGCTGGAAGCCATCGCGGGGTCGGGGTTGTCCTTGCTCGTGGTGCTCTGGTCGACCAGCACGAGCACGACGGCCGAATCTGGGTGCAATTCCGACACCGCGGCCCCCAACACCCGAGCGGAGGTTTTCAGTGACTTCTGTTTGGCTGCCGGAGCCACGATCTGTTCGGTGAACTGGTTGTAGTACGACAAGAAGTCCCCGGACAGGTGCGACTTGGCGGCGGCGAAGTCTTTGTCGAGTGAGTCGGGCGAGTAGGACAGCAACGCGACTGTTCCGTCGGACGCCGAATTGATGACTGCGCTCGCGACGCTGGCGTCGGTTTGTTGAATAGGCCGGTACTCCTTGAAGTACAGCCAGGTCGCCGCGCCACCGGAAATCAGCAGGAGCACAACCAGAATCACCGGAACGGGCTTCACCCAGCGGCGTCCACTGCGCTCGTTTTGTCTGGAAGAGTCGTCGGCGGCATCGATGCTGCGGTTGTCCTCGCTCATGGAACGAACTCCAGTTTGGACATCTTGTATTGACCGCCGTCGTCTGTGACGGTCACTTTCAGCCGCCAATTGCGTGGTTCGTCTTTGGCGCCCGCGGCGTTGGTGATCCGCGATGACGCCGCAACGAGTACCAACGCGGAATTGCCGTCGATGGATTGCACGGCCGCTGCGTTCACGGTTCCCTGAGTGACCACTTTGGACTGCTCGACGACGGTCGTGAAATCTTTTGCGCGCTGCTGGAAATCGTCCCTGAACTGGCCGGTCGAGCTGTCGATCACCCGCTGGACGTCCTCCTTGGCCCTATTGAAGTCCAACGAAAACATGTTGACGACACCTTGTTTGGCGCCCGCGAGGAAGCTCGCGACGCGCTGGTTGCGCTCGGTGGTCTCATGACGCTGCCACATCATGTATCCGCTGGCCCCGATGAAGGCGCAAATGAGGATGATGGCGGCCGCTTTCCACGTCACGGACAACGATGGCAACCGCAGGCGTCGCCACGAGCGGGCCGGCTTGGATTCCGACTCCGCGTCTTCGGGGGTTTCGTCGGAGACTTCTTCTTCGGTCTCCGCTTTATCGTCTGCTTCGACGGTGTCGGAGACGCCGTCGTCGGTCTTCGCCTCGTCGGTGTCGGTAGCGTCCTCGTCGACGGCCGGGGCCTTAGCGGCCTCAGCCTCGGCGGCCTCAGTCTCGGCGGTCTTTGGCTCGGCGGCCTGCGCTTCCCGCCGGAGTCGGGCGGCACGGGCGCGGGCACGCGCCGCGGCGGCCAGCGCTTCGGCTTCGGCTGCCTCGGCCTCGGCCTCCTCGAGCAACGCCATCGCGTCGGCTTTCGAGGTGGCCGAATCTTGCGGCGGTTCCTTCGCCTCAGCCATCGTGCATACTGCCCGTCGCCCTCATGATCGACTGATTCCTGTACCTCTCACGCGGCTACCATCGCACGAGCGAGAACGGGTACGTGTTGGTGCCCCCTGGTCCGCCACCGCAGCCGGTGTCGAATGTTGAGTCGAGCTGACCTGCCAGCGTCACCGCATCCCACGAGTAAACGTCATGCGAGGGAAAGAACTGGACCACGCAGCGCACACCGTCGGGAACATCAATGGCCATGGTGTAGCGGCCATTGGACAGGTGTGCGTTTGCCTTCCAGGGCGCCGCTTGCCCGTTGGGCTGCGGAATCGCTTGGACGGTTAGGCATTCCGGTCCTTGGTCATATCTGCACGGTCGAATCGCCCAAATCCAGCTGTGGCCAGGATCCCGGTTGGTGTCCAGCCTGTAATTGCCGACCTGCATGTCCGCGTGAGCGGTCGGCGTAAGAGTCAGCGCGGCCGTGGCAAGCGCAAAGCTCACTGCGAAAGTCTTCACCGATGCGTCTCCCATCTCTGCACACGCGCTTGGCCTGAATATAAGGCGCTGTCACGCTGAACAGGCCTACTCGGAAAAATTGTGCCAGTCAACGGCCTGCTTTCAGGTGTAGCGTGTCCGCCGCAAACGGGCGGTGCCCCCAGTTGGGCGGTGAGCGGCTCAGTCGATGACGGCGGCTTCCTTGCGTTCGGTGATCGGTCGGGCGAGTTCCTGCTCGTCGCAAATGCGTTGCAGCTTCTCTAGCGTCTCATCCAGGCCGGCACCGACCTTGCGGCCAGGGGTGAAGGTGGCCGGCAACTTACGCATGCCCTGGATGACGCCGATGGTCTCGTAGTGGATGGTGCCCTCTGGATCACAGCGGTAGTCGGGCATCCGGTCGAGGACCGCCGTCAGCATCGACTTGAACACGGTGCGTGCCACGTTGGAGCCGATGCAACGGTGGACACCGAGGCCGAAGCTGAAGTGGCGATTGCCTTTACGGTCGAGGACAACTTCGTCCGGGTCCTTGAACACCGACGGGTCGCGGTTGGCCATGGCCCACGAAATCCAAAGCCGTTCGCCTTCTTTGAACTGGGTGCCGTCGAGCTCCACATCGTCGGAGAAGGTCCGGCCATCACCGGGCGCCGGGGTGAAGTAACGCAGGAACTCTTCGGTCGCGGGGTCAAGCAGGGTATCGCGCTGCTTGCTGAGCAACTCGCGTTGATCAGGGTGCTCAGAAAGCCATTCCAGCGAATGGGCTGTCAATGCCGTCGTGGTGTCGAAGCCGCCGCCGATGACCAGTCCGAGGTTGCCGAGGATCTCCAGATCCGGCGCGGGTTCACCGTCGATCCGCATCTCGAGCAAAGCGTTCACGATTCCGGGTCGCGGGTTCTGGCGAATCTCGATCATGTTGTTGACCAGATCGAGACCCATCTGGCGGTGCATCTCGGTTACCCGTTGGATGTCCGGCGAGTGCTCGGGCGTGTACACGGCCGCATGCGTGGGCTCGCTGTACATCTGCCAATTCTTCAGCGGGATGCCCAGCATCGCCAGCGTCAGAACGGCCGGCACGACGTTGGCCAGATCATCGACGAAGTCGATCTGTCCTCCCTCGATCTTCTCGTCGAGGCAGGCGCGCGTCACGTCATCGATGAACGGCTTCCAGCGCTTGACCGCGGCGGGAGAGAGGTAGGGGTTGAGCACGTTGCGATAGATGCGGTGCTCGGGTTCGTCCATCTCCAGGATGCCGCCCCGCACGCCGTTGATCCGGCTGGCCGTCGGAATCGAAATGCCTTTATAGCCGCGGCGTTCGTTGTTGACATCGTGATCGTTGGAGACTGCGGGACAGCGAGCGAGTTCGAACACCTCGTGGCTTCCGGCCGCCACCCAGTGGCCACCGTAGGTGTCGCTCCATGCCATCGGGCACTTTGCTTGCATCTCTTCGGTGATGGCCTTGAATCGCGACCGGTATTCAGCGGAATGCCGCTCGAACTGATACCGGTTCTTCTTCCGGTCGCTATCGCTGACGACGTCGTCGACACTCAAAGTACCGTCTCCCTTTACGTGTCATTCGGTGATGATGATGGCCTGTTCTGGACAAGACTGCGCGGCCTCGCGAACCTGGGCCTCCCGGTCGGGTGGCACCACTTCATCGATCGCCGATGAACTGCCGTCGATGTCGCTGAGCTCGAACGAATCCGGCGCGATCATCGAGCACAGGGTGTGGCCCTGGCAGCGTTCTGGATCGACCCAAACCTTCACGGTGTCTCCTTGCGAGATTCTCTGGCGCTCAGTTGCGATAGTCATACCACTTGAGGTAGCCGCCGGCGTCGACCCGCAGCTGCATGCCGGTGACATACCTGGCCTCATCGGAGGCCAACCACAGCACGGCGTTGCTGATGTCTTCCGGTTCGACGTAGGGGATCTTCATCGCTTGCTGCACGCCGAAAACCGGCTCGGCGTCCGCCCGGGTCGGACGTTCGAGGTCCGGCCGGAACGAGCGGTACATCGGCTCGCTCTGCAGCATCGGGGTGTTCGTGTTGGTCGGATGGATGACATTGGCGCGGATCCCCAACGGGGCGAGCTCGGTTGCCAAGTCGTGGACGTAGTGCGACAACGCCCGCTTGGAGTGGATGTAGGCCATGCCTCCGGGGTCGGCGCCCGGGTTGTCTTTCTTGGCGGTGTCCATCAGCGCCGCTGTGGATCCGGTGGCGATGATCGAGGCGCCGGTAGCCAGGTGGGGCAACGCGACCTGAATGGCGTTGATGGTGCCGATCAGGTTGGTATTGATTACGTCGCACCACGCCTGCAGCGGGGGCCGGCCCTTCATGCCGGCGACTCCGGCCTGCGCGACCACGATGTCGAGCTTGCCGAACTCGGCGAGCCCGTTTTCCAGCGCGGCTTGCAGTTGTGCGGCGTCGCGCACATCGGCCTGGGCCGTCACCACCGCTTGGCCGGTTTTCTCGACGAGCCGGGCGGTTTCGTCGAGATCCTCGGGCGCGGCCATCGAGTAGCCGATGGTGTCGATGTCGCAGCACAGGTCGATGGCGATGATGTCGGCGCCTTCCTCGGCCAATCGCACCGCATGACTGCGACCCTGGCCGCGCGCCGCGCCGGTGACGAAGGCGACCTTTCCTCTGACGCGCCCTGCTGCGCCGTCTCCCACCGCATCTCCTTCTATTCGGGTGCCGAGCGGATTCTTAGGTGTTGCGACCGCCATTGACACCCAGGATCTGACCGGTGATGTAGCCGGCTTCTTCGGATACAAGGAAGGCGCAGGCCGCCGCGATGTCTTCCGGCCTACCCATGCGGCGCACCGGGGTCCGCGCGATGGTTTCCTCGATGCTGCCAAGGAAGCCGTTCTTCTCCGCGGCGCGCAGCATCGGGGTGTCGATGAAACCCGGCGGCACGGCGTTGACCGTGATCCCGCACGGGCCGTACTCGAGTGCCAGGGATTTGGTGAACCCGTTGACCGCGGACTTGGCCGCCACGTAGTGACTCATATAGGGCGCGCCGGAATGCGTGCTCGACGAAGAGATGTTGACGATGCGTCCCCACTTCGCCTCGATCATGTCGGGCAACGCCGCCTGAATGGTGTGGAAGACTCCGTTGAGGTTGACGTCGATCACCCGCTGCCAGTCCTCGAACGTGATGTTGTTGAAGCGCTTGAATCCGTCCAGGCCCGCGGCGTTGACGAGAACGGTGACCGGCCCCAGCTTTGCGCGGATCGTCGCGAAGGCGGCATCGACCTGCGATCGATCGGTGACGTCCGCGGTGAAAGAGTCGTCGCTATCGGACGGCCGGAGGTCGATCGTGGCGACGTCGAGACCGTCAGCGCGCAGCCGTTGCGCGACGGCGAGACCGATGCCGGATCCGCCACCGGTGACCACCGCAGTCTTCACGTTGAGGCCTCTACTCCAAAGGTGACCGTCTCAGTCACAAAGAATCACGCTTGCAATTATGAGAACCTTACTCTCACGGCGAAGCGGGTTGCAACATCCCACGGAAACCCTGTTCGGCCTGCGTCAAACTACGTAGCGCGGCAGCCGACCGACGTTTGCGTCGCTGGTCAGCGGCTCGATGTCAATCCTGAGAGTTTCTTGAATTATCGAGAGTCGAATGTAAGATTCGCCGGGGAAGAGAATGAAATTATCGTGACCGTCACCACTTTAGGGGGTACGGATGACTGCCCAGGACACGGCAGAGCCCATCGCGGACGCCGCGCCTGAGTCACAAGTCGACCGCCGACTGTTGATCGACGGTCGGTTGGTCACCGCCGACAAGACGTTCCCGTCAATCAATCCCGCCACCGGCGCTGTGATCGGGCACGCGCCCGACGCCGGCGTCAACGAGGCCGAAGCCGCGATCGCGGCCGCTCGCCGCGCGTTCGACACCACCGCCTGGTCCACCGATGTCGAGCTGCGGATCCGCTGCCTCGACCAACTGCATCAGGCGCTGATCGACCACGCCGAAGAGTTGCGTGAGCTGACCATCGCCGAAGTCGGCGCCACCCGGGCCCTGACGCAGGGCGCCCAGCTCGACGAGCCGATCGGCATCGTGCGCTTCTACGCCGATCTGCTTCGCGGCTACCAGTTTTCCGAAGACCTCGGCGAGAAAGAATCGCGCGGCATGCTCCATCACCGCTGGGTGGAAAAGGAAGCCGCCGGGGTGGTCGCCGCGATCATCGCCTACAACTACCCGAACCAGCTGGCGTTGGCGAAGCTGGCCCCCGCGCTGGCCGCCGGATGCACCGTGGTCCTCAAGGGCGCGCCGGACACACCGCTCGTGACGCTGGCGCTCGGTGAGCTGATCGCCGATTACACAGACATACCAGCCGGCGTGGTGAACGTGCTCAGCTCCTCAGGTCCCGAGGCGGGCGAGGCGCTGACCACCAGTCCCGACCTCGATGTCGTCACCTTCACCGGATCAACGGCGGTGGGGCGCAAGATCATGGCGGCCGCGAGCGGGACGGTCAAGCGCGTCTTCCTGGAATTGGGTGGCAAGTCGGCGGCCATCATGCTCGACGATGCCGACTTCGCCGGCGCGGCGGTGTTCGCGGCGTTCAGCATGGTGACCCACGCGGGGCAGGGGTGCGCGTTGACGTCGCGGCTGCTGGTGCCCAGGTCGCACCACGACGAGATTGTTGAGCTGATCGCGCAGAACTTCGCCAAAGTCCGCCACGGTAACCCGGCGGATCCGAACACGTATATGGGTCCACTGATCAACCAGCGCCAGCGGGACAAGGTCGACGGCATGGTCCAGCGGGCCGTCGCGGCGGGGGCGACCCTGGTTACTGGCGGCAAGCGGTTAGATCCGGGCTACTTCTATGCGCCGACGCTGCTCACCAACGTCGATCCCGACAGCGAGATCGCGCAGGAGGAGATCTTCGGGCCCGTGCTCGTCGTCATCGCGTTCGACGATGACGACGATGCGGTGCGCATCGCCAACAACTCGATCTACGGACTGGCGGGCGCGGTCTTCAGCCGCGACCAGGACCGGGCGCTCGCGGTGGCGCGCCGGATCCGAACCGGTTCCTTCTCGATCAACGGCGGCAACTACTTCGGCGCGGACAGCCCGTTCGGGGGCTTCAAGCAGTCGGGGGTTGGCCGCGAGATGGGTGTGGCCGGGCTGGAGGAGTTCTTGGAACGCAAGACTTATGCAGTCCCAGCGGTGCCGGCCTCGGCAGGGGCCCCGGCGTGAGGCCGCTCGAGGGCATCCGCGTCCTGGAAGTCGCCATGTACGGGTTCGTCCCATCGGCGGGCGCCGTGCTCGCCGAGTGGGGCGCCGACGTCGTCAAGGTCGAGCACGCGGTGACCGGCGACCCGCAACGCGGTCTCCGACAGACCGGCATGCTGCGCGTCGAAGGCGACCCCAACCCGAACATCGAACACGCGAACCGCGGCAAGCGCAGCATCGGACTGGACATGTCGGTGCCGGAGGGCAAGGAAGTGCTCTACGAGCTGGCCCGTCGGTCGGATGTGTTCCTGACCAGCTTCCTGCCCGGTGCCCGCCAGAAGTTCGGGATCGACGTCGACGACATCCGCGCGGTGAACCCGAAGATCATCTATGCGCGTGGGAGCGCGCTCGGCCCGCGCGGCGAGGAGGCCACCAAAGGCGGCTACGACATGACCGCGTTCTGGTGCCGCGCCGGAACCGCCGCGACCATCACCCCGGCGGGGATGCCCGGGATGATCGCGCCACCCGGCCCCGCCTATGGCGACACCATTTCCGGCACCAACCTTGCCGGGGGCATCGCGGCGGCCTTGCTCAAACGGGAACGCACCGGCGAACCGTCCACCGTCGACGTGTCGCTGCTGGGCAGTGGGCTGTGGTCGATGGGACACACGGTCGCGCTGACAAAGCATTTGGGCCAGCGAATGGAAGCGCCGCCACCGGGCGTGCACGGCGCCCCGAATAATCCGTTGGTGGGCCTGTACACCACGTCCGACGGACGCTACATCTCCTTCGTGATGATGCAGCCCACCAAGTTCTGGGCCGACGTGTGCAGGCATGTAGACCTGCCGGAGTTGGCCGACGATCCGCGATTCACCACCGTGGAAAAGATCGCCGCCAACACGGCGGATGCGGTGGAGCTCTTGACCAAAGCCATCGCAACCCGCACGCTCGCCGAGTGGAGCGAACGCTTCGCTACGCTGGCGGGGCCCTGGGCCCCCGTGCAGGACACCCTCCAAGCAGCCGAGGACGCACAGGTTAGGGCGAACGAGTACATGGTGCGCGCGGGTGAGCTGGAACTGGTTGCCAACCCGGTCCAGTTCGATGTCGCGGCACCGCAGACGGGCCCGGCGCCCGGGTTCGCCGAGCAGACTGACGAGATCTTGATGGAACTCGGACTCGACTGGGACCGCATCATCGAACTGAAGACGGCCGGTGCCGTCACCTAGGACCGGAGGTGTCCTCAATGTTTGAGCCGACCGTCGCGCCTTTTGCGACGCAGTCGCCCCGCCTACGCGGGGTGCCGATCCGGTGTCCGATAACGGTTATGCATTTTCCGTTCCGCCCGGACTCGGCATGAGTCATAATCGCCGGACGCTTCAAGACATGGGGCCCCACGTTTTGAAGCGCCTACTCACGCAACAGAACGGAGGTCCTGGCGTGAGGATGGGAAGCGCTGTCACGCCTGAAGCGGATGCCGAATTTTGGCTGCCGACTAGGCGTTTCGTGGTCGGCGGCATCCACCCGGGATCGTTGGTTGAGCTGAATTTACCTCAGCCCGTGCGCAACAACAAGACTATCGGTCTCGTAACTCAGGAAAGGGTCTGAGGTTGATGGCAACTAAGGGAGCTGACCACTGGTCAGCGGGATTGCCTCAGCTCAAACTGAAATGGGACATCTCGGGGCCCATGCAGGCGGTCGGAGCGTTGTTCGCGATGTCGGCCGACGCGGTCAAGTTCGCGTTCCGCCGGCCGTTCCAGTGGCGAGAGTTCTTGGAGCAGTCCTGGTTTGTCGCGCGGGTGTCGCTGGCTCCCACCTTGTTGGTAGCGATCCCGTTTACCGTCCTCGTCAGCTTCACGCTCAACATCCTCTTGCGCGAACTGGGCGCGGCGGATCTATCCGGTGCGGGTGCCGCCTTCGGGGCGGTCACCCAGCTCGGCCCGCTGGTCACGGTCTTGATCGTGGCGGGCGCGGGTGCCACGGCAATGTGTGCGGACCTGGGATCGCGAACAATTCGCGAAGAAATCGACGCGATGGAGGTGCTGGGCATCAACCCGGTCCAGCGGTTGGTGACTCCGCGAATGCTGGCTTCCGGGTTGGTGGCCTTTTTGCTCAACAGCCTCGTCGTCATCATCGGCGTCCTTGGCGGCTACGTCTTTTCGGTATTTGTGCAAGACGTAAACCCCGGCGCGTTCGCCGCGGGTATCACCTTGCTCACCGGTGTGCCCGAGGTGGTCATTTCGTGCGTCAAGGCAGCGCTTTTCGGCCTTATCGCCGGCTTGGTCGCCTGCTATCGGGGCCTGTCGATCACCGGCGGGGGCGCTAAAGCCGTTGGCAACGCGGTGAATGAAACCGTGGTTTACGCCTTCATGTCCCTGTTCGTCGTCAACGTGGTCGTCACCGCGATCGGCATCAAGATGACGGCGAAGTAGGGGCTGCCAATGGCGCTGAGGGCCGCATATCCGCGATTGATCCGCCAATTCGAGAGGCCGGTCGCCTCGTTGGGCCGGATCGGCGATCACACCCTGTTTTACGGTAAAGCGCTTGCCGGGGTGCCCTTCGCAGCTACCCATTACACGCGCGAAGTTGTTCGACTGGTTGCCGAGATCAGCATGGGCGCGGGCACTTTGGCGATGATTGGCGGAACCGTCGTGATCGTCGGCTTCCTGACGCTGGCGGCGGGCGGCACACTGGCCATTCAGGGCTACACGTCGCTGGGCAATATCGGCATCGAGGCGCTGACGGGCTTCTTGTCCGCCTTCATCAATGTGCGTATCGCGGCACCGGTGGTCGCCGGGATCGGTCTGGCGGCCACCTTCGGCGCCGGGGTGACTGCTCAGCTGGGTGCCATGCGGATCAACGAAGAAGTCGATGCGTTGGAGAGCATGGCCATTCGGCCGGTTTCCTACTTGGTGAGTACCAGGATCCTGGCGGGAATGCTGGCTATCACGCCGTTGTACGCCATCGCCGTCATCCTGTCGTTCGTGGCCAGCCAGTTCACCACGACGTTCTTGCTCGGACAGTCGCAGGGTTTGTACCAGCACTACTTCAACACGTTCCTGAACCCGATCGACTTGTTGTGGTCGTTCCTTCAGGCCATCCTGATGGCGCTCACCATCCTGCTGATCCACACCTACTACGGCTATTTCGCTTCGGGGGGGCCTGCCGGTGTGGGCAATGCGACCGGTAACGCGGTGCGCACCTCGCTCATCGTCGTGGTGTCGGTAACGCTGTTGGTCTCGCTGTCTATTTACGGTGCAAACGGCAACTTCAACCTGTCCGGGTAGCAGAGGAGGTGGAACGGCAGTGACGCAGAATGTGCCAGCAGGTCGCGGCGCGCCCGCCGGTCGACCCGCGCGCGTCGGCCATGCCCGGCCGCCGGCCGGACGGAACTACCTGCCACCCCTGCTCGGACTGATCACCATCGTCATCATCGGCTTGATTTTCGCCCTGGCGGTCGGTCTGTTTCAGGGCTCCTTCACTGAAACCGTTCCGGTGACCGTGATCTCGCAACGCGCCGGCCTGGTCATGAACCCGGACGCCAAGGTCAAGATGCGCGGCGTGCAGGTGGGCAAGGTCGCCTCGATCGAATCGCTGCCCAACGGCCAAGCGGCCATTCACCTGGCGATGGATCCGTCGCAGTTGCGCTTCATTCCGGGCAACGTGCTCGTCGACATAGCGTCATCGACGGTGTTCGGCGCGAAGTCCGTCCAGTTGGTAGAACCTGACCAACCCTCGGCGCAGCGGCTACACGGTGGGCAGACGCTGCAGGGCCAGCACGTCATGATCGAAATCAACACGGTGTTCCAGCAACTGGTGTCGGTTCTGGCGGCCATCGACCCGCCGAAGCTCAACGAGTCACTTGGTGCGCTGGCACAAGCGTTCAGTGGGCGCGGCCCACAGCTTGGCCAGTCGCTGAGCGACTTGGATTCGTTTCTGGCCAGGCTGCAGCCGAGCCTTCCCGCATTCAGCCATGACCTCGAGGTCTTACCGGTAGTGTCCAACGCTTATGCCGACGCGGCACCGAACCTGGTGAGGACCGCGGCCAACGCGACGCGTATCAGCAAGACGATTGTCGATGAGCAGCACAACCTGGATGCATTGCTGATCAGCGCGATCGGCTTGGCCGACATCGGCAACGACGTCTTGTCGACGAACCGGCAACCGCTGACGAATGTGTTGCATCTGCTGGTGCCGACCACCGATCTGACCAACGAGTACCACGAGGTGTTCACCTGCGGTTTCGGGGGGCTGATAAACATAGCGCACGGTCCGCCGTTGTCGGAACCGAGCATCAACATATCGGCGAGCCTCACGTGGGGCGGTGAACGTTATCGGTATCCGACGAACCTGCCCAAGGTTGCGGCGACGGGCGGCCCGCAGTGCATGGGTCTGCCGAACCTGCCGTTCAACTCGCATCCGAAGCAATTCATCACCGATATCGGCGCCGACCCGGTGATGTACGGAAACCCACAGCTGCTGATCAACTCCGATCTCCTCAAACAGCTGCTGTACGGGCCGATCGCCGGCCCGCCACGCAACTCCGCTCAGGTCGGACAACCAGGATGAGAACACGCGCCACGCTGATCAAGTTCGCGATCTTTGCGGTCGTGATGGCGATGCTGACCGCCTTCCTGTTCTTCATCTTCGGCCAGTACCGGACGGGTGCGACGACCGGGTATTCGGCGGTGTTCACCGACGTGTCGCGTCTCAAGCCGGGGCAGTCGGTCCGGGTCGCCGGGATCCGGGTCGGCACTGTCGATAGCGTTTCGCTGCAGCCGGACAAAAAAGTTGTGGTGAAGTTCGACGCCGACCGCAGCGTCGTCCTCACCGAGGGCACCAGGGCTGCGGTCCGCTACCTGAACTTGGTGGGCGATCGCTACCTCGAACTCGTCGATGGTCCGGGCTCGACCAAGCACCTGCCGGCCGGCGGTCAGATTCCCGTCAACCGCACGGCGCCGGCGCTTGACCTCGATCTGCTGCTCGGTGGACTGAAACCCGTTACCCAGGGCCTGAATGCGCGTGATGTCAACGCGCTGACCTCAGGGTTGTTGCAGGTCTTCCAGGGACAAGGCGGGACTCTCGATTCGCTGTTCGCCAAGACGACGTCGTTTTCAAACGCCTTGGCCGACAACGATCAAACCGTGCAGCAACTGATCGACAACCTCAACATCGTGATCGGCACGATCTCCAAGGACGGCACCCAGTTCTCCGGCGCAATCGATCGCCTCGAGCGGCTTGTCAGCGGGCTGTCGGACGACCGCAACACCATCGGCTCCGCCATCGACGCCCTGGACAGGGGAACCGCCTCGCTGGCGGATCTGCTGAGCAGCGCGCGGCCGTCGCTGTCCGGCACCATAGATCAGTTGAATCGGCTGGCGCCGATCCTCGATGGCGACAAGGACCGCCTCGACGCCGCCATCGGGAAGGCGCCAAAGAACTACCGCAAGCTGGTCCGGCTCGGGGCGGACGGCGCCACAATCCCGTACTACCTCTGCCAGTTGGAGCTCCGCGGCACGGATCTTCAGGGCAGGACGGTGAAAGCTCCCATATTTAGGTCAGACGCTGGAAGGTGCACGGAACCCTGATGCTCAAGTATCACGGAGCTGGGCTTGTCAAGGCCGGACTCATCGGCGTCGTTCTGGCGGTGATGGTCATCCTCGTTGGCCTGTCACCCGACCGGTTCATCTCGTGGGCGACGATGGTCAGATACCAGGCGCTGTTTACGGAAGCCGGTGGCCTTGCGACGGGCAACCCCGTGATCGTGTCGGGCGTGAAGGTCGGCACGGTGTCGGATGTGAAGCTGCGTCACGGCGATGCCCTGGTGACGTTCGCGATGAAGGGCAACATCCTGCTGGGGTCGGAGACTTCCGCGCACATTCGTACCGGCACGCTGTTGGGCGAGCGGATGCTGACGTTGGAGTCCGCCGGCAGCGGCACGATGCATCCGATGGCTCTCATTCCGGTCTCGCGCACGTCTTCGCCTTACTCACTGACGGAAGCGGTCAGCGACCTGACAACCGACACTGCCGGAACCAACACCACGGCGCTGAACCAGTCGTTGGACACGCTGGCGGCAACGCTCGACCAGATCGCGCCCCAAATGGGGCCGGCCTTCGACGCACTCACCCGGTTATCACGCACCCTCAACAGCCGCAACAAGAACCTGGGCGAGCTATTCAAGAGCGCCGGCGACGTCACCGGGGTCCTCTCCCAACGCAGCCAGCAGGTCAACAAACTCATCCTCAACTCCGACTCCCTGCTGCAAGTGCTGGTGGCGCGTCGACAAGAGATCGTGGACCTGCTGGCCAACACGTCGGCGGTGGCCAGACAGCTGACGGCATTGGTGCACGAAAACGAAAGCAAATTGGCACCGACGCTGGAGAGGCTGAATTCGGTGACCGCGATGCTGCAAAAGAACCGCGACAATATCAGCCAAGCGCTGACGGGCCTCAAGAAATTCCAGATCACGGTCGGTGAGGGCATCTCCAGCATGTACGCCTATCAGGCGTTCGTCCCGAACTTCCTTGCCCCGCAACTCTTCCAACCGATCATCGACTACCTCTGGGGATTCCGCACCTTCGACACCACCCGCGGTCCCGGCTATCCGTCCCCGGTGCCTCGGTCGCTGACTCCCTGGCCGTACAACGGTATTCCGGTATGCCCTGGCTGCACGTTGGGCGGCCGGGTCGGAGGGTCGCAATGATCCCCCGCGCCAGGCTGGCGGCCGTGGCGGCGGTTGCCCTGGTCGTGCTCATCGTTGCCGGCGCTGCCGTTCTTGTCCGTAATACATTCTTCGGCCAACAGACGATTACCGCCTACTTCACCACCGCCACCGCGATCTATCCCAACGACGAGGTGCGGGTATCGGGTGTCAAAGTCGGCAACATCAAATCCATTCAGCCGCAGGGCACACAGGCCAAGATGACCCTCAAGGTCGACCACGGCGTGCCCATTCCGGCGGATGCGAAGGCGGTTATCGTCGCCTCGAATCTGGTGTCTGCCCGCTACGTCCAGCTCTCGCCGGCCTATCGAGACAGTGGGCCGGTCATGCGCGACGGGGGAGTCATACCGGTCGAACGGACCGCAGTGCCGGTCGAATGGGACGAGGTCAAAGCCCAATTGATGCGGCTGGCAACGGATTTGGGACCCAAGAGTGGTGTATCGGGCACGTCGGTGGGCCGGTTCATCGACAGCGCCGCCAATGCGCTGGACGGCAACGGCGACAAGCTGCGGCAAACACTCGGTCAACTGTCAGGGGTAGGCCGCATCCTCGCCAACGGTAGCGGCAACATCGTCGACATCATCAAAAACCTGCAGACCTTCGTTGGCGCGCTGCGCGACAGCAACGTCGAGATCGTGCAGTTCAATGACCGCCTGGCCACGCTCACCAGCGTGGTCAATGACAGCAAATCCGAGCTGGACGCGGCGCTGACCGATCTGTCGACCGCGGTCGGCGAGGTGCAGCGCTTCATCGCCGGGACGCGCAACCAGACCAGCGAGCAGATTGCCCGGTTGGCCGATGTCACGCAGGTCCTGGTCGATAAGCACATGGATCTGGAAAACATCCTGCACGCAGCGCCGAACGCGCTCGGCAACTTCTTCAACGACTACAACGCCGACACCGGAACCATCGTGGGAGGGTTCGGGATCATGAACTTCGCGAACCCCACCTTTTCGGGTTTGATGGTTCCGGTGCCCGTGCCCGGGTGCACGGCACTCGGTGCGATCGAGAACGTCACCGCGGTTGAATCGGGCAAGCTGTGCTCGATGTTCCTGGGTCCCGGGTTGCGGGTGCTCAACTTCAACAACCTGCCGATCCCCATCAACATATTCCTGCAGAAGTCGGTGGACCCTTCCAACATCCTCTACAGCGAACCGCGCCTGGCCCCCGGCGGCGAGGGCCCGAAACCCGGACCGCCCGAGATCCCGCCCGCGGTGTCGGCCTACACCGGCTTGCCCGGTGATCCGGTTGGACCGCCGGGGGCGGTGCCGCCGGCGCCGATACCGGGCGCGGCGATGCCGCTGCCGCCCCCGCCGACCACACCGATGCCACCACCACCGGCGCCGAGCCTTTCAGGCATGCTGCTGCCCGCAGAAGGGCCACAACAATGATCGCCCGGGTTGCGGCTCGGCGGGTGTTCGCCATCGGCTGCTGCGTGGTGCTGACGGCAACGGGATGCGCATTCCACGGCCTGAATTCACTGCCACTGCCAGGCGCGGTCGGACGTGGGCCGGGCGCCAACATCTACCACGTCGAGCTCCCGAATGTCGGTACGATGGAGTCGAATTCGCCGGTGATGATCGACGACGTCGTCGTCGGCAGTGTCGGCACGATGAAGGTGAAAGGCTGGCACGCCGACGTCGAGATCTCAGTAAAGCGCGATGTCGTCGTCCCGGCCAACGTGGTAGCCACCGTCGGTCAGACCAGCCTGCTGGGGTCGATGCATGTGGAGCTCAATACGCCGCCCGGCCAGCAGGGAAGCGGACGGCTACAGCCGGGCGCCACCATCCCGCTCAGTCGAGCATCGGCCTACCCGTCGACAGAGCAGACGCTGTCGTCGCTGGGAGCGGTCGTCAATGGCGGGGGGCTGGGACAGATCGGGGAGATCATCCACAATTTCTCCAGCGCCCTGTCCGGGCGTGAGGGCGCGGTACGTGATCTGATCACTCGCCTCGACACGTTCGTCGGAACACTGGACGATCAGCGGAACAACATCGTCGACTCGATCCAGGCGCTGAACCGGCTTGCCGGCACATTCGCCGACCAACGCGACGTTCTCACCCAGGCGCTACAGAAGATACCGCCCGCTCTCGATGTGCTGATCAAGGAGCGGCCACGGCTAACTGCCGCCCTGGACAAACTTCGCGTCTTCAGCAACACCGCCACCCGGTTGGTCAACGATTCCCAGGCCGACCTAGTCAAGAATCTCAAGAACTTGGAGCCGACCATCCGCGCGCTCGCCGACGTCGGACCGGAGTTGGGCATAGCGGTCGCGGCCGCGTTCGTGTTCCCGTTCACGCAGAACTTCGTCGATCGAGCCGTCCGGGGCGACTACTTCAACCTGCACGTCGATTTGGACCTGTCGATTCCACGGCTCAAGCGAGGACTGATGCTGGGGACCCACTGGGGGCAGCTGGACCAGCCGTTGGTACCGGCGCCCGGGGACCCGTATTACCTGCAATACACGCACGATCCGATGCATGACCCGCTGAGGCCGCCGTGGGTGGACCCGGCGAGCCTCCCTCCGCTGCCCGGGCCTCGGCCGGGTGCGGCCCCGCTGCCCGGACCCCCGCCGGCTGCGGCACCGCCGCCTGACGCTGGTCTTGGTCAAACGGCGCCGCCCGCGGAGGCGCCTCCGACGGGAGCGGGTGGATAGATGCTGACGCGCTTTGTTCGGATCCAGCTGGCGATTTTCGCGGTCGCCGGGACCATTGGCGTGATCGCGATGGTCCTGTTCTACATCCAAGCGCCGACCCTGCTGGGCATCGGTCGGATGACGGTGACGCTGGAGCTGCCGTCCACCGGCGGCCTGTACCGGTTTTCCAACGTGACCTACCGTGGGGTTCAGCTCGGTAAGGTCACCTCGGTGGGCTTGACGCCCACTGGCGCGAAAGCGACGCTGTCGCTTAGCACTTCACCGAAGGTCCCCGCGGACCTGACAGCGGAGGTGCTCAGTGTCTCTGCGGTGGGTGAACAGTACGTGGACTTGCGGCCCAAAACCGATTCGCCGCCCTACCTGCACGACGGTTCGGTCATCTCCGTGCGCGACACGACGATTCCGCAGCCGGTCGGGCCGATGCTCGACCAGGTCAATGCCTTGGTTCAAAGCATCCCGAAGACAAAACTCGGCCAATTGCTCGACGAGTCCTTCCAGGGCTTCAACGGTTCCGGTTACGACCTGGGGTCATTGATCGATTCCTCACAGACAATTTCCCGCGACGCCAACGGCGTCGTCGATCGCACCCGAGCCCTCACCGAAGACACCGGGCCGCTTCTGGATACCCAAGCACGCACCACCGATTCGATCAGGACGTGGGCACGTAGTCTCGCCGGTATCTCGGATGTGTTGGTGAACAACGATTCCCACTTCCGCACCATCCTGCAAAACGGCCCTGAGGCTGCGAACGAAGCGTCCCGGCTGTTCGAACAAATCAAACCGACGCTGCCGGTGTTGCTGGCCAACCTGACTACCATCGGGCAGATCGGCGTCACCTACCACCCCTCGCTGGAGCAGCTGCTGGTGTTGCTGCCGTCGGCGGTTGCTATCGAGCAGGCCGCCGCGGCACCAAACCATCCCGAGGGCACGGCCCAAGGCGACTTCGCGCTCACGATCGACGATCCGCCAATTTGCACGGTCGGTTTCATGCCACCCAACACATGGCGATCCCCGGACGACCTCACCGACATCGACACACCGGACGGGTTGTACTGCAAACTCCCGCAGGATTCACCGATCGGGGTTCGCGGTGCCCGCAACTATCCCTGCATGGGTCACCCGGGCAAGCGCGCGCCCACCGTCGAAATCTGCAACAGCGACAAGCCGTACATGCCGCTGGCGATGAAGCAGCACGTCCTCGGTCCCTACCCACTGGACCCCAACCTGCTCGCCCAGGGCGTCCCGCCCGATGACAGGGTTACCGCCAACGACAGAATGTTCGGCCCGGTCGAGGGAACGCCGCTGCCGCCGGGGGCGGTGCCGCGCGGCACACCGGCGGGGCCGCGGGGAGAAAGTCCACCACCGGGCACGGTTGGAGCAGCTGTTCCGCCGGTGCCGTCGTCGGGACCACCTCCGCTGGCGCCCATGTCGAGAATGTCGGCTGACCTTCCGCCCATAGCGCCACTCGACGTCCCTGCACAGGGGGAACTTCCCCCGCCACCCGCGGCGCCCGCACCCCCCGGTCCTCCCGATGCCGCACCAGCCGACCCGGCCGGCGGCGGAGGGCCGCTGGCTGCGCCAAGCTCATTCGGAGCCAACGCATCTAAGCCCGCGCCGTCGGTCGTGGTGGCAAAGTACGATCCGCGTACTGGTCGTTATGTCGGTCCGGATGGGAAGTTGTACCAGCAGTCGGATCTCGTGGCCCCGAAGGCGCCCAAGACGTGGAAGGACATGCTTCCCACCTGAAGCCGCCCCTGACACGATGCAGGCCGCGAAGCGGTCTGAGAAGGAGCGGGGCAATACAGCTACGAACGCCCGGTCAGGACAACTTGTCCAGGCGTAGCGGCATCGCGATATCAAGCCACTGATTTTGCCCGCAGGCGCCGCTCGGGCCGACCGTTTTGTCTTTTCCGGCAAAGGTCGACGACCCGAGTTGATATCCGCCGTATTCATTCACCGGATAGAAATAGAAGGTCTGCTGTCCGGTGAACGCGGTACCGTCCTCGCACCGCTCCCAGTCCGGCACCTCGCGTTTGACCTTCCACATCTCCCCGTCATTCATATATAGGGGCGCGCTCCATCCCTGGTCGCTGGTCACCGTGCCGTGGCATTCCTGAAATGTGACGCACGACGAGCTGATGGTCCATGTCTGGACGACCGTCGGCTCGCCGAAGTACTGATCATTCCTCTGCGCCCAATCGCCGATGGACGTGGCGCGGAAGGTCCCGTTAACGGCCACTTCTTCCTTGGTTGTCGCCCGGGCGATGGATGCCGTGCCCAAACCGCCGAATACAGTGGCGGCGACCAGCGTTGCGGTGGTGAGTGTTCGAACTGATCGCATCAGGTGCTCCTCGACCCGCCATAATTAACCGACATTATTAATGCGGTATCGACATTGCTTGCGGTCTTTCGTGCAATGAGATTAACACCGCTTCGGCTCCGACAAAATGGCGATTGAACCAGGAATGGCAAGCGTCACGACAGCGGATCCAACTTCGAGATCAGCCAGGAACCCTTGACTTTCGTCAACGTCACCCGGGCGGTGCTCGCAGTTGTCTGCGGTTGTGGCTTCTCCTTGCTTGTGGCGGTCTGGTTGATGAATACCAGCACGACGGCTGAATCCGGGTGCAACTCTGAGACGGCGGCGCGAACCACCTGCGCTGTCTCCGTGACGTGCTTCTGCTGTGCCAGCGCCGCGATCTGTTCTGTGAACTTGGTGTAGTAGGCGAGAAAATTACCGGTGAGATATGACTTCGCCTTGGCGAAATCACGGTCCAGGTTGTCGGGAGCGTACGACAGCACCGCGACGGCACCGTCTGACGCCGCCTGGACCGCCCGGTGCGCCGCCGCGTCGCCGACCTCCTGATCCGGCCGGTACAGAATGAAGTACAGACCGGCAGCGACGGCGACCGCGGTAACGACCAACACCGTCGCGACTATGGAACGCCACCTCGCCAAAAACCGGTGGGTCCAGCGCTTGATCGTGGCCAGTCCGTTGGTGCGAGCCGGTTCGGGGGAAGCGGGCGGCGACCCCATCTCGTCGGACGGGGTCGTTTTCATGCCGTCCAGCGACGAGCCATGCTCGACAGTCATTGCAGGAAATCGACTTTCGACATCTTGAGCTGGCCGCCGTCCCGCGTGAGGTCAACGCTGATCCGCCACATGACAGGTGGCCGATGTGTGTTGTCTGCATTGGTGACATCGGATTTCGCCGCGACAAGCACGACCGCCGAGTTGTCGCTCATCGACTCGACGGCGACGGCTTCGACGGTGGCCTTGCTGCTTACCTTCGATTCCTCCGTCTGCTTGGCCATAAAGGCTGACAGCGCTGACATTTGGCTCTTGAAGTCGCCCGTTGAGTAGTCGATGATGCGCTGGTAGTCCTCCTTGGCATGGCTGGGGTCAATCGACATCAGCGCCGTGACCCCTTTCCGGGCTGCTGCAGTGAACTCGGCCGCGAGCTGTTGTTTGTGCACGGTGGTGCGGTGCTGCCACACCATGTAACCGCTCGCTGCGAGGGAAGCCGAGGCGAGCCCAACGCCGACGCCGGCGGCTATTGTTTTCCGCCCCGGGCGTCGAAGCCAACCAGGCCGCCCGGGCCGCGGCAGTCGTAGCCGTGCCCGGGGTGACTTTGCGCGGCGCTGCTCGACATCTTGGGAAGCGGCGTCCTCGTGGGCGTCCCCGGTTTCGGCGGCCCGGCGCAGCTTCAAGAGGCGCGCGCGAGCCGCCTCGGCGCGCGCTTCAGCCTCAGCAATTTCTGCGTCCAATTCCGAGGCGGGGGTTATGGCGCCGGCGGTCGACTGCGGTTCGTCGGGATCGGTCACGTTGGCCGGGTCGCGATGGTCGGCGTCAGGTCCCTCCGGATTGTGCACGGAGAATGAGCTTATCACTTCGGTCCGGCCTCAACGGCGTCGTCGTGCGGCTGCAATTGTGGCCCTCACATGCGGAAATGCTCGCCTCGCTGGTAACGAGGCGGAGTGCGTTGGGGTAGCCCAGCGCCGACGGCTGTCGGCTTCAGGTGATCTTCTCCAACCAGGAGAATTTTCTTTTCAGATGTGGCACAGTAATCGGGTGCGATTCCTCGTGGCAATGGCTGCCGCGTTGCTCGGCGCCGGAGTGCTGGCGGCGCCGCCGTCCTCGGCCGGCCCGACCGTCTGCGACTACCCCGCGTGCACCCCGGGCATCATGCCCCATCAGGTACTCGGCGCGCCGTGTGACAACACCACCTACTACGCCTTCGGTGTCGACGACAGTAACGTTTTCCCCGCCTCGCAGCCCGGACGGCTGATGTTCTGCGGGTCGCCGAGGAGATACCAGCCGCGATGGTTCCGGTCACCCCCAATGGCGGGAGTCAAGGACGAAGGCGCCAGCTGCCAGAATTACCAGAACTACGTCGCGCAGGCGCCCGATGGCTTGTTCCTCATCTGTTATGCCCACGACGGCATCATGAGCTGGATCCGCGCCGACACATAGCAGCACCGTCGTCAGTCGTGGGCGTCCCGAGGCAGACCGAGCAGGCGCCGGCTTAAATCGGTCACCCGTTCGAGCAATGTGTCGTCGTCGATGTCGGCAACCAACGGATGCATGACCGCGGTGCTCAGCGCGCCGGAGAACATGGCGGCCTCGATCCGCCCGTCCAGACCCGCATCGCTCAGCAGCACCTGGTACAGCCGGTCCATGAACAGTTGAAACGGCTTGTGCTCGGCCAGCAATCGGACGACGACGGGGTCGAACTGCAGCGTGCGCACCAACCGGCGGTCGCGAACCGCCATCTCAATCACACGCACCAGCAGGGCATCTCGTGCTTGAGGCCCGTCCTCGTATGCTTCGGCTTCCTCGAGCGCCGGCTCGAGCCGGCCGAGTTCCCGCTCGGTCACCGCGATGACGATCTGTTCTTTGGTCCGGAACTGGTGGTAGACAGCAGCTTTCGTGATGCCTACGGCGTCAGCGATCATCTGCAGCGACGTACCGCTGACGCCGTGTGCGGCGAACAGATCCAACGCGGCATCGAGTACCCGCGTCCGGGCCGCGCTGTGCTCGATCAGCCAGAACTGCCCATCGGTGACCGGCTGCCGTGCTGTTCCCACGCTCCGAGACTAGACGACGCTATTGACCACGGCTAGCCGATCGGCTAGCTTCGCTGACTATCCGTGTCTGGGTGGCCGATCTCGTGCGGGAGGGAGTGCTGATGTCGGACGTCGACGGTGGCGATGTGCAAGGCCGGGGGTTGACGCGGGCCGTGCCGCGCCGGATCGACGGTGAGCTCATTCTGTTGTGGACGTTGCCGGTGGCAGTGATCCTCTGGGTGGCGAGCTTCTTCCTGTTTCCGGGCTTCAATCCGCCGATGTCACCCGCGATGCCGGCGGACCAGGTTGCCGCGTTCTATCGCGATCCGGCCCACCTCCCGGAGATCCGGTACAGCATGATCCTGTTCAACTGGTTCGGCGTGTGCCTCGTCCCGATCCTGGCGCTGATCGTGCTGCAGATCCGCCGCATGGCACACCGGACGCCGATCTTCTCCTATGCGATGCTGGGTTGCGTGGCCGGCGGTCCGACCCTGTTCCTGGTCGCCAACATCTGCTGGCTGCTGGCCGCCTTCCGTCCGGAACGCCGTCCTGAACTGACCCAGCTGCTCAACGATTTCGCCTGGATGACCTTCACCATCCTGGTCCCGTTCCTGATCGGGCAAAGCGTAATCCTGGCATTGGCAATATATTTCGATGATCAGCCGCGTCCGGTCTTCAATCGCTGGGTGGCCCACTTCAACCTTCTGGTGGCGGCTGCGCTGGTGCCCGCGGCCTTCGTCGGCGTGTCATTGACCGGCCCGCTCGCGTGGGACGGGTTCTTGTCGTTCTGGGTGAAAAACGTTGCCATTGCAGTCTGGATCGTCGTGATGGGCCTCGTGTTGGGACAAGCCATCTATCGGGAGCGTGCCGAGAACCGTGGGCGTCCAGAAGAACTGGTCAACGTATGAGCGCGGTGATCACGCCGCCGACGCCGCCGCCTGGCCCCTCGCATCAGCGACTCGCCTGGCATCTGCGGCACAACCCCAAGCGCGAGCTCTGGTTGGCGTGGTGGACGATGGTCGTGTTCTACAACGTCTTCTTCCCGATGTTCTTCATTGTGGCGCAAGTCCAGCCGCCGCCGCAGCCCACCTGGGACCTCGCGACGCAGGTCCACTGGTTCTCCGAACGCCATCTCGGCATACCTTTTGGCTTCGGGGTCATCTTCGCCATCAGCGGAATGATCGCTATCAACAATGCCCTCATCGCGTACTCGATGCGACGCATGTCCGTCAGCCGCGCATTCGGCTATTCGTATCTGATCATCTACTCGCTCAGTGCGGTTCCCGGGATGCTGCTGCTCTGTATCGCGCTGATCGTCGGGACGTTGCGGCCGGGGCGCGACCCCGAAGCGATCGGCTGGCTCTACGACTTCGCCTTTTTATCTTTCGACGGCACCATGGGAGTGTTCCTGATTGGCTCGCTGATCTGGATGGTGGCGATTCTGCTCGACAAGAATCGCGTATTCCCCAAGTGGTTCGGCTATCTCAACCTGTGCAACGCGTTGACCGAGGTTGTCGTGTCACCGTGCTGGATCTTCCAGCGGGGTGTGTTGGCCTGGAATGGCCAGATCGCTTGGTGGTTGGACATGGTGGTGTTCGGCGTCTACCAGGTCACTTTCATTGTCATGCTGTTTCAGATGATCCGCCGTGAGGACTTGGGCACCGGGCCGCTGCCCGACCTGCCGCGGAAACGGAAAGCCGGGCACGCCGATGTTAAGGCGGCGGCCTGATGTCCCAACCCGGCGAAGCGAGTCAACGTGCCCGATTCGTGCCGGGTCAGCCCGACATGTGGGCGTTCGTATTGTTCGAGACGCTGGTCTTCACCGGGTATTTCGGTTTTTACCTGTTCTACCGTGCCCGCAGCCCCGAGCTCTTTCTGCATGCGCAGGCGCAGCTTGACCTACGGGTCGGGGTTTTCAACACCCTTGTCTTGCTGCTGAGCTCGTGGTCGGTGGCGCGGTGTGTCCAGTCGGCCCGCGTCGGTGCCTACCGTGCGGCGCTGCGAGACGTGTTCATCACGAGCGCGTTCGCCGCCGTTTTTCTCGTCTTCAAGGTGTTCGAGTGGGCCCGCTTGGTGCACATGGGAAATGGATTGGACAGCAACGACTTCTTCACCTACTACTTCTTTCTCACCGGCATCCACTTCGTGCATCTGCTGATCGGCTTCGTCGCCCTCGGCGTCATCGTCTACCAACTTCGCGGCCCGGCGCGACGCTCGCAGGAGCTCGTCGAAACGTGCGCGACCTACTGGCACACGGTCGACTTCTTGTGGGTGCTGATCTTCGCGTTGCTGTATGTGGTGAGGTGACAAGTGAAGTTCAACAAGAGGCTGCTGATCGTCTGGCTGATCCTGGCGTCGCTCACGCTGGCCTATCTATGGATAGATCATTCCGTCGGTGGATCGCTGAAATCCAGCGCGGTTGTCACGTCGAGCGTCATCGTGATCGCACTTGTCAAAGTGCGCATCATTTTTCGCGAGTTCATGGAGGTGCGAAACGCTCCGGTGCTGCTGTGCCGGCTTACCGACGCATGGGTGGTGCTGATGGCCGTCGCCTTGCTCAGCTGCTACTTCGTCGGTGTGCAGATCCGGTAGCGCTTTGCGAGTGATGCGTTTCTAGGCCACCGGCGCGACCGCGTCGGCGGTGGTGAATTTCAGGTGCAGTTCGCTCAGGCCCCGCAGGATGTAGGTCGGCTCGTAGGTGTAGCGACGTTCGGCTGCCGGCCCGTGATGGAGTTCGTTGATTTCGATGCGCGGCATCCGGTCCAGGATCCGTTCGATTGAGACACGCCCCTCGACGCGGGCGAGCGGCCCACCGGGACACGAGTGCACGCCACGCGCAAACGCCATGTGTTCGCGGACGTTCTTGCGGTGCAGGTTGAACTCGTGCGGATTGTCGAACCGGCGCGGGTCGCGGTTGGCCGCTCCCGGCAAGATCATCACCACGGTGCCCGCGGGGATCTCGACACCGCCGATGTTCGTTGCCCTACGGGCCAGACGCGAATCGCTCTTGACGGGGCTGTCCATGCGCAGCGATTCCTCGATGAACCCGGGAATCAGACTGCGGTCGTTACGCAGTTGTTGCTGGATGTCCGGCCGGTCGCCGAGCACCTGCAACGCGGCGCTGAGCAGCTTGGCGGTGGTTTCCTGTCCGGCGGCGAAGAGGAACGTTGCCGAGCGGACGACCTCGATCACCGGGGGCGTCGAGCCGTCCGGATACTTGGCTTCCGCGAGGAAGGTCAGCACGTCGCCACGCGGCTCGCGTCGCCGATCCTCGATGTAGTTGCAGAACTTGTCGTCGAGCCACTCCAGCGGGTTGATGCCGACCGACTCGTGGTCCAGAGCGCCCACCCGCGCCTCGGGGCGGTCGGCGCCCAAGACCTTACGGAACTCCTTGTGGTCCTCTTCCGGGACGCCGAGCAGGTCGGCGATCACCAAGGTGGCGAAGGGCTTTGAGTATTCGGCGATGAATTCGCACTCGCCGTTGTGCAGGAACTCGTCTAGCTGACGGTCGGCGAGGCTCCACATGAACTCCTCGTTCTGCTTCAGCCGGCTCGGAGTCAGCAGCTTGGCCAGCACCGAGCGGGCCCGAGTGTGGTCCGGCGGATCCATGGTGACCATGTGCTCATTCATCGGGAACGAACTGCGGTGCGCATCGATCTGTGCGCTGATGTCGTCGCCTTGGGGTGTAAACGGGAGCGGGGGGAACGGCCCGCCGAGCGCGACGATGTTGGAGAAGGTCTCCGGATCCTTGTATATCTCGCAGGCTTCGTCGTAGCCGGTAACCGCGACGACGCCGTAGTGCGGCAGGCGCAGCACCGGGTTCTGACTGCGCAGGTAGTCGAAGTAAGGGTGCGGATCTGGGACCAGTGACGGATCGGTGAAGAAGTCGATCGAGTCGTAGGTGCTCATCGGATTGCGTCTCCCTGGGCTGGGTTTACCGGCGGTATTCGGCGGAAATCGGTACCGCCGCCCGATCTCGAGAATCGAAAATGTGCTGAGCACCTGCTTAGCATGGCGGTAATGTCAGGGTCAAGATCGCAACGCCGTGGCGACACGACCTTGGCTACGATCTGCATGGTCGATACTGGGACGTCGGGGAAGTCGTCGAGAGTACGGAGCGAAGGCATGGCATCTGCTCCCGGGGTCCGCAGGATCGGAGCGCCGGACGCGAAGAATCGCGGCCTGCTGCTCGACGCAGCCGAACAGCTCATGCTCGAAGAGGGCTATGCCGCGGTGACCTCGCGGCGTCTGGCCGGCAGAGCGGGGTTGAAACCGCAGTTGGTGCACTACTACTTCCGCACCATGGAGGAGCTGTTCCTCGAAGTCTTCCGGCGCCGTGCCGAAGAAGGCCTTGAAGTGCAGGCGCAAGCGCTGCAGTCGGACCAGCCGTTGTGGGCGGTGTGGCGGTTCGGGACCGATCCCGCGTTCACTCAGATCTCGATGGAATTCATGGCGCTGGCGAATCATCGCAAGGAGATGCGGACCGAAATCGCTTACTACGCCGAACGTTTCCGCGAAGAGCAGCGCAAAGCGGTGGCCGCCGCGTTGCAACGCTACGGCGCGGAAAACGAGGACGTGCCGGCGGTGGTCTGGACAGTGTTGATGACTAGCTTGTCGCGGTTCCTGGTGCTCGAGCAGGCGATCGGCATGTCCGGTGGCCACGCCGAAACCGTGGAGTTGGTCGAAAGCTATCTGCGTCGCCTGGAAGGCGAGCCGCGACCCATCGAAGGTATGCCGCCGACCTGGGTGGTTCACCAGTTGCGCAGCGAACAGAGCACGCCCTTGGGGCCGTCCTTGGATACGACGACGGCTCCATCTACCGCCAGATCACAGTGAAGCCCCGGCGTGCCGGGCTCCGTGCCGGTGCTGGCCACGACCATCGCGTAATTGTCGGGATCCGACATATCCAGATCGAAGCTCCACGGCTTCCCCGGGCCGAGATCGACGTCGACGTGCGGTGTGAACGAGTAGGGGTTGTGGCTGTAGTCGGAAAACATGGCCGGCTGGTGGTCCAGGTAATAGATATCGGTGTAAATCGGATTCTGCGCGGTGACGGTGTACTTGACGTGATGCATGACGGGGTCGGCGTGGGCGTGTCCGGCGCTCGCCAGTGAACCCGACCCACCCGCCAGCACCGCCAACAAAGCCGCCGCGCCCGCGGCCGCCAGTCTGCCCATCATTTCGCTCCTCCGGCCGCCCGTCGCGCACTCGTGGTGCGGTTCATCACCCGCTCTGCGGCCCGCCAGTGTGCGTCGGCAACCCAGAGTCGTGCGAAGGATGCTATCGCTTCGTCTGCCGAAACTCCGCTGATTACGCGCTTTATCTCGGTCGCCGGGTGGCGAGCCAGCGACCTCGCGATGGATTGCCACCCCTCGTCGAACGAGGCGCGGGGGAACACCCGGTCCACCAAGCCGACCCGCTGGGCCTCGTCCGCGGTGAGGGCGGTTCCGGTGCCGGCCAACAACAGCGCCCGGCTTTTTCCGACAAGCTCGGCCAGCCGCTCGGCGCCGCCCCAGGCCGGCATGATCGCCAGCTCCACCTGATTGAAGGCGATCTTGACGTCGTCGGCCGCCAGCCGGATGTCGGCGGCGACTGCGACTTCGGCGCCGCCGCCGAAGGCGTGGCCATTCAGCGCGGCGATCACGGGAGCCGGGAAGCTGGCAAGCTGATCGCAGATCGCCCGCATCCGCTTGGCCATCGCCGCGGCATCCTCTTCGGTGCGCAGCGCGCGCAGCTCCTTGAGGTCGCCGCCGGATACGAAAGCCCGATCACCGGCGCCCTTGATCACCAGCGTCTTTGCGCCGGCCGCCGCGTCGAGCGCCTTTTCCAGCTGCTGCATGGTGTCCAGCGCGATGGCATTGCGCGCGTGCGGGCGATCGATGGTCAGCACCGCCAACCCGTCGTCGATCTCCAGGTCCACCATGCGTATTGCTCCTTGGACGAGACGGACGATATTGGCATTCTCTTAGCGCGAGAATAACATCGTCGCTGCAGGCCGAAGAGCCTTCGTCAGCGTAGATGGGAGTGCCCGTGCGGGATCAGATCGCGGCCACGGCCGCGGCGGCGCTCGCCGTCACCATGCTGGGGGCGTGCACTGCGCGGCCGTCTACCCAGCTCTCCAGCACGGCATCGGTGACCGTCAACGGAAACGACACGAAGTTCAACGTCGTCAAGTGCGGTCAACGGGAATGGACCCGGACGATCGACATCGGCGGCGACTTCGCCGGAGCCAAGGTCATCGTCGACGAGCGAGCGGAGCCGGTCACCGCCGAGTCGGTCCATATCCGCAATCTGGGTGGTTTCACCGGCATGTACTCCCGAGGCAGCGAGGGCGACGCGGAAACGAGTCTGAGCGGTGACAGGTTCACCATCTCCGGTACCGCGCACGGCTACAAGGCCGACAAACCCAACGAACCGGCGACGGCCACCTTCAAAATCGTCACGGCTTGCTGACCGGTCCTTCGAAGATCTTGGGGACCACGTTGCGGTTCGGCGCCCGGAGAGAATAGTATTCTCGTAAATTAAGAAGGAGGATTCCATGGGCCAGCTGTCTCATCGGGAGGACGTCCCGTTTCCAATCTTTGACGCGGATAACCATCTCTACGAGCCGCCGGAAGCGCTGACCAAGTTCCTGCCCAAGGAGTACAAGGACTTCGTCCAGTACGTGCAGATCAACGGGCGCACCAAGATCGCGATCCGCGGCCACATCAGCAACTACATTCCCAACCCGACCTTCGAGGTCGTCGCCCGGCCGGGCGCCTGGGAGGAGTACTTCAAGTACGGCAACCCGGAGGGCAAGAGCAAGCGCGAGCTGTTCGGTGAGCCGATGCGCGCGATCCCGGCGTTCTTCGAGCCCGGCCCGCGCCTGGAGAAGATGAACGAGCTGGGCCTGGACCGCACCCTGATGTTCCCGACGCTGGCCAGCCTGATCGAGGAGCGGCTGCGCGACGACCCGGTCGCCATCCATGTCCTGATCCATGCGCTGAACCAGTGGCTCGATGAGGTCTGGGGCTTCAACTACCAGAACCGGATCTTCACCACCCCGGTCATCACCCTGCCGATCGTCGAGAAGGCGATCGAGGAGCTGGAGTGGGCGGTCAAGCGTGGTGCCCGCTGCATCCTGGTCCGTCCGGCGCCGGTCCCCGGCTTCCGTGGCCCGCGGTCGTTCGCGGTGCCCGAGTTCGACCCGTTCTGGGAGCGGGTCGTCGAGCACGACGTGCTGGTCGGCATGCACTCCAGCGACAGTGGTTATTCCCGGTACACCTCCGAATGGGACGGTGCCGAGCAGGAGATGCTGCCGTTCCAGACCAATGCGATGGGCATCCTCAACGAGTGGCGGCCGATCCAGGACTCGGTGGGGTCGTGGGTGATCCACGGCGCGCTGTACCGCCATCCCAAGCTGAAGGTCGCGATCGTCGAGGCCGGTTCGAAGTGGATGTCGCCGCTGCTGGACGGCTTGGCCGAGGTCTTTAAGAAGGCCCCGGAGGCTTTCCCCAGCGACCCGGTCGAGATGGTCAAGAACCGGATCCACGTCAGCCCGTTCTTCGAGGACGGCATCGACGATCTGGTCAACCTCGTCGGTGTGGATAAGGTTTTGTACGGCTCGGACTGGCCGCACCCGGAAGGGCTGGCGGAGCCGACGTTCTACGTCAACGCGCTGTCGCACCTGTCGGTCGACGACCAGGCAAAGATCATGGGCGGCAACCTCGGTCGGCTCGTCACGGTGTGACAGGCCAGCCAAATCGGGCATGGCAGACCATCCCCGAGATGGTCTTGAGCGCGGCGGACCGCTTCGGTGACGCGGAAGCGGTCGTAGACGGTCCGCTGCGCTTCACATTCTCCGAGGTGGTCGAGCGAATACGTTGTGCCGCGGGCGCATTCGCTGACCTCGGTATCGGCAAGGGCGACCGGGTCGCCATCTGGGCGCCCAACTCGGCGGAGTGGATCATCGCGGCTTTCGGTCTGCTCACCGCCGGCGGCGTGCTGGTCCCGGTCAATACGCGGTTCAAGGCCGACGAAGCGGGCGACATCATCACCCGCAGCAAGGCGAAGGCCGTCTTGGTTCAGAAGGGATTCCTGGGGCAGGACTACACCGCGCCCGCCGGGATACCGGTCATCGATCTGAAATCGGACTTCCTTTCCGGCGGCTCGCCGTTCGAGTGCGCGGTGAGCGGCACCGACATCGCCGACGTCATCTTCACCTCGGGCACGACCGGTCGTCCGAAGGGCGCGATGATGAATCATCGCCAGACGCTGCGGATGTATGAGGAATGGGCGACGCTCGCTGACCTGCGCGAGGGCGACCGCTACTTGCAGATCAACCCGTACTTTCACACGTTCGGCCTGAAGGCTGGACTCATCACGTCCTTTCTGCGCGGTGCGACGATGCTGCCGGTCGCGGTCTTCGACGTCGAGACCGTGGTGAATCTCATTGAACGCGAACGTGTCACGATGTTGCCCGGGCCGCCCACGCTGTACCACTCGTTGCTGACGGTTCGTGACAAAGCCAAGCTGTCGACGTTGCGGGCGGGCGTGACCGGCGCCGCCGACATCCCCGTCGAACTGGTCCGCCGCATCCACGGCGAATTGCCGTTCCAGACTCTGATGACCGGGTACGGGCTGACCGAGGCGGGCAATGTCACCTTGTCGCGGCCCGGCGATTCGTTCGAGGACGTCGCCACCACGGCGGGCCTGCCCTGCGACGGGGTCGAGGTGCGCATCGCCGACGACGGCGAGGTGCTGGTCCGCGGCTACGGCGTCATGCAGGGCTACCTCGACGACCCGGAGGGCACCGCCGCGGCGATCGATACGGACGGCTGGTTGCACACCGGCGATCTGGGCCGCCTCGATGCGGCGGGTCGGCTGCGGATCGACGGGCGCAAGAAAGACATGTTCATCGTGGGCGGTTTCAACGCCTACCCGGCGGAGATCGAGGGTTACCTGCTGGAGCATCCGGCTGTGGCGCAAGCCGCCGTCATCGGGGTGCCCGACGATCGCCTTGGCCAGGTGGGCAAGGCCTTTGTGGTGGCGAAAACGCAGGTATCCGAGGATGACCTGCTGATATGGTGCCGAGAGCGGATGGCAGGATTCAAAGCGCCGAGATCCATCGAGTTTCTCGACGAGCTGCCGCTGAATGCCACGGGGAAAGTGATGAAGGATCAACTCCGTTGAGTGACGGTGACATTCATTCGATGGTGATCGCGTCGGACTATCGTGTGCCCGATCCCAGCCGGGTATGGCCGCTGCTCGAGCGCAGGAAGGCGGCGCTGGCCGACATCGGCGCCCACCACGTCCTGGTCTACACCTCGACGCATGACTACGGCCGGGTGCTGGTGATGATCGGAGTCCACAGCCGCGAGCCGATCGTGGAGTTGCTGCGTTCGCGGGTCTTCTTCGACTGGTTCGACGCGGCCGGCGTCGACGACATTCCCGCGGTCTTCGCCGGTGAGATCGTCGACAGGTTCGTTCCGGCGCCCACCGCGACTCCGGAGGCGCCCGGCGTGGTGGTCGCCACCATCGCCTCCGTCCACGACGTGTCGGCCCTCACCGCCGAAGTTGCCTCGGCCACGGACAGATTCGTCGCGGCCGGCATCCGCAAGACCTGGATCTTCCAGGCCTTCGACGATGAGCACGAGGTGCTGATCATGTCGGAGTTGCCCGACGAAGAGAGCGCGCGGCGGTGGATCGAGCATCCTGACGCCGCGGCCGAGTGGATATCGGGCGCCGGAGTGGGGCCCTACCCGCCGATATTCGTCGGCCGATTCACCAACATGATGCGCATCGAGGCGGACTGAGCGGCGGCCTCGATGTTCGTGTGCCTGTGTAACGGAGTTACCAGCCAAACGGTGACCGAGGCGGTCGAAGCCGGCGCCTGCACGACCAAGGACGTCGCACAGGCCTGCGGGGCGGGCGCCGACTGCGGGCGCTGCCGGCGAACCGTCCAGGCGATGCTGCGCTCACCGAACCCGAACGGCGAAACCCGGCCCAGCTGACGCAGTGCTCTTAGCGGCGAACGCTGCCGTCGGGCGACATCGGCTGGACGAGTTCGACGAGCAGCGGCGGGATTTCGAGCCGCGGTAAGACCACCTCGACGAGCACCATGCTGTCTCGGTGCTGCGCGGCGGCGGTCAAGGCGTCATCGAGCTCACCGTAGGTCTGCACCCGGAACGCCAGGTGATTGGCGACCCCCAGCGCGTTGGGGAGGTCCGTCCACTTCCAATTCACGATGTCGTTGTAGGGCGCCGTCTCTCCATGGATCGCCCGCTCGACGGTGTAGCCATCGTTGTTGACCACCACGATGACCGGGGACAGGCCCTCCCGCGAGAAGTTGCCGAGCTCTTGGACGGTCAGTTGCGCGGCGCCGTCGCCGATCAGCAACACGGTCCGGCGGTCCGGATGTGCCACCCCGGCACCCAGCGCCGCGGGCAGCGTGTAACCGATTGAGCCCCATAGTGGTTGGCCGATGAATGTCACGCCTTGCGGCAAGCGGTGGTCGGCCATGCCGTAAAAGGAGGTGCCCTGGTCGGCGAGGACCACGTTGCCCGGCGTGAGGGCTACGCAGAGGCGGTCCCACAGCATCTCTTGCGTCAGCGGTTGATCGCGCGAAGGGGGTGGGGGCAGGTCGTCGGCGGGCGGCGACGCCACCGGCGGTGACGTGATCGGGCGCCGGGTCAGGATGGTGGCCAGCGCCTCCAGCGCGGCGCCCATCTCCAGCGGCGCGAAGACCTCGCCGGCCACACTGCTCTGGTACTGCCCGACGTCGATGGTCCGCGCCGGGTCGATCCGCTGGCTGAAGAAGCCGCTGACCATGTCGGTGAACACCACGCCGGCGGTCACCAGAACCGGTGCCTCCTCGATCGCCGTGCGCACCGCTGGGGCGCTGGCCGATCCGGCGTAGATCCCCAGGTAGTTGGGTGAGCTTTCGTCCAGCAGGCTCTTACCCCACATCAGGGTCGCGTAGGGCACCACGTCGGCCGCCAGAAGCGCCTCGAGTTCTTTGACCACCTGCAGCCGGTGAACCAGCAAGTCGGCCAGCACGGTCAGCTGGTGGTCGGCGATGAGTTCGGAGGCGGCCTCGACGAACAGTGACAGCGCGCGCGGGCTGGTGCCGCCGGTGTAGCGGGGTAGTGGGTCACCGGGCGGTTCGGTGGGGAAGCGGGCCACATCGGTGGAGAGCAGGATGTACCCGGGCCGCTTCTGCTCGCGCACCTCGGACAGCACCCGGTCGATCTCCCGGCGGGCGGTCGCGGGCATGAGGTTGGCTTGGGCACAGGTGATCTCGCGGCTGATCCGGAAGAAGTGCTCGAAGTCTCCGTCGCCGAGCGAGTGGTGCAGCGCGCGCCGGGTGCCCTGCGCGTCTTTGGAGGGGCCACCGACGATGTGCACGACGGGCACCTGCTCGGCATAACTGCCCGCGATCGCGTTGGCCGCTG
This sequence comes from Mycobacterium nebraskense, assembly GCF_002102255.1. Classification (GTDB taxonomy): domain Bacteria; phylum Actinomycetota; class Actinomycetes; order Mycobacteriales; family Mycobacteriaceae; genus Mycobacterium; species Mycobacterium nebraskense. Next base: position 126,985 of record NZ_LQPH01000081.1, read on the forward strand.
ACAGTTCACCCACACCGAAAGTCGTTACCACTGCCGACATTCCGCGCAGCCGACCGTATCCGTCGGCGGCGTAGCCGGCGTTTAGCTCGTTGGCGTTGCCCACCCAGCGGATGGTGGGGTGGGCGACGATGTGGTCGAGGAATTCCAGGTTGTAGTCGCCGGGAACGCCGAAGATCTCGGTCACGCCGAGCTCGGCGAGGCGGTCCAACAGGTAGTCACCGACGGTGTAGACGGGCTCGGTCGCGGCGTCATTCACAAGCACGACGGTACCTGTCGAATCTATTCCGGGCGGGACGCCGTTTCAGTATCGTGCGGGCCATGGCAATCAGCGAATCCCGCGAAGTAGTCATCGAAGCAACGCCCCAGGAGATCCTGGACGTCATTGCAGATTTCGATTCCCTGAAGGATTGGTCGTCGGCCCATCAGAGCGCCGAAGTGCTCAACACCGGAGACGACGGGCTGCCCAGGGAAGTGAAGATGAAGGTCAAGACGGCGGGCATCACCGACGAGCAAGTGGTGGCCTACACCTGGGGGGACAACACCGTGAGCTGGACGTTGGTCAGCTCCGGTGCGCAGCGTGCCCAGGACGGGAAGTACGTGTTGACGCCCGAGGGTGACAAGACCCGGGTGAAATTCGACTTCACCGTCGACCCGACGGTCCCGCTACCGGGCTTCGTGCTGAAGCGGGTCGTGAAGGGCTCGATGGAGACGGCGACCGACGGCCTGCGCAAGCAGGTACTGAAGGTGAAGAAGGGCCGATAGCCACGGTGGGCGACGGCGGGCCCCTGGCCGGGGTGAAGGTTATCGAGCTCGGCGGGATCGGACCGGGGCCGCATGCGGGGATGATGCTGGCCGACCTCGGGGCCGACGTGGTGCGGGTGCGGCGCCCCGGCGGCCTCACGATGCCGCCCGAGGACCGGGATCTGCTGCATCGCGGGAAGCGGATCGTCGACCTGGACGTCAAAACGCAGCCTCAGGCGCTGCTCGATCTCGCCGCCAAAGCCGACGTGCTGCTGGATTGTTTCCGGCCGGGCACCTGCGAGCGACTCGGCATCGGTCCCGACGAGTGCGCGGCGGTCAATCCACGACTGATCTTCGCGCGGATCACCGGCTGGGGACAGGACGGGCCGCTGGCCCGGACGGCGGGCCACGACATCAACTACCTGTCGCAGACCGGCGCGCTGTCCGCGCTGGGCTACGCCGACCGGCCCCCGATGCCGCCGCTGAATCTGGTCGCCGACTTCGGCGGCGGTTCGATGCTGGTGCTGCTCGGCATCGCGGTCGCGCTGTATGAGCGGGAACGTTCGGGCAAAGGGCAGGTCATCGACGCGGCGATGGTGGACGGCGTCAGCCTGCTCGCGCAGATGATGTGGACCATGAAGTCGACTGGGGCGCTGCGCGACCGGCGCGAATCGTTTCTGCTCGACGGCGGCGCCCCGTTCTACCGCTGCTATGAGACCGCCGACGGCAGATACATGGCCGTCGGCGCCATCGAGCCGCAATTCTTCGCGGCACTGCTGACGGGGCTCGGCCTGTCGCCCGACGAGGTGCCCGGCCAGCTCGACATCGGGTCCTATCCACAGATGTACGACGCCTTCGCGAAACGGTTCGCCAGCCGGACCCGTGATGACTGGACGGCCATTTTCGCCGGCACCGATGCGTGCGTCACTCCGGTATTGACGTGGAGCGAAGCAGCGGCCGACGATCACTTGAGGACACGGTCCACTGTGATCACCGCCCACGGCGTCGACCAGGCCGCGCCCGGTCCGCGCTTCTCGCGCACCCCGGCCGCACCGGTCGGGCGGCCGCCGACGGCCACCACACCCCTTTCCGAAATCGACTGGTAGACAACCAGTTACGCCGAACCGGTGCGCGCCGGGGCCGGCGTTGCTAGGTTGAGCTCAGTGGCCGTAAAAGCATCACGCGAATTTGTCGTCGACGCGCCGCCAGAAGTGGTCATGGAGGCGCTGACAGATGTCGGCGTCCTATCGTCGTGGTCACCACTACACAAACACATCGAAGTGATCGACCGTTATCCCGACGGTCGACCCCACCACGTCAAGACCACGATCAAGATTCTGGGGCTCGTCGACAAAGAGATCCTGGAATATCACTGGGGTCCCGATTGGGTTGTCTACGACGCCAAAGGAACTTCCCAGCAGCATGGTCAGCATGTCGAGTACAACCTCAAGCCCGAGGGCGTCGACAAGACCCGGGTGCGCTTCGATGTCACGGTCGAACCCGGCCGGCCCATGCCTGCCTTCATCGTCCGGCGCGCGAGCGAAAGCGTTCTCGACTCAGCGGTAAAGGGATTGTGCGAATTGGTAAAGCGCTTCAGCGGTTCGGCCGACGCGGAATAGTCCGCCACTTCCCTTTTTCTCCTTCGTCAGCGGCTGAGCGATTGCTAACTTATTAGCAGTGGCCGTTCAAGCATCGTCGGAAATCGTCATTGACGCGCCTCCGGAAGTGATCATGGAGGCGCTGGCCGACATGGACGCCGTGCCGTCATGGTCGGCGGTGCACAAGCGGGTCGAAGTCGTCGACAAGCACCCCGACGGGCGACCCCACCACGTGAAGGTCACCATCGCAGTGACCGGCATCCACGACACCGAACTGCTCGAGTACCACTGGGGGCCGGACTGGATGGTGTGGGACGCCGCCAAGACCCCGCAACAACACGGCCAGCATGGCGAGTACAACTTGAGTCGGGTGGGCGACGACAAGACCCGGGTGCGATTCACCATCACGGTCGAGCCGTGGGCGCCGCTGCCGGAGTTCTGGGTCAACCGGGCCCGCAAGAAGATCCTCCACTCCGCGCTGGAGGGTCTGCGTAAGCGCGTGATCGAGGGCTTCGGCCCGGCCAGGTAGCCAGCCGGTCACCGCAGGACGGCCAGCCGCCTGATCGCCTCGTCGAGGGTGTCGTCGCGTTTGCAGAATGTGAAGCGCACCAAGTGATTCCACACTTCGGCTTGCGCGGAGGCGTGCGCCGCGGCCGGATCGCAGAAGGGCGAGAGCGGAATGGCCGCCACACCCGCCTTTTCCGGTAGCGCCGCGCAGAACGCGGTGCTGTCGCCGTAGCCGAGGGGGCGCGGGTCGGCGCACAGGAAGTACGTGCCGGCGCTGTCGTGCACCTCGAAGCCGATCTCGGACAGTCCGGCGGCCAGCCGGTCGCGACGGGCCGCCAAGGAGCGGCGAAGCTCGGCCACCCACGCGTCCTCGGTGTCGAGCGCGAGAGCCACCGCCGGCTGGAACGGCGCGCCGCCGACATAGCTCAGATACTGCTTCGCCGCGCGCACCCCGGCGATGAGTTGTGCTGGGCCGCAAGCCCATCCGATCTTCCAGCCGGTGCAGTTGAACATCTTGGCCGCGCTGGAGATGGTGACCGTCCGCTCGGCCATGCCGTCCAAGCCGGCCAACGGCAGATGCCGATGGTCGTCAAACACCAGGTGCTCGTACACCTCGTCGGTGATGACCAAGAGATCGGCGGCGACCGCGACCTCCGCGATGGCGGTCAGCTCGGCCGCGCTGAGCACCGTCCCGGTCGGGTTGTGCGGTGAGTTGACGATCAGCGCGCGGGTGCGTGGCGTCACCGCCCGGCGCAGTGCGTCGGCGTCCAGGGCGAAGCCGCGGCCGTGCGGGACCAGGGGCACGGCCACCCGGTGGGCGCCGGCCATCGCCACCACCGGCGAGTAGGAGTCGTAGAACGGCTCGATGAGCAGGACCTCCGAGCCGGGCTCGACCAGGCCGAGCACCGCGGATGCGATGGCCTCGGTCGCCCCGACCGTCACCAGCACCTCGGTGTCGGGGTCGTACTCGATGCCGAAGTGCCGCCGCCGCTGGGCGGCGATGGCGTGCCGCAGCGGCGCCACGCCGATGCCGGGCGGGTACTGGTTGTTCCCCTCCGCGATGGCGTCTTGGGCTGCCTTCAACATGGCCGCCGGCCCGTCCTCGTCGGGGAAACCCTGGCCGAGGTTGACCGCGCCGACCCGCGCGGCCAGCGCCGACATCTCGGCGAACACCGTGGTCGCGTACGGACGCAGTCGCGACACCGTCATGGTGGTCGAGCTTAGGGGCGCTGACGCCCGAGTGTGCGGCCGGCCGCACAGTCGCGTGCGAGGGGGTGAGTATTCGCCGACCAGCGGTGATCGGCCCAACCAACAGGTTGGCCGGGCACTTTGTTAGGGTGCGGTATCTGGACCTACCTTTAATACGGATCCGAAACCCACTTGCGAAGAGGAACTCGACATGTCCGAAGAAGCCTTCATCTATGAGGCCATCCGCACGCCGCGGGGCAAGCAAAGAAACGGCTCGCTGAACGAGGTCAAGCCGCTGAACCTGGTCGTCGGGCTGGTTGACGAGCTGCGCAGGCGCAACCCCGACCTGGACGAGAACCTGATCAGCGACATGATCCTGGGGTGCGTCTCGCCCGTCGGTGACCAGGGCGGCGACATCGCCCGGACCGCGGTGCTGGCCGCGGGGCTGCCCGAGACCACGGGTGGTGTGCAGCTCAACCGGTTCTGCGCCTCGGGCCTCGAGGCCGTCAACACCGCCGCGCAAAAGGTCCGCTCCGGCTGGGACGACCTGGTGCTGGCCGGCGGTGTCGAGTCGATGAGCCGCGTGCCGATGGGCTCCGACGGCGGCGCCTGGGCGCTCGACCCCGAGACCAACTACCAGATCGGCTTCGTGCCGCAGGGCATCGGCGCCGACCTGATCGCCACCATCGAGGGCTTCTCGCGCGAGGACGTCGACGCGTACGCGCTGCGGTCGCAGCAGAAGGCCGCCGAGGCCTGGTCGGGCGGCTACTTCGCCAAGTCGGTGGTGCCGGTGCGCGACCAGAACGGTCTGGTCATCCTCGACCACGACGAGCACATGCGGCCCGACACCACGATGGAGGGCCTGGCCAAGCTGAAGACCGCGTTCGACGGCATCGGCGAGATGGGCGGCTTCGACGACGTGGCGCTGCAGAAGTACCACTGGGTCGAAAAGATCAACCACGTCCACACCGGCGGCAACAGCTCCGGCATCGTCGACGGCGCCGCGCTGGTGCTCGTCGGCTCCGAGGCCGCCGGCAAGTCGCAGGGCCTGACTCCGCGCGCCCGCATCGTCGCGACCGCCACCAGTGGTGCCGACCCGGTCATCATGCTGACCGGCCCGACGCCGGCCACCCGCAAGGTGCTGGATCGCGCCGGGCTGACCGTCGACGACATCGACCTGTTCGAACTGAACGAGGCGTTCGCGTCGGTGGTGCTGAAGTTCCAGAAGGACCTCAACATCCCCGACGAGAAGCTGAACGTCAACGGTGGCGCCATCGCGATGGGCCACCCGTTGGGCGCCACCGGCGCCATGATCACCGGCACCATGGTCGACGAGCTCGAGCGCCGCAACGCGCGGCGCGCGCTGATCACACTGTGCATCGGCGGCGGCATGGGTGTCGCCACCATCATTGAGAGGGTTTAAGACCATGGCAGAGAACACCATTCAGTGGGATAAGGATGCGGACGGTATCGTCACGCTGACCCTTGACGACCCCACCGGGTCGGCCAACGTGATGAACGACCACTACCGCGAGTCGATCCACAACGCCGTCGAACGTCTTGTGGCCGAGAAGGATTCGATCACCGGTGTGGTAATCACCAGCGCGAAGAAGACCTTCTTCGCCGGTGGCGACCTGAAGGCGATGATCAACATCGGACCGGAGCACGCCGGCGACGCCTTCTCGTTGGTCGAGAACTCCAAGCGTGACCTGCGGGCCCTGGAAACCCTCGGCAAGCCGGTCGTGGCCGCCATCAACGGTGCTGCGCTCGGTGGTGGCCTGGAGATCACTCTGGCCTGTCACCACCGGATCATCGCCGACGTGCCGGGCGCGGTCGTCGGCTTCCCCGAGGTGACGCTGGGCCTGCTGCCCGGCGCCGGCGGTGTTGCCCGCAGTGTGCGGATGTTTGGCATCCAGAAGGCCTTCATGGAGGTACTGAGCCAGGGGACGCGGTTCAAGCCGGGCAAGGCCAAGGAGGTCGGTCTGGTCGACGAGGTGCTGCCGACAGTCGAGGAGCTGGTGCCCGCCGCCAAGGCGTGGATCAAGGCCAACCCCGACTCGCACACCCAGCCGTGGGATGCCAAGGGCTACAAGATGCCTGGCGGCACCCCGTCCAGCCCCGGGCTGGCCGGCATCCTGCCGTCCTTCCCCGCGCTGCTGCGCAAGCAGCTCAAGGGTGCGCCGATGCCGGCGCCGCGGGCCATCCTGGACGCAGCCGTCGAGGGTGCGCAGGTCGACTTCGACACGGCCAGCCGCATCGAGAGCCGCTACTTCACGTCTCTGGTCACCGGCCAGGTCGCCAAGAACATGATCCAGGCGTTCTTCTTCGACCTGCAGCACATCAACGGCGGCGGCTCGCGCCCCGACGGCATCGAGCCGGTCAAGATCAACAAGATCGGTGTGCTCGGCGCGGGCATGATGGGCGCCGGCATCGCGTACGTATCGGCGAAGGCCGGCTTCGACGTGGTGCTCAAGGACGTCAGTATCGAGGCCGCGGAGAAGGGCAAGAACTACTCGGAAAAGCTTGAAGCCAAGGCACTTCAGCGGGGCAAGACCACCGAGGAGAAGAGCAAGGCGCTGCTGGACCGCATCACGCCGTCCGCCGATCCCGCCGACTTCAAGGGCGTCGACTTCGTAATCGAGGCGGTGTTCGAGAACCAGGAACTCAAGCACAAGGTGTTCCAGGAGATCGAGGACATCGTCGAGCCGAACGCGCTGCTGGGCTCCAACACCTCGACGCTGCCGATCACCGGTCTGGCGACCGGCGTCAAGCGGCAGGAGGACTTCATCGGGATCCACTTCTTCTCACCGGTCGACAAGATGCCGCTGGTCGAAATCATCAAGGGCGAGAAGACTTCTGACGAGGCGCTGGCCCGTGTATTCGACTACACGCTGGCCATCGGCAAGACCCCGATCGTCGTCAACGACAGCCGCGGCTTCTTCACCAGCCGCGTCATCGGCACCTTCGTCAACGAGGCCCTGGCGATGCTCGGCGAGGGCGTGGAACCCGCCAGCATCGAGCACGCCGGCTCGCAGGCCGGCTACCCGGCGCCGCCGCTGCAGCTGTCCGACGAGCTCAACCTCGAGCTGATGCACAAGATCGCGGCCGCCACCCGTAAGGGTGTCGAGGACGCGGGCGGCACCTACGAGCCGCACCCCGCGGAGGCGGTCGTGGAGAAGATGATCGAGATCGGCCGCCCGTCGCGGCTGAAGGGCGCCGGCTTCTACGAGTACGTCGACGGCAAGCGCACCGGGCTGTGGCCCGGCCTGCGCGAGACGTTCAAGTCCGGTTCGTCGCAGCCGCCGCTGCAGGACATGATCGACCGGATGCTGTTCGCCGAGGCGCTGGAAACCCAGAAGTGCCTTGACGAGGGCGTGTTGACGTCGACCGCCGACGCCAACATCGGGTCGATCATGGGCATCGGCTTCCCGCCGTACACCGGTGGTAGCGCGCAGTTCATCGTCGGCTACGAGGGTGCGGGCGGTACGGGCAAGGAAGCCTTCGTGGCCCGGGCGCGTGAGCTGGCCGCCAAGTACGGCGACCGTTTCCTGCCGCCAGACTCGCTGACGTAGTTTCCTCAATCGCAAAGCCCCCAAAACGGTTGTTTTGGGGGCTTTTGCGTGGGCTGCGAGGGGTGCGCTACGCGTTATGTGTCGCGCCGTTGGAACAGGTAGTACCACGCCGGTGTCGTCTCGGCGCGATCCAGCTCGCGTTCTGCGCCGGCCGACAGCAACGTCCAGGTGGACGCGAAGCGTCGTTCCATCTCGGCGCGGCTGACACCTCGAACTCCGATGCGGCCGTCGGGTACGAACGCGACGATGAGCAGCCGCGCGTCGGGGGCCGCGACGGCGGTGATCTCCCGGACGTAGGCGTCGCGATCGTCGTCGCTCATGTTATGCATGCAGCCGTTGTCGACGATCAACTCGAAGTTCGCGCCGATCCCAGTCCGGCTCAACTGCGTGACGTCGGCCTGGACGAAGTTCACCACAGCGCCGGCGGCCCCGGCCTTGGCGCGGGCCCGGTCGAGGGGCTTGGCCACGAAGTCGACCGCGGTGACGTTCCAACCGTGATGGGCGAGATAGATCGAGCAGTCACCGGTACCGCACCCGACTTCGAGGGCCGAGCCCGCCGGTAGCGCCGGCGTGTCGTCTGTTCCCTCGACCAGATCCCGCACGCTCTGCGCGAGCGGATGACCGTCCCACGGCGTGAAACCGATGCGGTAGAAGATCCGAAACAGCGTCTGCTTAGAAGCCATAACTCACAGTAGGCCCGATGACCGTGGCCGGTCATCCCTACTTGCAGGCGGCGGCGATTCGGCGCCACTCCTCGCGCGGGAAGACCGTCGGGTCGGCCAGCAGCACCTGGACGCACACGTGGTCGGCGCCGGCCGAACGATGCTCGGCCACCCTGCGCATGATCGCATCTTCGTCGCCCCACGCGATGATGGCGTCGAAGAGCCGATCGCTCACCTGCGCCAGATCCTCTTCGGAGAACCCGCTGCGCAGCAGGTTGTTGGCGTAGTTGGGCAACGCCAAATACGCACGCAGCCAATCCGTTCCGATGCGTCGTGCCTCGTCGGCGCTGTCGGTCAGGATCACCGTCTGCTCCGGCAGCAGCAGGGGGCCGTCGCCCAAAGTCGAACGGGCGGAGGCGGTGTGGTCGGGGGTGACCAGGTAGGGGTGGGCCCCGCGGGCACGGGTCGCGGCCAGTGCAAGCATCTTCGGACCGAGCGCGGCAAGAACCCGTCGCCCGGAGGGTACGGGGCGGGGGGCGGCATCCAACCCGTCCAAGAATGACGCCGTCGCCGCCAGCGGTTTGCGGTATCGCCCGGGTTGGCCGGCGTCGATCAGCGGTGCGTGGCTGACGCCGATGCCCAGCAGGAAGCGGTCCCCGTGCTCGGCGGTCAGCGTCGCATAGGAGTCGGCGACGTCGCCGGGCGCATGCATCCACAGGTTGAGGATCCCCGTGGCGATGACGGTCCGCTTGGTCGCGGCGAGTAGGTTGCCGACCGCGTCGAACACCGGCCCGCCGACGTCGGGTATCCACAGCGCGGGAAAGCCCAGTTCGTCCAATTCCGCTGCCGCCTCGGCGGATTCGGACGGGTCGCCGTAGCGCAGTTGACTGCTCCAGATCCCCACACCGGTTAGCTCCATCAGCGATCATTCCTTTCGTGGTGAGAAGCTCTCAGGCCTCGACGTCGTCGTAATCGGGTACCGGCATCGAATCGTGCATCCGGATGCCGTTGGTGTTCAGTTTCGCCAGCGCCCGCGACAGGGAGCCGGGCATCAACGAGACTAGTTGGGCGCCACGGGTCAACGCCCACACCCCGACCCGCGAGCCGGGAATGATGCTCTTGGCGGCACCGCGCGCGAAGGCCCGGCTGCGGTGCACCGGTTCGCGCATCTGCAATTCGTAGGCGGCGAACGCGCGCAGGTGGTCGCCGTCCGCCCGGGCGAGCTCGCCGGCCAGCACGTAGGCGCCGAGCACCGCGAGGCTGGTGCTGCCGCCCACCGCGGGGCCGGGGCAATATCCCGCGTCGCCGACAAGGGTGACCCGACGGCGCGACCATCTGTCGAGCCGCAGTTGGCTGATCGAATCGAAGTAGAACGCCGGCGTGCGGTCGATTTCGCCCAGCCAGCCGTCCACCTGGTGGTGCATGTTCGCGAACGCGTCGCGCAAGAGAGCCTTCTGCCGCAACGCATCCCGATGGTCGTAGTCGAGTTCTCGTTTGGAGCGGAACAGGAAAACGGCGCGCGCGTCGTCCAAGTGCTCGGCGGTGTAGATGGCCGCCAGGCGGCCCACACCGATGTGGCAGGTCATCTCGCCGCGGCTGGCCAGCGCCTTGGGTGCCGACACCACCGCGAGGTAGCCGCCGAGGAACCGGGTGAGGTTGGCTTCCTCGCCGAAGGTCAGGTGCCGAACGTTGGAGTGCAGCCCGTCGGCGCCGACGATGACGTCGAACCGGCGGGCAGGGGCACGCTCGAACGTCACCTCGCCGTCATGTTCGATCGCTGTGATCGAGTCGCCGAACAGGTACTCGACGTCGTCGCGACCGGCGGCGTAGTAGATCTCGCTGAGGTCGTCGCGCATGATCTCCACGTGCCGGTCCGATGTGGCGGCGTAGATCTTGGTGAGGTCGATCTCGAAGGGCCGCGTCCGGCCTTCCCGATGCATGGTCATGCGGTTCGTTCCGGTGGCGAGCGCTTCGATCTCGGGCAGGACTCCCATGCTCGCCGAAATCTCCATCGCGGGACGGAACAGGTCGACGGCGTGGCCGCCGGTTTTACGCAGGATGGGCGCGCGCTCGACGACGGTGACGTCGAAGCCATGACGGGTCAACCAGTACGCAAGCACCGGGCCGGCGATGCTGGCGCCGGAGACGAGGACCCGCATCATGACCTCCCGTGCTTACTCGACGTTCGGTAAAGCCTAACGAGGCGGCGGCGCTCGACGCGCTCGGCGTCTAAGGAGGTGCCCGGCGACGCGGAAAGGGTTGTGGCGCTTATGCTCTGGTCATGCGGCGCCTTGGTCCAGGGGATTCTGCGTGAAGATGGCACCGGAGGTCTGGCCCTGGTCATGGCAAACGGGGCAATGGCCGACGGGCCGGATGCGACCGCGGTGAGCCCTTTCGGGCTAAAGTCCGTTGCTATGCGCTTCGGTCTCTTCATCCCGCAAGGCTGGCGAATGGATCTGGTCGACATCGAACCGGATAAGCACTGGGCGGTGATGCGCGACCTGGCCACCTACGCCGACAACAGCGCCTGGGACTCGCTGTGGGTCTACGACCACTTCCACACCGTCCCGGTGCCGACCGGTGAAGCCACGCACGAGGCGTGGACGTTGATGGCCGCCTACGGGGCGGTCACGTCGCGGATCAAACTTGGCCAGATGTGCACCGCGATGAGCTACCGCAATCCGGTGTACCTGGCCAAGGTCGCGGCGACCGCCGACGTCATCTCGGGTGGGCGGATCCAGATGGGCATCGGCGGTGGCTGGTACGAACACGAGTGGCGCGCTTACGGTTACGGATTCCCGTCGGCAGGCGTGCGACTGGCCCGGCTGGACGAGGGCGTGCAGATCATGCGTGATGCGTGGCGCGACGGCAGGGTCAGCTTCGACGGCAAACACTACCAGGTCGACGGCGCTATCGTTTCCCCTAAGCCCGTGCAGGACAACGGGATTCCGCTGTGGATTGCCGGCGATGGTGAGAAGGTGACCTTACGCATTGCCGCGAAATACGCCCAGTACACCAACTTCACCCCGGAACCCCAAGCCTTCGCGCACAAGTCGGAAGTGCTGGCCCAGCACTGTCAGCGGCTGGGCACCGACTTCGATGCCATCGTGCGTTCGGCCAACTTCAACGCCGTCGTCGGAACCTCGGACGCCGACGTCAAGGACCGGCTACAGCGCGTCCGCGACCGGGTCGTCCGCTACGTGCCCGAGGCGGCCGCCGATGCGATGCTCGCCGCGGGCAGCGGACCGGACTCGGCGACGGGCACACCGGAACAGGTGATCGAGCGGATCGCCAGGCTCCGCGACCTCGGCTGCGAATACGCCATCTGCTATTTCCCGGAGGCCGCGTACGACCGCTCCGGCATCGAGCTGTTCGAGCGCGAGGTGATTCCCGCGCTGAGCTAGCCGTCAGATGTCGGAGGTGACGTACCTCTTCTTGGCGGGAGGCTCGGCCAGCAGCGGTGGCAACTCGGTCAGCCGGCCTTCGCCGGCACGAAACGTGCGGTAGGCCTCGTCGTGCTCGACCGTGTCCCATAGTTCGTAGATCAGCCAGTGGGCCTCGTCGTCCTCGTCGACGAGCACGTCGGTACCCAGGTTTCCGGCAAAGGCCCGGGTGTCTTGTAACGCCCGGCCCATGATGTCGCGGGCCTGCGGCACCGCGTCGGGCTTGAACTTCAGTTCGAGTATCACCGTGACTGGCATAGTCGTCTCCTCGGTTGCGACGGCGATCTCAAGATATCTGCCGTCGGCCATCAAGAAAGAGAATGCGGTTTCCACTTTTCGGAAAGCTGTTATACGGTTCAGTGAGCAACATTCTGTTGGCGCACCGTGGACGCTTCTGGAGGATCCCCCGATGCAAAAAGCACTCGCCCCCGAGATCTCTACCTGGCCCGATGAGAGCCCACAGCTGATCGGCAGTCGCTGCGGCAGCTGCGGCGCCACTACGTTCCCGGTGCAGCAGTGGTGTCCGCGCTGCAGCGTCGGCGAGATGACCGACGTGTTGCTGCCGCGCCGCGGAACCCTCGTCGCCTGGACCACTCAGGGCTTCCCGCCCGGGGCTCCGTACGCCGGCCCGGCCGGCAAGGACTTCGTCCCGTTCGGGGTGGGGCTGGTCCAGCTCGACGACGTGATCCGAGTCGAGGGGCGGTTGACCGAGAACGACCCGGCCAAGCTGCAGTTCGGGCAGGAGGTCGAGCTCACCATGGTCCCGCTCACCACCGACGAAGAGGGCACCGAAATCATGACGTTCGCTTTCCAGCCGGTCGCATAAGGAGACTGAGATGACCAACGATGTCGCCATCATCGGCGTCGGCCTGCATCCGTTCGGCCGGTTCGAAAAGACAGCGATGCAGATGGGCGCCGAGGCTATCCAGTCGGCACTGAAGGACGCCGGTGTCCAGTGGAAGGACATCCAGTTCGGTTTCGGCGGTAGCCACGAGGTGTCCAACCCCGACGCGGTGACCCGACTGGTCGGGCTGACCGGTATCACCTTCACCAACGTCTTCAACGCCTGTGCCACCGCGGCCAGCGCCATCCAGCAGACCGCCGACACGATCCGGTTGGGCAAGTACGACATCGGCATCGCCATCGGCCTGGACAAACACCCGCGCGGCGCGTTCACCGACGACCCCGCCAAGCTCGCGCTGCCGCAGTGGTACGCGCAGAACGGCCAGTTCGTTACCACCAAGTTCTTCGGGATGAAGGCCAACAAATACCTGCACGACCACAACATCTCGCAGGCCACCTTGGCCAAGGTGGCGGCTAAGAACTTCCGCAACGGTGCGCTGAACCCGAATGCGTTCCGCCGCAAGCCGATTTCCGAGGAAGAGATCCTCAATTCCGCCGTGCTCAACTACCCGCTGACGCAGTACATGTTCTGCGCGCCCGACGAGGGCGCCGCAGCGGTGATCATGTGCCGGGCCGACATGGCGCACAAGTACACCGACAAGCCGGTCTATGTGCGAGCCTGCGAGATCCGCACCCGCCGCTACGGCGCCTACGAAGTGCATGCCACCTTCGCGCCGCTCGACGAGGACGTCTCCCCGACGGTGTACGCGTCCAAAGCGGCCTACGAGGCGGCCGGCATTGGTCCCGAGGACGTCGACGTCGCCCAACTTCAGGACACCGACGCGGGCAACGAGGTCATCCACATGGCCGAGACCGGTCTGTGCGCCGACGGCGAGCAGGAGAAGCTGCTGGCCGACAGCGCCACCGAGATCCACGGCTCGATGCCGGTCAACACCGACGGCGGGTTGATCGCCAACGGCGAGCCGATCGGCGCGTCGGGGCTCCGGCAGATGCACGAACTGGTTCGTCAGCTACGCGGCGAGGCGGGCGAGCGTCAGGTGCCCGGCAACCCGCGCGTCGGCCTGGCCCAGGTTTACGGCGCGCCGGGCACCGCGTCGGCGACCATCCTGTCGCTCTAGTTAGCGCGAGCAGACGCAGAATCGCACTCACGCAAGGCGTTTCGTGCGATTTTGCGTCTGCTCGCGGCAAATCAGATAGCCGGGCCCAGTAGGTCGTCCGCGTCGCGGATGATGTAGCCGTAGCCCTGCTCGGCGAGGAATCGCTGACGGTGCGCGGCATATTCGGCGTCCAGGCTGTCGCGCGCCACGACGGAGTAGAAGATGGCGCCGCCACCGTCGGCCTTGGGCCGCAGCAACCGCCCCAGCCGCTGCGCCTCCTCCTGGCGTGACCCGAAGGTTCCGGAAACCTGCACGGCCACAGAGGCTTCCGGCAAGTCGATGGAGAAGTTGGCGACCTTGGACACCACCAATGTCGACACTTCGCCGCGCCGGAAGGCGTCGAACAGTTCTTCGCGTTCGTTGGTCCGGGTCGACCCCTGGATCACCGGGGCGTTCAGCTCGGCGCCGAGCTCGTCGAGCTGGTCGAGGTAGGCGCCGATCACCAGCGTCTGTTCGCCGGGGTGCCGGCTCAACACCGACTTGACCACGGCGATCTTCGAATGCGCCGTCGAGCAAAGCTTATAGCGCTCTTCGGGTTCCGCGGTGGCGTATATCATTCGCTCGTTGTCGGTCATGGTGACCCGCACTTCGACACACTCCGCCGGCGCGATCCAGCCCTGGGCCTCGATGTCCTTCCACGGCGCGTCGTAGCGCTTCGGGCCGATGAGGGAGAACACGTCGCCCTCGCGGCCGTCTTCGCGGACCAACGTGGCGGTCAGGCCGAGGCGGCGCTTCGATTGCAGGTCGGCGGTCATGCGGAACACCGGCGCCGGCAGCAGGTGGACCTCGTCGTAGATGATCAGCCCCCAGTCGCGGCTGTCGAAGAGTTCCAGGTGCCGGTACTCGCCCTTGGTGCGGCGGGTGATCATCTGATACGTCGAGATGGTGACGGGCCGAATTTCCTTGCGTTCTCCTGAATATTCGCCGACCTCGTCCTCCGTCAGCGAGGTGCGGGCAACCAGTTCGCGTTTCCATTGCCGGGCCGCGACGATGTTGGTGACGAGGATCAGCGTCGTCGCGCTGGCCTTCGCCATCGCCGCCGCGCCCACCAGCGTCTTGCCGGCCCCGCACGGAAGCACCACCACCCCGGACCCGCCGGACCAGAACGAATCCGTGGCCATCTGCTGGTAATCGCGCAGATGCCAGCCGTCCTGCGCCAGGCTTATCGGGTGTGCCTCGCCGTTGACGTAGCCCGCGAGATCCTCGGCGGGCCAACCGATCTTGAGCAGCATCTGCTTGACGCGGCCGCGCTCGCTGGGGTGGACGACGACCGTGTCGTCGTCGATCCGGGCGCCGAGCATGGGTGCGATCTTCTTGTTGCGCAACACCTCCTCGAGCACCGCGCGGTCCAGGCTCACCAGCGTCAGGCCCTGCGCCGGGTGTTTGACCAGCTGCAGGCGGCCGTAGCGCGCCATGGTGTCGACGATGTCGACCAGCAGCGGCTGGGGCACCGCGTAACGCGAGAAGCTGACCAGCGCGTCGACGACCTGTTCGGCGTCATGGCCGGCGGCGCGGGCGTTCCACAACGCCAACGGTGTGATGCGGTAGGTGTGCACGTGCTCGGGCGCGCGCTCGAGCTCGGCGAACGGCGCGATGGCGGCACGCGCCGCACCGGCCTGCTCGTGGTCAACTTCGAGCAACACAGTCTTGTCGGACTGCACAATCAACGGGCCGTCAGTCAATGGCGCCGCTCCTATTCATTCTCTCGCCGACGCGACTCATGCCATCCATTATCGGCCGTTGGCCGACACTACCGACGTGATGCGGTGGATGGCGAAGTCGCGCAGTCGCCCCGACGCCGAGTCGAAGGCCGTCAGCTGGCCGCCCCGAACAGTGATGGGCGACACAACCCGCTGGGTGGCGACACCGGCGGCATCCAAATAACCGATCACCAGCGTGTCTTGTTCCCTGGCCGCGCGCTGCAACAACGACATGGTGACCGTCGGATCGACGCGAATACTGCCGAACGGAGCGGCGGTCACCTTTCGCAGCACCGCCACCACCGCGTTCAAGCTCTCACTGTTGGGACGCGGCATCGCGCGGTAGGGCCGCCGCTGCTGCGGCGTGGGCACCCGGGCGCCCCGGGGACGGACGTCGACGATGGCGCCGGTGGAGTCCTCGGCCGCCGGGGCGAAGCCCGCCGCCCGCAACGCGACCAGCACCTCGCCGATCGGCGCCGGAGACACCGCGACCGTCGGGGCCAGGGCGCGCAGTTGCACCCGTTCGGTCGCGGGTGCGGCCACGGCCTGGGCCAGCAGCGCCGGGTCCTCGCACCGCACGAACGAAGCCGCCATACCGATCCTCAGCTGGCCGTGCCGGCGTGCGACGTCGTCGATCAGGTAAGTAAGGCCCTGTGGGACAGGCGTTTTGGAGTGTTTGGCAAACAGGGCATGCATCCAGTCGCGCGTCTTCCCGACGTCAAGCGCGTGCCGGATCGTCTGCTCGCTGATGCGGTACACCATTGCTGTGCCGGCCGATTCGACGGTCGCCACCGCGGCCAGCTGCTCGGCGAGATCGCGCTGCAGTGGGCCCGGTACGACCACGGTCAGATCGGCCTGGACCAGGAAGTAATCGATCGGTTTGGGTAGGGCCCGCGCCATGGCGTGGATCGCGGCCTGGGCGTCGGCGCCTTCGTCCAGCAGGACACGGCCCGGGGTGCTGAGCGCCCCGCGCCCGACCAGGCCCAGCGCGTGGCTCTCGGTCAGCAGATCACCCACGGGTCCGGGCTGTAGCCGCTTGGCCCAGCGCGGCCGCCGCCAGATGAGTGCCGCCGACGCTTCGACCGCGTTGACGCCGGCACCCGGCGGCAATTGCGCCAGCGTGCCCAGCAGCAGCCGGCGATCCAGCGGGGCGGCCGTTGAGTACAACCCATCCGTAAGCGCGCCAAAGGGTTTGGCGTCGGGGCCGCGGGTTCCGATCAAGGCCGGCCGGCTCGGCAGGTCAAGCCAGCTACTGGCCAGCAGGTGCCAGCGCTCGGCGGAGGGCAGCGCCGTGAACCGGTCGGTCGCCACCGTCGGCGCCCAGTACGGTCCTTCCCCGGTGGCCGGTTCGGGATCGGGCATCCCGCTGGCGATCAAGCCGGCCGCGGCCGCCACTTCGAGAATCAGACCCAGCCGCGACTCGTCGATGCCCGTCGTTTTGCTGAGCCGCTTGACGTCACGAATTCCCAGTCCGCCGCTGCGCAGCTCGGAAACCGGTGCGGCGGCAAGCGTTTCGATCAGGACGTCGAGTTCTCGCAGCAGGTCGATGGTGGCCCCGGCCGCCGACGCGTCGACGTCGTCGGTGGTGGTGGTCGACACGACCGGATCGGGCGCCGTCAGCTGCCTGGGACCGGGCTGTTCGCCGCGCAGCACCTGCCCGACGTGGCGGGGCAGGATCACCGTCTCGGCGTCGATGCGTCGCAGCAGGCCCATCGCCAGCAGCTGGGGCACCGGCCGGTCCGTGGGGGCGCCGGGCGCGGCGTCACGGGTGCGGCCCATCGGAGAACCCTCGAGAAGCTTCTTCAGCACGTCGAGCTGGGCCTGGTTCAGGTCGTCGATGAGTCCGGCGATCTCTTCGCCACCGCGGGAGGCGTCCTCGAGGGTGACCTGGCCCGGGTGCCACGGCAGTGCCGTGGCGGCGTCGGGTGCGACGCGGAGTGCGGCATCGCCCCAGACCAGGGCGCGCTCCCGGAGATCGTCCAACGCGCCCACCACGTCGGCCTCGGGGGCGCGCTCACCGATCAGGGCCAGCAGTTTCGCCGTCGGCACCGGGGTGGCATCGGCCTGCAGCACCAGGAGCGCATCGAGCACCGCCAGCCGCAGGAAGTCGAGGTCGTCGGTGGCGGCCTTGACCGACTGGCGGGCCTGAGTCCGCGCGGCCAGCGCGGCGATGCTGCCGGGCGGCGGCTGGGCGAGGTCCGGCCGCAGCTCTAGCAGTCGGATCAGCCGCTCATCGGGCAAGTCGGCCAGCCACGACCCCAGCGGGATATCCGGGGTGTTGTCGGTCATTACTGACCAGCGTAAAACAGTCGGAGCATCCCACGTAGGTGACGAATGTCGGCAGCTCGTCCGTCGAACCGGCGGTCTTGCACCACGCGCGCAAGAGTGACCTGTCAGAATGGACGGCGTGGCTGACACTACTGAGGGCAAAGCACGCAAAACCAGATATGTCGACAACGGGTGGCCGACGACGGACCACGACGACCACGCGGTAAGCGAACTCGCGACCGACCGCACGGGTGCGTTGTCGCCCTTCGGCGAGCTGGTGTTCCCGCTGCCCTCCACTGACCTGCCCTACCTGCACCCGGTCACCGTCGTTAACCGGTAGGGGCGCCAGGATGGCTAGGGCCTCTGAGGCCGGAAAGCCGCCGGCAACCTGGGCGTCGGGAGAACCCCCCTCGGGCGCACTGTCACATCTGGACGACCGTGGCGCGGCGCACATGGTCGATGTCAGCGCCAAAGGAGCCACCAAACGAACCGCCGTAGCCGCGGGTGCCTTGCATACTTCGCCGCACGTGGTGGAGCTGATCTCGGCCGGGGGCCTGCCCAAGGGCGACGCGTTGGCTACCGCACGGGTCGCGGGCATTCTGGCGGCGAAGCGCACCAGTGACCTGATACCGCTCTGCCACCAGTTGGCGCTTACCGGGGTCGACGTGGATTTCACCGTGGGGGAGGCCGACATCGAGATCACTGCGACGGTGCGCAGCACCGACCGCACCGGTGTGGAGATGGAGGCGCTGACCGCCGTCAGTGTTGCCGGTCTGACGCTCTACGACATGATCAAAGCGGTTGACCCCGCCGCGCGCATCGATGACATTCGGGTGCTGCGCAAGGAAGGCGGCAAGACCGGAACGTGGGTGCGGTGATGAGCGCCCGATCCGCCCGCGTCATCATCGCCTCCACCCGCGCGTCGGCCGGAGTGTACGACGACCGGTGCGGGCCGATCATCGCCGAATGGCTTGGGCAGCGCGGATTTTCGTTCGGCGAGCCCGAGGTGGTTGCCGACGGCGAGCCGGTCGGCGAGGCCCTGCGCAAGGCGGTCGACGACGGTGTCGACGTCATCATCACTTCGGGGGGCACCGGCATCTCGCCCAGCGACAGCACGCCCGACCAGACGGTGGCCGTGCTGGACTACCTGATCCCGGGGCTGGCCGATGCCATCCGCCGGTCGGGCCTGCCGAAGGTGCCGACGTCGGTGTTGTCACGCGGCGTCTGCGGCGTGGCGGGACGCACCCTGATCGTCAACCTGCCGGGTTCGCCCGGTGGGGTGCGCGATGGCTTGGGCGTGCTCGCCGATGTGCTCGATCACGCGCTCGATCAGCTCGCCGGTGGAGATCACCAGCGATGACGCTCGTCGTCCGCGCGGCCATGACCGATCACCCGATCTTGCTGGCCGAGCACGAGGAACTCGTGGGCCATCAGTCGGCCGGCGCCATCGTCGGCTTTGTCGGCATGATTCGCGACCACGACGGCGGCCGGCGGGTGGTCCGGCTGGAGTACTCCGCGCATCCGTCGGCTGAACAGGTCTTGGCGGAGGTGGTGGCCGATGTCGCGGAACAGTCGAGCGGGGTGCGCGCCGTCGCGGCGAGCCACCGGACCGGGGTACTGCACATCGGGGACGCCGCGCTGGTGGCGGCGGTCGCTGCCGACCATCGTCAGGCGGCGTTCACCACCTGTGCGCTTCTGGTCGACACCATCAAGGCGCGGCTACCGGTCTGGAAGCACCAGTTCTTCGACGACGGAACCGACGAATGGGTGGGCTCGGCCTAACGCCGTAGCGATTGGTGTCCGTTCTCACTGATGTTGGGGCATTCTCATTGAATCTGAGGCACGAGGTTTAGCGTTTAAATGTGCTGACATCGGCGGTGTCGGCTGGACGGTTGTAGCGAGTGCCGTGGACTTGGAGTTCCACACCCGCGAGGGCTGCTTGCGTCAACAAATTGACCGATGTGCTGGCAAGCGGTTTGAGCTGGATTGCGCACCGGTGCGAAATTTCCCGTCATTTCGTGGCCAACGGAACTTTCCCGGGCTGTGGTGGTTTGCCACCACGGGTGCGCGCGTTGGTCACGAGTCCTGGGTTGAGCGTGATCAGTTGATGGCATTGGATGACGATCCAGATGTGGTTGATGTTCTGTCGCAACCCTTTTGGTTCCGCTGGCCTGATGGTACGGCATGCACCTGATTAATTTGTGCGCCGCCGCGATGGATCTGTTGTGGTGGTCGATGTTCGTGAGGACGATCGGATCTACGACGCCGATCAGAAAGTATTCGATCGATCTGCGGTGACGTGCGCGGCGGTAGGTTGGGATTATCGCCGTGTCGGTGGTCTTGATCCGGTGCTAAGGGTGAACCTGCGGTGGTTGTCGGGTTATCGGCATCCGCGGGTGCTACGGACCAGCTTGGCTGGCCAACTCGCTGAGGTGGTCGCTCGGGTCCGTCCGTTGTGGCTGGTGTGCTGGCGGTGGGGACTCCCCTTGTGGTGTTGCCGGTGGGTCGTGTCCCTGCCGCGGTGTAAAAGAATCCGGACGTAGGTTCCCTCGAAGACCGGCAAGTCTGATGGAAGGAGCACTACGTCCGTGTCGAAGAGGGTATCGCCTGTGCAGCGGTTGCAGGCAGAAATTGATGGTGTGTTCGCCGGC
>NZ_LQPH01000082.1 GCF_002102255.1 Mycobacterium nebraskense
CACAACGGATCTCGGCGCACCCCGGACCGCGTGTCGTTTACATCATCGACAGGACGCTGAGAACCTCAGATAACCAACGAGATTCTGAAGCGAGCGGCGAGTTTCTTCGGGGCGGAGCTCGACCGCCAACACAAGAAATAGTCGACTTCATCGACACCCACCGCGAGGAGTTCGGGGTCGAGCCCATCTGCACCGTCCTGCACACCGCAGGGGTGTCGGTGGCCCCGAGCACCTACTACGACACCAAGACCCGGGCTCCGTCGGCACGAGCCCAGCGTGACGCCGAGCTTGGGCCAGCGCTGCGCCAGCTCTGGGAGGACAACTACTGCGTCTACGGGGCGCGCAAGCTGTGGAAAACAGCCCGCCGCGCCGGCCATGACGTCGGGCGAGATCAGGTGGCCCGGCTGATGCGTGCCGCTGGCATCGAAGGCGTACGGCGCGGCAAACGAGTCCGCACCACCAAACCCGACCCGGCCGCGCCGCGTCACCCGGATCTGGTCCAGCGCAAGTTCACCGCAACCGCTCCGAACCAACTGTGGGTCACGGATCTGACGTTCGTCCCGACCTGGGCCGGGGTGGCCTATGTCTGCTTCATCGTCGATGCCCACTCCCGGATGATCGTCGGGTGGCGGGTAGCGTCCAACATGCGCACCGCCATGGTGCTCGACGCGTTGGAGATGGCCCGATGGTCACGCGGGAACACGTTGTCCGGCTTGACATGTCACTCCGATGCCGGATCGCAGTTCACGTCCATCCGCTATGGCGAACGGCTCGCTGAGATCGGCGCGGCGCCCTCGATCGGCACGATCGGGGATAGCTACGATAATGCTCTGGCGGAGACGGTCAATGGCTACTACAAAGCCGAACTGATCTACGGACCGGCCCGCACCGGTCCCTGGAAAACCGTCGAGGATGTCGAACTGGCCACCCTGGGATGGGTGCACTGGCACAACACCAGCCGACTGCACGGCTACCTCAACGACGTTCCGCCGACCGAGTTTGAGGCCGCGTTCTACGATGCACCACGGACCGACCAACCCCTGGTGGGAATCCATTAACCCGAGCCTCCGGGAAAACCAGGGCGATTCAGTCTCGATACGTCGCAGCGCCTCGGTGTCCAGGTGATCCATCGCGTCCCAGAATCGGCGGTGATCCAACGCCCCGCGCGGGGCCTTGATCCAGCGGGAGCCGGCCGTGGTGGCCCACCAATCCGCGAACGCCAACTTCGAGCACGGCGCCACCACCCGGTTCGCCGTGGCCAACGCGATGTAGGTGCCCACCGACAGTGTGGCGTCGGTGCGGCGCGGCGCGACCGAGTCCACGATCCCGGCCACGTCCAGACGCTCGAGCATCGACCACACCCCGGCCAGATCGCCGAACTGTTTGTGCTGGCTGCGCACCGGCACGCCGCTCGCCGCGCCCGCCAGCTTGGCCATCACCTCCTCGGCGGTGCCCAAATATTCCTGCGACACGATCCTCGGCTTGCCGTCCACCCGAGCCGATTCCACCAGGTAGTAGTACGTGTGTTGACCACGACGCTTCCCAACAATCGAAGCCATATATGGGTAATACACCTACGGCAACCAAAAACCAAGCACCACAACAAAAGACACGCCGATCAACTACAAAGGGCGGAAACTCCCGCTAGACCCACAACCGCCGTCACCGTCGAACAGGCGGTGATTACATGAGAAGTCCTCGGCACTCGCCGTTCTACCAACCGTGAACCTCAACTCAGCTCTCCTGCCGCGTCACCGGGGATCGGGGTGCGAATCCCCTGGCTTCAAAGGGATGACGTCATCTGCCGATACTCCGCCACCGACCTGGTGTGCGCCGGTTCAAGCTCGCACAGCACGGTCTCAAGTTCCTCGTCACTCCACCCGCCCGCCTTAAGTTCTCTCATCCAGGCGCAAAGTGCGCAGGCGGCACTGTTCAGCACCTGCGTGCGCTCGATCGGGTCGGCCGGCAACTCCGACGCCCCACTCACATCTGCTGCGTGCATCACCGCGACCAAGTCCGCGTACCCGCCACGCAAGGTCTGTGCCGCCTGCTCGGCAAGATCTCGCATCGTTCCCACGTATACGTCCAGACCGACCGTCGGCAACCCCGCAGTCGCAATAAAGTGTGCCGCGTCGCCAACCGCAACGGCCCACGACGCCCGACGCTTCTCCAGATCCCGCAGCAACACTTGCCCTTCCAGGCCATACCCGTCGAAGCTTCGAGACCGGTGCTCCCGACGATGACCTGCCAACACCTCGCAAAGTTGCTGCACGGTCTCGGGGCTTTCATACCTCGCCGCGGCGTCCTGAGCTTGCCAGGCCAACACACTGCAATCCATGCTGGCTTGCAGCGCATCGAGTTGACTCGCGTACGTCAACGACATCACCGGCACCGGCTGCGGGCGCAAGCACCAGCTGTCCCAGTGCAGCACTGACCGCTCGCCGGTCACGTCGGCGATCGTCTTACGCCACGCTGTTTCGTCGGCCAGCCATTGCGTCCAGTTGGCCGCCGCCGTCGCCCACGAGGCAGCGGCCAGCACCGTAGCCGTCACCGCCCCGTGGCACTGCCCGATCGACCACCACAACTGATCCGGACCCCGCTGCCACGCCTCAACTCGCGTCATCAGTACCAGCCCAGGTCGAGTTCAGCCGCACGTAACAACGGTTCGACCTGCCGACGAACGTCCACACCCGGCCACGCCGCCGACAGCGCATACACCATGTCCGGCAACGGGAGTGGGCGATCGCCGAACCCGCTCACGACTTCCATCGCCCGCCCCACCATCCACGCCTGCCGATACACCTCCACCGGGCACGCTGGTGGCCGCTTCGTTGTCGTCACCAAGAACTCCAATTCGGTAAGTTTCTGGAACTTATCCCACTCGTCAGCGCTCGGTTCGTTACCTGCCACCAGCGCCGACCACGTCCGCGGCAGGTCGATCAAATGTTGAAACCCGTTGACTTCGTCGATGAGGTCACGCGCCAATACCATCATCATGCGGCGAGCCGACGCGTCATCCGCAGCGCTTAGGTTCGTCAGCCGCTCAAACAGATCGGGGAACTCAAGCTGTAACCGGTGCACGTGCATCCCATCCAAAACTGGAAGAGGGATCTCAGCGACCGACATAGGAAACGCGTAGGATTCCACGTGCTCTACACCGCACTGCCGCAAAGACGAACTCTGGTCGCTCGTTGCGGCCGCGACTAACTCCCAACCTGTCGCTGCCCGCATCCGCGCATACTCAACCAACACCCGCGCGGGATCCACGCACCCAAACCAGGTGTTACGAAAAGCCCTATCTACCAACCCATCAGCCACCAGCAGACGCACCGTGCGCGGCACGAACACACCCGCCGGGACGTAACCCGACCCCTCCCCGGACATGATCACAGTCTCTGATCCCGCATCAGCCCGGGACTCAAAAACACCCACTGCCCAATGAATCGGCGCCGACACCGACCGGCACTGGTATTGCAGCAACCGTGCGAGCTGAGCGGCCTCCTGGGCGGCGCGTGACAATGGCCGCCTGCCGGGTCCAGCTTCCAGCGGGCTGACAACCGCGCCCGGAACCAACGTCCCACCCGCAATGCCTTGCCCGCCACCCGCCGCGCCCGATGCGGCCGCACCCGCGGCAGCAGTGGTCGCGTTCGTCGACGCTCCCGCCGACGACACCGCCGGTCCAGCACCACCAGCAGCACCAGCACCAGACGGTGCCGCACCCATTCCCGTCGACGGCAACATCGTCGGCATCGCCGACGATGTTGCCGACTGCCCCGCACCAGCCGCAGCCGGAGTCGCATGCAGACCCGAAGCACCCGCGGCCGCAGGCGCCGCCGGACTACCCCCACCCGCCGCAGGCGCCGCCAACCCACCCGCAGACCCACCGCCAACACTGGCTGGACCCGGCGTCGCCGCCGGCGACGCCGAAGACACCGGACTCACACTCGACGCACCCGAAGACAACCCCTGAGCAAACATCCCCGCCGGATTACCCAGCGCCGACGATCCCGCAGCATTCGACAACGGATTCGCCGCAGGAACACCGCTACCCAAACCCGACGCCGCCGGATTCGACCCAACACCACTCATCAACGACGACAACGGGCCACCACTACCCAGCCCACCACCACCCAAACCAGACCCACCACCACCAGACCCCGGCAGACGCCGGAGTCTCAACCTAGAAAGTCTCCGGACACGCCGGGGGGATTCACAGTGGACTTCCCGCACCCAGTG
>NZ_LQPH01000083.1 GCF_002102255.1 Mycobacterium nebraskense
AGGTGTTTGACTTCGGGGCGTTACCGCCGGAGGTGAATTCCGGTCGGATGTATGCGGGTCCGGGTTCGGGGCCGTTGATGGCGGCGTCGGCGGCGTGGGATGAGATTGCTGCGGAGGTGGCTACGGCGGCTAGTGGGTATGGCTCGGTGGTTTCGGAGCTGACTAGTGGGCCGTGGGTGGGTCCGGCGTCGTCGTCGATGGTGTCGGCGGTGTTGCCGTATGTGAGTTGGCTTGGTGTGGTGGCGGGGTTGGCTGAGGAGACGGCTAGTCAGGGTCGGGCGGCGGCGGCGGCGTTTGAGGCGGCGTTTGCCATGACGGTGCCTCCGCCGGTGATTGCGGCTAATCGGGTGTTGTTGGCGACGTTGATCGCGACGAATTTTTTTGGGCAGAACACCCCGGCGATCATGGCGACTGAGGCCCAGTACATGGAGATGTGGGCTCAGGACGCGGCGGCGATGTATGGCTATGCGGCGGCCTCGGCGACGGCGTCGGAGTTGGCGCCGTTTGAGGCGCCGCCCAATACCACCACTCCCGATGGGGTGGCCGATCAGGCGTTGGCGCTGACTCAGGCCGCCCAGCAGCCGGCGGGCAATTCCGCGCAGACGGTGGCCTCGAGCACCTCGCAGCTGGCGACTACGCAGTTCGCCACGGTCGCCGCGCCGCAAGCGGCGAGTACGACGACGCAAACCGGGCCGTCCACCTTGTTGACCAGTGCGATCCAGAATTTCTTGCAGAGCGGGCCGCCCACCCCGACCAACAATTATCTGGGGCTTGCCCCGGGCATCTATGACACGCTCCTCAAACGAAACACGGGCCTGGCGTATTTCTCGAATGGTCTGGCGCAGTTCAGTTCGTCGATCGCCCAGCAGTTGGTGTTCGGTCCTGGTGGTAGCACGGCCGGTGCCGGTGGTGCCTGGTTCCCCACGCCGCAGTTCGCCCAGTTGGGGTTGGGCAACTTGGGCAACGTCGGTGGTGGGGCCATCTCGGCCGGTGCCGGCCAGGCCGCGCACGTCGGGGCGTTGTCGGTTCCCCAGCAGTGGGCCACGCTGACCTCCGCGGTCAGCCCGGCCAATGCCGCTGAGGCCGAGGCCATCCCCGTGCAGGCCGCGGGGTCCACCAGCCCGCCGGGCAATGCCCTGCTGCGCGGCATGCCCACCGGCGCCATCGGCCGACGCACCGCCGCCGCGGGCTACTCACACAAATACGGATTCCGCTACAGCGTGCTCACACGCCCACCATCGGCCGGAGAA
>NZ_LQPH01000084.1 GCF_002102255.1 Mycobacterium nebraskense
GGAGCACTACGTCCGTGTCGAAGAGGGTATCGCCTGTGCAGCGGTTGCAGGCAGAAATTGATGGTGTGTTCGCCGGCGGCGAGGACCTGGCGGGTGCAATCGAGGAAGTAGCCCGGCTCGGTGCCCGGTTGCTGCTGCAGACCGCGATCGAGGCCGAGGTGGCTGCGTTCCTGGGCCGGGACCGCTACCAGCGGACCGCGAGCTGTGCGGAGGCCCGCGCCGGGATGCGCAACGGATACTGCCCGACCACGGTGAAGACCACCGCGGGACCGGTGACGCTGGCACGGCCGAAGGTGCGCGCCACCACCGAGCGGTTCGCCTCCCAGCTGTTCGGCAAGAGAGTAACCAAGACCAACGCGTTGGAGGCGTTGGTGATCGCCGGGTTCGTGCGCGGCCTGTCGGTCCGCGACGTGGAGGCCACCCTGGTCGAAGCGCTCGGCGAGGCCGCCGCGGTGTCGAAGTCGACGGTGTCGCGTATCTGTGAGGACATCAAAACCCAGTTCGAGCAATGGAGCGCCCGCCGCCTCGACGACGTCGAGCTGGATTACCTGTTCCTGGACGGGTCGCACTTCAAATATCACGCGAACGCGTCGGCCGAGCCGGTACTGGCCGCGTGGGGTATCGACACCGACGGCAAACCGGTGTTCGTCGGGCTCGAGGCGGCCTCCTCAGAGTCCGGTGACGCGTGGGAAGGTTTCTTGACCGGGCTCGGCGAACGCGGCCTGGTGTGTCCGCTGCTGGTGATCAGCGACGGCGCGCCCGGGCTGATCGGCGCGGTCGACCGCACCATGGGTGCGGCGTTGCGGCAGCGCTGCCTGATTCATCGCGCCCGCAATATCTTGGCCAAGGTGCCGAAAAATGCGCAGGCGGACGTCAAAGCCGACTATTGGGCGATCTTCGACCTGCCTGAGGACGTTGAACCCGGCATCGACGCAGTCAAACTCGCCCAGAACAGGCTCGACGCGTTCGCCAAGCGCTGGCGTGACTCCTACCCGGCGGCGGTGCGGGCCCTGCTCAATGACCGGGAATCGCTGACGGTGTATCTGCGGTTTCCGCGCGAGCATTGGACCCGGGTGCGGCATTCGAACTTTATAGAGCGCAGCTTCGGCGAGACCCGCCGCCGGGTCAAGGTGATCGGCCGGCTGCCCGGTGAGCACTCCTGCGTCTCCTTGGTCTGGGCGGTGCTCGACCGGGCATCAGCTGGTTGGCGCGGGTTCACC
>NZ_LQPH01000085.1 GCF_002102255.1 Mycobacterium nebraskense
CATCGGGGCGGGCCGGGGCGGATGGTGTGGTCGCTGATGCCCGTCAGGGTGTCGCCGCGATCGCGCCCGCGACGGGTACGCAGGCCGGTAAGGCTGAGATGGTGGCGCATCTGCAGACCCAGCTGCTGCGAATGCGGCACCGGTTGGAGGTCTCGGAGTCACGCAATCTCATGTTGGCTCAAGAGATTCGGTCTGCCGGCGGTGGTTACGGCGGCGCGGGCATGCCCGCGGGTGCGGGTATGCCGGCCATGGGGTCGGCCCAACTACCGATGGGCGCAGGCGGGACAGGACTATCGCTACCCAACCTCAACGGACTCCTCGCCGGCAACCACGGCGATCACCGTTCGCGCCGACGAACCGCTCTTGCTGACCAGCTGCCGCTTGCGGGGCAGGCCGGGTCCGCGCTCGGGCGTCTCACGGTGAATTCCAGCCCTCAAGAGGTCGCCGCTGCCATCATTCACGAGGCTCACCGCCTGGGGTACTCACCGGCACAAACCGTCGCCATCTTGTCCGATGGCATGCAGGAAAGCGGATTGCGACCCAGCAGCATCAGCCCAAATGGTCTCTGGCAGGGCATCTTTCAGCAAGACTCCAGCTATCCAGGCCGCGGCGACCCGAACACCCAGATTGCCGGGTTTTTCGACCGGCTCGCCACCCACGGCGGGCCACAATCGCCTGATATCTGGAAATCCATCTTCTGGCTCCAACAACGTCCCGGCGAAGCCAGCGCCGAGGCCGCCTACGCCAACGGCCGCCAAGCTTACTTGGCCGAGATCCAGCGACATGTCGACGATGCGGCACAGCTGTACCGCCACATCGTCGGCGGGCCGACCATCACGACCTGAGATTTCTCGTGGCTGTGGGGTGTGGGCGCCGGGGTGGGTGTGGCGCTACGGTGGCCGGTTATGTCGCTGGATGGCCTGGTCGCTGAATCGGGTGAGGCGTTGGGCCGGGCGCGGGCGTTGTTTGGTCCGGCTGCCTTCGGTGCGGGGTTTAGCTCGACGCCGGCGTTGTTGGGTGCTGGCGTGCGGGTGAGTTCCGGGGTGGGGGAGTCGCAGAATGTGTGGTGGGGAAGTGCAGGGTCGGGTTATCGGCTCAGCGGTGGCCAGTCGACTCAGGAGTTAGATAACACCGCCGGTGCCGATGGTTCGGCCGGCGCCGCGGTAGGGCAGGGCGGGGCGGCGGCCTCATCGGCGCA
>NZ_LQPH01000086.1 GCF_002102255.1 Mycobacterium nebraskense
ATTTGCAATGTCTCCTGTCCGGTGGTCAGCCACCACCATCCAGGCCGAACCCCTTACACAGTCAATAAGACACGCCCGCCCCACCGCGGATGCCCGAAGGCGATCTCGCGCAATCGGGCGCGCAGCCGCGCTTCGTCGCCATCGGGTCGGCGCGGCCCATACTGCTGCACCGAACAGTGTTGGCCGACCCCCCGGCAGGCACGCCGGTGCGAGACCCCGAACCGCTCAACAAGCACAACCACCGCTCGCCGCCGACGGTCGGGGCTCACAAGTTTCCCCGGCTGATCTCCTTGAGCATGCCGATATCGAGGGCCTGCTCGGTGACAAACTTCTTAAGCCTCTGATTCTCCCGCTCAAGCTCCTTGATGACAGGATGCTCGATCTTCACCACATCGGCGCCCCAGTCGGCGAGCACCGCGCCTGCCGAGGGAACAAAGGCGAACTGGGCGACCTCCAGCACGCGAACTCCGGTGAGCGGTTTACGCATCAGAGGTCCTTCAAGTGAGGGTGGGCACCGGGCCCACTCAATGCATGATGTCTCGGACCTTCGTCTTCTCGTGGCCCTTGAGTAGCTCGGCGCTGGCGTTCTCCATGTGTCGCCGCCAATGCGCCTCGGCCTCAGCGCCATCCCGGGCGGCCACCAAGTCGGCGAGTCGGGTGTAGGACCGCATCAGCTTGGTGTACTGAACCTTGGGCACGACGTTCTGAACGCTGAGAAATGCTGCGGTCATGTGCCTTTCGAAGATTTCGTGCAGCATGCCGACGATCACGGTCAGTGTCGCGTTGCCCGACAGTTCGACTAGCCGGCGGTGCAATGCGGTGGACGCCACGCCCAGCTTGCCCGTCTCCCACGCAGCCGGGATCTCCTCGATGAGTTCGCGTAACTCGCGGTGGGCCGCAGCGGTGCCATCCTCTGCGAGCAGCCGGGCCGCATACGGTTCAATCCCCATCCGTGCCGTCATCACGTCCGCGAGCGTCGTTCCCGCCATCTCGAGCAGGAAGCCCGCCGGCCGCGCAACGATCTCGGGGCCCGGCACGCGAACCCGGGCGCCGGTGCGTGAGCCGCGCCGCACCTCCACGAGACGGTCGGACTCCAGGACTCGCACCGCTTCTCGCAGTGACGGCCGGCTGACCTGAAAGTGATCCATGAGTTCGGCTTCGTAGGGGAGGAAGTCGCCGTCTTTGAGCTGTCCCTCGACGATCATCCGCCGCAACGTGTCCGCCACGATCTCGGCCGTCTTCGGCGACCGCACCGCACCGTTATTCTGTGACGTGGTCATCGGCGCGAGCGGTTCCCGCTTGGGCATCGCGACCTCCTGAACTCGACATGTAGTACTCAGTACACCATGTAAGGCGCCTATCCGGCGCATCCGTGGCTGGCGTCAATGTAGTTGCGAAAGAACGCGCGTCGCGGCCGCACCATAGCCGGAGCGTCGTCGGCGTCCGACCAGGAAGCTTGGCGGTGAGGCAAATGCCGTGTCGGGCAGTCGTTTGCGAGTCGCCAGCATTTCGCGTGCCTGTGTGTCGTCGCCACAGATCGCGATCGACCACAGCATATCGTCGGGGACGTGGTCGGCGATCGTTTCCGGATGGCCGCTGCGGAAGGCCGATCGGATCCGGGCGACCTCGTCTGTCCAGCCGTGCAGTTCGACGAGTGAGTCGTAGGTCTTCACGGTGAGGTAGAAGGCGATCTGCAGCCGCGCGTCCCTGATGGCCCGGGCCGGGTCGTCGTTGTCGATCGCGGTGATCAGCCACCCCCAACGTCGTAGCTCGGCCGCGTCACGCCCACTTGATCCGGCGCCGCGGGCCAGTTCGTGCTCGACGAGTTCGGTCCACCAGCGATCGGTGAACAGGCCGTGCCCCAGCACGCCGTCGGCGGTGCGACCTACCGTCTGCAACATGATCTTGTTGAAGGCGCCGATCAAGATGGGCACGTCCAACCGGCCGAGCACGGGTGCCCGGATGTCGGCGTCGATCGTGTAGAACCGGCCCTCGTATCGAACGCGTTCGCCGTTCTCGACGTTCAGGAACGCCCTGATTACCTCGATCAGTTCGGCCATCCTGGGTGCGGGGTGGGTGGCGTCGACACCGAACCAATCTTTGTTCATTCGCGAGGTGCCCGACCCAAGTCCCAAGAAGATTCTGCCCGGCGCGAGTGTCCAGAGATGCCGCACGGCCGCGGCATGCACGAAGGGGGACCGGGCGAATGCATATGCGATCCCCGGTCCGATGTAGGCCCGCGAAGTGCCGAGGGCCATCTCGGTCGCTGTGATGTACGCGTTGAGGTCGGCGAACTCACCGGCACAAAACGCCTGCGCGCCGGCGGTCTCCGCCTGTGTTGCCAGCGCAGGCCCCGGCCACGGCAGACCCCAGTCCATGCGTCCTCACATCCATCCATAGCACATCATTAACCTAGTAAGACAAGTGATTGTACGTCCTGATTGGTCGCCGCGGGGAAATTCGCCGGCCGGCACGCTCGTTTAGACAAAAGTGTCAAAAATGAGTAGCCTCGAAACACAGCTGTTTAGGTGTTCCGCGTGGAAAGGGCGTTCGGATAATGCAAACCCTGCCGAGCATGCTGCCCACCGGGTGGTTTCAGGTGGCCTGGAGCGCCGACATCGCCGTCGCCGAGGTCGTCCCACTGCACTACTTCGGCCGAGACATGGTCGCCTTCCGGCAGCTGGACGGGGTGGTGAAGGTGCTTGACGCGCACTGCCAACATCTTGGCGCGAGCCTGGCCTACGGCGGCTGCGTAGTCGAAGAAGGCATCCAGTGCCCTTTTCACGGCTGGGTGTGGAACGGCGCCGGACGCAATGTCCACATCCCGTACCAGGATCGGCCCAACAAGGCCCGACGAGTACGTTCCTATCCGGTCGCGGAGCTCAACGACTCGATCTTGATCTGGCATGACAGCGCAGGCCGGGAGCCGCTATGGGATGCGCCGGACGCTTTCGCGGTGCTCGGAGATCATGTCCGCTCGCGGCGGTTCCACCCCTTTGGCGCCGATTGCCGGACGCGGCATGAGCGGGTAAAGGTGCATCCCCAGGTGATCGCCGAGAACGCCGTCGATCCCCACCACTTCCAATTCGTCCATCGCACCCCGATCAGTCCCGTGGTACTGCGTGAAAGCACCGATAGCTCGACCTGGTCGGCCAAGGTCGGCTTTGGCCGGAGGTGGAGCGACGGCCTGGACCGGACCGGCGACACGATGAACACGATCGAAATCTATTGGTCAGGAATCGGGCTCAGCTACAACGGCGAACACGTCCGCGACGGAATCCGAGTCATCTCCATCTGCGCCACACCGGTGGACGACACCAGATCCGACATCTTCGCCGGCTACTGGATCAGCGAGGAAACGTCAGAAGGCCCGGGTGATTTCGAGGCGCGTCTGGCCGCAGCGAAACTCGCCCTGCCCGACGACATCCGGATCTGGGAGCACCAGAAGTACCTCGAACCTCCGGGTCTGGCGACCTCGGAGGCGGCAGGCTTTCGCGCGCTGCGTCGGTGGGCGAGCGGGTTTTATCCCGAACCGGAGGCCGCCGCCGAGCCGGTCACGCATGGTGTCTGAGGGCTCGCCCCCGCGGGTAACACGCAAGTCCGACCGCACCCGAGAGTCAATCCTGGACGCTGCGCGGACCGCGTTTGCGCGCAAGGGTTTCTCGGGCGTCACCATCAAGGACATCACTGATCTCGCGCCGGTCACCCGGGCGAACTTCTACTATTACTTCTCCGACAAGACCGAGCTTTTCATCGAGCTCGGCACCGACACCTACCGCGAAGCGCTGGCGGTTGTCGAGGGTTTCATGGAGCAGGGGAGCCCGCCCAGCCGGGAGGATGTCGAGGCCTGGGTTGCCGGCTACTTCGACTACCTCGACCGCAACGGTGCGTTCGTCATCCGCTCCACGGAGGACATGCCTCCCGATCGCAAATTCCGCGCCGCGGTCGCCCGCTCGCACCGTCGAACCGCCGCCGCGCTCGGTGAGGGCATCGCAAAGATGGCGCCGACACCGCCCGACCTTGACCCCGTGGCTACCGGGCTGGTGATTATGGCGATGCTCGAACGCTCATGGCTGATGGTTCGCCACAACGAGGTCCCGTCGACGACGCGCCAAGCGGTGCTCATGGCGGCCACCGAGATGCTGTGGCGAACGGTCAACGGTCAGACCTGACCGATGTCCATTCGTCGATGAGCTTATCGATCGTGGTCAGCCGACCCAGCACGGCAATAGTGTTGTCCAGCACCTGTTCTGCATAGTCCTTGGGGGTGCCGCCGACGGCGTCGCGCGGGACGACGAGTTCGAAACCGGCCTGCGTAACATGCCCGGCAGTGTGGGTGATCGCCAGGTTCAGCGAAACGCCGGCAAGGACGATGGTGCTCACACCGAAGCCTTTGAGCACGGGCAGTAGTTCGGAATCGAGCGTTGGGAAAAGGCCGTGGTGGCGCGGTAACACCAGATCGGTGGGTGCCAGTAGCTCGGGAAGCACTGTAGTGGAGGCGGTTCCGGGGGCCCAGTGAGCGGTTGCGGGGCCCAGGGCCCGCCAGATGCGCGCCGTCCCGGTCGGCCGGCCGCCGAGGTTGCCCTCGTAGGTCGCGTGCACAACCCGTGCGCCGAACTGGCGGGCGGAATCGAGAAGTCGGCGCACACTGGAGACGAGTTCAGAGCTGTCGGCGGCCAAAGCGGGCAAGACGGACTCGGGGCCCAGCACACCGTTCTGGCATTCCACACAGACAACGGCCGTGGTCTCGGGGTCCCATGGTGTTGGAGGCATGCCTGCACCCTAGTCCATTTTTTTGACACCTGTGACGAAAAATTCGGTAGATCCCTTACAAAATAGGGAGTTTCGCCTTCTTCACCTCGGAAGACTCTAAAGTGAAATCGTGGAGATCCGCGATCACATCTCATCCGGTAAACCTGCCCTGGTCCTCGCTCGGACTGGCACGGTGATCGACTTTGCCGAGCTGGAGAAGCGTGCCAATCGTCTGGCTCACTTCTGGTATGCCGCCGGACTTCGCGAGGGCGACACGGTTGCGGCATTGCTCGAGAACAATGAACACGTCCATGCCGTGATGTGGGCGGCGCGCCGAAGCGGTCTGTACTACGCGTTGATCAACACTCACCTGACGGCCGCCGAGGCCGCCTACATCGTCGACAACAGTTCAGCAAAGGCGCTGATCGGGTCACGCGCGACTCGCGACGTCTGCGAAGGCCTTGCCGAGCATTCCCCCGGCGGGTTACCTGAGCTGCTGCTGATCGCCGACGACGATCTGGACGGATGGTACCGCTACCCGGAATGTGTTGCCGACCAACCCGAGACGCCGATCCCCGGCGAAAGCGAAGGCGATCTGCTGCAGTACTCGTCGGGAACCACTGGCAGACCCAAGGGGATCCGCCGTGAGCTTCCGCATCTACCACCAAGCGAAGCACCCAACATCCTGATGCCGTTGATGAATGCCGTCGGAATCACCAGCGAGTCGGTGTATCTGAGCCCGGCGCCGCTGTATCACACCGCGCCGTCGTTCTGGTCGATGGTGGTGCAGTCGCTGGGCGGCACCACCGTCGTGATGGAGAAGTTCGACCCGGAACACGCGCTCGAGTGCATCCAGCGCTACGCCATCACTCATGGCCAATTCGTCCCGGCGATGTTCGTGCGGATGCTCAGACTGCCCGAAGCGGTGCGCATGTCCTACGACGTTTCCAGCCTGCAGCGGGTGGTGCATGCGGCCGCGCCATGCCCGGTGGACATCAAGAAACAGATGATCGCGTGGTGGGGGCCGATCATCGACGAGTACTACGCCGCTTCGGAGGCGGTGGGAGCCTCGTTCATCCGCGCCGAGGACTGGCTTATCCACCCCGGCTCGGTCGGCCGACCCTTGGTTGGGGTCCCACACATCCTCGACGAGAGCGGCCATGAGCTACCGCCCGGTGTGCCCGGCGAGATCTATTACGAGGGAGGGCATTCGTTCCAGTACCTCAAAGACGATGCGAAGACGGCGGCGGCCCACGACGCGCACGGCTGGGTGACCGTCGGTGACATCGGCTATCTCGACGTGGATGGCTACCTCTATCTCACTGATCGCCGTCATCACATGATCATTTCGGGTGGGGTGAACATCTACCCGCAAGAAGCCGAAGACCTGCTGATCACCCATCCCAAGGTGCTCGATGCCGCAGTCTTCGGTATTCCGGATGACGAGATGGGTCAGGCTGTCAAAGGCGTGGTGCAGACGGTCGATCCGGCTGATGCCAACGACGGCTTCGCGGCGGAGTTATTGGAGTGGCTGCGAAACCGGTTGGCGCACTATAAGTGTCCGCGGTCTCTCTCGTTCGAGGCGCAGCTGCCCCGGACCGATGCCGGTAAGTTGTACAAGCAGCAGCTCGTCGGCAAGTATTCGGCGAAGGGATAGGTGATCAGCCCAGTTTCAGAGGCACGCGCTCAAGTGAAAAGGTGCTCGCGGGGAACACAATCTGCGGTTCCTCACCGACTTTCACCGAAAACTCGGGAATGCGCCGGAGCCATTCGTCCACGATCAACTTCAGCTCGAGGCGGGCCAGGTGCGACCCCAGGCAGCGGTGTGGCCCGCCACCGAAGCCCCAGTGCCGGTGCACCTTTCCATCCATCACCACGTCATTGGTCGAGATCTCGTCGCTGTCGTCGCGATTGATGGCGGCGACACACAACCGCACCATGGTGTCGGCGGGCAGCGTGACGTCCCCGATGGTGACCTCGGTGGTGGTCACGCGGGGCAGCATCGGCGCCGGCGGCTCCAGCCGGACGATCTCCTCGACGAACACATCGATCTGGTCGGGATCTTGGTGGAGGGTGGCCCTCAGCTCCGGGTTGCGGGCGAGCTCCAGCAGTGCGGAACTCATCGCCGCGGTGACGGTGTCCAGCCCGGCCAGGACGAAAAGGAAGCTCAGGCCCATGATTTCGGCGTCGTCGAGTGGCTCCTCGCCATTGAGCAACTGCGACAGGATGTCCGGTCCGGGGTCGGCGCGCCGCGCGTTGATCGCCTCGGTGAGGTACGTGACCAATTCGAGTGCCGGCGTCAGGTCGGCATCCTCGAGTGACGGCGCTTCCGAGATCGCGATGACCGCGGTTTTCCACGCGACGAGCTTGTCGCGATCCTCCAGCGGAAGCCCGAATAAGGTCAGGAATACCTGTGAGGGGTAGGGGATCGCCACGTCGGCCACGACTTCGCACTCGCCTTGTGCGGCTACCCGTTCGATGATCTCGATCGCCTGCTGCTGCAGCGAGGGCAGCATCTCTTTCAAGGTGTGCGGACTGAAGAAGGGCTGCAGGATCTTACGGAACCGGGTGTGTTCCGGCGGATCGAACGAGATGGGCACCAACGGCAGCGGGCTGCCGAGCACGTCGAAAGCTTTCTTCGAGGAGAACAATTCGGGATCGCGCAGCGCGGCCAGCACGTCCTCGCGGTGGGTCAGATAGAAGATTCCGTCGACGGACACCACCCGCCCTGCGTCACGCAGGACCTTCCACCCCACCCCGCGGTCTGCCGCCATCGGCAGGCTGGCGAAGGAAAGTTCGGGTGCGCCATGGGTTTCCACGTATGCTCCTAAAGGTTAGAATGCCGACCGGTGCAAGCCACCGTCGACTTCGATCCAACTACCGGTGAGGTAGCCGGCAGGTTCTGAGCAAAGATAGGCGATGAGCGAGGCAATCTCGCTCGGTTTGCCCATTCGCGCTGCCGGCACCCGAGCTTCGCGCAGCATGAACTCGCGTCGCTCCTGATCGGTGCTCGCGCCGAGGTGCTGCTCCAGGTAGGCCAGTGCGTTGTCAGTCTCGATCCAGCCGGGCGCGACGGTGTTGACCGTGATGCCGTACTGGGCGTACTCGTCGGAGACCGTCTTGAGCAGGCCGATCGTCGAGGGGCGACTGGTGTTGGCCACTGCGTGGTGGATGTTGCCCGCCGGCTCCTTGGCGGTGGCGGAGCCGATGTGCACGAATCGGCCCCAGCCGGCGTCCTGCATGGCAGGCAGGACCGCGTGCAGCAGGAGGATCTGGCTCATCGTGTGCAGTTCGAAGGACTCGCGGTAGACGTTCACATCGGTGATATCGGCGAAATCGCCGGGCCGCTGGTACTTGGCCTGCCCGACAACGATCAGCGGCGCCCCGTGCCGGGCCGCAATCTCGCGGACGGCGTCGGTGAGCTGCCCGTCGTCGGCCACGTCGGCAGTGACACCGATGGCAGTGCCCCCTTCAGTGCGGATCGCCTCGACCGCGGCGTCGACATCGGTCTTAGTCCGCGCCAGTATCGCAACCCGCGCACCTTCTGCGGCAAGCAGTTTGGCGACCTCGAAGCCGATTCCCTTGCTGCCGCCGACGACCAGCGCCGATCGGCCGTCGATTCCGTAATGCATCCGGCGCGCCGACTAGCCTCGCCGCACGTCCATGCCGGCGTCCACCTTGAGCATGCTTCCGGTGAACGAACGGCCCGCGTCGCTGATCAAAAAGAGGATCGTGTTGCTGACGTCGCGTGGCTCGATCAGCGGCAAGTCCGGCAGCGCGGTCTGGACTGCATTGACCATGCGGGGGTTGTCCTCGATCACTTTGAACAGTGCCGGGTTGTCAGTGATCATCGGGGTCGCGCAATTCGTCGGCGCCACCGCATTGACGCGAATACGGTCGGGGGCAAGCATGGCTGCGTACGCGCGGACCAGGCCGACGACGGCGACCTTGGACATCAGGTAGGCGTCGCTGCCGCCGCGGCCGTCGGTGAGATCCAGTAGGGCGATCATCGAACTCGTCGCGATCAGATTGCCGCCCTCGCCACGTTCCTTCATGTGGGGGATCGCTACTTGGAAGGCGTTCCACACCCCGATGAGCATGATGTCGAGCCCTAGCCTCAGCGCCTCTGAGGCGTCGCGCTCATCGGCGTTGGTGAGCACGACCCCGGCATTGGCGAGCACCGTGTCGACGTGGCCGAACTCGGTGACACCCGCGTCGAACGCTGCCTGCAGGGCAGGCTTGTCGCGGACGTCCGCCTTACGGAAAAGCATTTCCTGCCCAGTCTTTTCGACCAGGCGCGCTGTCTCCTCAAGGTCCTCGTAGGTGCCCAGCTTGTAGGGCACGACGTCAAGGTCTTCACAGATGTCGACTCCGACGATGTTCGCACCCTGCTCGGCGCACATGACCGCGTGCGAGCGGCCCTGCCCACGGGCGGCGCCGGTGATGAAGACGACCCGGCCGTCGAGTGAACCCATTCGTTTGCCTCCAGTAGCTCGCTAGTGGCCGCGCTCTGCGGGATGGAGCGGGCGCGGCGTAGTGACGTGCGCCACGTGGACGATGCTACGCCCCGAGGTTGGAATCATACAACTATTTCGCTACTTTGGGGGTCAGGCGAACGATCAATCTGTCTCGAAGGGAATCCCACATGTCTGAAGGCCTCAATGGTGGTCCCCGTCCTCCCGATGGTGACTGGTTGGGGAGCCCCTACCTGAGGTTCGAACGCGAAGGTGCATTCGCGATCTGCACTTTGGACCGTCCGCAGGCACGCAATGCGATGACGCCCGCCATGTATTTCGGGATCCGATACGCGGTCAGCCGCGTCAACGCCGATCCCGATCTCGCCGGCCTGCTCATCACCGGAACCGGCGACGTCTTCGCGCCGGGTGGAGATTTGGGACAGGCCGCCGAGGACAATTGGATGGACTTCGCCTCCACCATGGGAATGGACGTCACGCCTTTCGACGTCTTGCGACAGTCTCCGAAACCGGTCGTGTCCGCAGTCAATGGGCTGTGCCAAGGTGGCGGCCTGCAGATCGCCATGTGCAGTGACATCGCGGTGGTCAGCGAGCGGGCCACCTTCCGCGTGCCCGAGTTGTTTCGTGGCATCGCCGACACCTACTACAGCCAGGTGTTGGCACGCTTGATCGGCCCGGTCCGCACGAAGGACCTGATGTTCACCGGCCGCACGCTTTCCGCAGAGGAGGCCGTCGACTGGGGCATGGTGGCCAGGATGGTTCCCCACGACGACCTGCTGGACGTGGCCAAGGAGCTTCTCGCGCAATGCTGCCGGACCGCACCCGGGGCGCGGGGCGTGATCAAAGCGAGCCTGGACAACT
The DNA here is from genome assembly GCF_002102255.1 of Mycobacterium nebraskense. Lineage (GTDB taxonomy): Bacteria > Actinomycetota > Actinomycetes > Mycobacteriales > Mycobacteriaceae > Mycobacterium > Mycobacterium nebraskense. The sequence continues at coordinate 10,089 of NZ_LQPH01000086.1, forward strand.
ACCTCGGGTTGTACGACCGGATCGGCATGACGACCAGTCTGTTCGGTCCCGAGGCGACCGAAGGCTTTCGGGCGTTCAAGCAGAAGGACTCGCCGGACTGGGTGCACCCGGAACTCCGGGTCCAGGGCCGGTTGTAGCCCGCCGCTGCGGGCCGACGCGAGGTCGGCCCGCAGTCCGCGTCGGCTACTTCGGAGTGAAGCGCTGCGCGCCGTCTAGGCGCATCACCTCGCCGTTGACGTAGCCGTTGGACAGCAGAAACGTTGCTGCGTCGGCATACTCGGCAGGAGTGCCTAGTCGCTTGGGGAACGGGATGTTGGCGGCGAACTTTGCGATCGCCTCTTCGCCGACCGACTCCATGATCGGCGTCTTCATCGTTCCAGGTGCGATGGTGTTGACTCGGATACCCACCGAACTGAGGTCGCGAGCGGCAGCGATGGTCAACCCGATCACGCCGGCTTTCGCTGCGGCATAAGCGGTCTGGCCTATCTGGCCCTCATAGCCGGCAACCGAGGCCGTCATGACGATGGCACCGCGTTCGCCGTCCTCACGAGGTTCGGCGGCGGCTACCGCAGCCGCTACCAGCCGTGTCAGGTTGTAGGTGCCATTGAGATACAGGTTGATCGTCTTAGTGAATGCGGCCATGTCGGCGGGACTGCCGTCGCGCTGCACGATCCGTTGGGCCACCCCGAAGCCGCCGTGCGCAACGACCGCGTAGCGCAACCGACCGAGCTGGTTGGCCTGCTCGATGGCGCCCTGCACACTGTCGTCACTGGTTACATCGGTACTGACAAACAGTGCCCCGCTGCCCAGTTCGTCGGCCAGAGCCTTACCCTTGTCGGCGGCGAGATCGGCGATCACCACGCCGAGTCCGTCGGCATGGAGCCGACGGACCGTCGCCTCGCCCAGGCCACCCGCGCCGCCGCTGACAATCGCCGACGCTCCGTCGAATTTCGCTACAGTCACCAATTCTCCTTATTAACCATTGTTTTCCACTTCAGGCGGATCGCCCGTCACCAAGCTCCACGGATCCTCCGCGGCCAGCACCAGCCGGCCGAGTCGTCGTGCGTAGTTCGCGGTCGTGCCGTAATCCGCGGTCCAGCTCTGAGCGCGCAGGGTGAACAGCCACAGCGGGTGCTCACTGGTGACGCCGATCGCGCCGTGCAACTGATGGGCGACGCTGGTGACCGGGCCGACGGCGCGGCCGACTGCGACCTTCGCGACGGTGACGGCATAGTCGGTGTGGGGGGAGTTGAAGCCGTGCTCGGCCGCGGCTGCGACGGCTAATTCCGCAGCGGCACGGGCGGTTTCGATCTCTCCGGCCATGCCGGCCAGTGATTGCTGCACGGATTGGAAGGCGCTGAGCGGACGACCGAACTGGACGCGCTGCCGGGTGTGCTGCACCGACAGCGCTGCGGCGGCGTCCAGCACCCCGATGGTCTGCACACAGCGTGACCATGCGCCGCGCCGAGTCAGCTCGGCGCCGAGTGCCGGGTCGACGTCATGCAACTGGTCGGCCGGCACGTCGAACACGAGCGAATCGCGGGGCTCGCCTGCCAGGTTGTGGCCTTCCTGTAGATCACCAGAGGCCACGTCGATGACGCCGACCCGCAGGCCGGCGGGCGTGGTGACGGCCAGCAGGGCGGCGGCGCACGCTCGAGCCCATGGCACGCCGGTCGCGGTGCCGGTGACCCTGGCGCCGTCGGTTTCGGCATCGGCGACGGCAACGGTCAGCGGACAGTTGGGGAGCTCGATCCCGGCCTGCTGGCCCAGCCATCCGGCAAGCACGTCGGTTTCGGCCAACGGCACCGCGCCGGCGTGGCGGGCCACGCCGTAAAGCGCAATGGCCAACTCGTGCGGGCCGGCTCCCATGTCGGGCGTGCTCGTCAGCCTGGCCAGCCCGGTGTCCTCGAGGTTGCCCCACAGATCGGCGTCGAATTGGTCGGGGATGCCGCGGTGGCCCAGCCCGGCGTCGTAGGAGCGCTGCCCGAGGTCGTCGACGAGCTGACGCAGCTGCGTGTCGTCATTTTGAGAGCCGGTCACGGCGAATACCCCGCCAGCCAGCGCGCTCATCGCAGCCCCATTCCGCGGGCGATCACGCCGCGCAGCACCTCATTGGTACCGCCGCGCAGGGTGAACATGGGCTTGTGCAGCCACGCGGTGCTCAGCATCGTCTCCAGCTCGGAATTCGGCGGTACCGCCTCGAGCAGATCGGCGATCAATCCCACGGATTCGGCTTCGAAGCGGGTGCCGAGGTCCTTCACCAGCGCCGCCTGATTCGCCGCATCGCCGCCGTCGGTGAGCGTGCGGGCCACCGACAACGACAGCTGCCGCAGCGAGATCAACCGTGCCATCAGGTCGCCGATGTCGGCGGCGGTGCGGCCATCGGGCACCGGTCCACGACCGAGTGCGCGGATGGCGGCGAACAGTAGGGGGCCGGTGGACAGGATCCGCTCGGGCCCGCTGCGTTCGAACGACAACTCGGAGGTGACCTGGTGCCAGCCGTTGCCGACCTCGCCGAGCACATCGGCATCGGATACGAAGACCTGATCGAACAGCACCTCGTTGAAGTGATGTGCGCCCGACATCAAGATGATGGGCTCGATGCGGACGCCCTCGGCATCGCACGGCACCAGGAATTGGCTGAAGCCGGCGTGGCGGTGTTCTGAATCCGGCGGGCTGGTGCGGGCTAGCACGACGACCTGGTGCGCATGGTGGGCCCCGCTGGTCCACACCTTGCTGCCGGAGAGTAACCAGCCGCCGTCGGCGCGGACAGCCTTGGTTTGCACAGCAGCAAGGTCGGACCCGGCGCCGTGCTCGCTCATGCCGATTGACGAAAAAAGCTGTCCTGCAACAATTTTGGGCAACAAATGTTCGCGCTGCTCCTCATTGCCGTAGGTCAGCAGGGCCGGTGCGACCTGACGGTCGGCCGTCCAGTGCGCGGCCACGGGCGCACCCGCCGCGATCAGCTCCTCGGTCACCACGTAGCGGTGCAGGTGCCCCAGCCCGTGGCCGCCGTAACGCTGCGGGATGGTCAGGCCGGTGAATCCGGCGGCGCCAAGCCGCGCTGAGAACTCCTCGTCCCACCCGGCCAGCCATGAATCGACGCCGGGCTGCCAGCCGAATTCAGCGCGGTCGGACTCCAAGAAGTCGCGCACGGCGTGCCGCAGCTTGACCAACTCGGGCTCACGGGCGCTCAACGCGTCGAACGAATTCACCACTGCCGCTTCCTAAACCGTAGGCACCGGGGCCGACGGGAGGTAAAAGTTGGGGGTCAGGTCATCCTCGTTGGCGGCCAGTAGGTACTCCGACAGGTCGGCGCGGCCCTCCTCGCGAAGGATCTCCTCGTCGGTGTAGAAGTGGCCGTTGCACGCCGCGGCGGGACGGGTGACCAGCGCGTGCACCGCCTCGGCCATGATCTGTGGGCTACGGGCCTGCGCACGCACCGTTTCCTCGCCCATTGCGACCATCATTCCCGTACTGGCGATCGTGGTGGCCGGCCACAGTGAATTCACCGCGATCGGCACCGAGGCGAACTCCTCGGCCCATCCCAAGGTAAGCAGGCTCTCGGCGTACTTGCCCACGGTGTGCGCGACATGGGCACCAACCCACCGGGGGTCCATGTTCAGCGGGGGAGAGACATTGACCACGTGCGCGTTGCCCGACCGGCGCAAGTACGGAAGTGCGGCCTGCACAACCGCGAACGGCCCTTCGACATTGACCTCCAGCAGCCGGCGCAGACTTTTGGGCGGTAGCTGCGCGGTCGGTCGTAGATCCAGGGCTCCGGCGTTGTTGACGACGACGTCGATGCCACCGAACGCGTCGGCTACCGCCTCGACTGCCGCTGCGACCGCTGCCGCATCGCGCACATCGCAGGTCAGCGGCAGCGCCCGCCCGCCGGCACGTTGCACGGCGTCCGCGGTCTCGGCAAGGGTGCCCGCGATCTTGGGATTCGGCGTCTGAGTCTTAGCCAACAGGGCCACAGCAGCGCCATCGGCGGCGGCTCGCACGGCGACGGCGGCTCCGATGCCGCGGCTCGCGCCGGTGACCACGACCACGCGGTGCTTCAAGGTGCGAGAATCGGGACTACCCACGGTTTGTTGGCCTTCCGCCGTCGCTGCGGTGATTCGAGGAATGCTATAACTATATAGCTCATTAGTGGGAGGGATGAACCCGCCTGACCGAAGCGAGGCCCCATGACTCAGGTTCTGTCGATCGGCACCTATCTGCCGCCATGGACGGTGCGCGACCGGCGGGTCAAGGGGCCCGACGAGGACGCGCTGACGATGGCCGTCGCCGCCGGCCGCGCCGCCGATCCCGACGCCACGGCGCAACGCGTGGTGCTGGTGTCACGTGACTTTCCGCTGCTGGAGGGCGGCAACGGTGCGGTGCTGTTGGCCGCGTTGTCGCTGCCGGCCGACACAGCTGTGACTGAGGTGCTCGGCGGTGCACCCGCGGTGCTGGACCAAATCGGCAACGCCGGCGAAAGGACCCTCGTGATCGCCGCCGACGACAACGATCTCGCGGCGGGGGCGGGCGCGGTGCTCACGGGCGACGGCGGCGCCAGCGTGACCCCGCTGGCACGCCAGACCCGCAGTCTGCCGCTGACGGCCCGTGGTGCCGACGGTGCCCGCCACTCCTACGTCGACCCCCGGCTGCAACGTGAGGTCGGGGTGCGTTCCACACTCGCCCGATTGGGCCTGGCCCCAAATTCGGCGGTGGCAGCGGTCGCAGGCGTGCCGGTCGCGCAGGTCGGGGGTGACTTCGACACATCGCACGCCGTCGGCATCCCCACCGTCTCCGCCACGGCGATCATTCTGCTGTTGGCCGATGCGATCGAGGCTGGCGCACAAGGCTTGTTGATCGCCGTCGAGCAATCCAGTGTCAGCGCGGCCGATCTCGCGCAGGGGGGTACCACGCCCCGGATCGCCCGCGACGAGTTTCCGGCGCGGGAGCTACCCAAGACGCGCGTTGCCGACGGCGTCGGCATTCCGATTTCGATGCCCGCGTATGCGCGCGCTTTCGAGCCGAAGATCCGTTGGGAGGCGGCGGTTTTCGAAGAGAGCCCCGGCATCGATACCGCGCCGCAGTTTCCACCGCGGCTGCGAGTCGACAATGCCGGACGGTTGGCCACCGAGTACCGGCTCGAGTCGCTGCCGCGAACCGGCACCGTCTACACCCACACCACGGTGCGGATTCCGGTGCCCGACTTGCCCAGCCCGTACTCCCTGGCCGTCGTTCAACTCGACGACAGCCCGGTGCGGGTGCTGCTGAAAGTCACCGGTGTGCCCGCGGGCGAGGCGACGATCGGACAGCCGGGGTCGGTGGTGCTGCGCAGGATCGCCACTCGCACCGGCATTCCCGATTACGGCTACGCCTTCTGGCCCGGACGGACGCTGGAAGGAGCGGTTGCATGAGAAAAGTCGCCATCGTCGGCGCGGGGATGACGCCCTTCGCCGAACACTTCGAACTGGGTATCAAGGACCTGGTGCCAATGGCTTACGCCGAAGCGGTCGCCAACGTTGACAAGGGCATTCAGAAGTCTGAGCTCGAAGCCGCGTGGTTCGGGGAGTTAGCGACCACCGACGGGTTCCCATCCGGCATTTTGGCCGACACCCTCGATCTGACCGAGATCCCGGTAACCCGCGTCGAAAATGCCTGCGCCACCGGCAATGACGCGATCCGGAACGGCACGCTGGCCATTGCCTCCGGCCTCTACGATGTGGTGCTCGTCGTCGGGGCCGACAAGGTCCGCGAGACCTCCTCGAACACCACGTTCTGGGACTGGGCGGCGATGACCCGCGACAACGCGTGGGACTACCCGCTGGGGCTGGTTGCGCCCGCCAACTTCGCGCTGCACGTGATGCGATATCTGCACGAGTCTCCGGCGACGAAGGAGCACATGGCGATGGTGGCGGTGAAGAACCATTTCCACGCGGTGAACAACCCGAAAGCTCAACTGCGCTATGAGATCACCGTCGAGCAGGCGCTGGCCGCGCCGATCGTGGTCGAACCCTTCGGGCTCTACGACTGCACCCCCCAGAGCGACGGCGCGGCCGCGGTGATCTTGGCTGCCGAGGACGTCGTCGACCGCTACACCGACCGTCCCGTCTGGGTTCGCGGCGTGGGGCTGGGTATGGACCGGGTGATGCACCAGCACAAGACGGACATGACGACGTTTCCGCCGACGGTGCGTGCCGCCAAGGCCGCGATGGCGATGGCCGGGGTGACGCCGCGCGACATCGACGTCGCCGAGGTGCATGACTGCTTCACCGGCGTCGAGCTGATCAGCTACGAAGATCTGGGGTTCGCACACCGTTTCGAGGCCTACAAATTGGTGGAAGGCTGCGAACACTATGTGGGCGGGTCGATTCCGATCAACCCGAGCGGCGGGTTGAAGGCGAAAGGGCACCCGCCGGGAGCTACCGGCGTGGCGCAGTGCTACGAACTGTTCAACCAGCTTCGCGGTGAAGCCGAGAATCAAGTCGACGGTGCGCGAATCGCGTTGGCCCACAACATCGGCGGGCCGACCGCGGTCTCCGCGGTCACTGTCCTTTCCAACGAGAAGAACTGACGGGACCATCACATGACCACATCCAAGATCGCCACGCTGCCCGGCTACGAAGAGTTTGCGCCGTGGCTGCTGGTGGAGAAGCGCGGCAACGTCCACGTCGTGAGCATCAACCGGCCCGAGGCGTTCAACGCCGTCAACGAACAGGTCCACCACGCGTTCGCCACGATCTGGCGGGTGCTGACTGCCGACGACGACGTACGGGCGGTGGTGACGACCGGTGTCGGTAAGGCGTTCTCGGCCGGCGGCGACATGGTGATGTTCGGACGCCTGATTGATGACGCGGTGGCGCGCCAGTTCCAGATCACCGAGGCCCGCACGGTGTTCCTGGAGGTGATCAACTTCCCCAAGCCGCTGGTGTCGGCGGTCAACGGCCCGGCTGTCGGGCTCGGCTGTTCGATCGCGTTGCTGAGTGACTTCCTCGTGATGGGGGAGAGCAGCTATCTAGCCGATCCGCACGTCGCGGTCGGGTTGGTGGCCGGGGACGGTGGCGCGGCGATGCTGCCGCTGCTGATCGGCCTGATGAAGGCCAAAGAGTATGTGCTGCTGGGGGATCGGATCACCCCGGCGATCGCAGACAAGCTGAACCTTGTCACCAAGGTGGCCACCGATGACACCGTGCTCGACGAGGCGCTCGCGATCGGGGAGCGACTCGCCGGTCTGCCGCCTCAAGCACTGCGCGCCAGCAAGGTTGCGATGAACATGCACCTGTCGCGGGCCGCGCTCGGCGTGCTGGAGTACGCGCTGGCCGAGGAATACACGTCGTTCTCGACCCCGGAGTTCAAGGAGCGGGTCGCCGCGTTCCGGGCGCGCTCGAAGAAGTAGCTCGAGGGGCCGGCGCGGGAATCAGTCAGCGGTAGGCGGTCACTCGCGCGGTGATCGCCACCTTGCCGTCGTCGCCGATGGCCTGCGCGTCGCTCACACCGGTGTTGCGGCCTATCCGCATCGTCGTGCCCTCATAGCGGGATTCGGTGCCGGCGAAAAACGGACGAAGAAAATTCACTCGCAGCGAGCCGGTCTGCAGCAGACCTTCGGAGGGGTCCCGGTTTACCGCCGCCGAGGCCGCGAGCTCCAGGCCGGCGGCGGCGACACCCCCGTGCACGATATCGATGTCGTTGTTCAGGTTGCGGTCGACACGCTGCGCCAGCACCGTCGCCGGACCGTCCTGCGCAATGTGCACCGCCATCAGGTCGGCGAAAGAGGTCTCGCCCGACCGGCGCAGCGTCTCCGGCCGTTGCTGGGGGACGACGTCGCCGGCGTGGATGAAGAACGACCGCACTATGCCGGTGCCGATAACCATGCCGCGATAGGTCAGTGTGCAGATTCCCAGCGACGTGGCACCCAGTGGACCCGCCGAGTGCGCGCTGGCCAGCACCGTGCCGTCGAGGTCACCGACGTCGGGGCTGAGGTCCATCGACAGCTCGCTTGACACCGTCCACTGGCCCGGCTGTCTGCGGTAATGGTTGACGATCCCGGCAGCGGCGTCGACGAGGATCGCCAAGGGGCCCACAGTGGGAGCGCCGGTGTACGGATTGCGGAATCGGTGCATCGGCATCGACAGCACGGCGGTGGCCTTGGCCGGATGTGATTCGACGTATTCGATACCGAACCGGACCTGAATCGAGTCGGGTGTCTCGAGATCGTGCTGGTTTACCTCTTCGTCAACACCGGTCATTCGAGAAGGTCTACGACAGTGGACAATTCGGCCCCGGTCAGGACGAACTCCTCTGCCTTCTGCAGATGGCGCTTCCAGAGCTCGCCCGCCTTCTCGGCGTCGCCTTCCTTGATCATGTCCAGCACCATCCGGTGGGTTTTCGCCGAGCGGCGGACCGCCTGCTCGGCGCGCGTGCCCTTGGTGGGCTGCAGCGACCGGTTGGCCTTCTCGATGATGTGATGCAGCATGTCGCTGACGATTTGCAGGGTGCTGTTGCCGGACAACCGCGCGATTGCCGCGTGGAAGTCGGTGAGCTGATCGACGGCTTCGCTGCCGGGATTCAGCTGCGATTCGCGTTCGACGATCTGCTCGAGTTCGGCGATCACCTTGGGATTGCGGTCCTTGGCCAACTGCTCGACCATCGGAACCTCGAGCGTTACTCGTGCGTCGTAGACGTCCTTCACCGTGACGCCTTCGTATTCGAGGATCAAGCCGGCGTAGCGGGCGAGTGTTTCGCGCCGGGGGCGGGTGACGCGGGCCCCGCCGCGTACCCCACGCTGAACCTGAATCAGCGACTCCGATTCGAGCACGCGGAACGCTTCCCGCAGTGTTGGCCGGGACACGCCGAAACGCTCCATCAGCTCCGATTCCGGCGGCAACATGGTGCCTTCGGTGATCTCGCCGCGGATAAACATCCGCCGCAGCACCGTGGCCACCCGATCGGCCATCTTCGGTTCTCGAAGACTGGTGACCTCCATTGCAACCTCCGCCGCTATGCGAATATGCGAATTAACTAACCATTTAGCAGGTTAGCCGAACTAGCCGGTTGAACCGGGAATTGGCGACCGTCAGTTAGCAACGTCACCCTTAATACCCCATCGCCCGTCCCATGAGGTCCTTCATGATCTCGGTGGTGCCCGCATAGAGCCGCTGCACCCGCGAGTCCCGCCAGAGCCTGGCCACTTCGTACTCGTTGATATAGCCGTAGCCGCCGTGCAGCTGCAGGCATCGGTCGATAATCTCCCACTGGACTTCGGAGGTCCACCATTTCAAGCCTGCGGCATCTTGATCGGACAATGTGCCGTCATTGACCGAGAGCACGCATTGATCGAGATAAGTTTGTGCGGCGTCGAGTTTGGTCTGCATTTCGGCGAGGAAGTGCCTATTGACCTGAAACTTGCCGATTGGCTGCCCGAACGCGGTGCGCTCCGACGCGTAGGTCTTGGTCAGGTCGAGCGCACGGCGGGCGGCGGGCAGCGCGTAGCAGGCCACGCCGACCCGCTCGCTGGGCAGGTTGGAGACCAGATGATAGAAGCCGCGGTTGAGCTCTCCCACCAGGTTCTCCTTGGGCACCTTGACATCCTCGAAGAACAATTCGGCAGTGTCGGCGGAGTATTGGCCGATTTTGTCGAGCTTGCGGCCGCGAGTGAAACCCTCCATCCCGTCCTCGATCATCAGCAGGCTGATGCCCTTATGCCGGGCGGAAGGATCGGTCTTCACGGCCGTCAGCACCAGCTTGGACAGCAGGCCGTTGCTGATAAAGGTCTTCTGGCCGTTGACCACCCAGTGGTCGCCCTCGTCGCGCGCGGTGGTCTTGATGCCGGCCAGGTCGGACCCGGCCGCGGGTTCGGACATCGCGATGGACCCGATGTACTCGCCGGAGACGAACTTGGGCAGCCAGCGTTCCTTCTGCTCCTCGGTGGTCAGATCGTTCAGGTACGGCACCAGGATGTCGTTCTGCACGCCGAGGCCGATGCCGACCGAGCCGGTGAGGAACATCTCCTCGGAGACGATCTGATTGAACCGGAAGTCCTTGACGCCGAGCCCGCCGTACTTTTCGTCGAACTCCCAGCCGATCAATCCGTGTTCGCCTGCGGCCAGCCAGGCCTCACGGCTCACCTTGCCGTCGCGTTCCCACTTCTCGACGTTGGGCACGCATTCGCGCTCGAAGAAGCTCCTGGCGGTGGCCCGGAACTCGTCGTGGATCTCCTCGAAAATGTTGCGGCGCATGTACTTCCCTCTACTCGGCTGTCTCGTCGGCCCACGTGACGACGGCGGGCAGCGCACGGCCGGTGGCCCAGCCCTCGTCGGAGTCCTCGAAGAGCCGCTCCGCGAGCAGCCCTTCGAGCTGGTCGTGTGACCCGCAGAGCGCGTCGACCTGGAATCCTCGAGTGACATAGCGGTGCAGGTCGTGCTCGGCGGTCAATCCGATCGCACCGCACACCTGCAGTGCCACGTCGCTGACGGCGCGGTGTGCCCGGCCCGCGGCGGCCTTGGCGGCCAGCGCCAACAGTTCGCCGCCGTCTCGCCATGACTCGCCCAGCAGCGCCCGCGCGCCTGCCAGCACCGCCGAGGCATCGGCCAGTGCATGCCGCGGCGATTGGAATGACCCGATCGGTGCGCCGAACTGGACACGCACGCTGACGTGCTCGACCGCGATGCGCAGCGCCCGCTCGGCCAGTTCCACCAGTTCGGTGGCCAGCGCCCGATGGGCTGCGGTGACGGCTTGCTTCCATTCGGTGGAGGCCTCGATTAGCGGGACGTCAAGTGATCCGCTCGCCCGGGTCCAGTGCGCCGACACATCAAAGGTGTCCAGCCGCTGTCCGTCGAGTCGCGCTGCGTCGACCACGCCTACCGACACCGTGCCCGTCGACCCGGACACCGGCACCACGATCCGACCCTCCAGCGGCCCCAGGACGATGCCTGAGACCCGGTCAGCATCGGAACCCGCCACACAACCGGTGGACAGGTCGGGCAGCAGCACGTGATCCGCGGGACCGTCGAGCACTGCGGCCAGTTCGGCCAACACGATGCGGTCCAAGCAGTCCGTCAGGGCCAGTGATCTGCCTTGCGCGCGGAACAACAGCTCACCCGCCTGTACCGGGTACTCGGCCTCGATCTCCGACCAGCCCAACTCGGCCAGCCGCCCACCGATTGCCAGGTGCTCACCGGCGTTCTTGCCCGCCAGCTCCTCGAAGAGGCGAAACACCGCCTCCTCGACCATCTGCCACGACTCGTCGGGCGCCGGCGCGTTCCTCATCGTTTCTCCTTGGGCAGCCCGAGCAGGTGGTCGGCGATGATGCCGCGCTGCACTTCGGCGGTGCCACCCATCACCGTGGCGGCCCGCGAGTACCACCACTCGGCCCGCGCGGTGTCCAGTTCCGCGCCGCCACGGCCCGTGCCGGCGATCAGGTGCTCTCGCTCGATTTCCAGGATGAGGTCGTTGACCTCCTTCTCGGCGCGGCCGAACAGCAGCTTGTCGATGCTGCTATCGGCACCGACCGCCTCGCCCGCGGCCAATCGGCGCACGGTGGTGGCGGTGCGTGCCTGGGCGGCCGCCACGTCGACATACACCCTGGCGAAGCGCTGGCGTTGCGCGTCGGTAGCGCCGGCGGTCACCATGTGCTCACGCAATCGACCCAATTCGGTGAGCACCTTGTTGAGCACCGCGTAGCCGTACATGCCGCGTTCGTACTGCATCAGATGCATCGCCACGGCCCAGCCGCCGCCGACGTCGCCGACGACCCGCTCACCGTCGACCCGGACGTCGTCGAAGAACACCTCGGCGAGTTCGCGGCGTCCGCTGGCCAGCGCGATCGGGCGAATGGTGACGCCCGGTGCGTCGGCGTCGACCATGATCATCGTCAGCCCGCGGTGGCGGCTCTCGGGTGTCCCGGTCCGGACCAACGCCAACAGGCGCGTGGCGGTGGGCCCTTGGCTGGTCCAGATCTTCTGACCGTTGACGACGAACCCCCCGGCCCCGTCGTCGACCGCGCGGGTGCGCAGGCTGGCCAGGTCGCTGCCCGACTCGGGTTCTGAGAAACTTTGGCCCCACCACTCGACGCCGCTGAGGTAACCCGGCAGATACGCCGCGGCCAGACCGGGGGCGAACTTCAACAGAGCGGGGCCGAGCGTCTCCAGCGTCCAGTGTTGGGCCGGAATGGGCAGCATCGCGTGGCCGAGTTCCTCGTAGTACACCGCACGGTGAATCTCGTTGCCGCCCAATCCACCCGCGGCCTCCGGCCAGCCGTACCGGTTCCAGCCGTCGGCGTTCAGACTCGCCATCACCGTGGCGTCGTGCGCAAGTCCGTCCTCGGCGCTGGTGAACGCGGCCGCGCGCCACTCGTCGGCTGTCTTCAAATCACGCAGGTAACGTCGGAAGTCCTCGCGGTAGGCCGCGATGCTGGACAGGTATTCGAGGTGGCGACCGCTATGCAGGGCGCTATCGACAGGGGCGGACAACTGCTGCCCTTCCGTTGGTTCTCGCGTCTCGCCAGCCGGAGCTGAATCCGCTAAACAGTTATCTATAACAAGGTACACTAGCTCCACGTCGACAACTCTGCGAGAGGGAGTGCCAATGACGGCTTCACCGGTCGCCGCCACAACTGTCCAGTTCAATCCCGAGGCCAGGCTTTTTATCGACGGCCGGCTGCGGGATTCGTCGACCGGTAAGACCGTCGACAACATCAATCCGGCTAACGAGGAAGTGCTCGGGCTAGCCACCGACGCCAGCGCCGAAGACATGGAGGAGGCCATCGCCGCTGCCCGGCGTGCGTTCGACTCCACCGACTGGTCCACCAACCACGAGTTCCGTCAACGGTGCCTGATGCAGTTGCACGACGCGCTGCAGGAGGAAGCCGAAGACATCCGCGCCGAGCTGATCGCCGAGGTCGGTGCGACGGTGGGGATGACCCACATCGCACAGATGGGATGGCCGCTGGCCGACGCCATCCGGTGGCCGGCCCAGCTGATCTCGACCTTCCAGTGGGAGCGGATGCTCGATCAGGACGCGAAGATGGGCGTGCCGTACAACCGCGTCGTGGTCAAGGAGCCGATGGGTGTCGTCGGCGCGATCACCCCGTGGAATTTCCCGTTCGAGATCATCAGCAACAAGGTGGGCCAGATCCTGGCCACCGGCAACACGATGGTGCTCAAGCCGGCCATGGAGACGCCGTGGAGCGCGCTGCGGTGGGGCCGGATCATCGCCGAGAAGACCGACATCCCGGCCGGTGTCGTCAACATCGTCCCTGCGTCGGATAACGACATCGCCCAGGTGCTCGCCACCGACCCGCGGATTGACATGGTCTCCTTCACCGGATCAACAGCTGTCGGCAAACTCATCCAGCGGCTCTCGGCCGACACCATGAAGCGCAACATGCTCGAGCTCGGCGGCAAGTCGGCGTACCTGATACTCGACGACGCCGACATGGGCATGGCGCTGCCCGGCTGTATCGGCGCACTGATGCATTCCGGACAGGGGTGTGCGCTGGCCACCCGGATGCTCGTCCCGCGTTCCCATTACGACCAGGCCGTCGAGGTCGCCTCCGCGACATTCGGCTCCCTGGCCGTCGGCGACCCTGCGGACCCGAATACCTTCTGCGGGCCGCTGGTCTCGGCCAAGCAACAGGCCCGGGTGCTGAACTACATCGAGATAGCCAAGCGTGACGGAGGCCGCGTCACCACGGGCGGCGGAGTTCCCGACGGCCTGGACCGCGGATACTTCGTGGCACCGACCGTCGTTGCCGACGTCGCACCGGACCACACGATCTTCCAGGAGGAAGTGTTCGGGCCGGTGCTGTCCATCACGCCGTACGACGGAGGTGACGACGGCGCCGTCGAGATGGCCAACAACTCCACCTACGGCCTGGCCGGCGGCATCATGGGCTCCGACGAGCGCGCCATGGCCGTCGCCCGCCGCATCCGCACCGGCTCACTGATGATCAACAGCGGCATGTACTACGGCGCCGACGCCCCCTTCGGTGGCTACAAGATGAGCGGTATCGGCAGGCAGAACGGCATCGAGGGCTTCGAGCAGCATTTACAGACCAAGACGATCGGATACCCCCTGTGAGCGACATCCTCAGCGGAATACGCGTCGTTGAGCTGGCGGCGTGGACTTTCGTTCCGGCCGCGGGCGCCGTGCTCGCCGATTGGGGTGCCGACGTCATCAAAATCGAGCACCCCGAGACTGGTGACCCGCAGCGTGGCCTGATCAGCTCCGGGATCGTCACCGGCGCAGGGGGAGTGAATCACTTCATCGAGCAACCGAACCGCGGCAAGCGCAGCATTGGGCTGGACACCTCGACCCCGGACGGGCTCGAGCTGCTGATGAAGCTGCTCGAAACCGCCGACGTCTTTGTCACGAATCTGCTGCCGGATTCGCGCCAGCGGATGGGGATTGACGTCGAGCAGGTGCGGGCGCGCAACCCCAAGATCATCTATGCCCGCGGTCACGGCTACGGCACCCGTGGCGACCTCGCCTCGCAGGGCGGCTTCGACCTGGCCGCCTACTGGGCGCGCGGCGGCATCGGCGATGCCTATTCGGCCGGCGACGGCACCTACCCGCCGATTCAGCGACCGGCATTCGGCGACTCCTATGGCGGGCTGGCGATCGCGGGCGGAATCGCCGCGGCCCTGGTGAAGCGCGAGCGCACCGGCGAACCGTCGGTGGTCGACGTGTCGCTGCTCAACGCCGCGATCTGGCAGTTGGGTCCGGACATCGTCGGATCAGGCGTCACCGGTCAGGACATCCCGAAGTTCAACCTCGACGAGATGCCCAACCCGGTGGCCAGCATCTACAAGACCCGCGACAACCGGTTCATCGCCTTCGTGCTGCTGCAGGCCGACCGATTCTGGGCGGACTTCTGCACCCGGCTGGGCCGCACCGATCTGATCGAGGACGAGCGGTTCGCCAACGCGGTCGTGCGGTTCGGCAACCGTCAGGAGTGCATCGGCGAGTTGCGCAGCGCGTTCGAGTCCCAAGATCTCTCGCACTGGGAGAAGGCATTTGCCGGTTTCGACGGGGTGTGGGACGTCATGCACACCGCGCATGAGGTGCACAGTGACCCGCAGGTGATCGCGAATGGGTATCTGCCAAGGGTCACCGATGCAAACGACAACGAGTTCGCGCTGGCGGCCAGCCCCGTGCAGTTCGACGAGGCTCCGCTGGACCTGACGTGTGCGCCGGGCCACGGTGAGCACACCGACGCGCTGTTGGCCGAGTTGGGCTTCAGCGAAGAAGAGATCATCGAATTCAAAATCAATTCGGTTGTGCTGTAGTGGGTTCCGAGGAACTTGCGCGACGGTTCCTGCACGTCAATCTCAACTGCGCATCGCTAGACGCCACCGAGGCGCTCTATGTCGGGCAGCTTGGACTGGCGGCGCGAATGCGCACCGATCCCAAAGTTCCGACCGACGGCAGCATCCTCGGCATCGACGGCGACGAAACGTTTTGTGAGACATCGTTTCTCTACGATTCGCGAGGCGGCCGCGCCGGCTGCGCTTTGGAGGCCATCGAGTTTCACAACCCGGCGCTGAAAGCCGATCCGAACAGTGGCCCGACTCGTCCCGGCATCCGGTCAACGCTGCTGACAGTGGCCGATCTCGATGCAACCGTCATAGCGTTGCGTGAGGCCGGCATCACCGTGGGCGGGCCGGTCGACGGCCTGATCTCCGGCTCTAAATCGGTTCTCGCGGTCGACCCCGACGGAGCGGTCATCGAGCTCACCGAAGCCCCGAGCGATAAGCCGGGGGCGGTGTTCGCCGGAATCCGCATCGCCGCCATCGACGCAGTGGCCACCGGAGAGTTCCTTGCCGCGATCGGTTTCAGTCAGGTGCAGGCGCCGACTCAAGTCGAGGTGGCCGGCGACCAACTCACGCCTAGCGGGTCACCCGATGCCGTCAAATGCGCGGTGTCGCGCTACGCGCTTCCTGAGGACGCCCATCAGTTCAGCCTCACCATTGTGGAACATCCCGACACCCGTGACGCGGACCCGGTGCCGTGGGGCGGGAACCATCAAGGGCTGTACCGCTGCGCGCTGCGGGTGGAAAACACCGAGGCGGCAATGGCGTTGGTCCCGAATTCCGTTGAGACCATGGGTGATCCGGTGTGGTGCCCGTTGCCGGGCACCAAGATCGAGGGGCTCTACATCTCGTTCCTGCGCTCGCCCGACGGAGTGGTATTCGAATTCGTCGAGCGGCCGCTGAAGTACTTCAGTCCGGCCGTGGCAAGGGGTTGAGCGTTGGACCTGGGAGTGCGCGGCAAGGGTTATGTCGTCGTCGGCGGGACGGCGGGTATGGGACTGGCGGCAGCACGGGCGCTGGCTCGCGAGGGTGCGTCGGTCGTTGTGGTCGGGCGCGACGCCGACCGGGGCAAGAACGCCGCGGAAGAAGTCGCCGCAGCGGGTGCGGCCTCGGCGCACGACCTGGTCTTCGACGTGAGTCAGCCCGGAGCCGCGGTGGCCGCGGTCGACGAGGCTGTGCGGCTTCTCGGCAGGCTCGACGGCATCGCGGTCACTATGGGCACCGCGGGGATGATGCCCATCGACTCCGACGACGATGCCTGGGACAACGCGTTTCACGACGTCTTGCTGGCCACCGTCCGCAGCGTGCAGGCGGCACTGCCGCACCTCGCGGTCAACGGAGGCGCGATCGTGACCACCGCCGCGTACTCGGCGCGCTCGCCGCACGAGCCCCGGCTGCCCTACGCCAGCCTCAAGGCGGCCGTTGCCACCTTCACCCGCGGCATCGCGCGCACCCATGGCAAATCGGGCATCCGGGCGAACAGCGTAGCCCCCGGCGCCGTGGAAACCGATGCGCTGCATGCCATCCGGGGATACGTCGCTGAAAGCAAGGGCTATCCCTACGCCGAGGCCCTCGAGCGGGCACTGGTGGAGGATTTCGGGTTCGACGCCGCGCTCGGGCGCCCCGGACAGCCCGATGAGATCGGCGCCTTGATCGCCTTCCTGCTATCGGACATCTGCGCGTTCGTTACCGGCCAGACCATCTACGCCGATGGCGGTGCGCCGTAATCTCTTCGGGGCTCAGGCCGTCGGCAGCGGTCCGGCCAGTCCGCGGGGCGAAGTCGCGTAGAGCCAGCTGACGGCCTGTCCGATCTCGGAAAAGGTCAGCGAAGCACCATCTTTAGCGTGGTAAGCGCCGGGCGCTTCGGTGAAGCCCTCGATGCGGGTGAGCTTGTCGCCGTTGATGCGCAGGATCTGTCCGGTGAGCCACGACGACTGTGCCGATTGCAGCCAGGCCACCACAGCGGAGCTGCGGGCGGGATCCAGCGCGGGATCGTCAGCCCGGGCGCCGAAGACATCGGCGGTCATTCGCGACATCGCCAGTGGCGAGATCGCATTGACCGCAACACCGTAACGCTGTGCCTCCATCGCGGTGACGAGCGTCAGGTTGGCGATCGCGGCCTTGGCCGCGCCGTAAGCGCTCTGCCCGACATTGCCCCACAAGCCCGCGCCGGACACCGTATTGACGATGTGCGCGTCAATCGGGTTGCCTGCCTTGAACTGAGCACGCCAGTACTCGCAGGCATGTCGGGTGACGGCGAAGGTACCTTTCAGATGTACGGCGATGACGGCGTCCCAATCGGCCTCGCGGGAGGCGGCCACCATGGAATCCCGCAGGATGCCCGCGTTGTTCACCACTCCGGTCAGGCAACCGAAAGTGTCGATGGCGGTGGAGATCATGTCGGCGACGTCGTCCCACGCCGACACCGAACCCGTGTGCGCGACGGCCTTGCCGCCGGACGCCTCGATCTCGGCGACGACGTCTGCCGCGGGACCTTCCTCGTCACCGCTAGAACCGTCCCGGCCGACGCCTGGATCGTTGACAACGACGGCCGCGCCCTGCTTGGCCAACTCGAGGCAGTGGCCGCGGCCGATACCCCGTCCACCTCCGGTGACCAGGACGACCTTACCGGTCAGCGGACCTTCAGGCATTGCGCGTTATCTCCTTCATTCCGTGAATAATTCGGCTATCAGTGTGCGGCGCTGCGGCCAGTCTGCCGCGCGCAAGTCGACGTACCCGGCCTCGGTGACGATCAGGTCGACGTCGTGGGCGGGGGTGGAAGTGGGCCTGCTGAGCTGCTCGACCAGGGGTGAGCGCCCGTTCACCCGCGTCGGAACGGCGATGATCGACAGTCCGCCGCTACTCACTCGGGCGGCGGCGCAATAGTCGGGATGTCCGCCGATACCACCAACCACCTTGTCGCGCACGCCTTCGACATTGACCTGCCCGTATTGGTCGATCTCGATGGCGGTGTTCACCGCGACCAGCGGTGCACCGCGCGACAGCCGGGTGAGGTCGTGGGTGTAGTCGAGTCCGCGCAGGATCCGGCGCCCGTCGGCCCAGTCGTAGAGCGCGTCGCTGCCCAGCAGATACGTCGCCGACGGGGTGCCCGCCAACAGGCCGCGCCGGTCGAGGTCGACGACGGCGTCGGTGAGTAGGCCGGTGTCGATGTGCAACGGCACCTGTGCCCGTCGCAGCAGTGCGGTGCCGAGCTGGCCGGGCCCGTACTGGATCCGGGCGCCCTCTGGCAGCAACCGCAATACCGCATCGGCGAGCGCCTCGTGGATCGGCTCGGGCTCGCGCTGCGGTACTCGTAGTGGGCCGCCCCGCACAGTGCCAAGTACCTCGAGGCCCGGCGGCCCGAGTCCAGGCTCGGCAGCCGCTGCGGGCGCCGAGGTGTCGATGATTGCGAGAGTCCTTGTCCCGCTATCGGTTACCGTGCGCTGCCAGGACACCTCGGTGCTGAAGTGCAGCAAGCCATCCCGGCGGACCAGCCGGGTGAGCAGCACGTCGGGCCGCAGCACATCGGCCAGCAGGGCGGGAATCGCCGCCAGCCGCGTCGGCAGGAACCGCGCCTTCGGGCTGCGCAGCACCTCCCGCACACCCCACCCGGGCATCAACGCAACCACCTCACCGAACGCGTCTGCGTCGAGGCCGTCGATCGGGGCGGGCAGCCAGCCCAGTACCAGCCGCACCGAGCCGACCTCCCTGGCCGCGGCGCTCAGCGCCGCGCCGACCGAGCCGCCGTCGTCAAGGCAGCCCAGCGCGCCAACTCCGTCGCCGAGGACAACCGTCATTCCGGGGCGCAGCGCAGCGCGCAACGCGGCGGTGAAGTCGACCCTGGTCAAAGGGTTCAAACCCGCTGTCATCGCGGTTCTTTGGGAAGTCCGAGCACTCGCTCGCCGAGGATGTTGCGCTGAATCTCGCTGGTTCCGCCCAGGATAGTCTGCGCTCGACCGATCAGCATGTGGTGCACCAGGCCGTCCTCCTCGGGGTCGGTGCACGCGTCGGTACCGAGCACCTCGGTGGCCATGTCACCCAGGTCCTGATCGGTTTCCGAGGTCATCAGCTTGAGCACCGAGAAGGCCGGCGACGTCAGGTCACCCGAGTCGATGGCGCGCTGCCAGGTGAACCGCAGCAGCCACATCCTGGCCCACAATCGGGTCATCGACCTGGACAGCACCGGGTCGAGCAGGTCGTGGTCACGGGCCGCATCGACCATGCGCTCGTGCAACCGGAACATCGATACGGCCTGCGAACCCAACGTCAGGCGCTCACGGCCCAGCGTCACCATCGCCACTGTCCAGCCCTGACCGACTTCACCGATCAGGGCGTCTTCGTCGAGCTCGGCGCCGTCGAAGAAGACTTCGTTGAATTTGCTCTCACCGTCCATCTGGGTCAGTGGGCGCACCGTCACCCCCGGGATACCCATGGGCACAACGAACATCGACAAGTCGCGGTGCTTGTCCGGGCCGGTGCGGGCGAGCAACAGCCCGAAGCGGGCCGAGGCGGCCGCCGAACTCCACACCTTCTGACCATCGATCCGCCAGCCGGTCCTGGTGCGCTCGGCACGGGTACGCACACCGGCGAGGTCTGACCCGGCGCCAGGCTCGGAGAAGAGCTGACACCAGACATCGTCGCCCAGCCTGATCGGCTCCAGGTAGCGATCCTTCTGTTCCTGGCTGCCGAACTTGATCAGCACCGGTCCGACCAGGTCAGCGCCGGTGATGTTGAGCTGACGGGGCACTTCTGCTCGCGCGCACTCCTCGGCGAAGACGGCCTGGTACGTCACTGTTGCTGCGGCACCGCCGAACTCGCGCGGCCAGTGCAGACACGCGTAGCCGTGGTCGGCCAGGTAGCGGTGCCAGACCCGGCCGGCTTCGACGTCGTCCGCGGTGGGAGTGGGCCCGTAGTTCCGGAGGCCGGCCGGCCTGGGTGCGTTGTCCAGGAAAGAGCGGATCTCCGCGCGTAGGGCGTCGACATCGTTGAGCTCTTTCGTCACTTCTGGCGAAGCCGGCGGCTGAGTCGACGGGTCCAGCGTCGATAGCCGGTCCCAGTGCTGGCCCGGGGCGCCGAGGAGCACCTCGTCCGTGCGGGCGCGCCGGAAGTACAGGTGTGCGGAATCCTCCCAGGTAAAGCCGATGCCGCCGTGAATCTGGACGTTTGCCTTAGTCGCGTTGCGCAGCGCCTCTGAGCAGACCGCCTTGGCCATGCTCGCCCGCCAGCCCGCTTCGCCGGCGGCCGCGGAGTCCGGATCGTCGAGAGCTTCCAGGGCCGCCTGTGAGGCCGAGCGCGCCCACTCGAGATCGACCAGCATGTCGGCGCACTTGTGCTTGATGGCCTGAAAGCTGCCGATCTGCCGTCCGAACTGCTCACGCGTGCGGGCATAGTCGGTGGCGATCTCGAGCACCCGCTCGCAGGCGCCGACCTGTTCCGCCGAGAGCACCGCCAGCGCAATGTCGACGTTGCGGTCGACGACGTCGCCAAGGGGTGCGTCGCCGGACAGCCGCAGCGCCGGCGCCGAGCTCAGCGTGATGGTGGCCATCGGCCTGGTGCGGTCGAGCACGCGTTCGGCCTCCGCGACGACGCTGTCGATAGTCGGGTCGAGCAGGAACACCGCCGGCTCGCCATCTTCGTCGATGGCGACCACGACGAGGTCGTCGGCAACGGAGCCGCCCAGCACGTGGCGTACCGTGCCGTCGATGTTCCAATCATCCCCGGCGCGAGCGGCGCGCAGGGTCACCGCGGACCGTCGCCACAACCCGCCGTCGCCGGTAAGGGCTGCGGCGGCGGTGCGGCGACCTTCGATGAGCCCGGTGAGTCGCTTGTCCGCATCCGGGTCGCGCTCGGTCAGGTCGAGCAGCAGGCCGGTGGCCAGCACCGTGGAACCGACGAACGGCACCGGGGCCAGCGCGCGGCCGAGTTCGTGAGCGACCACACCCAGCGCGGACACTCCGTAACCTGCGCCGCCCAGGTGTTCGGGCAGCGCGATGCCGGCCACCCCCACCTGATTGCACAGCACGTCCCACAGCACCGTGTCGAAGCCGGAATGCCCGTCTCCGCCGCCGCGGTTGCCCTCGGCGTATGCGACGGCGCGCACTCGGTCCTCGGATGCCAGTCGCTCACAGGCGGAGCGCACCGATTGCGCGAGTTCCTGACGCTCGTCAGCGGACAACGCCGTCATCGGGTTCCTCCTGCGATCTGCCGGGCCAGCTCGGACTTGGCGACCTTGCCGAGCCCTGTCAGCGGGAACTCGTCGACGAGGACGAGCCGCTCGGGCCACTTCTGCTTCATCAGCCCGCGTTGGTCGAGGAACGTGCAGAGCTCGTCGAGGGTGACGTCGCGATGGCGTGGCGAACGACGCACGACCGCGCACACGAGCTCGCCGCGCAGTTCGTCGGGCTGGCCGAGCACGGCGATTTCGTCGACCAGGGGGTGGGCCAGCAGTTCGTTCTCGATCTCGTCGGGGGCGACGTTCTCGCCCTTGCGAATGATCAAATCCTTGGTGCGGCCGGTGACCACGATGCGGCCGTCCGGGCGAAGGTGTCCCCGGTCGCCGCTGCGGAACCACCCGTCCGCGGTGAGCGCGTCGGCCCACTGGTCGTGCTGCAGGTATCCCGCTGTCAGGTTGGCGCCGCGCAACTCGATCTCGCCGTTCGCCCCGATCCGCACCTGCGATCCAGGGATAGGCCGGCCGGCGCTGTTGGCCAGTTGCTCGTCGGTGTCGGTGGCCTCGCTGACGCAGATCATCGGCGCCTCGGTCATCCCGTAGGCATGCACGACGGGTACGCGTAGGTGTTCACGCACCTGCTTGTGCACCTCGGGCGGACACGGGGCACCCCCGCCGATCAGCATCCGCAGCGACGGCACCAGCAATTCGGTTGTCGGCGCGGCCATCTGGGCGGCCAGCAGCATCTGGTAGAACGCGGTGCTCGCTCCGGTCACCGTCACCTGATGTTCGGCGAGCACCCGGGGCAGGTCGGCTGCGGAAACTTTGGGGATGAGCACTACGGGAAAGCCGCCGAACAGAGCGGTGGCGAGGTAGACCATGCCGCCGATGTGTGCGATGGGAAAGGCGATCGTGCCGACTTCCCGCGGATGGCTGCCCACGCCGAGATGCGCGACATAACCGCGGGCGGCGCTGAGCAAGGTGGCGTCGGAGTGGCGGACGGCTTTCGGGCGGCCGGTGGTGCCCGACGTGAAGTACACCCAGCGCGGCTCCGCTGCGGAGGGGAGCGCTTCGTACTCGGCGCTTGTAGCCGGTGACGTCTGGAGTCGGCGGACAAGGTCGGCAGGCACCATGATTGTCGGTAGCCCTGGTGCGGCATTGGCGGCCGTCGACTCATCAACCAGCAGGATGTCAGCGCGCGCGACGTCGACCGCCGCGCACACCTCGCGGCACCGATAGAGGTGTAACACCGGGGCCTGCACAACGGGCATGCGGGCCAGCGCCAGCATCGCCACCGCCGCGTTGACGTGTGAGGGTAGCTGCCAGGCGACCGTCATGCCGGGACGTACACCGGCATCTGTCAGCCATCCCGCGGCAGCCGAAGCCAGTCCGGTGACCTGCGACACGGTGAGTGTCTCGCCGTCGACGTCGCGCAGCAGCGGACGATCCGGCCGGCCGGCGGCACACTCGTCCAGCAGCCCGGCGATGGTGCCAGCCGTCACCGCGTTCTCCCGTCCCGGCCGGCCGTCAGCCCACCCGCGGCCCGGGCGTGAAACTGACCGGCAGTTCGCGCACGGCGTACACCTCGCCCGCGTCCTCGAACAGTTTCGCCTCACCGGCCAACTCGAAGTCGGGTAGCCGCTTGAGCACCTGGGTGATCATCACGTCGAACATCAGCTTGGCATAGTGCGAGCCAAGGCAGCGGTGCATGCCCACACCGAAAGCCATGTGCTTCTTGGCATTTGGGCGATCGAGGTCGAGTTCGTCGGGGTTCTCGAACATTGCGGGGTCACGGTTCGCCGCAGCCCACATCAGGATCGCCCGGTCGCCCTGGCACAGGTGTTGGCCGTGAAAGTCGGCGTCGCGCGAGACGGTGCGCGCCAGGCCGAGCGTCGGCGTGTACAGGCGCAGCAGCTCATCGGTGGACTTCTTCACCAGGCTCGGATCAGCGGTGAACTTGGCGCGCAGCTCGGCGTCCTTGCACAGCCGCAACAGCACATTGGCGGTGAAGCCACTGGTGGTGTCCATACCACCGAGCATCATCAGCACGGTGTACATGGTGATCTGGCCATCGTCGAGCGGTTCGCCGTTCAGCGTCCCGCGCAGGATGTCGCTGAACAGGTCATCACCGAGTCCCTCGGCCCGACGCTGCTCCATGTGCTTGACAATCTCGCCGAACATCTCCATCCCCGCGATTCCGGCCTTCTCCGGGTCATGGGCACGGTCGTGCACGGTGGTGTGCACCCAGCCGACCCAGTCCATGAACCGCGACTCGTCGAAGTTCAACAGCCGCAAGATCAACCGCGCCGGCAGCGGCGTCGTCAGCTCACCGACCAGGTCACAACCACCGCGCTCGATGAAGGCGTCGATCGCCTCATTGGTCATCTCGATGGCTGACTCACGAAACCGTTCCGCCGAACCCGGCGAGAACCGCTTGAGGGTGACCTCGCGCAACTCCTGGGTCTCGGGAGGATCCGACTCGATCGGCAGGATCGGCAAGGGCAGCTCACTGGCGGGCACACCGACCGAGGGGAAAGAGTTGAACAGGTCGTCGTCGCGGGCCGCTTCGAAAACCGATGCGTAGTCGACCAGCGCCCAAAAGCCTTCGTAGTGCTCGGAATGTGCTACTGGACAGCCGGATTCGCGCATCTCACGGAACCGGCCGTAGGGGTCATCGCGAAACTCGGGTGAGTGGTGGTCGAGGTCGACCTCGGCGCGCGGGCGCGATTCCGCCTGGGTGTCGGTCATCGGCAGTACTCCCTTCGGGATGGCGGCTACTTGGACAAGATGGCGACGGCTGCGGTTCCGGGTGCCCCGTACAGCTGGGCCAGCCCGACCTGCGGATCGTTCGGCACCTGACGGTCACCGGCGGTGCCGCGCAGTTGCTGGACCAGCTCGTAGACCTGGCGAAGGCCGGATGCACCGACCGGTTCGCCGTTGGCCAGCAGGCCGCCGTCGGTGTTGATAGGCAGCCGTCCGCCGATCTTGGTGGCGCCGTCAGCGAGCAGCGCCTCCTGTTCGCCGTCCTTGCACAGCCCCGTCTCGGCCATGTGGATGATCTCGGAACCCGAGTCGGTGTCCTGCAATTGCGCGACGTCGACGTCCTCGGGACCTATCCCGGCCAATTCGTAGGCGGCGCGGGCGGCCTCGGCGGTGGTGCCGGGCACGATCGGCAGCTCGATCGAGGTACGCAGCAGTTCGTAGGCGCCTTCGCGGCGGCTGCGCAGCGCGGTGGAGCGCAGGTAGATCGGAGAGTCGGTGTACTGCTTGGCTTTATCGGCCCGACACACCACGACGGCGGCGGCGCCTTCGTTCGGGTTGCAGTACATGTATTGACGCAGCGGTGCGTTCACGACCGGAGAGCTCAGGATCGCGTCGACGCTCATCGGCTTGCGGCGCCATGCATGCGGCGCCAGCGCTCCGTTGTCGAAGTTCTTGGCGGCAACGCGGGCCAGGGTCTCCTCGGTGATGCCGTGATCGTGCATGTAGCGCATGATCTTGGTGCCGAAGTAATGCGTGGTCAGGAACATGCCCTGATCGCCGTACCACTGCGGCAACCCCGATACCGACGGGTCGGCACCGAAGGCGCCGCGCGGATGCTTGTCCAGCCCGACGCCGACCGCAATGTCGGCTTCGCCGAGTTGGACGTCTCGGGCGGCCAGGGTCAACAGCGAGTTTCCGGTCGCGCAGCCGCTCAACGTGGCCCGCGCCGGGAGGCCAGTCATCCCTGCCAACCCCGTCACCGCCTCGGGATTGGCCACCTCGAGGCTGCCCGCATACAGGCTGCCCACGTCGGACCACGCCACCCCGGCATCGCGCAGTGCCCTGCTGATCGCCACGGCGCCCATCTCCAGCGCCGACCGGTCCTCGTACCGCCCGAACGGGTGAAGTCCAACGCCGATGATGGCGATGTCGGGCGTGCTGCTCATCGTGTTCCTTCCGGCAGGCGTCACCGTCGAACCAGCCGTTGACGGGAGCGCGCGTTGACTCAGATACCACTAAGCCTATAACTATATATCTGATTAGTCGGTGCGGGTCTAGAATCGGATCGCTGCGCACTAACGGCGTTAGGGCATCAACTCGCAGGTGAGGGCTGAGGGCGTTGAGTATTTCTTTGCTGCTGGAGATGGCGGCGTCGGGTGATCCCGACCGGGTTGCCGTGGTGGACGGCGACATTCGATTGACCACTGTCGACCTCAGCGAGCTCGCCGACGGCGGTGCAGGCGTTATCGCCGCATCCGGGGCATCCCATGTCGCTTACGTCGGCACCGGCGGAGTACTACTCCCGCTGCTGCTGTTCTCTTCGGCGCGCGCGAACACAGCGTTCACGCCGCTGAATTATCGGCTGAGTCCAGAGGGGCTGCGCGAACTCATCGATCGGCTGCCCTCGCCGTTGGTCGTGGTCGACGCCGAGTACCGCGACATCGGGGCCGGTTTCGGCCAGCGGGTGATGACGTCCGACGAGTTCATCGAGGCCGCGCGATCCACCGAGCCGGTCTCGGTCTTCGCCGACCCCGACGACGTGGCGGTCGTGTTGTTCACCTCGGGTACCACGTCGCGGCCCAAAGCCGTTGAGCTGACTCACAACAACCTGACCAGTTATGTCACCGGCACTGTCGAATTCGGTTCCGCCGATCCCGCCGATGCGGCGCTGGTGTGCGTCCCGCCATATCACATCGCGGGGGTCGGGGCCGCATTGTCAAACCTGTATGCCGGACGGGCGATCGTGTACCTGCGCCGGTTCGATCCGCACGAATGGGTTCGACTGGTCCGCGACGAGCGGGTCACCACCGCAACGGTGGTGCCGACCATGCTGTCCCGCATCGTGGCGGTCCTCGAGGAGCAGTCTGCCGAGCTTCCGACGCTGCGCAACTTCGCGTACGGCGGATCGAAGGTGGCGCGACCCCTGGTCCGAAGGGCGCTTGACCTGCTACCGCAGGTCGGCTTCGTCAACGCCTACGGGCTGACCGAGACCAGTTCGACCATTGCGGTGCTCACACCCGACGACCATCGCCTGGCCCACGAGGCGCGAGACGACGCCGTCGCCCGTCGACTGACTTCGGTCGGTCGACCGGTCCCCGGCATCGAGGTGCAGATTCGCGCGGAGGACGGCACCGTGCTGGGGCCGGGCGAGACGGGTGAGCTGTTCGTTCGCGGCCCTCAGGTCTCGGGCCGTTACACCGAGATCGGTTCGGTGCTCGATGACCACGGCTGGTTCGCGACCAGGGACGTCGCGATGCTGGATGAGGATGGCTACCTGTTCATCGGAGGGCGGTCCGACGACACCATCATCCGCGGCGGCGAGAATATCGCCCCGTCGGAGGTCGAGGACGTGCTCATTGAGCACCCCGACGTCCGCGAGGTTGTCGTCGTCGGCCTGGATGACGCCGAGTGGGGGCAGGCCATCGTAGCGGTGATCGTGCCCGAGTCAGGCACCGCGCCGGCACCCGAGCGGCTGCGCGAGTTCGCCCGCAGCAAGCTGCGCGGGTCCCGCACGCCGGACCGCATCGTGTTCCGGGATGAGCTGCCGACCACGCCGACCGGCAAGGTGCTGCGCCGGGAGATCCTCGAAGACCTCAAACCGGCGGCAGCCGAGCACTGAATCCGTCTCCCAGACAACAACAAGGAGTCCGACATGATCAAGAACGGCACGCGCCTGCGGAGCCAGGTGTGTGATACCCAGGTGATCGTCGTCAAAGCCGCTGACAGCCTCGACGATCTGCATTGCGGGGGCCGGCCGATGCTGCCACTGGACGCCGAGCGGCCCGCCGACGCCACGCTCGACCCGGCCTTCGCCGACGGCACCACGATGGGCAAGCGCTACGTCGACGACGGCGACGCCGAGGTGCTGGTCACCAAGGCCGGCGCCGGTTCACTCAGCGTCGGGGGAAAGCCGTTGGCGCTCAAGGAAGCCAAGCCGCTGCCTGCCAGCGACTGACAGCGAATGGGGAGTGGCCGCCGTCTCGAGGCCAGGCCGTTTAGCATATCGGTGCGGGTCGTTGGGGTCAGCGCAGCCGGCCTTCGACGAACACGCTTTCCGGGACGGCGGCATCGAGGCCCGCCGGGACGGCTCGGTTGCTTGCGGCCATCAGATCCTCTGCGCTCGTCGCAGCGGTGACAGTCCAGCCATGCGCTTGCAGCCAGTCGACGACCTCGGTTCGCTCTTCTTCATAGAGCAGGTTGCCAGACTCGGTAATGTCTTTGCCGCCCAGCCTGATTGCGGCCTGTCGGTAGCGTTCCGTTTGCTCCTCGCGGCGCGCGAAACTCTCTGGGCTGAAGAACTCGTTGGTGAACGCTTCGACCGCGACACGGCTCCCGGGAGCGCTGAGCGACTGGATTCGATCGAACAACAGGCCCTGGGCATCGGCTGTTAGATAAGGCAACAGCCCTTCGGCCGACCACGCCGTCGGGGCCGACGCGTCAAACCCGGCCTGCGCCAGTGCCTTCGGCCAATCCAGACGGAGGTCGATGCCGACGCTGACATGAGAAGCGATCGAGTCGACCGCATGCGATTTCAAGGTGCCGATCTTGAATTCCAGCACCTTCGGCTGATCGATCTCGTAGACCACACACCCAGCCGGCCAGGCGAGTCGCCAGGCGCGTGAGTCCAGACCGGCCGCCAGGATCACGATCTGCCGGATACCTTCGCCGGCCGCCGCCAGAAAGTAGTCGTCGAAGAACTTCGTCCGGCACGCCGTATAGCCCAGCATCGCCTGCATCCGGTCCTCGAATTGTGGATCGGCACCGACCAATTCGGCCGGTAACTCATCGTCCAGATAAACCCGCCAGATGCCGTCGCCGGCCGCTTCGAGGAACAGTTTTGCGTAGGGATCGCTGATCAGCGGATCGGCGCTTCTGGTCTCCGCGGCCCGCCCGCCGGCAACCCCTAACGCGGTAGCGCCGACGCTCTCATTGATGTCCCACGTGTCATTGTCGGTTCTGGCCATAACGGTCCCTTTCGTGGCTCTCGGCGAAACGAGCTATTCCGAGCCTACCCGAAAAGTTAGCCGTGCTTACTAAAGGGACCATTAGCGCTGCGTGTACCTCAGGCGTTCGCCAATTGCGGGGGCTTGACGGCCTCCGGGTCGGGGTTGGCGATCGGCAGCCCCATGAAGCGACGGGCGTTGTCACCCATGAAGTCATAGGTGCGGCGCTCGTCCATACCCTCGGCGTACTGCCAATAGCGCTTTGGCTCCGCCAAGCCTTCGGGATGCGGCCAATCCGAGCCGAACATCACCTTGTCCCATCCGACGGTCTGTACGACGTCGGCCACGGAACCCTCCCAGAACGGGCTGACCCAGATGTTGCGTCGGAACACGTCGTGCGGATGCTCGGGGAAGTTCTGCGGCATCTTGCCGTATGTCGATTGCAGGTCGTCGAACAGCGGCTTGATCCACGCGCTGCCGTTCTCCACGCTGGCGATGCGCAGCTTCGGGAACCGGGTCAACGTGCCGTGGCAGATCAGGCTGGTCAACATGTCGGCGATCTCGCGGTGGCCCAGCGCCGTCCACTTGAACGCCGACATCTCGAACGCGCTGCTGGTCGACGGCGGCTCCCACCTGTCGATGTACTCCTGCAGCGGAGGTTGGCTGGCGTGCAACACGATTGGCAGGCCTGCGTCCTCGACGTCGCGCCAGAACGGGTCGAACTCGGGAAGCGCGGGGGAGCGCCACCCCTTGTAGCCATTCACCGGCGCCGGCTTGATCAGCGCGACCTTGGCGCCGTTGTCCAGGATGTACTCGAGTTCGCGACGCGCTTCGTCCACGAGTCCCAGGGTGAGTACCGGTGTCGAGTAGACGCGGTTGGCATGGCTGAAGCCCCAGTGCTCCAGCATCCACTGGTTGAGGGCATGGATGATCGCCACCGTCAGGTCGGGATCCTCGGCCGCCGAATGCTCGACCAGATTGGCCAGCGTGGGGTAGTTCAGGCACGCGTCGACGCCCTGGCGGTCGAGTTCGGCGATCCGGTCTTCGGGGTTGCGCGCGCCCGGCGGGGTGTCGATGCCACGACCGGACATCTCTCGCATCGACAGGCCCTCGGGGTTTTGGCCCGAGTAGAACTTCTCGTGCGCGCCGGGGGCTGCGACCCGCTCGAACGTCGGGTTCGGCATGTAGTCGGTGATCTTGTTCAGGATCGCGATGCGGGTGTGCCTGCCGATCTGGACGAACTGCACCTTGGACTGGAACTCCTTCGGCAGATATTTCGTCAGCGCATCGGGGGTCTCATACATGTGCTGGTCGGCATCGAAGATCGGTGCGTCGGTGAACTGCGTCATCGTGGTGCCTCTCGCTACTCGACTTTGGGCTTGGCTATGAGCTTCGCCGAACTTGACACTTGTGTCAAGTTCAGA
Organism: Mycobacterium nebraskense; assembly: GCF_002102255.1. Classification (GTDB taxonomy): domain Bacteria; phylum Actinomycetota; class Actinomycetes; order Mycobacteriales; family Mycobacteriaceae; genus Mycobacterium; species Mycobacterium nebraskense. The sequence continues at coordinate 39,913 of NZ_LQPH01000086.1, forward strand.
TGATTCCGGGCCACGATTTGTCGAATAGGTGCATTGATTGCAGTTGACGACACTGTCATATAAAGTCGCCGCATGACGGTGACCTCGGCTTCGGCCACCGAACGGGAATCGGACCCCACCCGCGGTGAGCGCACCCGCGCGGCGATCCTGAACGCCAGTCGCCGTCTGTTTCTGGAACGCGGCTACGCGGGCACGCCGATCAATGCGATCACTGAGGCGTGTGGCATCTCTCGGGCCGGCTTCTACACCTACTTCAAAGACAAGCGCGAGATCTTCAACGTCCTCGGCAAGAACGCCTACCGCGAAGCCCTAGCCGTCATCGGGGAATGGGCCGAGGCCGACGCAGCGTTCGGCCCAGCCGACATCCGGGCCTGGGTCGGTCATTACTTCGACTACATGGATCACCACGGTGCGTTCGTACTCGCTTCGGCGCAGTCGGCACCCGACGACGACGATTTCCGAAACTCCCGCAACCGCATGGTGACTCGGGCGTCGTGGAAGCTTGGCCAGGCGATTGCCGGAAACGGCACACACTCGCCAGACGCCATCGGCGTCGCGGTGATGGGGCTGCTGGACCGCGCCTGGCACACGGTGCACCGGCAGACCGTGGCCGTCGACCGCGACGAGATGATCGCGGTGGTCGCGGAGATGATCCTCGCGATGGCGGTTACGTCCGGGCCGCTCGCGTCGTGACCCCGCTGTCGCTCGACGCGCCGGACGTCATCGAGCTCCTCCATGCCCACCACCGCGTGTTTCTCTTCTGCCGCGACGGCGCCGGACGTCCGATCGGCTACGCCATGCGTTCGGTCGCCTATCGCTCCGCCACCCGCTGCCTCTACTTCGCCACCTACGCCAAGAGCGCCAAGGTCCGACACCTGCGCTCGGCTCCCGAGGTCGCCTGCTTAGTCGGCGACGACGAGGGTTGGGTCTCTGTTTATGGTCATGCGTCCGTCTACCAACCGTCCGCAGCCGAGGTCGACGAACTCATCGGCGAAAGCTCACCGGATCAACGCGTGCCGGAGACGGTCGTGACGAACGTCCGCGACCGCCTCCTCAGCGGCAAGCGGTGCTTCATCGGCCTGACGCTCAACCAGATCCGCGCCGCCGATCTCCCCGATCGACGTGCCTAATCCGCGCAGCTCCGGCCCGATTGCGATGGCCGAGGACGAACTAGCCGAGTTCTTGGCGCAAGGGCCGTCCGGCGCGATCTGTGTCGTCGACACCGACGGCCAGTTGCTGGCCCTACCGGCGCGGGTGGTCGACTTCGATTCCGCCACAATCGCCGTCGTCGTTGATGGTGTGAAGGGTGACGCCGCACAACGCGCTGAAATCCAGGCGTGCGTGGTGGCTGACACCTTCGCCGCCTATCGGGACATTCGCGGTGTGATCTCGCAGGGAACAGTGATCTGGCCACCCGCAACGAATCACGTGACCACGCTGACGGTTAGCCGCACACGTACGTTCTCGTTCGCCAACGCTTAGAGGATTGAACGCCGGAATTCTGGCTATTCAGTAGCCATGTCAGGATTCGATACCAGCCAACCGATCACCGACGAGGCGTCCCTCGAGGACATCGACGAGACTGACGGCGCGACCAAGCCGAAGTCCGCCACAGCTCCCGCTCAACCCGACGAGCTGGGCGACGCGACGCCCGGCCCGCGCTGACGCGCTCAGGCTTCCGTAACGAGGTGTATCAACGCCTCGGCATCGGCCATACTACGCAGCAGGTCGTTGAGATGGGTGCATGTGCTGGTGCCGTGTAATTCTCGGCGCACACGAAAGTGAAGTTCCTGCAACGTCATTCCGGTGATCCGCGCAGCACTGGCGACGGCTCCGGGGCATTCCTGCCACGGCAGCACGCGCGGTGTGGCCCGCGAATCGACGATGACGCCGGTCTCGGTGTCCACGACGGCGTCCAGGGTGTACTCGTGGATGATCGTCTCGACCCCGTCGCTTCGCACGTAGGTGTCGCGGAACATCGCATCGATGCCCACTCGTGACGGCGACTCACCCTGGTGGACGTCAATGCGGCGCCGGCGCCGCATGCCGTGAATTGGCAACGGCGACATCGCGTGCCACGCCCACGGGTCGCCGTCGTGATCAAGGTCGGGGGCAGGTGGGCCGGTGACGATCACCGGATCGCCCGCCTCGAACGACGTCATTAGCAGACCCCCGGTCGCGAAACCCGCACACTGGTCTGCGACCGGCAGGTAGTACCCGGACTTCGCGACGTCGCCGAGCAGGTTGGATGCCGACAGCGCGTGGCCGGAGATCAGCGTCGCGACCGGAACGTCGTCGAGCAGCGTATAGCGCAGATCGCGGGCTTGAAGCAGCTCGGGAGCCACCTTGTCGGCCGCCGCGCGAAACCCGCTCATCGCGGGCGCGCCCGCCAGCCGGGACATCGCGGCGACGGCTGGCGTCACCTCGACGTGACGGACGACGCGGGCGACCAGCTCGATGGTGGCCGAGAGTGTCGCGGAGCCGAGTTCGGTCGCCGTTTCGTCGCCGGCTGTCCACAGATCGCGCGCCCGCCCACTCAGATACACCGGGTCCAGCGAGCCCTCGTCGCGGGTCATGTCGATCGAGGTGGTCCGGCGCGCGGATCGCGGCCGGCGCGGCGGATTGCCGGTCGTGGGTTCGTGCACGCCGTGCAGGGGATGAAGCCCGAATTGCGGAGAGCCCAGGTCCGTCACCGAATGGACTCTAACTCTCCTCGGCCGGTCGGAACGCGAACGTCAGCAGCGACTGACCGTCGGCGGTCTCCAGGGTGGTGGTGGTCGAGACCAGGCGCTGGCCGATCCGCAGTTCATCGGCAGTCGCGTCGACGATCAGCGTCTCCACCAGCACGCCCTCGGCCAGCTCGACGAAGCCCACCACATACGGCTGGAACACTTTCGGATCCCGATTGCCCTTGTAGGGCAGCGGTGGCGGGAACTCCTGCGTTGTATAGGTGTACAACGTTCCCGCGGTAGACAATTCGATCGGCTCGATGTCCTGCTGAATGTCGGAGTCGCCGTCGAACAGCTCGGGCCGCTCTGCAGGGAACTTCACCGCACCCGACGAACGCCTGCGCGACGCGAACAGCACCGCACGGCCGCCGTCGACCCGGAACAGTCCCTCGGTGATCAGTGCGGTCATCTCAGGCCACCTCAATGACCATCGCGGCACCCATACCACCGCCGGCGCACATTGACAGCACGCCGATACCCCCACCGCGCCTGCGCAATTCGTAGATCGCCGAGGTGACCATGCGGGCGCCGGTTGCGGCGATCGGGTGGCCCAGGCTGATGCCCGAGCCGTAGACGTTGACGATCTCCTCGTCGAGACCGAGTTCGCGCGCACACGCCACCGCCTGAGCGGCGAACGCCTCGTTGATTTCGAATAGTGCGACATCCTCGAGCTTGCGGCCCGCCAACTCGAGCGCCTTCGGGATAGCTTTGATCGGCCCGCTGCCGGTCCGCGTCGGGTCCAGTCCGACCTGCGTCCAGGACAGCACGCTTGCCAGCACATCCTGCTGGGTGTCCGGGCTGGCCAGCGCGACCACTGCCGCGGCATCGTTGATCCCGGAGGAGTTTCCTGCCGTCACGGTGAAGCCTTCGATCTCAGGATGCAGCACCTTCAGCCCGGCAAGCGACTCCATCGAACTCCCGCGCCGTGGATGCTCGTCCTCGGCGAAGGTAATCACGCTGCCGTCGGCCTGGGGCACCTGGAGCGGGATGATCTCGTCGGTGAACGCCCCGGTGTCGATGGCCCTGATCGCGCGCTGATGGCTGCGCAGCGCCCAATTGTCCTGGTCCTCGCGGGTGATCCCGTACTGAAGGTTGCAGTTGTGCGCGACGGTGATGGACATGTCCATGGCGGGCGCTTCCGCAGTCGGCGGATGCGACTCGGGGAACCACTGCGCGTAGTCCTCGGGCGACTTGCCTGCGGTGAAGAGCTTGCGCTTCTGCATGATTGGGCCGGTCGACAGCGACTCCATACCGCCGGCCAGGATGGCGCGGCTCATCCCGGACGCGATCTGCCCGGCGCCCACGGCGATGGCCGAAAGACTCGATGCGCACTGGCGGTTGACGGCGAGCCCGGGAATGTCGAGCATGCCGAGGGCCACCGCGATGTAGCGGGCACTGTCGCCGCCGCCCTGCATGCTCTCGGCCAGCACCAGGTCGTCGAAGTCCGCCGCGTCCAGTCCGGAGCGTTCGACGACGGCCTGCACGACGGGTTTGGCGAGCTCGATCGCCGGCATGTTGGCCAGCGTGCCCTTGCGCGCCGTTCCGATCGGTGTGCGGGCAGCGGCCACGATCGCTGCGCGGGACGTGGTGGTGGCCATGTGTCTCCCAAGATCGTTAGAGTTGACGGGCTGCTTGCCCGACGAGCGACGCCAGTCTATACCGTTAAATAGATATCGGTATATCGGCGCAGGCGACGTTGGGAGCAGCGGTGAAAATGATCAGGTCCGTGGACGATGCACTCGCGACGATCGGTGAGGAACTGGGCGTCAGCCGGTGGGTGGAAATCGACCAGAGCCGGATCGACGCCTTCGCCGACGTCACGATGGATCATCAGTGGATCCACGTCGATGTCGAGAAGGCCGAGGCCGAAAGTCCTTACGGCGCAACGATCGCGCACGGCTTTCTCACGCTCTCGCTCATCCCCGGTGTGAGCAAGGACAACTACCGCGTCGAGAACGCCAAGATGGGCATCAACTACGGCCTGAACAAGGTGCGATTCCTGTCCGCGGTCACCGCCGGTAGCCGCATCCGAGTCCGGTCCGAGCTCGCCGACGCCACCAAGGTCGCCGACGACACCGTGAACCTGACCGTGCGACACACCGTCGAGATCGATGGAGTCGACAAACCGGCCGCCGTGGCCGAACTGATCGCGCGGTTCGTATGGTGACCGGTGGTCCGTTCGACGGCAAGGCCGTCCTGACCGGAGCGGGTAAGTCGCAGGTCGGCCGCAGGCTGGGCCGGACGGGATTGGACCTCACCCTCGAGGCTGTGCTGCGGGCGATCGCCGACGCCGGGCTGAGCGTCGACGACGTAGACGGGATCGCGAGTTACCCGGGACCGGGTGTGCCGGACGCGGGGTTCTCCGGAGCGACCGTCCAAGAGGTCCGCAACGCACTCGGACTGCGCACCCGCTGGTACGTCTCCGCGATGGAGACAGCGGGGCAGATCGGCCCGGCGATCGAGGCCTGCATGGCGGTCAGTCTCGGGCTGGCCAACCACGTCGTGGTCTACCGGTCGGTATGGGAATCCACCGCCGCGCAACAAGCCGGCGGCGGTCGGGCCTCGGTGCTGTTCGGCGGCGGGGAATTGCCCCCGCACCTGGAATGGACGGCGCCCTTTGGCGCACTGTCGGCGGCGAACTGGCTGGCGATGCCCGCCCAGCGCTACATGCACGACTTCGGCCTGACCCGCGAGCACCTCGGCCGCATCGCGATCAACGCCCGCACCAACGCCGGACTCAATCCCGATGCGGTCTATCGCGAACCGATGACGATGGACGACTACCTCGGTGCGCGGATGATCTCCGAGCCGCTGTGCCTCTATGACTGCGATGTGCCCTGCGACGGCGCCACCGCCGTGATCGTGTCGCGCCGTGACGCCGCCAACGGCCTGCCGCGACACCCGCTGACGGTGGAGTCCGTCGGGCCCGGGATGTTCGAGCGGGCGACCTGGGATCAGCGCGGCGACATCACCACGATGGCGGCGCACGATTCGGCGGCCACGCTGTGGGAGCACACCACCCTGACTCCCGCCGATGTCGACATGGCCCAGCTCTACGACGGCTTCTCCTTCCTGACCGTCATGTGGCTGGAAGCGATGGGCTTCTGCGAGCACGGCAAGGTCGGCGAATTCGTCGGCGACGGTTCGTCTATCGCACTGGACAGTTCGCTGCCGATCAACACCAGCGGCGGTCAACTCTCCGGCGGGCGACTACACGGAATGGGCTTCCTGCACGAGGCATGTGTGCAGTTGTGGGGCGAGGGCGGCGATCGGCAGGCGCCCCGCACCCCCGAGGTGGTGGCAGTCGGTGTGGGCGGCGGGCCGGTGGCTGGATCGATGCTGCTGAGTAGCCGGTAACTCATGTCGAGGGCCGAAGTCGACGACATGACGCTCGGTGACATCGTGACCGACAACGCAGCCCGCTTTCCCGACGTCGTCGCCTACCGGTACGGCCAGCGCACCGTGACCCACGCACAATTACGGGACCGGGCGGTCCGATTGGTGTCGGCGATGGCCGCGGCAGGGGTGAGGCGCCAGGACCGCATCGCAGTGTTGAGCCGCAACAGCATCGAGTTCGGCGAACTGAACGCAGCCGCCCAACTCGGCGGAATTATCATGGCCACCATCAACTTTCGGCTTTCGCCTCCCGAGATGGATGATGCGCTGCGGCGCGTCGCCCCGTCGATCGTGTTCTGCGCCGCCGAGTTCGTGCCGGTGATCGGCGATCTCATCGCGGATATGCCGTCGCCACCGATGTTGGTGGTCATCGGCGGACAAGCTCCGCAGGGGATCACGGGCTACGAACGATTTGTGGAGGAAGGCGGTAGCGGCGAGCCCGAGTTCGTGGCCCGGCCTGACGACATCGCGTATCTGCTGTTCACCAGCGGCACGACCGGCGCATCCAAGTGCTGCATCCTCGGACAGCGAGAGATGCGCCGGGTCGCATTCACGATGAACAACGAGATGCGTTGCGGCAGCGCCGATCGCGGGCTGATCAATATGCCGATGTTCCACTTCGGTGCGCTTGGGATTATCGGTGGACTGCATGCTCGAGGCGGAACCGTGGTGCTGCAGCAACAGTTCGACGCGGCCGATGCGGTGCGGCTGATCGCCGACGAGCGCATCACGGTGCTGCATCTGGCGCCGGTCATGCTCAGGGCGCTCCTCGATGAGGTGAGCGATCGCTTGGCGGTGGAATCGGTTCGCACGGTGGTCTATTCGGCCGCGCCGATGACCGCGGCTATCCTGCGGCGGGCACTCGCCGTTCTGCCGGACGCGGGTTTCCTCAACCTTTACGGACAGACGGAAGTCATTGTCTCTGGACTGCCCCGGGAACTGCACATCCTCGACGACCCCAACGCTGCCGAGCGGCTGAGCTCGGTTGGCTTCCCATTTCCCGACACCCGGGTACGTGTGGTCGGTGCGGACGGTGGCGTCCTGCCCGTGGGGCAGGCAGGTGAGATCGTCGTGCGGTCCGACTCGATGTTCCGCGGCTACTGGCAGGACGCGGCGGCAACGCAGGCGACGCTGCGGGACGGGTGGTGTCGCACCGGCGACATGGGTCGACTGGACGAGCGCGGGCTGCTCTATTTGATGGACCGCAAGAAGGACGTGATCATCAGCGGCGGGGAGAATATTTATTCGCCCGAGGTCGAGGATGCAGTCAGTGCGGTTGACGGGGTGGCCGCTTGCGCCGTCGTCGGGGTGCCCGACGACAAGTGGGGCGAGGCGGTCTGCGCCGTTGTGGTGCCGCGCGGCGGTGCGTCGCCGACGCTGGAAATGGTGCAAGAGGGGGTCCGGCAGCGGTTGGCGCGCTACAAGGTGCCTCGTCGACTGGTGTTGGTCGCCGATCTGCCTGTACTGGCCAGCGGCAAGGTGGACAAGAAGCGACTGCGCGCCGAGCTGAAGGCCGCCGCCGGCTGAGCTCCTATGTTCACGCTTCACGCAGGAGCGAACGGCGCAACAGCTTGACCATCAACTCAGCGGCCTGCTCGTCGCTGTTCGGTCCGCTAGCCCCCGTCGGCTCGGACATCCGGCCCAGGACCGCCACGAACACCGCGCCTGCCACGTCAGCGTCGATGCCGGGCGGCAGGTCGACGGTGGACAACAACGCGGCAACCGCCTGGAAAATCGCGCCAATACCGTGGTCCACATCGGCGTTGGAGAGCTGTTCTGCGACCGCGCCGTCGAACCACGCCCGGATCACGCCGCGGTAGGTGCGATGGAATCGGACGTAGCCAAGCATCCATTCGGTCAGCGAATCCGCGGCCTTGGCAGGCAGGGCGGCGGCGTGCTTCTCGATCTCAGCGACCGCTCGGCGGGTCAGTTCGGCCAGGATCTTGTCCTTGGTGCTGAAGTACCGGTACAAGGTCGCGCGGCTGACATCGGCGGCGGCCGCGATCTCCTCCATGCCGATGGCGTAGTAGCCGCGTTCGGCGAACAACGCCGAACTGACCGACAGCACATCCTGCGGAATCGGCGATCCCGAAGCCTCGACGGCCGCCGGTGTCGCCGCGGCATAGTCGAGGGCGCGGGGCGTGGTTCGTGCGCATCCGTCTCTTGCCGGTGCTACCACCTGCAACACGTCGGCTGGGGTCTCGGGGAACAGCATCAGCTGCAATGCACCGGTCAACGACCACGTCACGGTCGCGCGAGCGGGCAAAGGGAGCATGTCCCGGTACCGGTAGAGGTGAACCATGTGGGGGATCCGCCCGAGTGCTGCGGCCGCATCGTCGGCTTCCAGATCCCGCAGGCGTGTCCGCCGCAGCCGATCGGTGACGGTCTGATGGAACTGGGCGGCGGCCGAGCTGGCATCGATGACGGCCAACCCGGTGGCCGTGCCGATGCCCGGAAACTCGGCGAACACCGCTGCGTGGGCGTCGTAGATATCCGCCCATGCGACGAGCCAACGGTGCAGCGCATCCACTCCGTCGACTGTCGGGCCGAGTTCACCGAGGTGTTCACCGTGTGCCAGCACGTCGCGTTCGGCCAGCGCACTCAGTTCGCGGAAGATCTCTTCCTTGCCCGCGAAGTATTGATACACGGTCGCACGAGAGGCGCCGGCCGTCTTCGCGATGGCGTCAAGTGAGGTGGCGTGAAATCCGTTGGCCAGGAACACTTCCGCGGCGGATCCCAGTATGCGCTCGCGGGTGTGCAGGCCGCGGCGTCCCACACCGTGATTGGCGGCGGGGGCATAGCCGGAGCGTCGCAACTTGTCGGGAGTGCGGGCCATGTGTGAATTATCCGTCCGCGCCGACACGCTCATCGGGCCGACGGCGCTCCGGGCAGGTTGCGCTTGGCTTTGCCCGGATAGCCGAAGAACTTCTCGAAGTTGGCGTCGTTGATGGGCTGCGCGCTGTTGCGGGCTGCAGCGGACCGCAGTGCATCGAGGCGGGCCTGGGCCTTCTCGAGCGCCTCGACCGGCCCGGATTGCTGCAGGCCTTGCACCTCTCGCGCAGCCGCGGCGATTTCGAGGCGCAGTCGTTCGCCCGCTTCGCCGAAGGTCAACAGGTCGTGGTCGTCTTCATCGACCTTGTTCCGGCCTGCGTCTTCGGCGGGTCGGTCCGTGGATTCCATGTCGCGCCTCTCAACTGCTGGACGAATGTGGCTTGTGTCATATAGTCTGTGAGACGAACCGTCAGAAAACAAGACGATATGTCAGAAAAATACGACCGATCGTCAGATGCGAAGGAGCATCATGCCGCTTCAGGATGACCACCAGATCGTGTCCGTTGATGACCACTTGGTCGAGCACCCACGCGTGTGGCAGGACAGGTTGCCGCAGAAATACCTCGAACAGGGCCCGCGCATCGTCGAGGAAAACGGCATGCATCTGTGGCACTACGACGGTCAGGTCTTCCCGACCATCGGCCTGAACGCGGTCGCCGGCAAACCGCCCGAGGAGTGGGGCATGGATCCCGTCCGCTACGAGGACATGATTCCGGGCTGCTACGACCCGGTCGCGCGGGTCGCCGACATGGACCTCGACGGTGTGCAGTCGGCATTGTGCTTCCCGTCGTTCCCGGGATTCGGCGGCGGCACGTTCCAGCGTGCCGAGGACAAGGACCTGGCACTGTTGTGCGTCAAGGCGTGGAACGACTTCTACATCGACGAGTGGTGCGCGGTGGCGCCCGAGCGCTACATCCCGCTGGCGATCCTGCCGACATGGGATATCGACGCATGTGTGGCCGAGGCAGAGCGCGTCGCCGCCAAGGGTGCGCGCACGATCTCGTTCCCGGACAGCCCGGTGCCGCTCGGTCTGCCGTCATTCCACTCCGATCACTGGGACGGCTTGTGGCGGGTCTGCTCGGACGCCAAGATGCCGGTGTCGCTGCACTTCGGGTCCGGCTCGTTCGTGCCGGGTTTCTCGTTCTCGACGATCAAGCCGGTCCCGGGTCAGATGGCGGTGCCCGACGCACCGTTCGCGGTCGCGACGGCACTATTCTCCACGAACCTGATGTGGTCCACGGTCGACCTGCTGTTCTCCGGCAAGCTGCAGCAGTTCCCGGATCTCCAGATCTCGCTCGCTGAGGGCGGCATCGGTTGGGTGCCTTACATCCTCGAGCGAACCGACTACGTGTGGGAGCGGCACCGCTACTACCAGAAGATTGACTTCGACACCCGGCCTTCGGATCTGTTCCGCAAGCACTTCTGGGGATGCTTCATCGACGACGAGCACGGCCTGACGAACCGGCACAGCATCGGCATCGACCGGATCATGCTCGAGATCGACTTCCCGCACAGCGACTCCAACTGGCCGAACTCGCGCAAGCGGGCAGCCGAGGTCCTTGCCGACGTGCCCGACGACGAGTGCAGGCTGATCGTCGAGGAGAACGCCCGCCGGATGCTCAACTTCCCGCGGGTGGGTGCGGTCGATCGGCAACTCGCCGGCGTCTAGAGTTTGCCCCGCGAGACCAGCTGTGCGGCAATGACGTTGCGCTGTATCTCGTTGGTGCCCTCGCCGACGATCATGAGAGGTGCGTCGCGGAAGTAGCGCTCGACGTCGTATTCGGTGGAATAGCCGTAGCCGCCGTGGATTCGGACGGCGTTGAGCGCGATTTCCATGGCTACCTCCGACGCGAACAGCTTGGCCATCCCGGCCTCCATGTCGCATCGCTCACCGCTGTCGTATTTCTCTGCGGCGTAGCGGGTGAGTTGGCGCGCCGCGGTGAGTTTGGTGGCCATGTCAGCCAAATAGTTGCCGACCGACTGGTGCTTCCAGATCGGTTGGCCGAAGCTCTCCCGCTCCTGCGCGTATTTCAGCGCGTCTTCCAGCGCTGCGCTCGCCACCCCTAGCGCCCGCGATGCAACCTGAATCCGGCCCGTTTCGAGGCCTTTCATCATCTGGGCGAATCCTCTGCCTGGTTCATCTCCGAGGATCGCCGCGGCCGGTACGCGGCACTCGTCGAACGACAGCTCGCAACTCTCCACGCCCTTGTAGCCCAGCTTAGGCAGGTCGCGTGAGACGGTCAGACCCTGACCGTGTTCGACCAGGACTATCGAGATGCCCTTATGGCGTGGCTGCGCTTGTGGATCGGTCTTGCACAGCAGTGCGATGAGGCCGGACCTCCGCGCGTTACTGATCCAGGTCTTCGCGCCGTTGATCACCAGCTCGTTGCCCTCGGCTCGTGCGGTGGTCGTCATCGCCTGCAGGTCGGAGCCGCCACCAGGTTCGGTGAGCGCCATCGTGGCCCGCATCTCCCCGCTCGCCATGCGTGGCAAGTACTTCTGTTTCTGTTCTTCGGTGCCGTACAACGAGATCAGCTTGGCGACCACGGTGTGTCCGCCCATCGCGCCGGCCAGGCTCATCCAGCCACGGGCTAACTCCTCGGTCACCTTCACATAGCAGGGCATCGATACCGGTGAACCGCCGTATTCCTCGGGCACGGCAAGCCCGAAGATTCCGATCCGCTTCATCTGTTCGATCCACGCTTCCGGGTACTCGTTGGCGTGCTCGACTGCGCGGACCGTGGGCTTGACGTCGCGGTCGACGAAGGCCCGCACGGTTTCGACCAGCATGGTCTCTTCATCGCTGAGCGCGACTGTCATTGCAGCTCCTATCGAACATAGATGTCAGAACCAAGTGGAACATAGCTCAGTTGATCGCCACAAATATCCACTGACTCTGCGATATGAGTCAGGAATATGTATCGACACAAGTGTCAGAATAAGTGTGGACTAGAGGTGTGTCGAAATAGCTAAAGCTTTAGCCTTATGCTGAAAACTTGGATGAGACCGTACGCCTGGACGGTCGAGCGGAGGAGGTCGTATGAAGGTTCGGCTCGAGCAGTCGAAGTGCGTGGGCCATGCCCAGTGTTACGCCGTCGACCCGGATTTGTTCCCGATCGACGACTCCGGCTACTCCATCCTGGGGGAGCGTGAGGTGCGACCGGAAGACGAGCAGCTCACCCGCGACGGGGTCGCGGCATGCCCCGAGCTTGCTCTCATTCTCGAAGACGGCTGACGGGCGCGCTTGCCAAGCGGCTGCATTAACCGGCACACTCCAGACATAGTTAACCAAGTTGACTTTGTGGAGTGCCATGCAGACTGCTGATTGGCGGCCGCGTCTCGAGTTGCTGCTCGCCGAGTTTCGTCGTCGTCAGGCCGACGTCGCTCGGTCGGGCGTTGAACCCGACCGGATCGAGGTGGCCCGCGCTTGGCACGCCGAACTCGTCGACCACCAGCTGGCTGCGCCTGGGTGGCCCCGCGAGGTCGGTGGACTCGACCTATCGCTGGCGGATCAGCTGGACTACTACCGGATGACCACGGATGCGGGTGTGCCACCGCATCCGTGTCCGCTGTCGTTCATCCTCGCCCCCACGCTCATCGCGCACGGCACCCAGCAACAGAAGGATCGCTTCCTCATACCGCTGCTGCGCGCGGATGAGTTCTGGTGTCAAGGGTTTTCCGAGCCTGGGGCGGGCAGTGACCTGTCGTCGCTGTCCACCCGCGCGGTCCGCGACGGCGACGTGTACCGGGTGACGGGGCAGAAGGTGTGGACCACGATGGCCGATCGCGCCGACTGGATGTTCGCGCTGGTGCGCACGGGGTCGGGGGGCAAACCATCGGACGGGATCACCTATCTCTTGATCCCGATGAAGAGCCCCGGGATCACCGTGCGTCCCCTGCGCGACATCAGCGGCGCGGCGCATTTCGCCGAGGTCTTCCTCGACGATGTCGCGGTGCCCGTCGAGAATGTGGTCGGCGACGAGGGCGCGGGGTGGTCGATCATGCGCACATCGCTGGGCCACGAGCGTGCCACCGCCTTTCTGGCCGACGAGTTCAAGTACCGGCGCACGGCCGACCGGGTGATCGATCTTGTCGTCGCACAACGGCTTGACGACGACCCGCTGGTCCGCCAGGACGTTGCTCGGCTGGAATCCGGGGTCCGCACCATCGCAGCCAACAGCGCCCGCGCGCTGGCCGCGGTTCTGCGCGGCGAGGATCCCGGCGGTATGGCGTCGGTGAACCGATTGGTGAAGTCGGAGTTTGAGCAGCACATGCATGCGCTCGCCCTGCGCGCGGCCGGTCCCTATGCGGCGCTGGGCAGCCGCGCACCCGACGCCGTCGACAAGGGGCGTTGGACGTTCGGCTATCTGATGAGCCGTGCGACCACGATCGGCGCGGGCACCGCGGAGATCCAACGCAATACCATCGCCGAGAGCGTGCTCGGGCTGCCGTCACACCGCGGCGAGGGCACCCGGGAAGCGGCCGTCACGCCCGGCGCCCCGCTCGCCGTGCCCGAGGAAGATGAACGGGAGCTGCGCGAGGTGCTGGCGGCGACACTGCAGGCCAAAGTGGACGAAGCAGCATTGCTCGACCGCAAGCGTCCCGTCGATGCGGCCGAGCCCGAAGTGTGGTCGGCGCTCGTCGAATTCGGCCTACCGGGCCTTGCTGTCGATGAAACCTTGGGCGGCGCCGGCGCCCGACCGCGGTTGCTGTACACGGCCGTCGAAGAGGCCGCCAAGGCATTGGCCCCGGCGCCGCTTGTCCCGACCGTGATCGGGCTCGACGTCGCGTTACATTGCGGCGCAAAGGCTTTGGTGCAGCGAATCACGGGCGGTGCAACGGCGGCGTTCGCCGTACCCGTCAACGACAGCGGCTGGGTGACCAGCGGCCCCGAGCTGCCCGAGTGGGACGGAACTGGTCTCTCCGGTGTGGTCCCGATCGTGGCGGGAGCACCACACGCCGAGGTGCTCGTGGCATTGGCTCGCGTCGCCGCCGGGGTGGGTGAGGTATTGGTGGCCGTCGACGCATCCGCCGACGGCGTTGAGGTGACGGCCCAGCAGCCGCTCGACCTCACCGGCACCGTCGGCGCGGTGACCTTCAGCGGGGCGGCGGGGGAGGTGCTGGCCGACGGAACCGATGTGCCTCGGATGTTGGCCGCGGCGCGCCGCCGGGCGGCCCTGGCCGTGGCCGCGGATTCCGTTGGGGTTGCGTCGCGCGCGCTGGCGATGGCCGTTCAGTGGGCACGCGAACGGCATCAGTTCGGCCGCCCCATCGGCAGCTTCCAGGCCGTGTCGCACCGGTGCGCCGACATGCTGGTCGCACTCGAGGGCGCCCGCAGCCAGATCCTCGAGGCCGCCGAGTCCGACCTCGAGGAGTCGGGTTATCTGGCGGATTTGGCCGCCGCGGCCGCACTCGATGCCGGTGCCGCCGCCACCGAGGGTGCGTTGCAGATCCACGGCGGCATCGGCTTCACCTGGGAGCACCCGATCCATTTGCTGCTGCGCCGCGCTCGGGCCAACTCCGTGTTGGTTGGCCGTGCCGACGCGCTGCGAGACCGGGCGGCCGGCGAACTGTTGGCGCCGTACCGACAACAGCGCTCCGAATAACGTTGAGGCGCTGAGACGTTCGTATCGAACAGGAAGACGGAAACGTGGAATACGGAATGGGTCCCGAACTGGAGGCCTTTCGCGCGGAGGTGCGGGCTTTCATTGCGGAGCATGCACCGCCCATACCGCCGCGGGCGGGCGTGCGCAGCGCTGAGAATGAAGCCGAACTCAAGGCGCTTCAGGATTGGACGGCGCGTCTGTTCGAAGCCGGCTACGTCGGCGCCGACTGGCCCGTGGAGTTCGGCGGCCGCGATGACCGCTCCGCTGAACACGCCATCGTGGTGGGCGAGGAGCTGGCCCGGGCCGCGGTGCCGGGCGTGCCGAGCGGTAACGCGCTGGCATCGCATGCGCTGATCCACTACGGCACCGATGACCAGCGCCGCAGGCATCTGCCCGAGATCCGCGCGGGTCGACAGCTGTGGTGCCAATTGTTCAGCGAGCCCGGTGCAGGAAGCGATCTGGCGTCGCTGCGTACCCGCGCTGTTCTCGACGGTGATACCTATACCGTCAACGGGCAGAAGGTGTGGACCACCGACGGACACTGGGCCGACTACGGATATCTGTTGGCGCGCACCGATTCCGACGCCCCCAAGCACAAGGGCATCAGTGCGTTTATCCTCGACATGTCCAGCCCGGGCATCACGGTGCGCCCGCTGCGCGAGCTGACCGGCACCTCGGACTTCAACGAGGTGTTCTTCGATTCCGTCGAGGTGCCGGCCGAGGCGATGATCGGAGAACCGGGACAGGGCTGGGCGATCGCAAACGCCACGTTGGGGCATGAACGTACCAGCGTGGGCGCCGCGGTCGTCAAGTTGAGGCTGGCCATTGAGGCATTGGTGCAACTCGCCTCGCACGTCACCGTCGACGGTCGCCTCGCGATCGACAACGACCGTATTCGTGATCGGATCGGCGAGTTCAGCGCCGAGGTGGAGGCGCTTTCCGCGCTGACGTACGCCAATCTCACGCGTTGGCTGCGTGGCACCGAGCGCATGCACGACGGCGCGATGGCCAAGCTGATGTTCAGCGAGCTGAATCTCGAGATGGCACGCTTCGCAGTCGAACTCGGCGGCGAGGCAGGCGTTTTGGTGGAGGGCGACCCGGACGTTCTCGACGGCGGTCGCTGGCAGGACGAGTGGTTGTACGCTCGGGCCTACACCATCGCCGGCGGCAGTTCGGAGATCATGCGCAACCTGATCGCCGAGCGGGGCTTGGCGCTGCCGCGGGATCGGCGCTGAATGTCAAGCCGTGAGCAGCGCCGCGCGGTGTTCGGCGACGCTTCCGTTGAAGGCTTCGTCGACCTTGATCCGGCGCAGGAACAGATGCAGATCGTGTTCCCAGGTGAAGCCGATGCCGCCGTGCACCTGCAGCGCCGTTCCGGCCACCTTGGCGGCGGCGGACTTCGTGTACGCCGCCGCCGCGGACGCGGCCCGGGACCGGGCAGCGGCCGACGCGGTGTCCAGTGCGAGCGCCGCGGCCCACAGCGTGGCCCGGCCGGCCTCCACTGCGACTGCCATGTCGGCGCAGTGATGCTTGACTGCCTGGAACGACCCGATCGGCGCGCCAAACTGCTCCCGCTGCTTGGCGTAAGACACCGTCATGTCGAGCAGTCGGGCCGCCGCGCCCAATGCGTCGAACGCCCGGTGCACCGCCAAAGCGTCGCGCAGCAGGGCCAGCGTGCCGGCAGGCAGCCGCGTCCAGTCGGCGATCGTCGCGTCGAGGTCCACGCGTGCCCACGAACGGCTCAGGTCGAGCGTCGACATGCCCGACAGCGTCGGGGCATTCAGGACCGCCAGGTACTCGCCGTCGTCCACGTGGCCTGCCACCGCGATGGAGTCCATATCGGCGGCCATCGGCACCGGACGGGTGACACCAGCCAGCCCCAGCGCATCGCCATCGAGAAGGGCGTCGGGACCGAGCGTCAATCCGGTCAGTTCGCCGTCTCCGGCGGGCGAGTCGACGTGGTCGAGCAGCCAGGCCGCGATATTGAGATCCGCGACCGGGAGCGAGCTGGCCGCGTATCCGTGCTCCTCGGTGAGGATGGCGAGATCCACATGGGTGCCGCCCATTTCGGGAGTGAGCAGCTCCAGAAGACCCGATTCCGCCGCATGCGCGACCGCCGCAGGATCGACGGTGACCGCGGCCGAGTCCAGCGTCGCGCGGACCCTGGCGATGGGGTCGTTTTTGGTGAGCCAGGCCCGCTCCGCCGCGGCGAGTTGATCCTGTTCGTCCGTCAAGCCGAAGTCCATCGCAGAACCTTTCACAAAGTTGACCTAGTAAACCATGTCCACTAGGTTCAGGAGAACGGCTATCCGCCGCGGAAGTCGATCCGGAAAGTCACGATGACGAGCATTGACGATGCGCTGGGACGGCTCTGGGACGCCGACGACGGCGACCGCATGTTGGAGTGCGACGGACGCTGGGCGTCTTGGGGTTCCGTTCGGTCACTCACCGAGCGGATCGACCGGGAACTGACCGCCGCCGGGTGTCAGACCGGCGGCCGAGTCGCCGTCGTGCTATCCAATCGAATGGAGTCTGTCGCGGCGCTCATCGCCATCTTTCGGGGCGGACGTACGTTGGTGACCATCAGCCCGCTCCAGCCGCCGGACCGGCTAAGCGACGACCTCGGGGCGTCCGCCGCTCCCTTCGTCCTTGCGCCTGCCGCGTTGTGGTCCGACGAGGTGTTCAACCGCGTCGTCGCCGATCTCGGGGCGACCGGCTGGAGGCTCGACGACGGCGAACTCGACCTGCAGGTACGGGGCACGACGGAAGCGGTGAGCGGCGATCCAGCGGTAGCCATCGAGATGCTGACTTCGGGCACGACGGGTGCCCCGAAGCGCATCCCGCTGACCCGCGCGCAGCTCGAGGCCTCCCTGGCTTCGGCGTTGCGGCACAACGATCGTCCGGAAGTGAGAACCAAGCCGCCGCTGACCGGAGCGGTCGGCCTGGTGACGTTGCCGATCGTGCACATTGGCGGGCTCTGGTCGTTGTTGCAGTCACTGGTCGCGGCCCGGCCGATCGCGATGCTCGATCGATTCACGGTGCCGGGTTGGCACGCCGTGGTGAAGCAGTATCGGCCCGCGGTGGCAGGGCTGCCCCCGGCGGCCATGCGATCGGTGCTCGACTCCGACATTCCGCGGGAGGACCTGGCGAGCATCCGAGCCATCAATGCGGGTACCAGTCCCGTCGACCCAGCGTTGGTCGATGCGTTCTTCGAGCGCTACGGCATCCCGATCCTCGTCGTCTATGGGGCGACCGAGTTTTCCGGCGCGGTGGCCGGATGGACGGTCAAGGACTTCCACACGCGATGGACCGAGAAGCGGGGCAGCGTCGGACGCGCCTTTCCCGGTGTGCGGTTGCGGGTCGTCGCCGACGATGGCGCTGCGGTCAGCCGGGGGGTCACCGGCAGGCTGCAGGTCGCCACACTGCAGGCCGGCCTCGCCGGAGACTGGATCACGACCAGTGACCTAGGGCATCTCGATGAAGATGGTTTCCTCTACATCGACGGCCGCGCGGACGACGTGATCGTGCGCGGCGGTTTCAAGGTGTCCCCGGAGACGGTCGTCCGCACATTGCGTGCGCACCCGGCGGTGGCAGATGCCGCCGTCGCGCCCATGCCGGATCAGCGGTTGGGCCAGATTCCGGTTGCCGCAGTTGAATTGCGCCCAGGCGCCGCCGCCGATGGCGAGGCGCTCCGGGAACACTGCCGGGCCACACTGACGCCCTATGAGGTGCCGGCCCGCATCTTCGTCGTCGACGAGTTGCCTCGTGGAGCGGCACTCAAGGTCGATCGTCGGCGTTTAATCGCACTGCTCGAGGACCTTGGCGTGCCGATCGGTCAACCGGCCGCCGCAGGCTGAAACTCCGGCACTGCCAATCCAATCGGAAGGAGACATTATGGCTGAAACCCTGACAGAGGTGACCCGCCAAGCCGCCGTCGTCGAGCGGCGGGGCAACGTCGCGCTCATCACCATCGACCGGCCAGATGCGCGCAACGCCGTCAACGGCGCGGTCAGCACGGCCGTGGGTGACGCGCTCGAGGAGGCGCAGCGCGATCCCGAGGTGTGGGCCGTCGTCATCACCGGTGCCGGCGACAAGTCATTCTGTGCCGGAGCGGATCTCAAGGCCATCTCACGGGGTGAGAACCTCTACCACGCCGAGCACCCCGAATGGGGCTTCGCCGGTTACGTGCACCACTTCATCGACAAACCCACCATCGCCG
Source organism: Mycobacterium nebraskense (assembly GCF_002102255.1). Classification (GTDB taxonomy): domain Bacteria; phylum Actinomycetota; class Actinomycetes; order Mycobacteriales; family Mycobacteriaceae; genus Mycobacterium; species Mycobacterium nebraskense. Next base: position 58,695 of record NZ_LQPH01000086.1, read on the forward strand.
CAGTGAACGGCACCGCGCTCGGCGGCGGCTCTGAGCTCGCCCTGGCCAGCGATTTGGTGATCGCCTGCGAGAGCGCAAGTTTCGGACTACCCGAGGTGAAGCGCGGCCTGATCGCCGGGGCGGGCGGCGTGTTCCGGATCGTCGAACAGTTGCCGCGCAAGGTCGCGCTGGAGTTGGTGTTAACAGGTGAGCCGATGACAGCCTCCGACGCCTTGCGGTGGGGCCTGATTAATGAGGTCGTGCCGGACGGCACCGTCGTGGAAGCCGCCCTGGCACTCGCCGAGCGGATCACGTGCAACGCGCCGTTGTCGGTGCAAGCCAGCAAGCGGGTCGCCTACGGTGCCGACGACGGGATCATCGGCGCGGAGGAACCCAAGTGGGAACGCACGATTCGCGAATTCACCGAGTTGCTGAAGTCTGAGGACGCCAAGGAAGGTCCGTTGGCCTTCGCAGAGAAGCGTCAACCCGTATGGAAGGCACGCTGAAATGGGTCGAGTGCAGGACAAAGTGGTTCTGGTTACCGGAGGAGCCCGCGGTCAGGGCCGCAGCCACGCCGTCAAGCTGGCCGAGGAGGGCGCTGACATCATCCTCTTCGACATCTGTCACGACATCGAGACCAACGAATACCCACTGGCGACATCGCGTGATCTCGAGGAAGCCGGTCTGGAGGTGGAGAAGACCGGCCGCAAGGCCTACACCGCCGAGGTCGACGTGCGAGACCGGGCGGCCGTGAGCCGCGAACTCGCCAACGCGGTCGCCGAATTCGGCAAACTCGACGTGGTAGTTGCCAATGCCGGCATCTGCCCGCTGGGCGCTCATCTGCCGGTTCAGGCCTTCGCCGATGCCTTCGACGTCGACTTCGTCGGCGTCATCAACACCGTCCACGCCGCGCTGCCGTACCTGACGTCCGGCGCGTCGATCATCACCACCGGATCGGTCGCCGGCCTCATCGCAGCCGCCCAGCCCCCCGGCGCCGGCGGCCCGCAGGGCCCGGGCGGCGCGGGCTACAGCTACGCCAAGCAGCTGGTGGATTCCTACACCTTGCAGCTCGCCGCACAGCTCGCCCCACAATCCATCCGCGCCAACGTCATTCATCCGACGAACGTGAACACCGACATGCTCAACAGTGCGCCGATGTACCGGCAGTTCCGACCTGACCTCGAGGCGCCGAGCCGCGCCGACGCCCTGCTGGCCTTCCCCGCCATGCAGGCGATGCCCACCCCCTACGTCGAAGCCTCGGATATCTCGAACGCGGTCTGTTTCTTGGCCTCTGACGAGTCCCGGTATGTCACGGGCCTGCAGTTCAAGGTCGACGCCGGCGCAATGCTGAAGTTCTAGGAGGACCGATGACCACCACCCAAAAGCCCAGTGCCGACGCGGGGGCGAGCGAAGCGACGGGGGATGATCTGGCCGCCGAAGAGGGCCGCATCACCGACGAGGACATCGAACGCGCCAAAGGGCAGATCGGAATTCCCGTTCACCAGCGCGACGAAGCGTGGAACAAGCTGCCGTCGGCCGACGCCATCACGCACTTCGCCTTCGGCTGCGGTGACGACAACCCGTTGTTCCACGACCCGACGTACGGGCTGTCGACACGCTGGCACGGACAGATCGCATCGCCGACCTTCCCGATCGCGACGGGCCTGGATCAGACCCCCAAGTTCACCGATCCGGAGCGGAAGAAGCTGTTCCGCGGTCTGTTTCGCGGAACTGGTAAGTACTACTCGGGGGTGAAGTGGACGTGGTACCGCCCGATCTACGCGGGCAGGCCGGTCTTAGCGGAGAACTACACCCTCGACGTCCAGGTGAAGGAAAGTGAATTCTCCGGTGGGCGTTCGGTCAAGGAAACCTTCCGTTACCTCTACGTCGACATCGACGGCAACCCGATCGCGACCCGCGACGAGTCCTACATCAACGCCGAGCGCCAGGGTTCGAAGAAGTCCGGGAAGCTCAAGGACATTGCGCGCAAGCACTGGACTCCCGAGGAGTTCGCCCAGGTCGAGGAGGAGTACGAGGCAGAGCGACGGCGAGGCGCTGATCCCCAGTGGTGGGAGGACGTCTCGGTGGGCGACGAACTCCCCGGAATCATCAAGGGCCCGTTGACTGTCGTCGACATCATCTCGATGCACATGGGGTGGGGCTGGGGCGGCTACGGCGTGGGGCCGCTGAAATTCGCCCACCAATTACGCAAGCGGATGCCCGCTTTCTACCAGCCGGATGAGTATGGCGTCCCCGACGTCGTGCAGCGACTGCACTGGGATGCCGAACGCGCTCAGGCACTTGGTATTCCGGCGCCGTACGACTATGGTCAGATGCGCGCGGCGTGGGTAAGCCACCTGCTGACCAACTGGATCGGTGACGACGGCTGGCTGGCTGAGATGGATCTGCAACTACGCGGCTTCAACTACCACGGAGACGTGCACCGCTGCACTGGCACGGTCACCTCAAAGGGCGAGGGGGCTGAAGACCCAGTGTCGCTGGACGTCTTCGCCACCAGCCAAAGGGGCGAAACCACCACGCGAGGCACCGCCAAGGTGTTGCTGCCGTCGAAGGCGACCGGTGCTGTTGTGCTGCCGATCCCGGATGCCGATCTGCGAAGGCGGGGAGCGCAGGTCGTTTCGCGAGTTTCTGGCAAAGTCGGTGAAGAAATGCGACGACTGTATGGAGAGTGAGATCACCACATGAAAAGACTCGTTCTGGAGCCGGAGCACGAGGCATTCCGCGAGACGGTCCGGCAGTTCATCGAGCGTGAACTCGTGCCAAACGCCGAGCGTTGGGAAGCCGACCGCATCGTCGACCGCTCGGCGTTCGTCGCCGCCGGCAAATACGGGTTGATCGGGTTCAACATGCCCGAGCAGTACGGCGGCGGGGGAGTCGACGACTTCCGGTTCAACGCGGTCATCGACGAGGAGATCGCCCGATACGGAGGGCCGTCGCCGTCGTTGAGCCTGCAAAATGACGTTGTGGGCCCGTACTTCTCGTCGTTGGCCAACGATGAGCAGAAGGAGCGCTGGCTGCCGGGCATCATCAGCGGCGAACTGATCGTCGCCGTAGCGATGACCGAGCCTGGCGCGGGCAGCGACCTGGCCGGGATCCGCACCTCGGCCGTCCGCGACGGTGACGACTGGATCATCAACGGCGCCAAGACATTCATCTCGTCCGGCATCAACTGCGATCTGGTAGTGGTGGTATGCCGCACAGACCCCGAGGCCGGCCACAAGGGCTTCACATTGCTCGTGGTCGAGGCAGGCATGGAGGGCTTCAGCCGCGGCCGCAAGCTCGAAAAGATGGGGTTGCATTACCAGGACACCGCCGAGCTGGCCTTCGAGAACGTTCGGGTGCCATCGGCGAACCTGCTGGGCAAAGAGGGACGCGGCTTCTACCACCTGATGCACAACCTTCCTTCGGAACGGTTGTCCATCGCCATCTCAGCCATCGCCGGCGCACGCGAGACCTGGCGGCAGACCTTGCAATACGCCAAGGACCGCAAGGCTTTCGGCCAGTCGATCGGCAGCTTCCAGCACAACCGATTCCTGTTGGCCGAGATGGACACCGAGCTCGAGATCGGCGAGCAATACATCGACAGGTGCCTCCGGGCGGTAGTGGACGGGGAACTCACCGCAGTCGAGGCATCGAAGGCAAAATGGTGGTGCACCGAGACCGCCAAGAAGGTGATCGATGGCTGCGTGCAGTTGCACGGCGGCTATGGCTATATGACGGAATACCGCGTCGCGCGCGACTATATGGACAATCGCATCATGACGATCTTCGGTGGCACCACCGAGATCATGAAGGACATCATCGGACGCGACCTCGGCCTATGATCCCGTTGCGATGAACGGCATCTCGGTCGAGCACGACGGCGCGGTGCTGCGGATCCGGCTGGACCGACCGGAGAAGCTCAACGCCGTCGACACCCCCATGCTCGAGGAGTTGTCGGTTCACATTCGCGATGCCGAGGCAGACGAATCGGTCCGCGCGGTGCTGCTCACCGGTGCCGGTCGAGCATTCTGTTCCGGCGGCGACCTGACCGGCGGTGACACTGCGGGCGCCGCTGATGCCGCCAACCGGGTGGTCCGGGCGATCACCTCGCTACCCAAGCCGGTGATCGCCGGTGTCCATGGAGCGGCCGTTGGCTTCGGGTGTTCGCTGGCGCTCGCCTGCGATCTGGTGGTGGCCGCGCCAGCGTCGTACTTTCAGTTGGCCTTTACCCGGGTCGGGCTGATGCCGGACGGGGGTGCGTCCGCGCTGCTGCCATTGCTGATTGGTCGAGCGCGCACCTCTCGCATGGCCATGACCGCGGAAAAGATCTCCGCTGCAACCGCATTTGAATGGGGGATGATCTCGCACATCACTTCCGCGGACGAATACGAGTCGGTGCTGACCGACGTGCTGCGGTCGGTCTCCGGCGGTCCAACGTTGGCGTTCGGCTGGACGAAGCGTGCGCTGGCCGCAGCGACCCTGGCCGAGCTCGAGCCGGTGCAAGCTATCGAAGCCGAGGGGCAGTTGGCGTTGGTCGAGACCGCTGACTTCAGAGAAGGGGCACGCGCCTTCCGCGAGCGGCGCACCCCAAATTTTCGTGGCCACTGAGCACAGGAGAGTCGACGTGACAACCCAGACAGTACGAGTAGACAACTTGGACATCGAATATACCGACAGCGGAACGGGTTCGACGATCCTTTTCGTCCACGGCGTCTATGTCACCGGCGCGGTGTGGAACGACGTCGTGGCTGAACTAGGGGAGGGCTTCCACTGCATCGCGCCGACCTGGCCGCTGGGCGCCCACAGCACCCCCACCGGCGGCGCCGACCTGGGCGCTGAGGCGGCAGCGCGGCGCATCGTCCACTTCATGGAAGCCCTCGATCTGACCGACGTCACCGTGGTGGCCAACGACACCGGTGGTGGACTGGTGCTGGCATCGCTGGGCGATCCAGGTCTGGACACATCCCGCATCGCCCGTCTGGTACTCACCAATTGCGATAGCTACGAACACTTTCCGCCTGGCTCCTTCGCTCAGATCGTCAAGCTGTGCCGTCTCAGCTCCCGGGTGGGTGGAGGAATTGTCCGCCTGTTGGCCACTGGACCAGGGCAGAGCTTCTTCCTGAAGGCGGTGTCCAAGCACCCGCCCTCCCGCGAGCGGCAACGGGAGATCTTCGGTGCGTTCGCCACCAGCGGAGCGGCCCGTCGCGACGCGGTCATGGTGACCGCCTCACTGGATCCGGCGCTGACTCTGCGTGCCGCACCTGCGATCAAGGCGTTCGACAGACCCGTCACATTGACATGGGGCACCGAGGATAAACTGTTCCCCCTCGACCATGCTCGCCGGCTACGCGACGCGTTTCCACATGCCGCGTTGATCGAGATCCCGGATTGCTCCGCCTTTGTCATGATCGATGCGCCCGCGAAACTCGCTGAGGCGATCCGCAACGGATGAGCGGTTAAGCCCCAATGATCACGGTTCCAGAGCCGGCAGCCGAGATGGTGCGTGCCCAGCATTTCCAGGGCAATGCTTGTGCGCCGCAGGGAGGTATCGACGCACATCAAGTACACGACTTGATCGAACTGAAGCTCGAAGTGCCATCACCTGAGCTCCGGTCAGCTCACCACCATTGACGGTGGTGGCGTGAATCCCGGGTTCGACAACGCCGTTGCCATCCCGCTGCCGATCGGCCCGGTTTCGTCAAACAGGGTCGCCACCCCAGTGGCGACCCCCGCATGGCTGTAGTGGGTCACCGACGCCAATCCGATGTAGACACCTTCCGGCAGGCGACTGAGCGTGATCGTGTAGTCGGCGTTGATGAACTGCAATCCCTCAGTACCCCAATGGGTTAGCGAACTGGTGACGTCTCCGGCCATGACGGCGCGAGTGAAAGGCGATAATGGCTCGTCATCGACGAGAAACTTCGTCTCCCGCATCCACGCGAATTTCTGGCCGTGGTGTCGCCACTCTTTGATGCCGACACCCGGACTCCCCGCGACTGGGTCCCGGCCGAACGAGTGAAACACCATTGGGACATCGTCATTCAGCACGTCGGGCTCCGCCGGCACTGCGGGCATCGTGACGGGTGACGTCCACACGGTGTCCACGGCGTGCTCACTGCGGCGGAGGAACAATGCGCTGGCCCGCGCCACGATCACGTCGTTCTGAGTCATGACCGCGTCGACCAGTCGAAGTCGGCGGCCGTCACGCACAACCGAGGAATGCATCTGCAGTGGTTGCAGCGCCACCGGCCTGAGCAGGTCGACGGTCAGCCGGGCGGGCTGAAGGTCGACATCGTCGACTTCTTGCTCGACCGCTCGCCCCAACAACCCACCGATGTAATTGCCGCTGAGCGACGGACCCCATGGCCCTCTCGCCAAAGGAGTAGGCACATAGTATTTTCCGTCGGTGACGAAGAAGCACGTCGGCGCAGGCCGGGCGGCCTTTGGCGATGAATCCGTCACCTGATCCCTACCCCCCGTAACCGGCATCGCTCGATCAGTATCTGTGCCAATCGTTCTGGATGGCTGAACATCACCTCGTGGCAGGCATCAACCGGGATGACGGTTTCCACGCCGCCGAGCGCGGCGATGCTCGCGTGCTGCGACGCCACCGACAGGGCGCGGTCTCGGGTGGTCAATATCCAGGTGCGCGGCACATCGGCGGGCAGTCCGCTGCGATCCACCGGCTCCCCGGGTACCCGCGCGGATTCAGCCTGCAACTTCGACATCGTCAGTCGGCGCTGCGCGGCGGTCATGCCGTTGCAGAACGCCCACCGCGCCGCCGGTGCCGGAATCTTCATGGGTCTGCCGATTCGGGCGGCGCGCCGCGCGAAGACCGCCAGCGGGCCACCGAGCGTGTCCGCGATGGCCGAACCCTGAGGCGGTACGAATGCCGTTGCGAGAACCATCTCACGGACTCGTGATGAACCGAGTTTGGCGACGACGCCGGGGACGGTCACACCCGCCATCGAGTGGCCCACGATCACGATGTCACCGAGACCCGCTTCCTCGATGTCCGCGATGACAGAGTCCACCCAATCGGCGATCGTGACGGTCGCGAGGTCGCCTGGCTTGTTGCCGTGTCCGGGCAGATCCACTGCGAGAGTGCGCAATCCGGGTTCCTGGCGGCGCAATTCGGCGATGACGAGATCCCAGCAGTCACCGGCGTGCTCGCCGCCGTGCACGAGCACCAGGTCGGGCAGCGCCATCGTAGAGCCTTTCATCGGTTGATCAACTGGGAGCTCAGCATGTCGATGTCGGTCCGGAAGTCTGTGTAGCTCCTGCTGGCCGGCTCGATGGTGATCCACGTGACACCCGCCTCGGCGTAGGCGTCCAGCCGCGGCTGCACCGCGGCGCAGAATCTCTCGCAGTTGCCGCTGGCGAGCAGGTGCGCTTCGAACGGAACGAAGGCGACGTCAGCAGCGCCGCGGCCCGCTTCCGCCCGCTGCTTGTTCACCCTCGCGATCCAGTCACCAAGCGTGTCGATGTCCTCGAGTGGGCGGGCGCGGGTGATCGCGGCCATCTCGCCCGACGCGGCCATCGGCATCCAGCCGTCGGCGACCTCGACGACACGGCGTTGCGCGGCGGCGCCGTTGCCGCCGATCCAGATAGGGGGACCACCCGTCGTCAGCGGCGGCGGCAGCGCGACGTGACCGCTCACCCCGAACTCCGGCCCGGCATGATCGACGCCCGCCCACGTCGCCTTCCACGCCGCGATCGCCTCGTCGAGCAGTGCGCCTCGCCGATCGAAATCGGCTCCTAGCGCTTCGAATTCGGCCTTGAGATAGCCGGCCCCGGTGCCCAATGTGAACCGACCACCCGAGAGCAGATCGAAACTCGCTGCGGCCTTTGCCGTCAGGTACGGACTGCGATAACCCGATACCAAGATGTAAGTCATCAACCTGACGCGGGTTGTGGCGCCCGCCGCGAAGCTCAGCGACACAAACGGGTCGAAGGCGTGGTGGCCGCCGCGGGCCAGCCACTCCCGATCCGGATAGGGGTGTTCGGACATGGAAAAGCCATCGAAGCCGGCCTCTTCCACCAGTCGTGCGACGTCCCCGATACCGGCGCCTTCGCACCAGCGGTTCCAGTGCTTGACGGCCCGCATCGGAAACATCAGGTTGTATCGCACTTCGGTCCCTTTCAGCTCCATTGTCGCCGCGGCTATCGCACCAGCGATCGCGCGATGATCTCGCGCTGGACTTCCGTCGCACCTTCGCCCAGACGCTTGACGCGCAGGTCGCGAAACCATCGCTCCAGCGGCAGTTCGGTAGAGATTCCCAGCGCGCCGTGAATCTGGATGCACCGATCCAGAACTCGGTAGGCTGCTTCGGTTCCGAACATCTTGGCCACCGACGCATCCACCCGGACGTCGCGTCCGAGGTCGGCGTTCGATGCGGCCTGGTACATCAGCAGCCGTGCGGCCCGCAGGTCTACCTCACTGTCCACCAGCATCCACTGGATGCCCTGCTTGTCAGCCAGCCTGCCGCCGAACACGTCTCGGTCCCTGGCCCATCGGCAGGCCATGTCCAGCGCGCTCTGCGCAATGCCGATCGGCCCGGCGGCGTACACGATGCGGCCGTGCACCAGGAACTCCCCGGCTAACGAAAAGCCCTGTCCCTCTTCGCCGATCAGCTGTTCGGCCGGGAGCCGAACGTTATCGAAGTGCAGCTCGTAAGGGGCGAAGGACGCCATCACGGGGATCCGGCTGAACGTGACTCCTGGGGTGCCCTTTTCGAGAATGAAAGCCGAGATACCATGGCGCCCCTCACCGGTGCGGGCATACACCACCCCCCAATCGGCATCGGGAGCATGTGAAATCCACATCTTCGAGCCGTTGAGCAGGTAGCTGCTGCCGTCACGCGTCGCCTTGAGCTTGATCGCCCGCGCCGGATCCGACCCACCGGAAGCCTCGGTGATCGCGGTGTACGCCTTGGACATGATCCCATCGATGACAGGTCGGGCGTACTTCTCGAACTGTTCGGGTGTCGCCTTGAACATAATGTTGGGGGGGTTGCCGCCGAAGGCTCCGAGGGCCGGAAAGAAGGCCCCCATCCGGCATTTCGCTGCCTCCTCGGCGACCACCACTTGGCCGAGGACACTGAGCCCGGCGCCGCCGTACTCCTCGGGCGTCTGCAGTGACCACAGTCCGGCCTCCCTGGCTTTTGCCTGCAGCGCGACGAGCTGTTCGCGGGGTAGCCCGACTGTGTCGTGGTCCAGCTTCTCCTCGACGGGATGCACATGCGCATCCATGAACCGCCGCACCGTATCGCGCAGCATCACCAATTCTTCCGGCAGCTGCCATGCGCCAGAAGGCCCTTCGGACATCAGACCCGTGCCGCAGCAGCAGCCCGCAGGTCGCGTGCACTCTGCAGCTGCGGCTCGTGGTTGGCCTCGTACTGCTCGATCCACTCGTGCGGCAACTTGCCCCATGCCTCACCGATCCGCAGCCGCTGTTCGGAGCTGAACACCTCCGCGGCGACGACGTCACCAACAAAGATGGTGTTCTCGTCGTTGTCCAGCGACCCCGTGATGCGGCATTCCACGTAGCTGTGTGCGTCAAGCAGGATCGGCGCACCAGTGACGCCCGGCTTGCTCCGCAGCTTGGAGATCTTGTCACCGTCCCGGCCCGAGCTGCCGCCGAGAGTCATCAGGATCTCCATCGACTTCTCGATCTCGTGCGGGCCGGCCGACAGCATGTGCATCACGAAAATGCCGGAGTTCACCAGCATGTCGTGCGTCCTATTGTATTTGGTCAGGCTGACGGTCGCGCGTGGCAGCTCCGGCACGATGCTGGCCGAGCCCGCCGACAGCGACATCAGCCCATTAGCGAAACCGCCGTCAATCGTGGTGACCGCCACCGGAAACGGCCGCAGTCCGGCCAGCACCTTGTCGGCGGCCGCGAGATTCAGCGTCATGTCTTTCCCTTTTGTCGATTCAGCCGAGCGTGAACGGGTCGCGAGTCTCTCCGGACAGCTCCACCCAGACCGCTTTGGTCTCGGTGAAGTCCTTCACGGCGTCGATGCCGTTCTCCCGTCCGATGCCGCTGTAGCCGATGCCACCGAACGGAACATGAGGCGCGACGACTCGATAAGCGTTGACCCACACCGTGCCGGCCCGCAGCTTGGCGGCCACCCGGTGCGCGCGGTGGACGTCCTTGGTCCACACAGCCGCGGCCAGTCCGAACTCGGTGCCGTTGGCCGCGGCGACGGCTTCGTCTTCGTCTTCGAAGGTCATCACCGCCAGCACGGGTCCGAAGATCTCCTCGGCGACGGCCCGCATCGACGGGTCGACGCCGGTCAGCACCGTTGGCTTGACGAAGAACCCGCCGAGGTCGCTGGCGGGCTCGCCGCCGTAGGCGACCGTCGCCCCCTGCTCACGTGCGGAAGCGAAGTGCGACAGCACCTTTTCGTACTGCGGCAAGTTGGACACCGGACCCATCTCGGTCGTCGGGTCCTTCGGGTCGCCCAGTTTGATGGTCGCCGCCCGCGCGACGATCTTCTCCACCAACGCGTCCGCGACGCTGCGGTCTACCAGCAGGCGCGAGCCCGCCAGACACGTCTGGCCGGTGGCGGCGAAGACGCCGGCGATCACCCCGTTGGCCGCGGCGTCGAGGTCAGCATCGGCGAACACCACTTGCGCCGACTTGCCGCCGAGTTCGAGTGAGAACCGGGTCATGTTCTCGATCGCGGCCTTGCCGACGTGAATGCCGGTGGCCGTCGACCCGGTGAACGCGACCTTGTCGACGCCCGGGTGCGACGCCAGCGCGGCACCCGTCTCCGGTCCCCAGCCGGTGACGACGTTGATCACGCCCGGCGGAAAACCGGCCTCGGCGAACAGCTTTGCGAACGCCAATGTCGACGTCGGGGTGTGATCGCTTGGCTTGACGACGAACGTGCAACCCGCGGCCAGCCCGGCGGCCAACTTCCAGGTCAACAGCAGTAGCGGTGAGTTCCAGGGCGTGATCGCGCCGACCACGCCGACGGGCTCATGGCGGGTGTAGACGAAGTAGTTGGGCTTGTCCACCGGTATGACGTCGCCCTGCAGCTTGTCTGCCAGCCCGCCATAGTAAAAGTAGTAATCCGGCAGCGACCGCATCTGGCCGACCATTTCGCGAACCAGCTTGCCGCCGTCACGCACCTCGAGTTCGGCGAGCTGGTCGGCTTCGCGTGCGATGATCTCACCGAGTCGGTGCAGTAGCTTGCCGCGGGCGGTCGCAGTGAGCGCACCCCACGGTCCATTCAGCGCGGCACGGGCGGCGCCGACGGCGCGATCCACATCGGCCGCCGCGGCATTGGGCACGCGCGCCCAGGGCCTGCCAGTGAAGGGATCAACGCTGTCGTAGGTCAATCCCGACGCAGCGGAGGATGATTCGCCCCCAATCAGGAGGTCGAACTGGACCAACGTCTCGGTCGCGGTGTCGGTCATCGCCTCCTCCTCATCTTGTTCGGGGTTTCTTCTTGTTGTTCAACGAGTCCGGGGTAGCCCCGGCGTTGCCAAGGTCGGTGAAGAACTTGCCGTGCCGGGCGGCGACACTGGGGGTCAGATCGCGGGCCTCCCACATCGCGCGAACGGTGCCCTGCACGCCATTGGGTCTGCGCGCGGCGATTTCGGAGGCCAGTTCGAAGGCGCGGACGCGTAATTGGTCGTCCGGGACCACCTCGGTCACCAGCCCGATTCGCAGCGCGGTCTGCGCCGACATCCGCTCCTCGCTGCCGAGCAGCGCCCAGCGCATCACCTCGCCGTAGGGCACGCCAAGGGCCAGCATGCCCATCGGCTCCAGCGCCGAGACGATGCCCGCGTTGGCATGTGGGTCAAAGAAGGTGGCCGTCTCACTGCAGATCGAAAAGTCGCACTGGTTGACGAAGTACATGGCGCCGCCGGCCACGATGCCGTGCAGTGCCGCGATCACCGGCTTCCACACCTTGTGTGCCTTCGGCCCCAGCAATTCTCCCGGATCCTCTTGATTGAAGATCGGTCGGTGCTTCCACCAGGTGCCCTCGGTCACGTCGATGCCGGTGCAGAAGGCGCGCTCGCCGTTGGCGCACAGCACCGCGGCCCGGATGTCCTCGTCGTCGCGCACTCGGGCCCACACCGCGGCGAGTTCGGCGGCCATCTGTTCGGTGAAGCTGTTCATTTTCTCGGGCCGGTTGAGCGCCACGGTGGCGACGTGGTCGGCGACCTGGAGTTCAATAGTGGCAAGGTCGGTCTGCTCGATCATCGTCGCTCCTCGGTCGATCCGGTCGATACCGGCATCTTCCCACCCGACTGGCTGACGTGGTTCACCTGGTTAGCGATCTCGCGTTTGAGGATCTTGCCCGCGGGCCCCAACGGGAACTCACGCCAGAACACGAACCGGCGCGGCTGCTTGTAACCGGCCAATTCCGCGCGGCACAACGCAGCCAGTTCCGCAGTCAGTGCGTCCTGATCGCCGACGTGGGATTTGGCAATCACGGCGGCCACCGGCGTCTCACCCCACTCGGGGTCAGGCACCCCGACCACCGCAACCATGTCGACATCGGAGTGCTGCGCGATCACCCGCTCAATCTCCGCCGGGTAGACATTGAACCCGCCGGAGATGATCAGATCGGTCTTGCGACCGGTGATGTGGAGGTAGCCCTCCTCGTCAAGGTAGCCCAAGTCGCCGGAGCGCAGCCCATCAGGACGGAACGTCTCGGCGGTCTGCTCGGGCCGGTTCCAGTAGCCAATCGCGTTGGCGGGGCTGGTGATGACGATTTCGCCGACATCGCCGGGCGGGGCGTCGTTGCCGTCGACGTCGATGACGCGGATCACGCACATCGGGGTTTCCTGTCCGCATGAGGTCGCGATCGAGGTTTTGCCGGCGACGATGTCGCGGTGATCTTGCGGGGTGAGGATCGTTGCCTGTCCTCCGCATTCGGTGAGGCCGTAGCGCTGTTGCAGCTCGCAGCCGAGCAGGTCCATTGCCTTACGTGCCAGGCCCGGCGGCACTGGGGCCGAACCATAGGAGATGCGCCGTAGGCTCGACATGTCCCGCGGTGGGCCGTCTTCGAGGATCGCCAGCGTCCGGTGCAGCATCGTCGGGATGAAGGTCGTGAACGTGATCGCACTGCGTTCGATCTCGTCGATCACCGCCTGCGGGTCGAATCTCTGATGGATCACCATGGTCTGACCGAGATAGAGCCAAGACACCGTGCGGACCATGCCGCCTGCAGTAAAGAACGGTGTCGTCGCGAGCATGACGTCGGAGCGGTTGGCCTCGGTGACCAGGTTCGTGTCGGCCGCCTGGTAGAGCAGGGCGCGATGAGTGTGCATCACACCTTTGGCGCGACCGGTGGTACCGCTGGTGTACAAGATGAACGCCACGTCGTCCGGCGTGATGTCGCGGCGCTCGGCGCCGGGCTGCGCTTGCGCCAGCGCCGTCTCGTAGTCGGTGACCAACTCGCTCGTGCCGAGCATTGAGTGCGCGCCCACGCCTAATATCAGTGCCAGCTCGGTTAATTCGCCCAGGAACTTGTCCAAGTGGTCGGCGTGGATGATCACCGCTCGTGCGCCGGAGTCGTCGCGGACGTGGGCGACTTCGTCGGGAGCCAGCCTGATGTTCACCGGCACCGTGATCAGCCCGGCTTTGGCCAGGCCGAACGAGATCTCAGGCCATTCGATGCAGTTGCGGGCGATCACCATCACCCGGTCGCCCGGTACCAGCCCCCGTCCGATCAGGAAGGCGGCGAGCCGCCGGGCTCTGTCGTCGACCTGCGACCAGGTAAGCGCCCGGTCGGCATCGACCAGCGCACGCTTGTCGGGGTAGCGGCGGGAGTTGTTGGTCGCGATGTCACCGATGAGCATCAGATGAAGTCCGTTCAAATCAGGAAAGCGAGTGTCTCGACCGGGCCGCTTGCGTCGATCAGGTGCACGATCTTGCGAATCAGCCGGGGGCCGTCCTGTGACAAGCGAATCGTGTGGATAACCCGGCCGGCCCAGAAGCGTTGACGTAGACGGTATTCGAATAGAGCGAAGTTGGATTCCACGGTGACGGAGTCGGCGCCCGTTTCCACCACCTCGCTGTTGGAGACCACGCGCCGCATTACCGACGGCGGTGTCTGGGAGTGCCGGTTGCCCGTGTTGAGCTGAGCCACCCGGCTTTTGATCCGTCGCCGGTTGTCGTTGATGTAGGCCAGCGTGGTGCGCGGGTCATCGTCGGGGTGCATCGGGACGCGGTACTCGACCGTGTCGTCGTCATCGGCCCACAGCGCTTCCCACTCCGAGTAGCGGCCCTCGTCGGCCAGCCGCGCTTCCAGATAGAGAAACGACAGGATCTCGGGGGCGGGCAGCGCGCGTAGAGCGGGACGTGCCTGGGCTTCGGAGTTGACGGTCATGCTCCGCTTCTCCCACCGACGACCGAGGCCCAGTGTGAGTAAAAACCGCGCTGGGGAGTCTCGGCGCTCTTGTCGCGGTTGATGATTCCAGTCATGTCGTCGACATCGCTTTCTATGCCGCGGGCCAGCATCAGCCACTCCGGCAGCTCGGCAGCGAGCCCGGCCTGGTTGCGCATCCCGATCTCTCCGTCGTCGGCGATCAAGAACCCCGCAGGACCCATCGCCCCCTCGGAACGGCGCAGCGTGCGCTCGTTCAACGCATCCTGGCCGGGTATCAGGACCGCGGTGGTGTAGGCGATGGTGCGGTCGGGCGCCTGCGGTTCGACGAACATGACGTTCATCTCGGCGAGGAAGAGGTTGGGCCATATCAACGTGTGTGGTGGACCCACCACCAGTGCGTCGTGCGCCTGCTCGGGGCCGTACGCACCCTCCAGCGCGCCGACGTAGTCGGCGAGCTTGGCTCGCGGGATCCTGCCGTACCAGACGAATTCCTCGTCGAGTTTCCGGTATTCGTCGCTGTAGTCGATCTCGGAATGGCCGTTACCGAGGTCGCGGACCAGCACGTCGACCTTAGTCGGGACGTGCGACACCTTGGCGGGCTTGATCGCGTCGTACACCGAGGCATGGGTGAACAGCGCGTGGTAACCGTCGACGTTGTTCTCCACCACCATCTTCCAGTTGGCGTGGTGCAAGTGCTTCATCCAGTTGGCCCGCAGGTCGATCTCGCGGGTGGGGGACAGGTTGAGCAGACGGTCGATGGCGCGTGTTGCCTTGCCAAGGTGCTCGGTTAACGAGATGCCGTCTGGCGCCAATGATGCGAAGACGAATCCGCCGTAGCTGTCGACCCGAGGCGCCTGGGCAAGGCCCAGCTCGGAACGCACCTTGTTGAACTCCTCGCCGTAACCCTCACGCATCGGAACACCCTGCAGAGCACCGGTGTTGCCGAATGTCCAGCCGTGATACGGGCACCGGAACGAGTTGGCGTTGCCCTTCTCGGCGTTGCACAGCTTGTTGGCACGGTGAGTGCAGCGGTTGAGCATCACGCGAACCACGCCATCCTTACCGCGTGCGACGACGACCGGGTCGTGGCCGATCATTCGGGTCAGGTAGTCACCCGGCTCGCTGACCTCGCTCTCGTGGGCGACGTAGACCCATCCGGTCTTGAAGATAGTGTCCATTTCGCGTCGGAAGATCTCGGTGGACGTATACACGGTCCCGTGCACACGGTCGTGGCGGATGACACTGCCGACGTCGAAGTCGTCGACGGCGGGGGCGGATTCAAGTGTCGTCACTGGTCCTCCAGAATGTCGATGGCCGGGATGGCGACGTCGCCGAGGTGGCGGAAACCAATATGGACTGTTGTGCCGATGGGCGGTGCGGTGTCCGCAGGTTGCACTGTCGTCATCACAATCCGGTGCCCACTCGTCAGCTCGACGTCGACGACGGGGTAGGGCACCAGGCCGTGCACCAGGCCCGCTTCACGCCGGTGCATGAGCGTCGCAGCGTGTACGGTCCCGCGTAAATCAACTGTGCGCCAGTCTTGTTCGGCGTTCCCGCATTGGTCGCAGACTTCTTGATCTAGCTCGAGTGGCAGGGCGCAAGCCGCGCAGAACGGCAATGCGAGCTCATTGCGTGCGGCCGCTCGGTACAGCGGCGCCAGCATGTCGTCATCGGCGGCGGGCGCCAGTGCGCTGTCCAGCAGCCAGTCCTCGACCGCGGTGGCGGTCATGCGGCACGCTCCAGCACCAACGCGGCATGGTGGTCCATTCGGCCGCCGATACCGCCGACCAGCGCCACCGTGGCCCCGGGAACCTGACGTTGCCCGCCGGTGCCGCGCAGCTGAATCATCGCCTCCGCCAAGGGCGTCATGCCCTGCAGGTAGAAACCGGACAGCTGGCCACCGCCGGTATTGGTCGGCAGTGTGCCGCCCGGCCCGGTGTGGCCGTCGCGCACGAACGCACCCGCGGGAATGTCACCGGTGAGCCGGTATTCATCGAGCAGCACCAGGGTCACAATCGAGAACGGGTCGTACAGCTCGGCGACGTGCAGGTCTGATCGGGCCATACCGGCCTGTTCGAGCGCGTCCTGGACCGCGCGGCCACCGCCGCCGAACCACGACTCGGCTCCTGAGCGACGGCGCCGCACCGGATGGTCGCGCCCGGTGCCGCGAACCCGCAATCGGGTGCCCCCGACCGAGGGCCGCCCGGTGAGCACGACGGCGACCGCCCCGTTCACCGGCCGAGCACAGTCGAGCAGTCGAAGTGGTTCGGCAACCATCGGGGAAGAGTCATAGCCGGCGTCGTCGAGCGGCTCGCGGTTGACCGCGTCGGGATTGCCGCACGCCCATGCCCTTGCCGTGGTGGCCACGGAGCGCAGCGCGTCGGTGCGGGTGCCGGTGACGTGCAGCCAGCGCTGGGTAAGCAGCGCATACGTCGGGACCGAGCCAAGCAGCCCCGAGGCCCGCTCCAGTCCGCGCACCCCAGCGTTGCCGCCACTGTGTGCGTAGGTCGAGCCCGCGCCGCGGCCGGCCACCAGGGGCGCGTCGGCGAACACGCACAGTATGGTTGCCGCCTCAGCGGTGAGGATCGCGTGGCACGCGCGCTGGATCATGGCGATGGTCGTGGCGCCCTTGATCTCGACGTGCTCCAACAGGCGCAGATCCGAGAAGCCGGCCGCGGCGGCGAAGCCGACGCCCAGTCGTTCCGGCCGAACCCCCTGCGACGAGCCGACCAGGATCCCGTCGATGTCAGCCCGCTCGAGTCCGGCGTCGGCCAACGCGGCGGCGCTCGCCTTGACGGCCAGTTCGAGCGGCGTCGCGCCGGGACGCAGCGACATCGCGGTCATGCCCAGACCCACCAGGTCGGCGGCGGCGCTCACGGCCGCTCCGTTGAGCGGCGCTCGCCGCGGTAATTGCCCACCCTGATCCACTCCTCGCGGTCTTCGGCGGTGGCCATGGTGAAGCTGGCCAACTCCAAGGGGCACAAGAAGACCTGCTCGCCACCCTCCAGGTCCTCGACGAGCAGGCGGGGGCCGTTGCCGTTGACGTCCAGCGACAACCGCACGGCCGCAAACTCGTTGACCAGGTCGGCGAGGACGCGGCGTCCGGCCGGAGTGTTCACCTGCCCAGTATTACCGCATACAAGTGTCAGAAGCAATGGAATGGAGCGGAATGACTCTAGGCGTATTACTTGCAGGCCGAGCGGTGGGAGCCATTCCCTACATGGGAACATAGAGCTTGTGCGACGATGAGGGGCATGCATCGCGACGCCAGCGCCAGATGACATATATGTCAGATACGAAGATTGAGAAGGTGATGATGAGCCAAGCACCAGCACCGGCCGACGCGGTCGATGTGAGCCGGGTCGACACCGAGAACTACCGCAGCATCTGGATGTACCTCAAGGAGCTCGAGTTCCGGCAGGGGTTCATTGACATCCCGGTCAATGGAGTCCTCGTCCGTACCCGCTATGCCGAGGCCGGCGGTCCGGACAAGCCGCACGCCATCCTGCTGCACGGCACCGGCGGGCACTGGGAGACGTTCGCGCCCAATCTCGCAGCACTGTCGCAGCACTTCCACTGCGTGGCGATCGACATGGTCGGCAACGGGTTCTCCGGAAAGCCGGACTACGACTATGAGATCGCGGTTTACGTCGAACACGTATTGGGGGTGATGGACCACTTCGGCATGGCGTCGGCCAACTTCATCGCCATGTCGCTGGGCGCGTTCGTGGCGTCCGCGGTCTGCGTCGGCCACGCCGACCGGGTGGAGAAAGTGATCCTGATGTCGCCGGCCGGACGGGAAGCCTCGGCGTCGAATATGGCGCGCATCCGCACGGAACGAACCAAGGCGGTCAACGAGCCGACGTGGGAATCGCTGCACGCCGTGTTCGCTCACCTGATCGCCGACGAAGCCAATCGGCTGCCCGATCTCATCGGCCTACGCCAGGCCGTGTATCGGCGCGAGGACACCCGCAACACCATCGACCGGCTGCTGATCCTGCAGGACGAGAAGGTGCGTCACCGCAACCTGATTCCCGACGACAAGTGGCGCGGCATCGAGGCGCCGGTGATGATCGTGGCATCGGGCAAGGACCACGGCGTGTATCAGGACACGGCGCGCACCATCGCCGACCTGATCCCGAATTCGGAGGTGTTCGAGATGCCCTCGGTGCGGCACTGGCCGCATTTCGAGGATCCCGAGGCGTTCAACGCCGCGGCGATCGAGTTCCTTACGAGATGAGCAGACCCGCCGAGGACGAGCTGTCGGACATAGCCCGGCGGCTCTACGAGGCCGAGCAGACCCGCACGCCGATCCGGCAGTTGTCGTTGGACTATCCCGACATGACCATCGAGGACGCCTACGCGGTGCAGCGGGCACTCGTCGCGCTCAAGGTCGCCGACGGGCGAGAAGTCAAGGGTCGCAAGATCGGTCTGACCTCGAAGGTGATGCAGCGGGCGGTGTCGATCGACGAACCGGATTACGGCGCGCTGTTCGACGATATGTTCATCGAGGATGGCGGCCGCATACCGCTGGGCCGTTATATCCGTCCGCGCGTCGAGGTCGAGTTGGCGTTCGTAATGGGCGAGCAGCTATCCGGCCCCGGCGTCACATTGTTCGACGTGCTGCGGGCCACCGAGTTCGTGACTCCCGCACTCGAGATCCTCGACGCCAGGGTGCAGATGTCGGACCCCGAAACCGGTCATCTGCGCACCATCGTTGACACCATCGCCGACAACGCCGCGGACGCCGGTCTGGTCCTGGGCGGGCGGGTGTTCCGCCCGTTGGACGTCGACTTGCGCTGGGTGGCGGCCCTGCTGCTGCGCAACGGCACCATCGAGGAATCCGGGGTAGCCGCTGCGGTGCTCAACCATCCCGGCAATGGCGTGGCCTGGCTGGCCAATCGGCTTGCTCCACACGGTGTTTGGCTGGAACGCGGCGAGGTCATCCTGTCCGGATCGTTCACCAAGCCGGTGTTCGCCGAACCGGGGGACACCTTTGTCGCCGACTATGGACCGCTGGGCACGGTGTCGGTGACGTTCGATTCGGAGGCATCGTGACAAACCGGTGGACACAGCGCATCGGCGACGGCGACCCGCGCATCGGCATGTGGGTGGCCTCGGGCAGCGGTTACGTCACCGAAATCTGTGCAGGATCCGGGATCGACTGGCTGCTGTTGGATCAGGAGCACGCGCCCAACGATCTGCGCAGCACCCTCGGACAGCTGCAGGTGCTGGCCGGCTACCCGGATGTCGACGTGCTGGTGCGGCCGCCCTCGGCTGACCCGGTGTTCATCAAGCAATTGCTCGACATCGGGGCTCAGAACATCATCGTCCCGATGATCGATGGCCCTGGTGAGGCAGTCGCGGCGGTTTCCGCCACGCGTTATCCGCCCAACGGCATCCGCGGGGTCGGCAGCGCGTTGGCCCGAGCGTCCCGTTGGAACCGCATTTCTGACTATCTCGTCACCGCTGACACGGCCGTGTCGTTGACCGTCCAGGTGGAGAGTGTGGCCGGTCTGGCACAGCTCGGAGAGATCACCGACGTCGACGGAGTGGACGCCGTCTTCATCGGACCGGCCGACCTGGCAGCCTCGATGGGCAAACTTGGGCAGCCGGAGGATCCAGACGTCGTGAGCACCATAGAAACCGCGCTGGCGACCATCGTGGAACACGGCAAGCGCGCTGGGGTTAATGCGTTCAGCGAGCCACTGGCGCGCCGCTACATGGCGGCCGGGGCGAGCTTCGTGCTCGTAGGAGCGGACGTGGCACTGCTGGCCCGCGGCACCGAGCAGCTGGCAGCGAGGTATCGCCGCCAATGAACGACGCATTGTTTCTGACTGTCGTGTCACCTAGAATTCCGGATCATGGATCTCGACTTCACGCCTGACCAGCTCGAGTTCCGTGACCAGGTCCGCACATGGCTCGACGAGAACAAACCGGCTGAACCCCGCCCGCGCGACGACGCGGGGATCCGTGAATACGACCTTGCCTGGCAACGCACTCAGGCCGAGGGCGGCTGGGCCGGCATCGCCTGGCCCACCGAATACGGCGGCAAGGGGCTGACGCTGCTTCAGCAGTTGATCTGGTACGAGGAGTACGCCGCGCGGGGGTTCCCCGGCATCGATGCATGCTTCGTCGGCAACTCGCACGCCGGGCCCACTCTGATCACCAGGGCCACCGACGAACAGAAGTCTTTCCACTTGCCGAAAATCCTTGGTGGTGAAGTGATTTGGTGTCAGGGCTTCTCCGAGCCCGACGCCGGATCGGACCTGGCGGCATTGCGCACCAAGGCGGTGGTGGACGGCGAGGACCTGGTGGTCTCGGGGCAGAAGCTGTGGACCAGCTTCGCCACCGTCGCCGATTACCAGGAGCTGCTGGTGCGCACGGACAACACCGGAAGCAAGCACAAGGGCATCACCTGGGTGATCTGCGACATGAGCACGCCGGGCATCGACGTCCGCCCTATCGAGACCATCGAGGGCGGCTCGGAATTCTGCGAAGTGTTTTACGACGATGTCCGAATCCCGCTGAGCAACGTGGTCGGCGATGTCGGCGAAGGCTGGTCGGTTGCGATGGCCACCCTGTCCTTCGAGCGCGGCACCGCGTTCACCGCCAACCAGGTGCGGCTGGCGAAGATCATCGAGGACCTCATCGACTATGCCCGCGACCATGTCGGGCCGGACGGCCGCAGGCCCGCCATCGCCGACGACGACATCGCGCGACGGCTGGCGCGGGCCCGCGCCTCGGTGGCGTCGCTGCGGGCGCTCACCTACACCAATATCTGCGAGGCCATGAAGACCGAGACGCCCGGCCCGCGGGGTTCGATCGTCAAGCTGATGTATGCCGAATTGGCCAAGGAGATCGGCAGATTGGCGATGGATGTTGTCGGTCCCGCCTCGGTCCGGTATTCATCGCGCTGGGACGTCGACGGCTGGGTCGGCTACTACTACTACAGCTTCTCCCAAGCCATCGGCGGCGGGACGTCGGAGATTCAGCGCAACATCGTCGGCGAACGAGTGTTGGGGCTGCCGCGATGAGAGGAGATGACGGTGGACCTGCTGCCCGGAGCTGAGCAACTCGAAATCATCACGGCAGCAGGAGAATTCCTCGCCGATCGGATGCCAGTGGACCGGATCCGCGCTAATCGTCACGCCGAAGCGCCGATTCCCGAGTCACTGTGGCGAGAATGCGCCGAGCTGGGCCTGCTCACACTCGGGCTCGACGAGGCGTCCGGTGGGTCGGGCCGGCGGTTGGACGACGAGGCTCTGCTGTTCGTCGAGCTCGGCAAGCGGCTCGCGCCGGGGCCGTTCCTGGCATGCACGTTGGGCGCCCGGGTGGCCGCCCGTTGCGGCGACGACGCGCTGGCGCAGCGGATCGGCTCCGGGGCGGCATCGGTGGCCCTCGCGGTATTGCGCGGCGACGGCGACGTGCGCCCGGTCAAAGGCACTTTCGATTTGTTCGACCCGGCGGGTGTCTCGCACGCCCTGCTGGTGGCCCGCAGTGGTGCCGCACTGGTCGGCATCGATTCCTTCGGACCGCTTAAATCCGTGACCGCCGCAGACCCGGGTACCCGAATATCCTCGGCCACGGTCGAATCCGCCGAACCCCTGCACTGGTTGCCCGCCGAGGACGAATGGATCTGGGGACGCGCCACGGTACTCGCGGCGGGCTACCTCACCGGATTGGCCGCGGCCGCCGCAGCGTCGGCGACCGAACACGCCAAGACTCGTGTGCAGTTCGGCAAGCCGATCGGGGTGCACCAGGCGATCAAGCACGCCTGCGTCAATATGGAGATCGCTGCCGAGGCCGCTCAGGCGCAAACGTTCTTCGCTGCGATCGCTGTCGGCAGTGGCCGCGCCGACGCCTTGATGCAGGTGCTGTCGGCCCTCACAGTGGCCGGGTCGGCGGCCGTCGAGAATGCCGCCGCGGGCATCCACGTGTTCGGCGGGATGGGCTACACATTCGAGAACGACATGCACCTGTATCTGAAGCGCGCGCACGTGTTTCGGCACTTGTTCGGTGAGCCCACCGACGTGCTGGCCGAACTGCTGGCCCAGGACCGCGCCCAGTGAGCGGCGCCGCTGGGGCCGCAGCCATCGCGGGCGTCGCCCTGTCCGACGTCGGCCGGGTCGACGACAAGGGACCCTACGAGCTGATCGCGCAGGCCAGCCGCCGCGCCCTGGCGGATGCCGGTCTGACACCCGATGACGTCGACGGGTTGGCCTCCACCAGCCAGGGCACACTGCCCCCGGTCGATGTCGGCGAGTATCTCGGTCTGCGGCCCCGCTGGATCGACTCCACCGCGGTCGGGGGAGCGTCGTGGGAGGTGATGGCCGCCCACGCGGCTGATGCGATCGCCGCTGGGCACGCCGACGTGGTCCTGCTGACGTACGGCTCGACCGCCCGCTCGGATCTTCGAAAGGGATTGCGGGGGGCCAACATCAACTGGGGCGCACGCGGACCCCTACAGTGGGAAGCGCCCTACGGCCACACCCTGATCTCCAAGTACGCCATGGCCGCGCGGCGGCACATGTTCACTTATGGCACCACGATCGAGCAGCTGGCCGAGGTCGCCGTGTCCGCGCGGTTCAACGCGACCGACAATCCCGAGGCCTACTATCGCGAACCGATTACTATCGACGACGTGCTCGGCGGACCGATGATCGCCGACCCGTTCACCAAGCTGCACTGCTGCATTCGCAGCGACGGCGGGGCCGCGGCAGTGCTCGTCAGTGCGGAACGTGCGAAGGATCTACGTAGTAAGCCAGTGTGGGTGCTGGGTTCAGCGGAAACGACCTCGCACATGCTCACCTCCCAGTGGGACGACCTCACCGTTGGCCCGGCCGCGGTCAGCGGACCGCTGGCCTTCGCCCGCGCCGGGGTCTCGCCGTCCGACGTCGACGTCGCCGAAATCTACGACGCGTTCACCTACATGTTGCTGCTCACCATCGAAGACCTCGGCTTCAGCCCCAAGGGGGAGGGCGGTGCCTTCGTCGAGAAAGGCTCGCTGCGCCTGGGCGGCGCGCTTCCCACCAACACCGACGGTGGCGGGCTGTCGGCGTGCCACCCCGGTCAGCGGGGGTTGTTCCTGCTGGTCGAGGCTGCGCGACAGTTGCGCGGTGAATGCGGCCCGCGCCAAGTGCCCGATGCCAAGATCGCCTGTGTCAGCGGCACCGGCGGCTGGTTCTGCTCCAGCGGCACAATGATTCTCGGCGCCGAGGAGCCGTAGGTGGACCGCGTACCGCTGAGCTCCGACGTCGTGGATACCCGCGCGATGTTGGAGCTGGCGGCCGCCGTTCACGGCGATATCGAGGCCTACGTCGAGCCGGGGGCGCGAATCACGTTCGCGGAGTGGATCGGTCGGGCTCGTAGCGTCGCGACCCAGTTTGCCGACCTCGGCGTCGGCAAGGGCGATGTGGTCGTGCTGTGGCTGCCGTCGGGCATCGACTACGCGACGTGCTACGCCGCGGCGGCCATGATCGGTGCGATCACCACCGGGCTGAACCCGCGACTGGGCCGCAGAGAGATCGAATCGATTCTGCAGCAGGCAGATCCGGCGTTGGTCGTCGCCGACGGACTGCTTGATGCGTTACCCGGCACCGGGCATCGGCTGCTGTCGCGGGATGCGCTGTGCAGTGACACATCGCGCTCGGCGCCGCCTTCGGTGGAGTTGAATCGCCGGGACGTTGTTGCATTGATCTTCACCAGTGGCACGACGGGGACGCCAAAAGGCGCAGCCTTCGACGCCGACCGGCTGGCCGCGGGCGCGGCAGCGTCAGGCGTGATGAGCGCGCCCTATGACCGGCGCCTCACGTCCACGCCGTTTTCCCACGCCGGCTACATGTTCAAGCTCTGGGATCAGTTGGTCTGGGGCAGCACGCTGGTGGTGCCCCCGACACCGTGGTCGGCCCAGGGCATGTTCGACGTCCTTCGCAACGAGCGAGTCACCGTGGCGGGCGCGGTGCCGACCCAGTGGGCCAAGCTACTCGACGTCGATGGAGTGACCTCGAAGGCATTGCCGCACTTGCGGATCGGAGTGGTGGCCACAGCGCCGGCGCCACCCGAACTGGTACGCAGGGTCGCCGAGGGCATCGGGGTCCCGCTGGTCGTGCGGTACGCGATGACCGAGTGCCCGACCATCAGCGGCACCGAACCGGACGACGCCCCCGAGGTTCAATTCCGCACCGTGGGACGGCCTGCCGCGGGAATGGACGTGCGGATCGGATCGGACGGCGTACTTGAGGTGAGCGGCCCGTGTGTGATGCGTGGCTACTGGCGCAACTCGGAACTCACCGCAGAGGTGCTGCGCGACGGGTGGCTGCGCACCGGCGACGTCGGCGTGCTCGGCGACGACGGCAATATCACACTTGTCGGGCGCCGCGGTGACATGTACATCCGGGGCGGCTACAACGTGCATCCCGGTGAGGTGGAGCGGACGCTCACCGGGCACCCCAGCGTGAAACATGCCGCCGTGATTGGCCGTTCCGCACCCGTGATCGGAGAGATCGGCGTCGCGTGCGTGGTTCCCGCGGACGCCACCGCTCCGCCGACACTGGCTGAACTGCGCGCCCACGTGGCAAGTGAGCTGGCCGACTACAAGGCCCCCGACGAGCTGCTCATTGTTGATGAGCTGCCCTTGACGGCGATGCTCAAGCCGGACCGGCTAGCCCTGCGCGAATTGATCACCCAGCGTGACAGAGATATTCAGCGTCGACAACCGACACGATGAGAGGAATCTAGCTATGGGAAGACACGACGGACGGGTGGCGTTCATCACCGGCGCGGCGCGAGGGCAGGGCCGCGCCCATGCCGTTCGGCTCGCCGCCGAAGGCGCCGACATCGTGGCCGTGGACATCTGCCGCGACATCGACTCGATGGACTACCCCAACGCCACGCCCGACGATCTCGATGAAACCATCAAGCTCGTTGAGAACCAAGGTCGGCGGATCATTGCCCACCAAGCCGACGTCCGCGACGCCGACGCCTTAAAACAGGCCGTCAACGAAGGCGTCCGCGAGTTCGGCCGTCTCGACATCGTCCTGGCCAACGCCGGCATCATCAGACTCGGCGGCGAGGGAGACCGCAGCCAGATCTTCCGCGACATCGTCGACGTGAACCTCATCGGGGTCTGGAACACCGTCGAGGCCGCTATCCCCGCCCTCATCGACGGCGGCCGCGGCGGATCCATCGTGCTGACGAGTTCCAGTGCGGGATTGAAGGGCACCGGTACCGACCGGGCAGGCGGACAGGCTTACACCGCCGCCAAGCGGGGACTGGTCGGGCTCATGCAGGTGTGGGCGAATGAGTTGGCGCAGTATTGGATTCGGGTCAATACCATCCACCCGACCGGCGTGGCGACCGGCATGGTGATGAACGAAACCATGGGCAAGCTGCTCGAGGCCAACGACACGGCAGTGGCCGCCATGCAGAATGCGCTGCCGATTCAGATCCTGATGCCCGAGGACATCGCCGGCGCAGTGGCGTGGCTGGTCTCCGACGAGGCGAAATTCATCACCGGGGTGGCGTGGCCGCTAGATGCCGGATTCGCGGTGCGCTGAGCGGACGGCTCAGGGCTGGTCGGGTCGCAGGACGATGAACAGTCCCTCTGCTTCGGCGCACAGAGTGTCACCGTGAGTGATCGTCGCCCGCAGAATCCGCTTACGTCCTTGCTCGCTGACGAACCAGGCGCGCACCGCGAGCTCCTCGCCGATCGGCGTGATCGATCGGTAGTCGGTGTGCAAGTAGGCGGTTCGCGCAGGTGCCCGGTCGCCGCTACTGGCCAGCCGGCCGAGCACCTCATCGAATAGCAGCGGGATGGCCCCGCCGTGCACCGCGCCACCACCGCCGAGGAAATAGCGGCCGAATGTCACCACCCCGTGCACGCTCTGGTGGTCGCCGCCGAGCGGAATGAAGTTGGGGGACATGGTTTGTCCGCGGCCGGGCAGATCAAGCCGGCGGGCGAAGATCTGCCTGCGCTCAGGTACTGCAAACTGGGCCACCCGGTTGGCCCACCCGTTCAGGTCCTGTGTGAGGTCCACTGTGGTCGCCGCGTCCGGAGCGGCCGCTGCCACATGGTCGAGGAAATTGCGCAGTGCGGCGATCATGTCGCCGTACTCACGCGGCAAGACTAATGCATTGACATTAATCTTGGTCGCTGCGATGCTGGCGTGGCGTGCGTCACAACACGTCGAACGAGACCTGCCAGCACACCCTAGGAGCGAACATGCCGGAAGTCGGTACGGCGTCGGGCGGTCCACTGGCTGGTCTCGTGGTGGTCGACCTATCGACAACGCTGCCCGGAGCGCAGGCGACGCAGTTCCTCGCCGACTGCGGTGCCGAGGTGACCATGGTCGAGCCGCTCGACGGTAGTCCGCTGCGCGAGCTCGCGGGCTGGCCCGCCCTGCTGCGTGGCAAGCTCAGCGTGACATTGGACCTGCATGACGAGGCTGATCTGGAGCGTCTGCGTGCTTTGCTGCGCCGCGCCGACGTCATGATTAACACCATGCGGCCGACCACGGCCGAGCGCATCGGACTTACCCCCGACGCATTATCGGAGGCCTACCCGCGACTCGTCGTGGCGACGATCACGGGCTGGGGATCGACCGGGCCGTTTCGCGACTACAAGGGCTGGGAGGCCCTGGTGATGGCGAAGACGGGTGTCATGCACGAAAAGCGCGGACTGACCACGAGGCCGGGACCGGCGTACACCACCTTCGCCTATGCCTCTTGGGGCGCCGCCCACGCCGCTGTTCAGGGCGTGCTTGCCGCGCTCCTTGAGCGGGAGAGCAGTGGGCGCGGCCAAACCGTCGAGACCAATCTGGTGACCGGCATGGGTTCGATGGATCCGTACAACTGGTTTTACGAGATGGTGCTGGAACGGTATCCGGGCGCCTTCGAACCGATGGACGCCGCCTACGACGACCAGGGCCGGCCCCAGGCCTACCTAATCTACGCACTCCTCGTCTGTCCGACGAAGGACGGTCGCTGGCTACAGTTCGCTCAGGTGTCGCCCAAGTTGATCGGCGCTTGGCTGACTGAACTGGACCTGCTGGGGGAGCTCGCGGACCCGAAGTGGCAGGGTTTTCCGATGCTGCCGACCCCCGAACTTCGCACCGAGTGGTGGGACATGATGATCGAGCGGGTGGGGGCACGCACGCTCGCCGAATGGCAGCGGGCCATGACAGAAAACCTTGACCTGAGCGGCGAACTGTTCCGAACTCCTGAGGAATCACTGGATCACCCGCAAACCGCTCACGAAGGCCGCGCCGCGACCGTGATCGATCCCGATCTCGGGCCGGTACGGCAGCCGTCGACCCTCATTCACGCTGACGGCAAGCCGTTGACCCCGCTTCGGCCGGCTCCGCGAGTCGGCGAGCACAACGACTCGGTCACCTTCGAGCAGCTCGGCCAAATGCGCAGGGCCGCACTACCCGCACGGCACGCGGACCACGACGCACCGCCGCTGACGGGCGTGACGGTGCTGGAGTTCGGCAGCATGTTCGCGGGACCGTACGGCGCGACCCTGCTGGCCGACCTGGGCGCTCGCGTCATCAAGGTCGAGCCGCTGGAAGGCGACAACATCCGCAATCTGGTCGCGTTCCCCGAGGCGGGCGGCGCAAAAGTGTTGCAGGGCAAGGAAAGCGTCGCGATTGACTTCACCAAGCCCGAAGGCCTTGAGCTGGTGTACGAACTGGCCAAGCGCTCCGACATCGTGCTGCAGTGCTTCCGTGGCAAGGTCGCCGAGCGGGCGAAGATCGACGAGGCGTCGCTGCGGGCGGTCAACCCGGACTTGGCGTTCGTGACGACCTCAGGTTACGGGGTCGACGGACCCTTCGCGCACCGCGCCGCCTACGCGCCGTCGGTCGGTGCGGCATCCGGGCTGGCGCTGGTCGACAGCCACGACACGGGCGAGCCGGCCACCGACTTGGATGACCTGCACCGCCGAGCGGTCAAACTGCACGCGGGCGGGGCTGTGCCCGCAGTGCAATCTGACGGCATCGCCGCGCACGGTGTCGGTTCTGCGCTGCTGGTCGCGCTGTACGCCAAGCGGATGGGACGACCGATGTCCAACGTGGTCACCTCGATGCTCGCCACCGCGCAGCAGGCGATGATCGCCTACAGCGCAAGCTATGCGTCCCGTCCCGCCGAGGCAGCAGCCGACGAACAATTCTTCGGCATGAATGCCTTGTACCGGATGTACCGCGCGGCAGACGGTTACGTCTTTCTCGCCGCACCGTTGCCGCGCGAATGGCCGGCGCTGACGAAGGCGATGTCGCCCTACGTCGACTTGCACGCCGACGAGCGCTTTACCGATGCCGAATCTCGCGCGGCGCACGACGACGAGCTGATCTCCGTTCTGACAACCGTGTTCGCCAACAAGACCAGGTTGGAGTGGGAGCACGAACTGTCCGCCCAGGACGTCGGCTGCGTCGAGGTGGTGGAGGCCAATTCCGAGTTGGTGCTGCAGACCGATCCGTACTACGAGGCGGGCTATGCCGTGGACGCCTACAGCCCGATCTTCGAAGAGCACCGCCGGCTCGCCCCGCTGTGCCGGTTCTCCCGCTCACGCACTCGAGCCGACGCGGGATGCACCATCGGGCAGCACACCGATGCGGTGCTGCGCGAAATGGGGCTGCATGACGCCACGATCGCCGATCTCAGGGCGAAGGAGATCGTGGGCGGCAGCTGACGGATCAGTCGTCGTCGTCGGCGATCAGCGCGCGCGTCTCGTACGACACCGGAGCGGTCAGCATGCCGACCCAGGTGTCGACGTAATTGTGCAGCTGTGCCTCGCTGAGCCCGTGACCCGAACGCGCCGCCGCGGCAAGGGTATTGATCAAGCTGACATACAGCTGGAAGGTTCGGCCGCGCCGGATGCGCCCAGGCAGGTCTTGCAGCGCGGCGTCGACCAGTTCCTCCAGCTTCTCCTGCGTCCAATCGTCGTCGACGTGGTCGGGCCAGTATCGGCTGCGGGCTCGTGGATCCTCCACCAGCCGCGCCAGGAACGGCGCGAACATCTCGCCTGCGGCGATGCTGTTCGCCAGCGGGCGCGCCAGCAGCCACACCACCGCGCGGGGATCCGCCTCCTTGCCTTGCTCCCGCATGCTCATGAGCATTTCCCGGCGATCGGCTCCCAGTGACGCTTGGCGGTAGGAGATCAGCGCCCGGATCAGGCCGTCGCGGGAGCCGAAGTGGTAGCGAATCACCGAGGTGTTGGACTGCCCGGCGGCCTGCTGAATCTCCCGCAGCGTAACGGCCTCGATACCCCGGGTGGCGAACAGCCGCTCTGCGACCTCCATCAACATCACCCGGGTCGATTCGCCCGACGCGTTGCGCCTCCGCGCGCCCGCGGCCGACTCAGTTCGCAGCTCCGCCATGGGCCTCCTCCAGTCCGCCTCAGTCTTACCGGCGTCGCACCTTGGGCCAAATAATAATGGCTATGCATTAGAAAGTCTGGACTTCTGGCAGTTCGGCTGGCATCATTCGGGTGAGCAACCGGACCGCGGAGGGCCAATGAGCATGATCTGGACGAATTCGGGTGACTCGCACTTCCTGGAACCCGACGACCTGTGGCAGTCCCGGTTGCCGAAGGCGCTCGCCGACCTGACGCCCCACGCTGAAAAGGATCCCGATGGCGAGTACGAGACCGTTTCGGTCGACGGACAGATCTTTCGGCGCAAGCTGCCGTCGTCGGCGATGGAGGCCTTCATCGAGGAAAGCATGAAGCCGCAAGGCATCCGCGACGCCAAGGCACGGTTGGGGGACTTGGACAAGGAGGGTGTCTGGGGTGAGGTCATCTTCCCGTCGCTGGGCATGTGGGCCTCGACATTTCGCACCCCTGAACTACTCAAGGCATGCATGCGCGCCAGCAACGAGTGGGCGCTCGAGGAGATCTGCGCGGTGTCGCCGCGCTATGTGGTGACCGCCCAGGTGTCGACACTGATCGTCGAGGACGCCGTCGAGGAATTGCATTGGGCCGCAAGCGAAGGCTTCAAGGCGGTGTTCTTGCCGACCACACCGCATCCGAGCGCTCCGGACTGGCACCGCAAGGAGTGGGAACCGTTCTGGGCGGCAGCCGAGGAAGCCGGCATGGTGATCGCGTTCCACATCGGCACCGATCCGGTCGACATGACGGTCGGTGGCGCGAGCGGCGGGGCGGGCATGGTGTACCGCGGTCCGGGCGGGGCCGTGATGAATTACGCCGAGACCACGTTCTCCGGTCAGCGGGCGGCGATGAAGATGGTCGCCTCCGGTGCCTTAGACCGCCACCCTGACCTCCGGGTGCTGATCTCCGAAGGTGGCGCCACCTGGGTGCCGTTCCTTGGCGACCGGATGGTCGAGGGCTATCGCCAGCACCATATGGCGGTGCGGCCCAAGCTGAATCGTAGTCCGAAGGAGATTCTCTACAGCCAGGTTTATGCGTCATTCCAGCACGACGAGACCGCCGTCGCCGCTTACGAGCACATGGGCTACAAGAACGTGATGTTCGGCAGCGACTACCCGCACATGGAAGGCACCTTCGGGCACACCCAGGACACCCTGAAGGGACTGTTCGACGGGGTGAGCGACGAGACCCGGCTGCGCATTACCCAGGGCACGTTCTATGAACTGTTCCCCGACGTGCCGCCCATCCCGGCCGAAAAGTTCTGAGCGCGTGGCTACTTCGTCTGGACTGCGCGACGTTGCGATTGTGGGTGTCGGTGCCACGCCCTATTACAAGCGCGGCGGGTCATTACCGAAGTCGATCACCGAGTTGGCCGGCGAGGCCATCCTGGCGGCGTGCGAGGACGCCGGCCTTCCCGTCACCGACGTCGACGGGTTCGCCTACTACTCAGGCGCCAGCGCGGGCTACACGGAGAAGATGGACACCGCCGACTTCATGGAAACGCTTGGCATTCCGGAAGTCCGGTTCACCGCCGCACTGACCTCCGGCGGCGGCGGCTCCGCGGGCGCGATCGGCCTGGCGCGGGCGGCCATCGTCGCCGGGGACGCCTCGGTGGTGGTGACGGTGATGGCGCTGCAACAGTCCAAACAACGCCTGGGCTCGGTGTTTTCGGCCATGGACCCCGATCCGATCAACTCGTTCCTCCAACCATCCGGCCTGTTCGGGCCCGGTCAGTTGATGTCGGTGCTGGCGCGCAGGCACATGCACCTCTACGGCACGCGCCGCGAGGCGTTCGCCGAGATCGCACTCTCCACGCGGGCCAACGCGTTGAATCGCCCAAAGGCCATGCATCGCCAACCGCTGACGTTGGACGACTACTTCAATGCGCGGATGATCGCAGAACCTTTGTGTCTCTACGACTTCTGTCAAGAGACCGACGGCGCCGTCGCAGTCATCACCACCAGCATGGACAGGGCCAGGGATCTGCGGCAACCGCCGGTGCCGGTGGTTGCCGCCGCCCACGGCGGCGTCCGCGACTGGGGCAGGGCGTTCGCCTGGATGGGCATGCCCGACGAATACTTCGCCTCCTCGGGCAATGCGCCCATCGCCAAGCGGCTCTACGAGCAGGCCGCTATCAGCGCCGCCGACATCGACGTCGCCCTGCTCTATGACCACTTCAGCCCGATGGTGCTCATGCAACTCGAGGACTACGGATTCTGCGGCAAGGGGGAGGGCGGCGCGTTCGTCGAAAGCGGAGCGATTCGCTACGACGGTGGCTCGATTCCGGTCAACACCCACGGCGGTCAGCTCTCCGAAGCCTACATCATCGGGATGACCCACATCATGGAAGGAGTCGAGCAGATGCGCGGCACCGCCATCAACCAGGTCCGCGACGCCGAACTCGCTCTGGTCACCGGCGGGCCGGCAAGCCTGCCCGTGAGCGGGCTGATTCTGGGACGCGCCGCATGAGCACCGCCGCGGTCACCCTGGCCACCACCATCCCGGGCGAACACGTGCGGATCGCGGTCAACAAGGACACCGAGCCGTTCTGGATCGCCGCGAAGGAGCGGCGGTTGGTGGCCCCGCAGTGCGGCGACTGTCAGACCTTCCGGCTGCCCCCGACACCGTTCTGCCCCAATTGCCAATCAAACGCGGTGAACTGGGTCGAACTCAGCGGCCAGGCGGTCGTCTACAGCTTCGCCGTCGTGCACGGCTTCCCGGGTATGCCCGATCTGTTGTTGGTGCCCGCGGTCCTCGACCTGCCCGACGCGCCCGGTGCGCGACTGGTCTCCAACATCGTCGACGTCGCACCCGCTGACGTCACGATAGGAATGCCTGTCCACGTTGACTTCTCGCCGATCGCCGACGGCTGGCTGCTGCCTGTCTTTCGCGTCGGCGCTCGGGGCGAGGAGTAACGCCGTGTCCGATGACAGCGCTCTCCACGAAAAGCCCCTGGAGTTCCTCAGCAGCATTGCCAACACCGGCGGATCGTGTGACGGTCAGGCGATCCTGCCCGTCAATGGTCATTTCCGTTGTACGTGCTCGTGCGGTGACTGGGACGTCGACGTCGACGATCCGCAGGAAGGCCTGCGGCAAGCCCGCATTCACACGGGCAGCGTGACTGGATAGATGCTGAGGAGCAAAGGCCCATGGGTAATCTGAACGGCAAAGTCGCCTTCATCACCGGAGCGGCCCGCGGCCAGGGTCGCGCACATGCGGTCCGACTTGCGGCGGACGGCGCGGACATCATCGCACTCGACATCTGCCGCGATATCGACTCCATCGACTATCCCAACGCCAGTCCGGAGGATCTCGACGAGACCGTCAAGCTCGTCGAGAAGGAAGGTAGACGCGTCGTGGCCCGGCAGGCCGACGTGCGTGACGCCGACGCCGTCGAGCAGGTGGTGGCAGACGGGCTCGCCGAGTTCGGCCGCCTCGACGTCGTGATCGCAAACGCCGGCGTCATTCGACTGGGCCCTGGTGGCGACCGACGGCAGACCTTTCGCGACATCATCGATGTCAACCTCATCGGCGTGTGGAACACCGTGGAAGCGGCTATCCCATCCCTCATCGACGGTGGACGCGGCGGATCGATCGTGCTGACGTCGTCGAGTGCGGGACTCAAGGGCACCGGCACGGATCGGGCTGGCGGTCAGGCATACACCGCGGCCAAGCGCGGGCTAGTCGGATTGATGCAGGTGTGGGCGAACGAGTTCGCGCAGTACTCCATCCGCGTCAACACCATCCATCCGACCGGTGTCGCCACCGGAATGGTGATGAACGAGACCATGGGCAAGCTGCTGGAAGCCAACGACACCGCGGTCGCGGCGATGCAGAACGCGCTGCCGACCCAGATCCTGATGCCGGAGGACATCGCCAACGCGGTGGCGTTCCTGGTGTCCGAAGAGGCGAAGTTCATCACCGGCACCGCCTGGCCGCTCGACGCCGGCTTCGCCGTCCGTTGACGGTCCGGGCGGATGTCGAGGAGTATTGCGTTCGCCTCCCGACATAGTTAACCTAGTTCGACGATTCCGCTTTGGATCCGTCGTAGCAATCCGCGCTAGATTGACAGTGGACTGTCGTAATATGCGAGCCGCGCGTGCCTGTAATCGCGCTCGTTCTCGGCGGTACGGAAGGACGTCATGATCCAGAACCAGCCAACGGCAACATGTCCCGTGAAGAATATCGAGATGAACACTCCGGAGTCGCCGGCGCTAGCGCACTTCCATCTGCTGGATGAGTGTCAGGACGAGGCCCGGCCGGTCTTCCGCAACACCGAGGCCGGCATTGATTACTGGGTGTTCACCGACAACTCCGTGATCCTGGACGGACTCCAGCACCCGGAGCTCTGGTCCAGCAGCGTCATCGTGCCGACGGAACCGGAGCCGCCGTACAAGTGGATCCCGATCATGATCGACCCGCCCGACCATGCCAAGTGGCGCCATGTGCTGGCCGAGTACTTCTCACCGGGTCGCGTCAAGGGCCTGCGCGACGCGCAGCAGAAGTTGGCCGCGGAACTGATCGACCAGGTCGCGGGCGAGGTTGGGTGCGACTTCGTTGCGCGGATCTCGCGCGTCTTCCCGTCGACGGTCTTCCTGACGATCATGGGCATGCCCGTGGAGGATCTCGAGAAGTTCCTGGCATGGGAGGACATGATCCTGCATCAGAGCGGGGTGGGTGAGGAAGTCAACGCGGCCCGGCTCGAAGGCATGACGCATGTGATGGGCTACTTCTCGGGCCTGATTCAGCAGCGGCGCGAGAACCGTGACCCGGATGCCGACGACATCGTTAGCAAGGCCATCGACTGGGCCATCGACGGCGAACCGATCAACGACCTGGAGCTGCTCAACTGCCTGCTGCTGTTGTTCATGGCCGGGCTCGACACGGTCTCCAACCAGCTGTCGTACGCAATGCTGCATCTGGCCACCCATCCGGCCGACCGCGCCCGGATCGTCGCCGAACCGCAACTCATTCCGAGGGCCGTGGAGGAACTGCTTCGGGTTTATCCGATCGTGCAGACCGCGCGAAAGGCGACCCGGGACATGGACTTCCACGGGTGCCCGGTCAAGGCGGGCGACATGGCGTCGTTCTCGCTGGCGTTCGCAGGCCGGGACGAATCGGCCTACACCAATGCCCGCACGGTCGACTTCGACCGCGGCGTCACACGTCACCTGTCCTTCGGCGGCGGCCCGCACCGGTGCTTGGGTTCGCATCTCGCCCGGCAAGAGCTGGCGGTGGTGCTGGAGGAGTGGCACAAGCGCATTCCGGATTACCAACTCGTTGGCGAGGCTATCGAGCATGGCGGTCAGGTGTTCGGCGTGGATTCACTGAACCTGACGTGGGGCTGAGGCCGTCGACCCATAGGAAAGCACAATGCCCAACACCGTCGGATTCCTCGGCGCCGGACAACTCGGCGAGCCGATGGTCAAGCGATTGCTCGGCGCCGGCCACGATGTCTCGGTGTACGCCCGCCGCGAGGAGATTCGCCGGCGTTTGGAGGCGAAAGGCGCGGTGGCGGCCGCTTCGGTGGCCGACCTCGCGCGCGGGAGCGACGTCCTCATCTCGTGCCTCTTCTCCGACGCGCAACTGCGCGAAACTGGCCTCGGCGCGGGCGGTTTCATCGCCAATGCGAAGCCGGGTGCGGTGTTCGTCTCTCACACGACCGGCACACTGTCCACCCTCGAGGCGTTGCGGGACAGTTCTGCCGCGGCGCCGATCGTCCTCGACGCGCCGGTCAGTGGCACCGTCGAGAACATCGATGCGGGCACGCTGACCGTGTTGATCGGCGGGCCGAGTGATGCCGTCGCATCGGTGACGCCGATCCTGGCCGCATATGCCGACCCGGTGGTGGCGACCGGCGCACTGGGCAGCGCGTTGGCGCTCAAGTTGATCAACAATCTTCTATTCGCAGCCAATGCTCAACTTCTCTGTGCAGCAACGCATCTGGGCGTTCGGCTAGGTGTCGACCCGAGTGTGTTGCTGTCCACCCTGCAGGTGTGCAGCGCCGGGAGCCATGTGGCCGCCCACGCCCATCGCATCGGCGGGATGGATCGTTTCGAAGAACTGGCGGGGCCGTTCCTGCGGAAGGACATCTCGGCGTGCCGTGAGGCGGCGGCCGAGGCGGGTGTGGAGCTGGGACTGTTGGGCACCGCAGTGCGCGAGGGGCCGCTGGCCCTGGACGTCGACTCGGCGACCGCAGGGTCAGACCGATGACGGGCCGGCTCGCGGGGAAGGTGGCCTTCATTACCGGCGCCGCAAGGGGACAGGGCCGTGCACACGCGGTGCGGATGGCCGAAGAAGGGGCCGACATCATCGCCGTCGACCTGGCGGGCCCATTACCTGACTCAGTGCGCTACCCGTCGGCCACCGCCGATGACTTCGCCGAGACGGTGGAGATGGTGAAAGCGACAGGTGGCCGAATCATGGCTACCGCCGCGGACATCCGCGATCTGGATGCGCTGCGGACGGCCGTCGACGAGGGCGTCGAGGCCTACGGCCGGCTGGACGTCATCGTGGCCAACGCCGGAATATGTGTCCCGGCGCCGTGGAACGAGATCACGCCCGAGTCGTTTCGCGACATCATCGACGTCAACGTGACTGGCACGTGGAACACGGTGATGGCGGGCGCGCAGCGGATCATCGACGGGGGTCGGGGCGGGTCGATCATCCTGATCAGCTCCTACGCCGGTGTCAAGGTGCAGCCCTACATGGTGCACTACACCGCTAGCAAGCATGCCGTCACAGGGATGGCCCGGGCCTTCGCCGCGGAGCTGGGCAAGCACGACATCAGGGTCAACAGCGTGCATCCCGGTCCGGTCAACACTCCGATGGGCGGTGGCGACATGATTGCCGCGCTGTTCGCCGCGATCGAGACCAACCCCACGCTGAACAACATGGGGACCCCGTTCCTGCCGCAATGGGCCTGCGAGCCGGAAGACGTTGCCGCCGCGGTGTGTTGGCTGGCCTCCGACGAGTCGCGCTATGTGACCGCCACCCGTTTGTCGGTCGACCAGGGCATGGCGCAGTTCTAGCGAATCGCCGGATCTGATGCCTTTCGACCACCGTCAGCTGCGCGACAAGTGGTATAGCGCCGGTTGGTACTCCGACCGCACCTGCCTGGACGCATTCGAAGCGGGGGCGGTCGAGCACAAGGACGTGCCGTTGACTTTCATCATCGGCGATTCGGTGTCCAGTCCGACGGTATGCGAAATCCACGACCGGGCCGTGGCGTTGGCGGCGTCGTTGCAGCGGCTGGGGGTGCGCGACGGCGACGCCGTCGCGGTACAGCTGACCAATCGTGTCGAGTGTGCAGTCGCTTATCAGGCGGTGTTGTTGTGCGGGGCAGTGCTGGTGCCGATCGTGCACATCTACGGTATGGCCGAGGTGGCCTTCGTTCTCGACCAGTCGGCTGCAAAGGTACTGATCATGCCAGAGCGGCACGGATCGATCGTGTATAGCAAAAGGCTGCAAGATCTTTCGCGGATCGACTCACTGCAGCATGTCGTCATGCTAGACGCCGAGTCGGGCGAGGGCTATCTCGCGTGGTCGCAACTGGACACATCCGCCGCCCGGTACCGGCGCCCCGCAGTGGCCGCCGACGATATCTGTCTGCTGCTGTACACATCGGGCACCGCGTCGGCGCCTAAAGGTGTACAGCACACCCACAACACGGTTCTCGCCGAGCAGAGAACCATGCCGGCGCTGCTGGCCGGTAAACCCGACGACGTGTCGCTGGTGACCTTTCCGCCGGGCCACATCGCGGGCGTCGGGTCGATGCTGCGGCCGTTGCTCAGCGGCGCCCGGACTGTCTTCATGGATGGTTGGGACCCGGCGCAGGCGGTCGAGGTGGTGCACCGTTTCGGCGTGACCTGCACTGCGGGCACACCATTTCACCTCGCGGGCATCCTTGATCTGGGTGACACCGGAGACAAGCTGGCAAGTCTGCGGGAGTTTCTGGTCGGCGCCGCACCGGTCGCCGAGGAGATCGGCCGGCGTGCTGCGCAAGCGGGGATCAGCACCTTCCGCAGTTACGGCGCCACCGAACATCCCACCGTCACCGGCGAACACGAGGGACAGCCGCAGTGGGCCCGGCTGAGTACCGATGGAAAACCGCTCCCGGGCTCAGAGATTCGCATCGTCGGGTCCGACGGCGCGGACTGCCCGATCGGGATAGATGGCGAGGTCGTCGTGCGCGGTCCCGATCAATTCGTCGGCTACCAGGATTACGCTTTGAACGCTGAGGCGTTCACTGACGACGGTTGGTTTCGCACCGGCGATCTCGGGCACCTTGACGCCCACGGCAGATTGACCATCACCGACCGGATCAAGGACGTCATCATCCGCGGTGGCGAGACCATCTCCTCGGGTCAGGTCGAAGAGGTGCTCAACGCACACCCTGCGGTCGCCGACGGTGTTGCCGTCGCAGCCCCGGATTCGCGTTACGGCGACGTGGTCGCCGCGGTCGTGGTGCTCAAACCCGGGTATGCGCTCAACCTCGACGACCTGCGGGCCCACTTCGCGGCATCCGGGCTGGCCCGGCAGAAGACCCCGGAACGTCTCGCCATCGTCGACGAGCTACCGCGCACGTCGTTGGGCAAAGTGCGCAAAGCGCAACTGCGCAGTGACCACTTCGGCGCCGCTGGGCGTTAGTGTGACCGGACCCCGAAGTCGATGTCCGCAATGCCGGAGAACGGCGTGAAGCCGGCCTTGTCCAGCCATGACGGCGCTGCCTTATGTCCCGGTTCGGGGCGTGCCCAGTCCACCCAGGAGCCCCAGTCCTCGCGGCGCAACTTCTGTTGCAGCGTTTGCGGATGTGCGTCGGCGGCCGTGGCATAGCGCTTCGCGAATTGCTTCATCTCGGCCGGAATCCAAACGTCCTCCTCGGAACGCCACTTACCGCCGCCGGCATACTCGATGAATTGATACGAGGGGAAGTCGATGGGCGCCCCGCCCGGCTCCGGGTTGTCGGCACGGTTGACCACCTTGTACGCGACGCGGGCGCCGTCGACGACGTACCAGACGAGCGGGCTGTAGACCTGCGGTGCCGCTCCCATCGTCCCCTCGAGGAACTTGGTGATCTCCGCCGGGCCGGTGAACGTTCCGTAGAAGTGGTCGAAGTACGTCGCGTCTTCGGTGAACAGGTGTGCCCAGGCGTGCCAGTCCTCGAGTACCGGCCCGGTCATGAAATACCGCCGGAACTCCCGCTCGACCTCTTCGACGTCCGCCGTGGTTTTCATCCTCCGAGCCGCAGGCCCGTGTTTCGGGTGCCGAACACGTCGGTGGCCATGATGGCGCCGAGTTTTTGTGCATCCCAGCGCTTTTCGCCATTCGAGACAGACGCGACGGGGTGCCAGCCCTTCAGGAGCTGGAGATGTTCGCCCATCGCACGGATCACTTGACCGCTGACGTGGCCGGCCTCGGGGCTGGCCAGCCAGGCCACCACCGGCGACCCCAGTGAGGGGTCCTTGGGGTCGAACTCGTCCTCCGCGCGCTCGTCGGGCTCGATCGGAGCCTGCGCGCCGGGCATGGAGGCCGACATCCGGGTGCGCCCACCCGGGCTGATCGCGTTGACGGTGGCGCCGATCGACGCCAACTCCAGGCTCAGTGTCTGGGTCAGACCGACGATTGCGGCCTTGGCCGCGCTGTAATTGGTCTGCCCGAAGTGGCCGTGCAGACCGGCGCCGGAGGTGGTGTTGATGATTCGGCCGTAGACCTTTCCGCCGGATTCCTTCGATTCCGCGCGCCACTTGCGAGCGACCGCGCGGCTGGTGAGCCAGCTACCGCGAACGTGCACCCGCATCACCAGGTCGAAATCGTCGGCGGTCATGTTCCAGATCGCCTTGTCGCGAACGATTCCTGCGTTGTTGACGACGATGTCCAGCCGCCCCAGCTGCGAGTAGGCACGCTCGACGGCGAGGTCGACCTGCTCCTCGTCGCCGACATCGCTGAAGTCGGAAACAGCGGTACCACCGCGGCTTTCGATGATCGCCACCACCTCGTCGGCCACCTTGCCGGTGCCCTCGCCGGACAGGCTGGTGCCGAGGTCGTTGACGATCACGGTGGCGCCGTGCTTGGCGAGTTCGAGAGCGTGGCCCCGGCCGATGCCGTGCCCCGCCCCGGTCACCAGGGCGACTTTGCCATCGAGCAGTCCGGTCATGGGTTCTCCTCGCTAGGTGTGAAGACTGTCAGATAGGGGCTGTCGGGATCGGTGTCGTCGACCGGGCGGAAGACGGCGGTAACCGGCATTCCGACCCGAAGGTCGTCGAAGTCCGCGCCTTCAATCGTCGTCATCAGCCGAGGGCCTTCGGTCAGTTCGACGAGCGCGGCGACATACGGCACTCGCTCCTTGAACGGCGCCAGATCATTCACGTAGACAGTCGAATACGTGTAAAGGGTTCCAGTTCCGCTGGCCTGTACGGGCGCAACGTCCTCGCTCCAGCAGAACGGGCAGAACGGGCGGGGGTAGTGATGGACCTTGCCGCACGCTGAGCATTCGGCGATCAACAATTGACCCTGCCTGGCGGCCTCCCAGTAGGGAGCGCTTGCCGCGTCGATGGTCGGAATGTCAGCGCGAGCCACCTTTACCACCCGGTGAACTCGGTCGGTCGTTTCTCCACGAACGCCTGCACGCCCTCGGTGGAGTCGTGTGAATACGACTGGATCTCCTGTGCCATTGCCTCCGCGACGAATGCACCGGAGCGGTCGGTGTCGGGTGAGTCGTTGAGCAGCCGTTTGGTGAACGCGATCGCGGAGGTCGGCGCTCCGGCCAGCCGGCCGGCGAAGTCGGCGACCGTAGCGTCGAAGTCGGCGGCGCTGACCACCCGGTTCACCAGACCCAGCGTGAATGCTTCGGTGGCTGAGAGCTTTTCGCCGAAGAACGCCATCTCCTTGGCTTTCTGCATGCCAATGCGGCGGGGCAGTAGATAACAGCCGCCGCCGTCGACAACCAGCCCACGCTTGACGAATGACTCTGCGAAGTAGGCGTTTTCGGTAGCGATCACCAGGTCGGAGGCGTACACGACGTGGGCCCCTAGGCCCGTCGCCGCACCATGCACTGCGGCAATCACCGGTTTATTGCAGTCCAGCACGCTGGCCACCAGCTTCTGGGCGCCGTTCATGATGCGCCGGGTAGGCTCCAGCACTCGCTTCTGGCCCCGCGCGCGCCGTTCGGCGAGCGATCCAACGTCGGCGCCGGAGCAGAAGTGCTTGCCGTTGGCCCGCAACACCACCACACGTACCTTCTCGTCGGCGTCGGCGGCGGCCAGTAGCGCGATGAGGGCATCGCGGTCGTCGGGACGTACCGCGTTGGCGGCTTCGGGCCGGTTCAGGGTGATCGTCAAGACGCCGTCCGCGATGTCGGACAAAACTGCTGCCTGCGTGTTCATGGTGTGTACGTGGCCTTCAGGTGTTTGATGCCGTTAACGAAGTTCGACCTCAGCATGACCGGTTCGCCCGCGGCGGTGATGTCAGGGTAGCGCGCGTAGAGCATCTGGAATGCCACGTTCAGCTCAAGCCGGGCCAGGTGCGCACCCAGGCAATAGTGCGGTCCCGGGCCGCCGAAAGCGATGTGGTTGTTGGGTTTCCGCGCGATGTCGAAGCGCTCCGGCTGGTCGAAGAC
Organism: Mycobacterium nebraskense; assembly: GCF_002102255.1. Taxonomy (GTDB): domain Bacteria; phylum Actinomycetota; class Actinomycetes; order Mycobacteriales; family Mycobacteriaceae; genus Mycobacterium; species Mycobacterium nebraskense. Next base: position 100,033 of record NZ_LQPH01000086.1, read on the forward strand.
CGCGGGGTCGCGGTTGGCGGCGGGATACCAGACCACAACTTTGTCGCCGGCGTTGAAGGTGTGGGTGACCTCGCCGTGGGCGTCGGTCAGCGTCACGCCGTCGCGGGTCACCGTACGGCGAAAGTGGATCACCGGGCTGGCGTATCGCAGGATCTCCTCGACCGCGGTGGACACCATGTCGTCGTAGTTCGCCAACAGTCGGTCGCGCTGCTCGGGGTGGGCGCTGAGAATGAGCAGCCCGTGGGTAAGTGCATTGCGGGTGGTCTCGTTGCCCGCGCCGATCAGCAGGATGAAGAACTTCGCCAGCTCCTGGGGTGTGAGGTTTTCTTCGTCGGAGTTGACCAGTTTGCTGATCACGTCGTCGCGGGGATGGGCGATGCGGTCCTCGGCGATGCCCTTGAGCAACTCGATGAGCTGCTCGCTGATCTCGGTGACCGCGGCTCCGATGCCCGCGACGGTCTGGTCGGGTACGTACTCGGGGTCCGAGGCGCCGAGCACGATGTTGGTCGCCCGCAGGATGAACTGTTCGTGTTCGCGTGGAACGCCGAGCATGGTGTCGATAATGCGCAGCGGCAGCAGCGTGGCGAACGAAGAGACGAAGTCGCACTCACCCGTGCGCGGCATCTCCTCGAGGATCTCGGCGGTGGTCTCTTCGACCAGGCCACGCAGCTCGGAGAGTATGCGGGGGGTGAAGCCCCGCGAGACAATCTTGCGCAGCCGCATGTGTTCGGGATCGTCCATGTCGATGATGGAGCCGCGGTATTCGCGCATCTCGGCGGTCTGGTCGAAGATCTGCGTGCCCTGCCCGGAACTGAAGTCGCCGGGGCGGCGGCTGATGTCGACGACGTCGCGGTGGGCGCCGATCGCCCAGAACCCGCGGGGCCGCGGCGAGTCGGGTCGGTTGGTGCGGACGAACACCGGGCCGCCGGCCTCGCGAAGGCGCCGGTAGAGCTCGCTCCGTTCAGCCGGACGCTCCTGCCACCACCGCAGATCGATCAGTGGTGCGAACTGCTGCTCGTCGGTGTCGATCGCGCTCACAGCACCCGATTCTGGCACCCATGTCACTTATAGGCAATGCCGGGGTGCTAGATCAGATCGGGCAATGTCTCAATATTTGTTCGCTCGCGGCACGAGTTATCTAACGTTAGTGTCACTGCAAACGGAGGAACGGAGAAGAGCACATGACTTTACGGGTCGGCATCATCGGCGTCGGGTGGGGCGCACGTGTGCAGGTGCCCGGTTTCCGGGCGGCGAAGGGCTTCGAGCCCGTCGCGCTCTGTGCGCGTACACCCGATCGGCTGGAGCGTGCGGCGGCCAAACTGGGCATCGAACAGACCTCCACCGATTGGCAGTCTTTCGTTACCCGCGACGACCTAGACGTCATCTCGGTCGCGACTCCCACCGTGCTGCACCACGAAATGACGATCGCCGCACTGGCGGCGGGTAAGCCGGTGTTGTGCGAGAAGCCGCTGGCGGGCGACCTCGAAGCGGCCCGCCACATGGTGCGTGCTGCGACCGATTCCAAGCTGCCCACCGCCTGCTGTTTCGAAAACCGGTGGAACCCGGACTGGTTGGCAGTCGCCGACAAGGTGCGCTCGGGCTTTCTCGGTTCGCAGTACCTCGCCCGGGTCAGTCGCAGCGCGTCGTATTGGCATCCGAGTCATCCACTGCAGGCACATTGGATGTACGACCGCGAGCAGGGCGGCGGCTATCTGGCCGGCATGCTGGTGCACGATCTGGACTTCCTGACCAGCCTGCTCGGCCGCCCGGTGTCGGTGTGCGCGGAGGTGCGCACCAGCGATCCTGTCCGCGAACTGCCCGACGGGGGGACCCTACCGGTCACCGCCGATGACACCGCGGCACTGCTGATGCGTATGGAGTCGGGGGTGACCGTCATTTTGAGCCTCTCCGTTATGGGCGCCCACGCCGATCACTACCGCCTCGAATTGTTCGGCTCCGATGGCACCATCATCGGCGACGGCGACTTGCGTTCCGCGGCATACAGCCTCGGCGCCGCCACCGATGCGGGATTGAGTCCCCTGACGGTGGATGAACGCGAGCCCGCGCACCCCGAGCGGTTGCCCGGGGGCCTGGCGGGTCACGCCAGCAGGGCTATGGCGCTGATGCTGCAGGACTGGCTGCCCGCGTTCGACGGTGGTCCCAGCGGCGCGGCTACCTTCGAGGACGGGCTGTTGTCGCTCGCGGTGATCGACGCCGCGCACCGCTCCGCCGAAGGCGGAGGGTGGGAGCAGGTGCAGGTTTGAGATGTGCGACTAAAAATAGGCTTCACCTCGACGGTGGCGCGACCCGAATGAACTGCGTCAAGAGTGAACAACGGCGCGGCTTGCAACGTCGTGATCGCCTGCCGTTGGCTCCGACGATGTGATTGATCGTCAAGCGCAGAGGGCTGTAGTCGGGACGTAATCAGTAGCGGAAGGGAAGTGCCCAATGAGAGGCGGACCGTCGATCAAGCATCTCGACGACGTACCGGCTGAGGAGATGCTGCGTTATGAGTTCGCAGATGGCCGTACGGCGTCGATATGGGAGAAGTGGATTGAGCTGTCTCCCCGGTACTTCGCGTTCTGGAACAAGTGGGACCCGGGGGCCATCTCCTCGCAGCACGGTCACACCGGCGATCACAGCAATTTCATCCTGGCCGGCGAGATCCGCTGCGGCGACGTGGTCGCCCGCGCAGGCACGCACATCATGCTTGAGTGGGGGGACGTATTCGGACCTTGGGAGGCCGGCCCGCAGGGGTGTGAACTGTATGGGTTCATCGCCGGTGAGGGACAACCGTTCGGCGGCGATACCGCCGCGTACGAGGCACTGCTCGAGGCGCGTGGCGCCCGGTCGGTACCGTTACCGATGCCAAAAAATCTACCGCCGTGGATACGTGCCAAACTGGGTGCCTCATTCACCTCATCGATTACCAACTGGGTGGCGTCGACCTGAGCCGCGCGGGTGTAGCGCCCGGTCGTCGGGTTAGTTGAGGGACGAGCCGGCATCAACCGTCACGTGCCGGCCGGTTATCGCTCGCGATTCGTCCGCCGCCAAGAATGCCACCGCGGCGGACGCATCCGTGTCAGCCCAGGTCGTAACAGGCCATGACATGGTGGAAAGCGACGCCGCGCCAACGCGATCAACGTCGAGCATGACGGGCCGATACAGCCGTCCGGCGTAGCCAGAGTCGTAGCCGTTCTCCGAACCGCTGGCGGTATTCACCCGAATACCAAGTGGCGCAAGCTGTTTAGCTAGCATCTGCACATACTGCGAAACCATCGACTGCGCGAGTTCATACGCCGCCCCGCTGGGTCCCTGCGGCCGATCGTGGAGAGGTCCTTGCGCCGACGATGAGGGACCAGAAGCGATAAGGGACGCGCCTTCGCTCAATCGTGGCATCGCGGCGCTGAAAGTGTTTACCACGCCGAGAAAGTCGACGTCGAACGTATCGATGAAGGCCGCGATCGGGGCTTCCGCCCGAGTTGGGGCGATGGCGGCGCTCGCGACGACGACGTCGAGCGCGCCGAGTTGCCGTACCGCGGTGTCGACTGCGATCTCCATTTCGGTTCGATCGCAGACATCGCAGCGGTACACCGCCGCTCGTCGGTCGAGCTTCTCGATCATGCAAGCGGTGCGGTCGAGGTCTTCGCTAGTGGCGAGCGGATAGTCACACGAAGGGATGTTGTCACACAGATCTACCAACATGATGTCTGCGCCTTCGCGGGCCAAACGTAGCGCGTGGCTTCGACCCCGTCCTCTGGCTGCACCGGTCACGAGCGCCACCTTGCCTGCCAGATGTCTGCTGATCATGTCGCTCCTCCCCAGAGCCATCCCGCGGTCGCGAGCGTCCCGGCAGTGTCCACGCACTTCAGCCGAGGAGATGACATCTCGCTTCCTTTCTCACGCTGCACTCGGTCGATGTGCCGCCAGATCGTCCGGTCACGTGCCCAGCGGACCTCGTATGTGAGACCGCATCGCCTCAGCCGAGTGATCCCTCGGCGGGCGGATAAATCAGTACGCCACGGATATTGGCGCCGGCGTGCATGTCGGCGTAGCCGTCGTTGACCTTCTCCAGGGGGTAGGTGCGGGTGACCATGGATTCGAGGTCCACCTGCCCGGCGCTGTACAACTCGAGGATCTTAGGGATGTCGGCACGGGGATTGCCCGAGCCGTAGAGGGTTCCGACAATCTGCTTCTCGGTCAGGGTGAGGTCCATCAGATTAGCCCGGATCTCCCGTTCCAGCATTGGGTGGATGTTGGTGACCACCAGCCGGCCACGCTTGGCCGTCATGGCCAGCGCCTGGCCGACCAGTTGGCCGTCACCGACTCCCATAGCACAGATGAACTTGTCTACGCCGCGGTTCCAGGTAGCTTCGGCAACAACGGCTTTCGCCTCGTTCCAGTCGGCCGCGGTATGAGTGGCTCCCATCTTGACCGCTTCGGCCCGTTTGTACTCCGAGGGGTCGATGACGGTGATGGTGCGGGCACCCGCGAGCCGCGCGCCCTGGACTGCCGCGGCGCCGATGCCACCGACCCCGGCGATGGCAACGGTGTCGCCCGGCCTGACGTTGGCGGCATAGACCGATGATCCCCAACCGGTGATGAAGCCGCAGCCCAGAAGACAGGCCAGGTCGAGGCGATAGTGGTCCGGGATCTTCACGCAACTGGCCTCGTGCACCACGGTGTGGTGGGCAAACGAGCCGATACCGCAGGCCAGCGCGAGGTCGTCGCCACCGAGATGGTGGCGAGCGGTGCCGTCGTGAATCTGCATGCCCGAGTAGATCTTTGCGCCGAGGTCGCACAGACTCTGGTGGCCCGTCGAGCACGACGGGCACCGTCCGCACGACGGGATGAAGCTGAACACCACGTGGTCGCCCGGCGACAGCCACGACACGTGCTCACCGACGGCCTTGACCACGCCCGCGCCCTCGTGCCCGCCGATGCAGGGCAATCGGATCGGCATGTCGCCGGTGACGAGATGGTCGTCGGAGTGACACATGCCCGAAGCGTGTAGTTCGATCAGCACCTCGGTCGCCTTCGGCGCGTCGAGCTCGATGGACTCGATGGACCAGGGTGTGTTGCGTTCGAACAAGACCGCTGCTTGAGTCTGCACTGGAATCCCTTCCGGCTCAACGGATGATGGCTTGATGCTCGACAAACCCGGCGATGCCCTCGGGGCCCCCCTCGCGGCCGATGCCGGACTGCTTGAATCCGCCGAACGGGCTGGCGAAGTCGAGCACGGCGGTCGAGTTGACGGCCACGGAACCCACCAGCAGCTGGGCCGCCACCGCCGCCGCCCGTTCCGCGTCGGCAGACCACACCGCGCCGACCAGCCCGTACCGGGAGTCGTTGGCGATGGCCACCGCCTCAGCGACGTCGTCGGCGCCGGTGTCGTCGTAGGCGATCACGACCGCGACCGGTCCGAAGACCTCTTCGCGGGCGATCTCCATGTCGTTGGTCGCGGCGACGACCGCGGGAGAGAGGAACCACCCTGGACGGTTGGGCCGCTCGCCGCCGACCAACACGGTGGCGCCGTCCTGCCGCGCGCGCCGCAGGAACCCCTCGACCCTGTCGCGCGCAGCCTCGTTGATCAGCGGACCGATATCGGTGACCCGGTCGGCGGGATCCCCGACGATCAGCTCGGCGACGGCGGCCGTCAGTGCGGCCACAAATTCGTCGTAGCGGCTGCGCGGCAACACGATTCGCGTCAGAGCGGCGCACAGCTGACCGTTGTTGCCCATCACGCCGGCGACCAAACCCGGCACCGTCGTCTCAAGCGGCGCATCGGGCAGCACGATGGCCGCGGACTTGCCGCCCAGTTCGGTGCTGCAGCGGCGGATTCGGGAGCCACACGACGCTGCGATCCTGGCACCGACGGCCGTCGAGCCGGTGAAGCTGACCTTGTCGACCCCCGGATGTTCGGTGAGCAGCTCGCCGGTTTCAGCGCCCCCGTTGACGACGTTGACGACTCCGTCGGGCAGTCCAGCTTCCTCGATCGCCTCCATCAGCACGCCGAATTCGAGCGGGGCATCGGGCGCCGGCTTGAGCACCACTGTGCACCCCGCCGCCAGGGCGGGGCCGAGCTTTAGCGCTGCGATGAACAGCGGTGTGTTCCATGGCACGATGGCGCCGACCACGCCGACGGGAAGCTGACGCACCTCGACGGTGCCGCCCGTCACCGATGGACGGGTGGTCGAGAAGGGATAGTGCGGGGTGATCGACGCGTAGGCGCGCAGCACGCCGACCGCGGTGATGACCTGACCGAAGGTGCTCCAGGATCGCGGCGAGCCGATCTCCGCGGTGGTCAGGTCGGCCAGTTCACCCTTGCGGGCGCTCAGCGCGTCGGCGAGTCGCCCCAATGCGGCACCGCGATCGGCAGGAGCGACCCGCCCCCACGACTGCAGCGCGCCGCGGGCGGCGGCGACCGCGGCGCCCACGTCGTCGGGGCCGGCAATACCGACGGTGCCCAGCAGCTCGCCGGTGGCCGGCGACGTCACATCCAGTGTTCCGGCGTGCGCGCCCGACACCCATTTGCCTGCGGCATAGCTTGCCGCCAACTCCACCATGGGCACCGATTCTGGCAGCAATGTCATCTTTGGACAAGCAGTCCATTGGCTACGAAGCGACGATTTAGTTTCAGGTCTTCACTTTTTCTGACAGTATTGGTCACTATGACTGCATCGCCCGATAACGACGCCGACGGTAATTCCGGACGGCCGTGGGACCTGGTCGTGGAGCAGGGCAAGGTCGCCGAGTTCGCTGAGGCCATGTTGTGCGACGATCCCGCCTACCGTGGTCCTGACGCGATCATCCCGCCGACATTCCTGACGACCGCAGGCCGCTGGGCCCCGGCCGGTGTCCGGGTTGACGTGGGTTTCGACCGCAAGCGCTTGCTGCACGGCGAACAGGAATACACCTTTCACTCCGCCCCGCCCGCGGCCGGTGACGTCCTGACCGCACGGGAGAGGATCGTCGACCGGTACTCGAAACCGGGCAAACGTGGGGGCACGATGCGTTTCGCCACCGTGGTTACTGAGTACCGCGACGCCGGCGGAGCGCTCGTCGCCGAGGCCAAAGCCACCTTCATCGAGACGGCCCCCCGATGAGTCCCGGCGACGGCGCAGGCGGACAGACCACGACGACCACCGCATTGCGTGTCGGCGTGCAGGCGCCGGTCCGCGAGTTCGGACCACTGACTCGGCAGATGTTCGTCCGCTACGCAGGCGCGTCCGGTGATTTCAACCCCATGCATTACGACGATCAACTCGCGCGTTCCGCCGGCTACCCTTCGGTGTTCGCCCAGGGCATGTTCTCCGCGGCGCTACTGGCCGGGTTCGCCACCGATTGGCTGGGCGCGGGCAGCGTGCGCCGTTTCGGCGTCCGCTTTCGCGAGCAGGTCTGGCCGGGCGACGTGTTGACCTGCTCGGGCACCGTGACCGCCGTGTCGGCGGAGCCTGACGCCGAACGGGTGATCGTGGAGTTGACCGCTACCCGGCAGACGGGCGGCGTCGCGATCACCGGCACCGCCGAGTTCGTCAACCCGCGGAACGCCGCTCGATGCGGCGCGGGTGACGCGGATCGGCCATAGGCTGGAAACATTATGTCCGAAGCCTCGATCGTCCGCCGGGCCAGCTACGGCCCCTCCAGCCCCGCAGTGGGCGCTCGCGGTGCCAACACCCGGGGCCGTATCGCCGAGGTCTCGCTGGAGCTATTCGGCCGGGTGGGCTACTTCGACACCTCGGTCGACGCGATAGCCAAAGCGGCAGGGGTGTCCCGGGCCACCCTGTACCAGTACTTCAAAGGCAAGGACGAGATCTTCCTGGAGCTGCTCAACGAATGCGGCAGCGCGTTGTTTCGGGTGGCGCGTCGCATCGGTCCGCTCGGCCCGGACGAGGTCGGCTTCGACAATCTGAACTGGTGGCTAGGGGAGTGGAGTTGGGTGTTCGACAAATACTCCACGATGTTCGTGCAGTGGACGGCGATCGCCTCGTCGGACACCAAGGTGCGTCCCGAAATCACCCGGTTTGTACGCGGTTATAACCACCGCCTCGCGGAGCGGCTCGCCGGCTCGGGCCTCAACGGCCTGGACCCGGAGGTCGCGGCCATGGCGATGACCGCGCTGGTGCACCGCATCAATCTGTTCGTACATACCGACCGCGCTTATGGCCGTAGCGCCAAGGATGCGGTCGACACGTTGTCGGTATTCCTGCAGCTGATGTTGTTCCCTGACACCCCACGATCGGTGCTGCGGTCACTGTCTTTGCACGCCAGCACGGATCCGGCGGCCGACATCGACGCCCTCAAGGCACCTCCGGCCCCAGACATCGCGGGGCTCTCGATCAGCGAGCGCACCACCAGCCTCAGTAAGCGCGCCGTCACCACCGTAAATGCTTTGGCCGATGCCGGCGCAGCCCAGTTCCGCGCCCGGGGCTATCGCAGCACCAGTGTCGATGACATTGTCGAGGCGGCCAACGTGGCGCGGGGCACGTTCTACAAGTACTTCAGCGACAAGCAGGATCTGCTCGCCGCCGTGGCCGCCGAAATTTACGGGGCCGGAACGGCATTCGCCCACCGGATCGCCGACGTCGACCCAGTGGCCAAGAAGTCGACGCTGCGGCACTGGCTGCGTACCTACGTCGAGTTCTACGACCGGTATTCGGGATGCATCGAAGCGTGGGTCGAAGGCGCCACCGACGACCCCACCATCGTGAGCATCGGGGAGAACGGCCAGGTGCAGATGGATATCGGCGCGGCCAGGATGCTGATCCGCGGACCGGGTCGGTATCCGTTCGACCCGGTGGTCTCCGCACTGATCCTGCGTGCGCTCGTCACCCGGGTGCCGCAGGCCGCTCTCGATCTGCCCGAACCGATTGACGCCGACGAGCTCGTCGATGTGTTAATGACTTGCATCAACCGCGGATTCTTCGGACGCGCGAAGTAGATCGAGTCCTGAGCTATGCCGTCGTAACACCAGCGGCGATGAGTTCGTCGGTCGCCTGTGCGGAATATCCCAACTCGTGCAAAATCTTTCGGCTGTGCTCGCCCAGCGCGGGCACGTCACCAATCACCGGATCGACGCCTGCCAGGCCCGCGGGCGGCGGCAGCGCGGCAGCCGGACCGCCGGGCGTCTGAATCTCGTGCCATCGATCCCGGCCGACGAGTACCGGATGTAGCCACAAGTGATCAACACCGTTCATGCGCGCGTGCGCCACGCCGGCGCTCTGCAGGCGCGCTTCGAGTTCTTCAGCGCTCAGCCGCGCCGCCACGGTGGTGATAATCGACTCCAACTCATCGCGGTGCGCTACCCGATCAGGGTTCGTAGCGAACCGCGGTTCGTCGACGAGATCTCTTCTTTCCAAGACGATTTCGCAGAACCTCAGCCATTCGGCTGAATTCTGCACGCCCAGCAACACGGTGCCGCCGTCGCCCGCGGTCACCGGGCCGTACGGGGCGATCGTCGGATGCCGCGCGCCGGTGCGTGGTGGCGCCTTTCCCCCGTAGCGGCCGTAGTAGAGGGGTTGGGACATCCATTCGACCAACGCGTCGAATAACGACACCGAGACCGGCCGCACCGCGCCGGTGGTGGCGCGGGTGTAAAGCGCGGTGAGGATTCCGGAGAAGGCGAACATGCCGGCGGCGATGTCGGCGATCGATACACCGGTGCGCGCCACCTCCGCCGGCGAACCGGTCACCGACAACAACCCGGCCTCGGCTTGTACCAAAAGGTCGTAGGCCTTGCGGTCGCGCCAAGGTCCGTCCTGTCCATAGCCGCTGATGGTCGCCGTGATGGTCCGTGGGTGCGCGCGCGCCACCGATTCGGTGTCCAAGCCCATCCGAGCCGCGGCACCCGGCGCCAGGTTTTGCACCAGCACGTCGGCGCCCTCGAGTAGACGCTCAACGATGCGTCTGCCCTCGGGCTGCTTGAGGTCGACAGTCAACGACTCTTTGCCACGATTGAGCCAGACGAAGTAGCTCGACTCCCCGTGCACTGTGCGGTCGTAGCCGCGGGCGAAATCGCCGCCCTGCGGACGCTCGACCTTGATTACCCGTGCGCCGAGGTCCGCCAGCTGTCGGGTGGCGTACGGCGCGGCGACCGCCTGCTCGAGGCTCACGACGGTTATGCCGGCCAGTGGCGCACTCGTCATGTCGCCGGCGAATTCCGGGCCGGCTGACCGGTCCAACCGCCTGCCTCGTATTCGGCTGTAATACCCGAACCGCGGACGCACACAGTGCAGCACCCCCGAGGATTAGATGACGGATACGTCAGAAAATCATATCAGGATGACCTCGTAGCCCCTGGATGCATTGCGCAGACAGAAAACACCATATGTATGCGGTGTCAGATTATGGCTAGGCTCATCAGGTGGTAGATAGCTGCCCGCAGGCACCGGCGGGTCCTCTGAATGGCATCAAGGTCGTCGAACTCGCGGGCATGGGACCCGGGCCACACGCCGCAATGTTGCTCGCCGACCTGGGTGCCGAAGTGACGCGGGTTCAGCGGCCCGGGGGTGGTGGTGGGGGCGCCCAGCTGCGTGGGCGCCGGATCGTTTTCGCCGATCTCAAAGACGCCGCCGAGCTCAACGGGGTGCGCCACCTCATCGACGATGCTGACGTTCTCATCGAGGGGTTCCGACCCGGCGTCGTCGAACGCCTCGGCCTCGGACCTGACGAATGCTGCCGTCGTAACCCGAGATTGGTTTACACCCGCATAACCGGATGGGGCCAGACCGGTCCCCGAGCTCGACAGGCCGGCCATGACATCAACTACGTCGGCCTCACCGGATTGCTTCACGCCATGGGTGACCCGGATCGTCCGCCGGCGCCACCCCTGAATCTGGTCGGCGACTACGGTGGTGGCTCGCTATTCGCGGTCGTGGGCGTCCTTGCCGCCTTGCTAGAGCGACACGCCTCGGGGCGAGGCCAGGTGATCGATGCCGCGATTGTCAACGGCGCACCGATGCTGGGCCACATCCTGTGGGCGATGCTCGGCGACGGCCGGTGGTCAGACGGGCGGGGTGACAACATCTTTGATGGCTCGGCGCCGTTCTACCGCACCTACGAATGCGCGGACGGTGGCTACGTCGCCGTGGGTGCGCTTGAACCGGCCTTCTTCGCCGAGTTGCTGCGGCTGCTGGAGATCGACCCGGACACTCTGGGCCCGCAACGGGAGCGTGCCGGCTGGCCCGCGATGCGGGATGCCCTGTCGGACAAATTCCGGGAGGAAACTCGGGACCACTGGGCGCGGGTTTTCTCGGATAGCGACGCATGCGTCACGCCGGTTCTGACCGCGACCGAGGCGATCGACGATCCGCATATGCGGGCACGCAACGTGTTCGTCGACATCGATGGGATCCGTCAACCGGCGTCCGCGCCGCGCTTCTCCCGAACCCCGGCCGCGCAACCGCGGCCCGCGCGCGTGGCGCCTCGATCACGCTGACGCAGCGACGGCCATCCCGGTGATCCATTCCGGCACAGGCTCATAGACCATCGGGGTTACCGGCCGCCCACCGCCCGCGGCGCCCGCGGCAAGCCAGGTCCTGACCTCGTTGGCGCCCGCGCCCGCACGGGTGTGGGCGGTGTCGACGAGCCGAATCAGCGAAGCGACGTCCCAGTTCGACATGGCGTCCAACACTTCGGCGTCCCAATCGGGACGGATCTTGGTGCGCGCTGCCGCCATACCCTCGGCGATGATCCGAGCCCGGTCTTCGTCGCTGAGGTCGTAGGTATCGACCTCCAGACTCGGCGGGGAATGTGACAACCCTCCGGTCCCGATCACCAGCACCCGCTCGGCGATCCCGTCGAGGAACCGGCCAACTTCCGCGCCGAACTCGGCCACTCGACGGCCAGTCGGAAGCGGAGCCGTGGCACAGTTCACCGGCAGCGGGATGACCGGCTTGACCGCCAAGTCGCCGAGCAGATCCCGAACGGGCTGGGCGAACGCGTGATCCAGTCCGATGTCACGACATGCCGCGACGTCGAACCCGGCCGACAGCAGGTGTTCGCACAGTCGGCGTGCCACCGCGGACGGGACATCAAGGTTGCCGGCCGGGTGGCCGCCTTCGGCCAGAATCGATGCGGACAACGCGACCCCGAAGGCGGGTACCACGTGTCGAAACGCGCGGCGGTGGTCACCGCCGAACACGATCACCACGTCGGGATCGAAGTGTTGCGCGCGTTCGGCCGCCGACGTCAGTGCCGAGCGGAACCTGCGACCGAAGGCGCGTTCGACATCGCGCTCCTTACCCGGGCTGTGGCTTGCACAGACAACCAGCCGCTCTGGCGTCACGTCCATCACCTCCGCTAGAAGTGACACTAATGTTAGATCAGTCGCCGGCCGACCACGGCATCACACCGTAATGACGATGCCTTGCGTCAACGCCACGATGACGCCGAGGATCACGATGAACGCCACGCATGCCGCGACAAGCCGGACGGTTTCTCGCTGCAGCGCGGCATTGGTCTGCGGAGGAAGAAAGAATTCAGCGGGCAGCTTGTTCATGCGTTCGCTTGCCACCACGACTCCTTTCGGATCACGGAATGTAGGGGCTGTCGGCGCCGGTCACGGTGCGCAACACCACCAGCGGAATGATCAGGAACACAAAGAAGGTGACCTGGAAGATGATGAACCAGGCGCCCAGTCGCAAGATTTCGAAGCGCCACCGCGGAATCGCCACGTCGTAGTTGAGGTAGTCGTCGAATTCTTGCTGCTTGGTCGAGACCAATTGCTTGGTGGCAACGGCTGTCCCGCCGCGACTTTCGGTGTCGGCAGCCGGATGCAATGCGGTCCGCGGGACGGTGAAGCGATCTAACCGGCAGAATCGCTCAATATGGTTGAGGCCGCGAATCGGCGGTTTACCGGCCCAATAGGCGATCAGGTTGGGCCATATGCACATGATGCCGATGGTCCAGAGCAGTGTGATGCGACCGCCGTTGCCCCACTCCAGAACCGGCCCCATGCCGGGATCGTAGGTCCACCATCCCATCGCCGTGGCGGTGCCCTCGACGGCGAAGTCCCAGATGTAGTTGACTGGAATCGCAAGCACCAACATGGATTTGAGCATGCTCCAGCCGAACCGTGCGGACACCCATTGACTCAGCCACAACACCAGAAGCGCGTGCACTCCCCAGTACACCGCGTAGGCGAACGGCATGAACAACGGATCGTTACGGGTCTTGATCGGTAGCCATTCGAGCAGATGGTGCTGGGCGAACGCCGGGCTGTAGAAGAGCATCTGGCCCCAGTCCCCGATGGTCTCCATCCAATACACCGCGAGGCTGTTGAACAGGAAAAGGAATCCCCAGGTCAGGCGCCGACGACGAATGACGTCGGCGATCGCCAGAACGATGAAGATGCTGCCGGCGATCGGTATCACCCAGTTGAAAAACCAGACGCCAGATGGGTTGAGGGTTGCCGGTGGTGCCAATTGTGATGTGGCGAAGAGCATCGTTGCCTCTCAGCTGGAGGGAGCGGACCCCATTCCGTTCAGCCGATCTTCTACATATGTAACCTAGTTGACTATATTTCGTTTGTCACCAGAATCTGTGATGGAGTGTGCCTCCGCTGTATGACGGCTTGAATGCTGCGGCATACCGGTTGCGGTCCGGCATCCGATGCCGGACATTGACACTATGACAGTGAACTGTCATCTTTGGTAGGTCGTGCCAAAGGAGCTACTAGTGACGGATCTGAAGTCCTCTAGCCGGGCAGAGCCATCGGCCATCGAGCCTCCGCAGATCAAGACGATTCGGCCGGTGCTGTTCTGGTCGAGCCTCGGCGCGGTGTGCGTAATAATCGCCGCCTACGTCTATATCTCGTGGATCGCGTCGGGCAATGCGACCCGGGTGAATCCCGGTCCCGACCCGATCCCCGCGGCCACCCACTGGGCGATGACCGCCTTCCAGATCGCCTGCCCCATACTGGCGATGGCTGCCATCGGCTACGTTATCCGCAAGAGCGTGCGCGAGCGTCAACTCTGCGTCGAAGCTGCCATCGTGATCGGATCGGCAATCGCATGGTGGCACGACCCGCTGATCAACTGGTTTCAGCCGGCGCTGTTCTATAACGCCGGCTTGCTCAATTTCGGCAACTGGACGCAGAACATCCCCGGCTGGCTCAGCCCCGACGGTCGATTGATGGCTGAGCCGGTGCTGATGATCGGAATGATCTATATCTGGATGCCGCTGGCCATGGGCTCGATCGCCCGGTGGACCATGGGACGGGCGCGGCACCGATGGCCGACGCTGGGGCCCGTCCGCACCTTCTGCACCGGTTGGCTTGCGGTGTATGTCATCGAGTTTCCGCTCGAGATCTTTGCGGTGCGCCACGGCCTGCTCGGCTATCCGGCGTCGATTCCCGGCGTCACGCTCTGGGCGGGTCAGACGATGCAGATACCGCTCTACGGCCCCATCCTGTGGTCGCTGGTGCTCAGCTCCAGCGGAGCGCTGATGTTCTTTCGCAACCGCGCCGGCCAGATCAGGGTGGAGGCGGGTGTGGAGACGCTGGGGTGGGCAGGGCCATGGGCCAGAGGACTGCTGAGGGTGCTCGCGGTCACCGGGTTTCTGCACGTGGTGGCGATCGGCGTGTACGACCTGCCGGTGAACTTCGCGGGCCTTTACGCGGGGCCGACCCAGACCTACCCGAGCTATCTGCGCACGCAGTACTGCGGACCGGACACCCCGCGGGCGTGCCCCGACGGCACCCGTTTCGACGATCGCTAGCTCGCCCTACTTCAGTACCGCGGGCAGGGCGGCGAACTCCTGGCGGATCAGGTCGTCGAGTGAACGGCCTGGCGTCGAAAGCCACTGATTGAGGGCGCGCTCGACGAGCAGCATGCCAACGGCCGCCAAGAGCCGGCATTCGCTGTCGGGGGCGGGCATCCGGCGTCGTTCGGCGATCACCTGAGCGACGGTCTCGGCGTTGGCCTCGTGGTTTTTGCGTTCGCGGCCCAGCAACACGAGCGACGACGCGACGGCGTCGTGATACTGCGCGATCCGTTTACGGATGCGCTTGAGTCCTGGTGCAAGCAACGCGAATGAATTCGCCAACGCCTCGAAGTCTGATGCCTCCTCCGGTTGAGCGAGGTAGACCCCGCTCACGGCGTCGATGAAGTCGTACTCGCCGAAGAAAAGCACCGACTCTTTGGTTGGGAAGTAGCGGAAGAAGGTCCTCGGCGAAACGCCCACGCTCTCGGCGATCTGGTCCGTGGTGGTCTCGTCGTAACCGTTGGTGCTGAACAGGTTCAGGGCCGCGTTCAGCAGCGCATTGCGGACCCGGTCCGCATGCGCGTCCCGCGGTGATCGGTCGCCCCGGGCCATCCGCCATCCCCTTTCCCGTCTGGGTGTCCCGACAGTACAACGACTCCGGGTGCCGGCACATCGTTGACACTCGTGGTGATACCGACGATACTTCCCAATATATGACAGTGCACTGTCATAGTGTTACTTGAGCGCCAGCCGGCGCGGGTAGGGAGGATCTCGTCTCAATGACCGAGCTTGGCATCACCGGAACGCTGAACATCAACGATCTGCCCTTCGCGGAGGACCGCACGCGCGCTTGGCGGGAGCTGCGGGAGGCCGGCGAGGCGGTGAGTTCTGGCGAGGAGGTCGTGCTCACCAGTGCCGAGGCCGTCGAGTTCGCGGCCAAGAAACCTGAGATCTTCTCGTCGGCACGGGCTTTCGACCGGCTGGGAAGTCCGGTTCCGTTGGTACCGATCGCGATCGATCCGCCAGATCACACCCGCTTCCGCCGAATGCTTGACCCGTTCTTCGGCCCGAAGAAAATGGCCGAGCGTGAGCCCGAACTACGCAGGCAGGCGGGCGAGTTGATCGATGCCATTGTCGCGAGCGGTGAGTGCGACGTGGTACCCGATCTCGCGACACCTTTTCCCTCCCAGGTGTTTTTGACACTGTTCGGGCTGCCCATGGCCGACCGCGACCGGCTGGTGAAGTGGAAGGACGCGATCTTGCAGTTCACCGATCCGAGTAGCACCGAAGCGACCCCGGAGGTGATGGCTCATGCGCTGGAACTGTTCAGCTATTTGACCGAGCACATCGCCGAGCGGCGCGCCGATGCAACCGGCAACGACATGCTGACCCAGTTGATCCAAGACACCGACGAGGGCGGAATGTCGGACAACGAGATCCTGGGCCTGTGCTTCATGTTCGTGCTGGCCGGGCTCGACACCGTCACCTCCGCCGTCGGGTTCTCCTTGGCCAGGCTGGCGGCCGACGACGACATGCGCCGGCGTGTTGCGCATGACTTCACGCTCATACCGGCGTTTATCGAAGAAATCTTGCGCGTCGACGGTCCTGTTCCGTTTGCGCCACGTGTCACCACGGAGGGGGTCGAAGTGGCGGGCAGGTTCGTGCCCAAGGACACCACGGTCATGCTCAGTTATGGCAGCGCCGACCGCGATCCGCGTCGATACCAGGATGCCGACCAGATTCATCTCGACAGCAAGGTCGTGCACTTCGCATTCGGGCGTGGACCGCACCGGTGTCTGGGTTCACATCTGGCGCGTCTCGAACTACGGCTCATCCTCGAGGAGTGGCACTCACGCATTCCCGAATACACTCTGGCGCTGGGCAAGCCGCCACAGATGCCCTGGCCGACCGGGACGATGTCGCTGCAATCGGTGCCGCTGAACATCAAGCCGTCGTCGAGGGGTCAATAGATCTCGCGGCTGTCGCGGAACGCTCATCCGACCTTGGGGATGATTTCCTCGGCTACCCACTGCATGTGGTCGAGGTAGGCGCTGAGCCCGTCCAGCGCTGGTGGGTTAACCCACGTGTCCGTGACGCCGCGCTCGGCCAGCATGTTGCAGTTGTCGATGACCTGCTGGGCGCTTTGGCCGAACTGCGCATTCGGGTCGTCGACGATGGCGTGTTCCTGACCGACGGACAACACCGCCAGGCTGTAGAACACCGAAAACGGCCGGTCGTCGAACCCGGGCTGCGAGCGTAGGTAATCCAATTTGGCCGGCAGCTCGTCGGGCTTGGTGAGCCATGGCGCCCAGCCATCTCCGAACCGGGCCGCCCGGCGCAGTACCGCGTCGGCGTCTCCGCCCATCCACACCGTCGGGTGCGGTGTGGAGATCGGCTTGGGCCCGAACGCGACGTCGTCGAACTTGACGAATTCACCGTCGTAACTTGGCGAATCGCTATGCCACAACTCGAACATCGCCTCGAGATATTCGTCTGCCATGCGGCCGCGCTTGGTGAACGGGACACCGATCGCGTCGTACTCCTCTTTAAGCCAGCCGACACCGACGGTGGTCTGAGCGCGACCGCCACTGAGCCAGTCGAACGTTGCGATCTGCTTCGCGGCGATGATCGGATTGTGCAGCGGCAGAATGGTGACCATCGAGCCGACGGTGATCGTCGAGGTGGCGCCTGCGACGAAGGCCTGGGCAGTGGTGGCGTCGAAGTAATGATCCCCGGACAACTCGAGATGAGCCGTCGGGGTGAGGAAGTGCTCTGGCAGAAATACCATCGAATAACCCAGCTGCTCGGCGTGTTGGGCGACTCGCGCAATGTCGGCACCGGAGAGCTGATGTTCCCAGGGCTGCGTGATGGCGGCGACGTGCATGCAATTGGGCAGGTAAACCGTGAATCTCATCTGGCGCCTTCCGATTTCGTGGTCCGGGGGCGGAGCGCCGACTGAATGGTTCTCGCGCACCCGACCGTGGCCCGCCCATTATGGCAGTCTACTGACAAACGTCAAGGTTCCGGCGGCCGACCCAGCCGGTTCGGCGCCCGGTCAGGTCACGCCATCGGCGAGCCATGAGTCTGACGTTGACTGTGACAGTGGACTGTCATATTGTGGGTCCAATCCCTGGTTGTTGCGAAAGGCGTGTCACGTGGCTCCGAACCTGTTTATAGCGCTCACCAACCCGATCGAGGGTGAAGATGATGCCTTCAACAAGTGGTATGACGCTCAGCATGTACCGGAGGTGCTCGACGTTCCGGGAGTGGTTGCGGCGCAGCGTTACGACATCACCGAACTGAAGGTGCCCGACGACGAGGATCTGCCGGCCCAGCTCCCGCCGCCGACCCACCGTTACATGGTGATCTACGAGCTGGACAACGAGCCCGATGTCGTCATGGCGGAATTTCTAAAACGTGTCATGGCCGGAACCCTCACACTAGGGGAGTGGCTTGATCTGACCACGGTGTCGCTCACGGGATGGACGCCGCGCGGCGAACGCGTGCAGGCGGACCGCTAGTGGGCGAGCTGCTCGCCGGTATTCGCGCCCAGCGGGCGTGTCGGCGATTCGACCCGGACGGCAAAGTACCCGATTCCGACGTCGAGCAGATGTTGGCGGCCAGCGTGCACGCGCCGAGCGCGGAGAATTCTCAGCCCTGGACGTTCATCGTGGTTCGCGACGAGGGCAACCGTGCACTTCTCGCGTCTTGGTGGACGGAGACGTGGAATGCCGGCGGCGGCGACTTCGTCAAGCAAAGCGTCGAAGACAAGGTGCTGGTCGCCGACCTCGAATTCGGTTTCAGCAAAGGCGGCTTCGCCGCGGCGCCGGTTGTCATAGTGGTGTGCGCCGACACGGACCGCGTGCCGGAGATCTATGCACCGTCGTCGATCTACCCCGCCGTGCAGAACATGCTGCTTGCCGCTGCCGACCTGGGATATGGCTCGTGTCTGACCACCGGTCTGACTACCTTTGGTGTCGATCGTGTGCGGGAACTGCTGCAGCTGCCGCAGAACCTGATACCGATGGCCGCGGTCTACGTGGGCCTGCCCGCACGCAAGCTTTCACCACCGCGCCGCCGCCCGGCGACGTCGGTGACCTACCGCGAGGCTTTCGGTAACCCGTGGTGACCAGAACGGAGAGCTGCCAATGCCATTGGCGATAACCGAAGATCATCGCGCGCTCGCCGAAGTCGCGGCCGCGATGGTGGCCGGGCGCGCGGGCACCGTGCGTGCCCGCCGGATCCTGCTCGACCGCGAAAAGAGCGGTGCGTGGTGGTCGACCGATGGGCTCTGGAAAGAGATGGTCTCCACCGGGTGGCTTGGGCTGCACATCGACGAAAGATTCGGCGGTCAGGGTTACGGACTGCCTGAACTGACGATTGTGTTGGAGCAGCTCGGTCGCGCCGCGGTGGGTGGGCCATTTCTTCCCACGGTCGCGGTGTCCGCGGTGATCTCCGAAGTAGGGACCGACGAGCAGCGTGAGCGGTGGTTGCCGCGCCTGGTATCCGGTGACGTGGTCGCGGGTATCGGCACGAACAGCGATGTCGCCGTTCGTGATTCGACGGTCTCAGCGGCTGCGGTGCCCGCCCTGGCCGAAGCGGCCGCCGACCTTTTCTTGCTTCCTTCCGGCGACGACCTCGTCCTGGTGCAGGCCGGTGACGGGGTCAGCATCCGAACCATTGACTCAGTGGATCAGCTGCTCGCACCGGTGATCGTGGCCAGCCTGGACTCCGTTCACGTCGCCGAGGTTTTCCCCGGCGCAGCCGGGGTAGCGGTGCGGATCCTTCGTCTGCTGGCCGCGGCCGAAGCCGTCGGCGGTTTGGGCGCCTGCACCGAGATGGCCACGGCGTACGCCGTCGGCCGTGAGCAGTTCGGTAGGCCCATCGGCTCGTTCCAGGCGATCAAACATCACTGCGCGAACATGCTTGTCGACACCGAGCTCGCCACTGCCGCGACATGGGACGCCGCGCGCGCCGTCGGTGCGGAGGCCGAACTGGCCGCCACGATGGCCGCCGGACACGCGCTGACCGCCTATCAGCGGGTGTCGCTGCAGAACGTGCAAGTGCACGGCGGCATCGGCTATACGTGGGAGCACGACGCCCACCTCTACATCAGGCGGGCCACCGTCCTGCAGGCCTTCGCCGGTGATCAGGATGCACTGCGGGACAAGGTCATCGCGCTGCAGCTCAACGGCGTGCGCCGGCGTCAATCGGTGGACCTACCCGAGGGTGCCGAGCAATATCGGCAGGCCGCCCTGGATTTCCGTTCCGAACTCGAGGCGTCCGACGCCGTTGAGCGCCAACGGCTCTGGGCGCGTAGCGGCTATCTGCAACCGCACTGGCCCGCGCCGTACGGACGGGCCGCTGACAGCGTCGAGCAGTTGATCATCGAGGACGCACTGGATGGGTTGGACAAACCCAGCCTCGGACTCGGCGAATGGGTGGTTCCGACGCTCCTGCAGCACGGCAGCAAGGAGCAGGTAGACCGATTGATCTGGCCGAGCCTCGAGGGCGAGCTGCGGTGGTGCCAACTCTTTAGTGAGCCCGGCGCGGGCTCGGACGCGGCGGCAGTTGCCACCAAGGCCACGCGGGTCGCCGACGGCTGGGTGGTCAGCGGTCAAAAGGTATGGACCAGTGATGCGGTGAATTGCCAACGCGGGCTGGCCACCGTGCGCACCGATCCGAAAGCGCGTAAGCACAAGGGCATTACGGCGATGATCATTGACCTCTCCGATCCGGCGGTGCGGATCCGCCCGCTCACCGAGATCACCGGCGAGACGCTGTTCAACGAAGTCTTTTTCGACGACGTCTTCGTGCCCGATCGCGACGTGGTCGGCGCCGTGAACGACGGCTGGAGCGTGGCGATGGCGGCGTTCGGCAACGAACGGGTGTCGATCGGCGGTGGCTCTGTCACCATGACGGCCGAAGCTTTGATCGATCTGTTGGAGCGGCACCGACCCGGCGACAGTGGCGTTGCCCGCGAGGTCGGTGCATTGCTGATCGAGTCCTACACCTTGGCCACGCTGAACCTGCGGCAGGCTGCCCGCGCCGTCTTCGACGCCGGGGCCGGGATCGAAGGCAACATCGCCAAGCTGTTCGGGGCTGAGCATGCTCAGCGGGTGGCAGAGTTGGCGCTGCGGATTGCCGACCGGGCCATCCTGGTCGGTGAGGAACCCGAAGTTGTGCACGACTATCTGTTCAGCCGGTGCCTGACTATCGCTGGCGGTACGTCGGAAATCGTCAGAAACCTGATCGCGGAGCGCATTCTGGGCCTGCCCCGCGATCCGGCGCCTAAGTAGATCGGAGAGCCACATGACCTGTGCCGTCGTCGGGATCGGTCGTACCGAGTACTCCCGCAACTCCGGCCGCACCACCCGCGGGATGGCCGTGGCTGCCTGCCGCGATGCCATCGCTGATGCCGGCCTCACGCCGGCCGACGTCGACGGCATCTGCACCTTCATGGCCAACGACTCCGAGCAGCCGATCTTCGTCGGATGGGCGCTTGGCATCGACGAATTGGCTTGGGCCAACGCCATGTACGGCGGCGGCAATCTCGTGGCTGACCAAATCGCCACCGCCGCCGCGGTAATCGAGGCCGGCATGTGCAAGGCCGTGCTGGTGTACCGGTCACTGAACGGCCGCTCGGGCTACCGGTTCGGCCATATTGAGGGACCGATGCAGGTGCAGCACCACGACCAGTTCGACACGGCGTCCGGTTTCATGGTGCCGCCGCAGTGGTTCGCGATGTGGGCCCGTCGCCATCAGCATGAGTACGGTTCCACCAGCGAGGATTTGGGGCACATCGCGATCACTCAACGCAATCATGCGGGGCCTAACGAACACGCTCTGAGACGCGAACCGCTGACCATGGACGACTATCTGGCGGCGCGCTGGATCAACGAGCCGTTCCGGGTACTGGACTGCACTTCGGAGGTCGACGGCGCGGTAGCGGTGCTGATCGTCGGAGAGGACATCGCCCGCAACACCAAGCAGCCCCCGATGTGGCTGGTCGGATCGTCGAATTCACAGGGTGGTGCCGGCTGGAGCGAGTGGGACGATCCCACCGAGATGTACTCGCGCACAGCAGGACCGAAGATCTGGGAGAAGACGGGGCTTACCCCTGCCGACATGGATGTCGCCTGCATGTACGACTGCTTCACGTACACGGTGATGGCGACCATGGAGGGTTTCGGCTTCTGCGAGAAAGGCGAAGTGGGCAAGTTCTTCTCGACCGGACGCGCCACCTACGGCGGTGACGTGGTGGTCAACCCGCACGGGGGGCTGCTGTCCGAGGGCTATATTCACGGCCTCAACCACCACTACGAGGCAGCGCTGCAACTGCGCCACGCGGCTGGTGTGCGTCAGGTCGAGGGCGCTCAACTGGCACTGGTGACCGCGGGCGGCGGGCCCTTCGGTGGTGCGAACGTCTACAGCAAGGAGCACCCGTGACGAATCCTGCACTGGTAGCCCCAATTCCGGTACCCGACCCTGATTCGGCGCCGTATTGGGAGGGTCTGAAGAACGGTAAGTTGATGTTGTGTCGCTGCGACGACACCGGGAAATGGATCCATCCGCCGTTGGAACGCAGCCGGTACACCGGTGGTCCCGTGCACTTCGAGGAAGTCAGCGGTGACGGCACGATCTTCAGCTACATCGTCGTCCGGCAGGCCCTGGTTCCCGGCCGTACGCCTCCCTATGTCGTCGGGCTGGTTGAACTTGCGGAGCAGCCGGGCTTGCGGATCAACGCCGTCATCGACGTCGATCCCGCCGACGTCCGAATCGGACAAGACGTTGAGCTACGCATCGTCGATCTCGGCGAAAGTGGTTATCGCATACCAGAATTCGTCATCAAGTAAAGGCTGGGAGTGGCAGATGGGCAGAATGGACGGTCGAGTCGCCTTCATCACCGGAGCTGGCAAGGGCCAGGGACGGTCGCACGCTGTCCGGTTAGCCGAGGAAGGTGCCGATATCGTTGGTGTCGATATCTGTCGCCAACTCGACGGCGTGCTGTATGCGATGGCCACGCCGGAAGACCTCGACGAGACCGTCAACTTGGTGGAGAAGACCGGTCAGCGGATGATCGCCCGTCAGGCTGATGTCCGCGACCGCAAAACACTACAGGCCGCTTTCGACGATGGCGTCGCAGAATTCGGCTACATAGATACGGTGGTGGCTAACGCGGGGATCGTATTGAACCGGGTCGACGAGCCTGATCCCGAGGCGGCGTGGGAACTCGGCATCGGCGTGCTGCTCACCGGTGTGTGGAACACCCTGCAGATCGCAAGCGCCCACATGATGAAGTCCGATCGCGGCGGTGCCATAGTCGCCACCAGCTCGATGGCTGGTCTGAAGGCACTGACTGACGGCAGCGGCGGCGCGGATGCGTACGCCGCGGCTAAAATCGGCGTCACTGGACTGGTAAGGGCCTACGCACAGCGTATGGCAGCCAAAAATATCCGTGTCATGGCGATCGCACCGACCGGTGTCAACACCGCCATGATCGTGGAGAATCCGGCGCTGTTCGAGGTGATCGCCCAGAATGAGCATCTCGCTAAGGCGATGACTAACGCCCTACCGGTGACGGTGATCGAACCGTCTGATGTCTCGGAGACGGTGTTGTTCCTCGTCTCGGACAGTGGCCGGTATTACACGGGCACAACGCTAATGCTCGACGCCGGCATGAACATGACCTGACGGCTGCTGCCGCACGGAGTCAGCTCAACACCGTGCCGGTGCCCAGGTCGTAATAGGCCTCCGCGAAGCGGCCAAGCACCGCGCCCACGACCTCGACCGAATACATCTGGTCGGGCGCGATCGCCCACATGCAGAAGCCCCAGGCCGGGCTCTGGCGATACGCGGTCCACATGGACTCGCGGTCGGGTAGCGAGGTGACGCCGGCGTCGAGCAGCCGGCCGCGATAGTTGTCCAGCAACTCGCGCTCGTGGGCCCGCCGAAGCTCCGGGGATAGCGCGGCGATCAACGCATAGCCGACGTCGTGTGACCACGAGCCGCGCCGAATCAGCTGCCAGTCGAGGAGACCCATTCGGCCGTCGGGCAGCACATACGTGTTGCGTGGGTGTGGATCCCCGTGCAGCACCGTGACCGGCTCGCGGGCCACCCGGTCCTGGAGTCTCCAGAAAGCGGCCTCCATACCGTCCATGTCAGTGCCGGCAGCATCGAGCAGCGCCTTCTTGTACGGGGCATCAACGAGAGCGCGGATTATCGCGAACCCGTTGTCGCGCAGAAAGTGTGCGAACCCGCCGGTGACGGGGTCCTGTAACCAAGACAGGTCGCCGCCGTTCGCCAGCCGTCGGCTGCCCCAGAACGGAGCGTGCAGTTGGCTCAACGTTGCGAGCAGCGCGTCGGCCTGCTCGACAGTAAGGCCGGCTACCGCATCGGGGACCTGCGCGCCGCGCAGTGTGATGTCCTCTCCGAGGATCAGGAACTGCGACGGGCCGTCGAGGTGGTCGGCGAAGTAGGTCGTCATGGTCTCGACGCTCAGGTCTGGGCGCAGGTCGCGGTAGAACCTCGTCTCGTCGTCGTACAACACGGTCCCGCCGCCGCCTTCGGACAGCGACTCATCGAACGCCTCCGGCAGGTCGTGCACAGTTCCCAATTGCGTTTTGATGAAGAGCCGCTGTGGAAGTCGGGTTTGCGGATCGGCGTAGGCCACGTCGAGGTGCAGGTGCGAGGTAGTGCCCTGCCAGGTGTGCCCAATCGTGACGCGGGTGACCGTCGCCTCGGGATCGTGTCGGCGTAACAGCGACGTCAGAATCGCAGGCGTGATGTCCTCGGCGGACTGAAGCGTGACGTGCAGGGCTTGTCCGGTCATCACAATCCTCATCTGTGAGATTCAACAATGACAGTCGACTGTCACGTTATCACCGGACCCAAGGCATGAACTGGTTTTGGGACCCTTTGGATGGACCGGCTTACTACCTCGTCTTGACCGGCCGGAACAGCGGCACCCACACCCGGCTGTCCTCTTCGCCCGAGAGCGCGGTCCAGTCTTCAAAGAACACCTCGACGGCCATCCCGACGCTGATCGCCTCCGGGGCAACGTCGACCACATTCGAAATCAACCGGGTATCGGGTTCCTCGGCAAGCTCCACCATCGCCACGATGTAGGGCGGTTCGAAACCAGGAATCCAGTTCTGGCGGTTCACCGTATATGCCGCGACTGTTGCCCGGCCGGAGACGGGTTCTGGTGCAACGTCGGTGCTGCGACAGCGCCAGCAGGCCGGGCCCGGCGGGTGAAAGAAGTGGCCGCAGCCGTGGCAGCGGGTGATCAGTAATTCGCCGTTGCGACCACCGGTCCAGAACGCAAGCGACTCGGCGGTAGGGCTGGGCGCCAATCGCAACTGGGGACGTTGGTAGTTCATGATCCGACCAACGATCGACCGATCACCAGCCGCTGAATCTGGTTGGTGCCCTCGAAGATCTGGGTGATCTTGGCTTCGCGCATGTAGCGCTCGACACGGTAATCCCTGGTGTAGCCGTAGCCGCCGAACACTTGCACGGCGTCGGTGGTGACCTTCATGGCGGCATCGGTGGCGATCAGCTTCGCCACGGAAGCGTTGCGCGAGTACGGCAGTCCTGCGTCGCGGCGCCGCGCCGCGTCCAGGTACGTGGCACGCGCGGAGTCGACCGCGGCAGCCATGTCCGCCAGCAGGAAAGCCAGGCCCTGATGGTCAATGATCTTGCGACCGAACGTCGTTCGTTGCTGAGCGTAGGAAACGGCCTCGTCGAGGGCTGCCTGCGCCAGTCCGACGGCTACCGCGGCGATGCCCAGGCGTCCGGAATCCAATGCACTGAAGGCGATCTGCAGGCCCTGCCCTTCGGCGCCGATCCTGCGTTGGGCAGACACGAGCGCATTGTCATAGTGCGCCGTGGTGGTCGGAATGGCGTGCAAGCCCATCTTCTCCTCGGGTTTGCCGAACGTGAGTCCTTCGGTGTCTTTATCGACCAAAAAGCACGAAATACCTTGTCCACCTTCACCAGTGCGGGCGAATAGGCTGTAGAAATCGGCTATGCCGCCGTGGGTGATCCAGGCCTTGGCGCCGTTGACGCGGTAACCACCGTCGGTCGCGGTGGCCTTGCAGGTCAGGGCGGCGGCATCGGAACCGGCCTGCGGCTCGGACAAGCTGTAGGCGCCAATCGTGTGACCACCCAGCATGGTCGGCAGCCACTCCTGCTGCTGTTCGTCGGTGCCGAACGCGATCAACGGATGGCAGGACAGGACGTGGACGCTGACTGCTACGGCGACTGCCGCCCACCGAGCCGCCAACTCCTCGAGAACCTGTAGGTACACCTCGTACGGTTGCCCGCCACCGCCCCACTGCTCCGGGTGCGGCAGTGTCAGCAGCCCGGTCTCACCCAGGGTGGCAAAAACTCCCTCGGGATAGGTCTCGTTCTTCTCATGCTCATCGACGATCGGATCAAGCACCTTGTCCGCGACATCGGCCGCCAGTCGAACCAGTTCGCGTGCTTCGGGTGTCGGCAGCAGTCGGTCAACGGTCATGGATGGCTGTCCTGCCACTCGCAACCGGTCAATTCGGCAGAGATGTCCCAGAGTCGTCGCGCGCTGTCCGCGTCGCGGGCCTTGTGTCTGAGTGTGGTGGGCTTTGGTTTTCCCCACTGGTGCATCAGGCCGCGCGGCGCGATGTAGGTGCCGTTGGGCAGCGTCGTGGTGATCGCCTGAATGGTCGAGCGGGCACCGTCGGCCGGGCTCTGCGCGATATGTGGCGAGAGCACTCGGCCTGCCCACTGCAACACGCCCGAACCGTTGCGGGTGATCCCGGTGTCGGTCATGCCGGGATCGGAGGCGTAGGCGGTCTTGCCGCGGGCGACCAGTTCGCGCACGAACAACAGGTTCGCCAGCTTGGACTCCCCGTACGCCGACCACGGGTTGTAGCGGCGATGGTGGTAGTTGAGGTCGTCGAAGTGCATACGGGCGGTGTTGTAGTTGGTGCTGGCCACCAGCACGACCCGGTCGCGGATCCGGTCGCCGAGCAGGCACGTCAACGCGAAATGGCCTAGGTGATTGATGCCCATGTGAGCCTCGAAGCCGTCGGCTGTCCGAGTCAGTGGCAAGCCCAACACACCGGCGTTGTTCACCAGCACGTCGACGTAGTCGACGGTGTCGGCGAACTTGCGCACGCTGGTGAGGTCGGCCAGATCCAGCTCGCGCACCGTGACGTCGCCGGGCATCGACGCTGCGGCTTGGTGCGCCTTCGTCAAGGAGCGGCAGGCGATGACCACTTCGTGGCCGGCAGCGGCCATTGCGTGCGCGGTCGCCTTCCCGACGCCACTGTTTCCACCGGTGACGATAATGCGCACGGTGCGACGGCCTCCTTCGTACAGTCCACACAAACAGTAAACTATTTATCGCTTTGGTGAAACGGTGAGGAGAGATGTTGAGAGATACCCACCCGACCAGTCCGGTTCAATCACTCGGATGACGTGGCTCGAGCGGATTTGCGCAGTCCACGAACGCAGTGAACGCGTGGCGGTCATCGGCGAAGTGGGCTCTGTAAGTGGACGCGAACTGATCGGTAAGGCGGTCGCGGCCGCGGACCTGCTCTGCGACCTCAACGTGCCGGCAGGTCAACCGATCCCCGCGTTGCTCACCACCAATGCCTGCGCGCTTGCCCTGCTGTTGGGCGGCGCCGCCGCCAACAGACCGCTCGCTTTACTTGGGCCGCGGCAGACTCCGACAGAGCTGGCCGCAATGGTGCGTCGGAGCGGCTCGCCAGTCCTGCTCGTTGAGGCCGAGTTCGCCGGGGCTGCCCGGCAGGTCGCCGACGCGGTTGGGATACGGGCGGTGACAATACCTTTCCTGCCGGTGTCGGATCGGTCGTTGCATCCGGAACCAGGTCCCACGGCGATCTACCTGCACACTGCGGGAACGACCGGATTCCCGAAGGCCGTTCCACTCACTGAGCGAGTGCTCGACGCTCGCGCTACGCTTTTGCGTCGCCTGATCGAGATTGACCCCGACGACCGCTACGCCACCGGCTCACCGCTGCATCACATTGGGGGACTGGGCAACGTCCTGGTGGCGCTCACGGCCGGGGCGGCGGTTATCTGTACCAACAGATTCTCCTTCGATTGGTGGCACAGCCTGAAGCAACTCGGTGCCACCCACTGTCTACTCGTTCCGACCATGATCGAGATGCTGCTCGGCAAGGGGCTACTCGACGCGGTTCCGCTGAAGACATTGATCTACGGTGCCTCGCCGATCACCGTCGACACGTTGCGACGCGTTCTTGACGTGTTGCCCGACGTCGCGATGGTCAGCCTCTACGGCCAAACCGAGGGCAGTCCGATCACCAGCTTGGGCCCAGCGGACCACCGGTTGGCCGCGGTTAAGGATCGCGACATTCTGTCTACCGTCGGCCGGCCGGTGGACGGCCTTCGCCTGCAGATCGACGAGCCGGACCCGGCAGGAATCGGCGAAGTGTTCGCCGCCGCGGCCCACCTTTCCGGCCAGGCGGCCGACGGATGGCTGCGCACCGGTGATCTGGGTGTGGTGGATGCCGACGGTTATCTCCGCCTCTGCGGTCGTCGGCACGACATGGTGGTTCGCGGTGGAGAGAACGTTTATCCGCTGGAAGTCGAGAATGTGCTCAGCGCCCACCCCGGGGTTGCCGCCGTCGGCGTCGTGGGCGTGCCAGAGACGCGACTCGGAGAAACCCTGGCCGCGTTCATAGTTCCTACAGATTTGGTGCATCCGCCACGGCCCGAGGAGCTAGGGTCTTTCGCCCGGGTCAAGCTCGCCGGTTTCAAGATTCCACAGTATTGGTATTCGGTCACCGAGCTGCCGCTGAACAGTGCAGGCAAAGTCGTTCGCGCCACACTTCGGGCGGCACATCTTGAGCGTCAGCACGGCGCGTCAACTTGAGTTATCTGCACACGCCGGACCAGGAGGCGGGGGCGTCGCGCTCCCGAGGATCTGGCGTAGGCGCAACTGTCGGAGCCCTACCCGTTGGCCCATCTCACCGATGGGAATCCCGATCAGGGTCGGCCAGGGCGTGGTCTGCCTGTACTTCTATGGTGACGCACCTGGACCTTATCCGTTATATAGTTTAACGTCTGGATCTATGCCCACTGCCGTGCGAAGCCGATCAGCTCAACGGGTGGACCAAGGTGCACTTTTGGACCCAATTGTGGCGATGCAGGCCACACGTTCGAGCCGCCAACCATGAAGCGTTGGAAATCGCTGGCTGCTTTGATCGCCGGCGCAGTTGCCATCGCCGGGCTCCTGTTGTCGTCACCACCGCGTGTACATGCCGCTCCGGCGCCCGAGGTCGAGTACGTGTACGACGTGGTGGTGCGGCGGCATTACGGATTTCCTGACAATGACGCGCTGGGCTATGGCCACGGAATTTGCGACAAAGTCGGCCGGTCGTGTCCCTGCCGCGGTGTAAAAGAATCCGGACGTAGGTTCCCTCGAAGACCGGCAAGTCTGATGGAAGGAGCG
>NZ_LQPH01000087.1 GCF_002102255.1 Mycobacterium nebraskense
TAGCAGATCCTCATCTGCGTTGATACACCGGGCGTTCGGTCGTCGCTATCTTGTCAAAGCGACCTCGAAATAATCTCTTTCATTATTTCGTTAGACCCCGCGTAGATTTTCTGTACTCGCTGATCAACCCAGAGACGCGAAATCGGATATTCCGTCATGTATCCGTACCCGCCGTGCAGCTGCAGGCAGTCGTCGAGGACTTTCATCGCCCGTTCCGTCGTCCACCATTTGGCCATCGCGACAGTTTGCACGTCGAGCTTACCGTCGAGATGCAGACAGATGCAGTGGTCGAGGAACACTCGCGCAATCCTTGTTTCGGTGGCGGCTTCAGCGAGGGTGAACTTGGTATTTTGGAACCCGAAGATCGTTCGCCCGAAGGCTTCTCGTTGGCGCGTGTATTCGATCGTCTGGTGCAAGGCCAATTCCATGGCGGCAACCGCTCCGACCGCGACGATAAGTCGCTCCTGCGGCAGTTGCGTCATCAGCTGAAAGAAGCCTTGCCCCTCGGTGTCGCCTAGCAGATGCGTCTTGGGGACGCGCACGCCGTCGAAAAACAATTCAGATGTGTCCTGACCGCGCTGACCTATTTTGCTGAGGACTCGTCCTCTCCGGAACCCGGGGCGATCGGCTTCCACGACGATCAGCGAGATACCGCTGGCGCCTTGGGTATGGTCGGTCTTGGCCACGACGACAATGAGATCGGCTTGCTGACCATTGGTGATGAACGTCTTCGAGCCGGTGATGACGTACTCGTCCCCATCGAGGACGGCGCGCGTCTTCACGCTTTGAAGATCAGATCCGGTTCCAGCCTCCGTCATCGCAATGGCACCGATCAATTCGCCCGACGCCATCTTGGGCAACCACTGCCTTTTCAGGTCTTCCCGTGCGTAGTGCAGGATGTAGTGTGCGACGATGCCGCTGTGCAGGCCGGCGCCCCACGAACTGTCCCCGATTCGAGCTTGCTCTTCGAGCAGAACTGCTTCGTGCGCGAACGTCCCGCCGCCGCCGCCGTATTCGACCGGCATCGACATGCACAGCAGGCCCAGCTCGCCTGCTCGTTCCCACACCGCCCGGTCGACATGGTGTTGCTCGGCGAAGCGCTCTGAGTGGGGTGCAATCTCAGTGGCAACGAACTTTGCGGCGAGATCACGAAGCGCTTCCAATTCCGGG
>NZ_LQPH01000088.1 GCF_002102255.1 Mycobacterium nebraskense
CCGCCAGGTAGGCATCAGCCTCCAGAAGCCCGGGTCGACCCCGGTTGATCGTCAGCATCGGGGAGAGCCGATCGAAGCTGCCGACTTGCGCGAGCAATCCCGTTACTGCAGGGCTTTGGCCGGGTCGATCACGGTGGTGCACCGGGTCCAGGACTGCACGACCTGTTCGTCGGGGTGAGTGATGGTGGCCGGCTCGGCGGGGGGGAGTTGGTCGAGCAGGCCGTGTCGGCGGCAGTAGTCGTCGTTGTAGATGGTGTCGAAATAGCGTTGCGGGCCGTCGGGGAAGACCGCGGCGATGGTGGTATCGGCGGGCATGGTGCGCGCGGCCCACCCGGCGACCAGGGCGACCGCGCCCACACTCCAGCCGCCGCTGGAGTGGTGGGTCGCCGCCAGGGCACGAGCCGCCCACACGGCTTCGGCGGGGGCGACCCAATGCACCTCGTCAAACGCCGGATAGTCGACGTTGCGGGGGTAAATGCTCGAGCCCAGCCCGCGCATCAGCCGGGTGGTCGCCGGCTGACCGAAAATCGTCGAGCCGATGGTGTCCACACCGATCACCTGCAGATCCGGGTTGACCTCGCGCAGCACGCGGGCCACCCCGGCCGAATGACCCCCGGTGCCCACCGAGCACACCAGCACATCGATCTGGCCGAGCTGGTCGAGCAGCTCGAGTGCCAACGGCCGATAGGCGTCGACGTTGTCGGGGTTGCTGTACTGGTTGGGGCACCACGCCTCAGGGTCAGCGGCCAGCAGCTGCGCAACACGGTCTTTGCGGGCCTGCTGCCAGCCCCCCGTGGGATGCGGCTCGGTAACCACGTCGACCTGCGCGCCGTAGGCGCGCAGCATGTTTTGCACGATCGGTTCCATGCCCGGGTCGGTCACCACCGTGACCGGGTGTCGATACACCATGCCGGCCAGCGCCAACCCCAGTCCGAGCGATCCGCTGGTGGACTCCACGATCCGGGCCCCCGGCCGCAGCTCGCCGCGGGCGCGGGCCCGCTCGACCATGTGCACCGCCGGGCGGTCTTTCATGCTCCCGCCGGGGTTAAACCCCTCCAGCTTGGCCCAAAACCCGCGATCAGCGCTGGTCAACGGCTCCGATACCCGCAGCACCGGGGTATTGCCCACCAAGGCATCGGGCTGCCGGTAACTACCAGAAACCAGTCGGCAACTCTGCCGCC
>NZ_LQPH01000089.1 GCF_002102255.1 Mycobacterium nebraskense
CACAGCCCGGTCGTCACCCCGTTCGGCGCGAGATTCGTGACCGGCGACCAGGGCATGGGCCACGTCGTGGTGCCGGCGACGGACCCGGGCGGGCTGTTCGACTTCTACACCGAAGTGCTGGGTTTCCGCGCGCGGGGCGCGTTCCGGGTGCCGTTGCCGAAAGAGTTTGGGCCCGTGCGGGTCCGCTTCCTGGGCATCAACGAACGACACCACAGCCTGGCGATCGTGCCGGCCGCACATCAGCGCGACCCGCGACTGGTGCACATCATGGTGGAGGTCGACAGCCTCGACGCCGTCGGGCAGGCGCTGGACCGAGTGAACGCCGAGGGCTTCCAGTTGTCTTCCACCCTGGGGCGACACACCAACGACAAGATGGTGTCGTTCTACGTGCGCGCGCCCGGTGACTGGGACATCGAATTCGGCACGGACGGCATGCGTGTCAACGAAACTTATTACACCGCAGAGGAAATTACCGCTGACAGCTACTGGGGCCACCAGTGGGTCGGCGAAATGCCCGCGGCCATGCGGTTATGACACCCGACCAGGACGTCACGCCGATTCCGGCTTCCGCGATCTCGTCATGGGACGACGAGGCCGACGTCGTCATCGCGGGCTACGGGGTGGCCGGGGCCGCCGCGGCGGTCGAAGCGGCGCGCTCCGGCGTCGACGCCCTGGTGCTTGAACGCACCGGATCTTGGGGCGGCGCGGCGGCGATGGCCGGCGGATTCATCTACCTCGGCGGCGGTACCCCACTGCAAAAGGCTTGTGGCTTCGACGATTCCGTCGACAACATGGCTGCGTTCCTCAACGTCGCGATGGGGCCCGGCGCCGACGAGGACCGGATCGCCGACTATTGCGCCGGCAGCGTCGCCCACTACGATTGGCTGGTCGGCTGCGGCGTGCCGTTCAAGGCCGAGTTCTTCTCCGAGCCCGGCTGGGAACCGATGGGCGACCAGGGCCTGATGTACAGCGGCGGGGAAAACGCCTACCCCTTCAACACCATCGCCTCCCCCGCCCCGCGCGGGCACGTCCCGCAGATGCAGAACAAGAAGCAGGGCGAAGCCAGCGCCGGCTACATGCTGATGAAGCCCCTCGTCGAGACCGCCACCGCGGCCGGCGCGCGCGCCCTCTACGACGTGCGGGTGCAACGCCTGGTCGTCGAATCCGACGG
>NZ_LQPH01000090.1 GCF_002102255.1 Mycobacterium nebraskense
AGCAACGCCAGTCCGATCGGTGTGCCGTTGGCCCATCTGGGTTTCTTCGTTTTGGATGGGTGGTTGCGGCCGGTGCCCGAGGGGGTGGTCGGTGAGTTGTATGTGGCCGGCCGCGGTCTTGCGTATGGCTATGTGGGTCGTGCGGGGTTGTCGGCGACGCGGTTTGTGGCGTGTCCGTTCGGTGGGTCCGGGGCGCGGATGTATCGCACCGGGGATCTGGTGCGCTGGGGTGCCGACGGCCAGCTGCAGTACATGGGGCGGGCCGACGAGCAGGTCAAGATCCGCGGGTACCGCATCGAACTCGGCGAAGTGCATGCCGCCCTGGCGGCGCTGGACGGCGTCAACGAAGCGGCGGTGATCGCCCGCGAGGACCGCCCCGGCGACAAGCGGCTGGTGGGTTACGTGACCGGAACGGCCGACCCGGCCGAGATCCGCAACCAGCTCGGCGAGCGGCTGCCGAGCTACATGGTGCCCACCGCGGTGGTGGCGCTCGAGGCGCTGCCGTTGACGGTCAACGGCAAACTGGACACCCGCGCCCTGCCCGCACCGGAATACCAGGACGCCGAGCAGTACCGCGCGCCGAGCACGGCCGTCGAGGAGATTCTGGCCGGCATCTATGCCCAGGTGTTGGGCGTGGAGCGCGTCGGGGTCGACGCCTCGTTCTTCGACCTCGGCGGCGACAGCATTTTGTCGATGCAGGTCGTCGCCCGCGCCCGCGCCGCCGGTGTGGTGTGCCGCCCGCGCGACATCTTCGTCGAGCAGACGGTGGCCCGGCTGGCCCGGGTGGCCGGCGTGGCCTCCGACGACGATGTGGTCGACGAGGGCATCGGAGCGGTGGTCGCGACCCCGATCATGCGCTGGCTGCAGAGCGTCGACGGTCCGATCGAGCAGTTCAACCAGACCATGGTGGTGCAGGCCCCGGCGGGGGTGAGCGAGGCCGACGTGGTGGTGGTCCTGCAGGCTTTGCTGGATCGGCACGCCATGCTGCGGCTGCGGGTCGACGACGACGGCGCGGGGGACTGGTCGCTGCGGGTGCCCGAGGTCGGCGTCGTGGATGCCGGCGGGTGCGTGCACACCGTCGAGACGCTGTCCGATGAGGCGCTGGCGGCGGCGCGCTCGCAGCTCAACCCGGCCAGCGGTGCGATGCTGCGCGCGGTGTGGGTGCCCTCCACGGGCCAGCTGGCGTTGATCATTCACCACCTGGCCGTTGACGGCGTGTCGTGGCGAATCCTGTTGGAAGACTTGAACATCGCCTGGGCCCAGCATCACAGCGGGCAGCCGGTCGCCTTGCCGGTGGGCGGCATGTCGTTCGCCCGGTGGTCGTCGCTGCTGGCGGAGCACGCGCGCCGCCAGGAAGTCGTCGACCAGGCCGAGGCGTGGCGGCAGGTCGCATCGACGCCGGCGCCGTTGCCGGCGGTGCGGCCCGACATCGACACCTACGTCAGTGCGGGACAGCTGTCGGTGTCGCTGGACGCCGACACCACCCGATTGTTGCTGGGCGAGGTGCCCGCGGCGTTCCACGCCGGGGTGCAAGACATCCTGTTGATCGCCTTCGGGTTGGCCTGGGCGCAGTTCGTCGGCACCGGCGCGCCGATCGCTGTCGACGTCGAGGGCCACGGCCGCCACGAGGAGCTGGGCCCGCACGTGGACCTGTCCCGCACGGTGGGCTGGTTCACCACCAAATACCCCGTCGCGTTGACGGTCGGCGGATTGTCCTGGGGACAGGTCGTCGCCGGTGAGGCCCAGCTGGGGGCGCTGGTCAAGGACGCCAAAGAACAGCTGCGCGCCCTGCCGGACGCGCTGACCTACGGGCTGCTGCGCTACCTGAATCCCGACGTCGACCTGGACGCGTCGGACCCGGTGATCGGGTTCAACTACCTCGGGCGGCTGGGCGGCGCGGCCGAGCTATCCAGCGAACTGTGGCGGCTCGACCAGGACAGCCTGGCGTCGGCCGGCGCGGCGACGGCGGTGCCCATGCCATTGCCGCACACCGTCGAGCTCAACGCCGCCACCCTGGACACCGCCGGCGGTCCGCTTCTGCAGGCCAACTGGACCTGGGCGCGCTCGGCGCTCGACGAGGTCCAGGTCGGCCGGCTGAGCGAATTGTGGTTCGACGCCCTGAGCGGCATCTGCAGCCACGTCCGCAGCGGTGGGGGTGGCCTGACGCCGTCGGACCTCGCGCCGGCTCGGTTGACCCAGCGGGACATCGACGAGCTGTGCCAGCGCTTCCCGATCGCCGACGTGTTGCCGTTGACCCCGCTGCAGCAGGGACTGCTGTTCCACACCGGCAGCGCGCACGGTAGCGACGACCTCTACGCGGTGCAGCTCGACATCAGCGTGAGCGGTGCGCTCGACCCGCACCGGTTGAGCGACGCGGTGCACACCGTGATCAAGCGGCATCCCAACGTGGTCGCGCACTTCCTCGAAGACTTCGGCGAGCCCGTCCAGGTCCTGTCGGCCGAACCCGCGCTGTCGTGGCGGTACGTCGAACTCGACACCCAAGACCTCGAACCCGAAGAGCAGATCCAGCAGCTCTGCGCCGCCGAGCGCGCCGCGGTGTGCGACCTGGCCGACCGTCCGCCGTTCCGGGCCGCGCTGATCCGCACCGCCGACAACCGGCACCGATTCGTGCTGACCAACCACCACATCGTGCTCGATGGCTGGTCGAAGCCGATCCTGCTGCAGGAGATATTCGCCGCCTACTACGGGGTGCAGTTGCCCCCGCCGGTGCCGTACCGCAAGTTCGTCGCCTGGCTGGCCGAGCAGGATCGCGGCGCCGCCCAGGCGGCGTGGCGGCGGGTCCTGGCCGGATTCGACACCCCCACATTGGTCGGTCCGCCCGGCCGGATGAGCCTCGGGCCGCGTGGCGTCTCCTCGTTCCATGTTTCGGCGGAAACCACGCGGGCGCTGGGCGAGCTGGCCCGCTCGTGCCACACGACCGTCAGCACCGTGCTGCAGGCGGCCTGGGCGCAGCTGCTGATGTGGCTGACCGGTCAGCACGATGTGACGTTCGGCACAGCGGTCTCGGGACGGCCGACCGAGTTGGCCGGCGCGGAGCAGATGGTGGGCTTGCTCATCAACACGGTGCCGGTGCGGGCCACGATCGGCGCCGAAACCACCATCGCCGACCTGCTAAATCAGCTGCAAAGCGCCTATAACGACACGCTCGAGCACCAGCATTTGGCACTGAATGAGATCCATCGTGTAACGGGACACGACCAATTATTCGACACCATGTTCGTGTACGAGAACTATCCGATCGACACCGCCGCGCTCTCGGCCGTCGACGAGCTGGCTATTGAGGGCTTCACAAACCGGGAATACAACCACTACCCGCTGTCGGTGCAAGCCGTGCCCGGTCACGAACTGGGTCTTCGCGTCGAATTCGATACAGAAGTCTTCGACACGGGCAGAATCGAGAGGTTGATCGAGCGGTTTCGGCGCGTGCTGGAAGCCATGACCGCAGATGTGGAGGAGCAGGCATGACCGTCGGTGCAGGGCGGCGATTGTTGTCGATCGACTTGCTGGATGGCGGCGAGCACGACCGCCTCGACGAGTGGGGTAACCGGGCGGTGCTGACCGCGCCGGTGACGGGGGCTGTCTCGATTCCGGCGTTGTTCGCGAAGCAGGTCGCGCGTGTTCCCGAAGCTCCGGCGCTGACGTTCGCGGGCCGCTCGCTGACCTATCACGAACTCGACGAGGCTGCGAACCGGCTCGCGCACCTACTGGCCGATCACGGGGCGCGCCCGGGTGAGTGTGTGGCGCTGCTGCTGCCGCGGTCGGCCGAGGCGATTGTTTCGATCCTCGCGGTGCTCAAGACGGGGGCGGCCTATCTGCCGATCGACCCGGCGGTTCCGGCGGCGCGGATGGAGTTCATGCTCGGCGATGCGGCGCCGGTCGCCGCGGTCACGACGGCCGAGTTGCGGGCGCGGCTGGACGAGTTCGACTTGCTGGTCGTCGACGTCGACGACCCCGCGGTGCAGGAACAGCCCAGCTCGGGGTGGCCTGGGCCGGCCCCCGAGGACATCGCGTACATGATCTACACCTCGGGCACGACCGGAACCCCGAAGGGGGTGGCGGTCACGCACCAGAACGTCACCCAGCTGCTCAAGTCGCTGCCCGCGGACCTGCCGAAGGCGGGTACCTGGTCGCAGTGGCATTCGTTGGTCTTCGACGTGTCGGTGTGGGAGATCTGGGGTCCGCTGTTGCACGGCGGGCGCCTGGTCGTGGTTCCCGAGTCGGTGGCCGGATCGCCGGACGACCTGCACGCGTTGCTGGTCGCGGAGAAGGTCACCGTGTTGTGCCAGACCCCGTCGGCGGTGGGGATGCTCTCGCCGGACGGGCTGGGTTCGACGGCGCTCATCGTGGCGGGCGAGGCCTGCCCGTCCGAGGTGGTCGACCGGTGGGCGCCGCGTCGGGTGATGATCAACGCCTACGGCCCGACCGAAGGCACCGTGTACGCATCGATGAGTGCGCCCCTGAAGGCCGAGTCCGGGGCGCCGCCGATCGGCTCGCCCGTGCCGGGGGCGGCGCTGTTCGTGCTCGACAAGTGGTTGCGCCCGGCGCCGGAAGGCGTCGTCGGTGAGCTGTACATCGCCGGTCGCGGTGTGGCCTCCGGGTATGTGCGCCGGGCGGGCTTGACGGCGTCGCGCTTCGTGGCGTGCCCGTTCGGGGCACCGGGGACGCGGATGTATCGCACCGGCGACCTGGTGCGCTGGGGCATCGACGGCCAGCTGCAGTACCTCGGTCGCGCCGACGAGCAGGTCAAGATCCGCGGATATCGCATCGAGCTCGGCGAAATCCAGACGGCGCTTGCGGGGCTGGACGGCGTGGAGCAGGCGGCGGTGATCGCCCGCGAGGATCGGCCCGGCGACAAGCGCCTGGTCGGCTACATCACCGGGACCGCAGACCCTGCTGAGATCCGCACCCAGCTCGGCGAGCGGCTGCCCAGCTACATGGTGCCCGCCGCGGTGGTCGTGCTGGACGCGCTGCCCTTGACCGTCAACGGCAAACTCGACAAACGCGCTCTGCCCGCCCCGGAGTACCACAAGACGAGCGGTGAATACCGCGCGCCGACGACGGCCGTCGAAGAAACGCTGACCGCGATCTACGCCCAGGTCCTCGGCCTGGAGCGGGTGGGCGTCGACGACTCGTTCTTCGACCTCGGCGGCGACAGCATTTTGTCGATGCAGGTCGTCGCTCGCGCCCGCGCGGCCGGCGTGGTGTGCCGCCCGCGCGACGTTTTCGTCGAGCAGACGGTGGCCCGGCTGGCCCGGGTGGCTGGGGTGGCTTCCGACGACGACGTCGTCGACGAGGGCACCGGCCCGGTGGTCGGGACCCCGATCATGCGCTGGCTGCAGCAAGTCGACGGCCCGACCGACCAGTTCAACCAGACCATGGTGGTGCAGGCCCCGGCGGGTGTCACGAGCGATGACGTGCAGGTGGTTCTGCAGTCGCTGCTGGATCGGCACGCCACGCTGCGGCTGCGGGTCGACGACGACGGCGCCGGCGGCTGGTCGATGCAGGTGCCCGAGGTCGGCGCGGTCGATGCCGGCGCCTGCATGGACACCGTCGACGCGTTGTCCGACGCGACGCTGGTGGCGGCGCGCTCGCAGCTGAATCCCGCGGCGGGCACCATGCTCCGCGCAGTGTGGGCGGAATCCACGGCCCAGTTGGCGTTGATCATTCACCACCTGGCCGTCGACGGGGTGTCGTGGCGAATCCTGTTGGAAGACTTGAACATTGCCTGGGCCCAGCACCACAGCGGCCAGCCGGTGGCGTTGCCGACGGGCGGAACGTCGTTCGCCCGGTGGTCCGCAATGCTGGAGGAGCACGCCCAGCGACCCGAGGTCGTCGAACAGGCCGAGGCGTGGCGGCAGGTCGCGGCGACCCCGGCGCTGTTGCCGGCGGTGCGCCCCGAAGTCGACACCTATGAGACGGCCAAGCAGCTGTCGGTGTCGCTGGATGTCGACACCACCCGGTTGCTGCTGGGCGAAGTGCCCGCGGCGTTCCACGCCGGGGTGCAAGACATCCTGTTGATCGCGTTCGGGTTGGCCTGGGCGCGGTTCGTGGGCACCGGCGCGCCGATCGGCATCGACGTGGAGGGCCACGGCCGTCACGAGGAGCTGGGCTCGCACGTCGACCTGTCGCGCACCGTGGGATGGTTCACCACCAAGTACCCGGTCGCGCTGACCGTGGGCGAACTGGACTGGGCGCAGGTGATGGCCGGCGACCGCGCACTCGGGGTGCTGGTCAAGAAGGCCAAAGAACAGCTGCGCGCGCTCCCCGACCCGCTGACCTACGGGTTGCTGCGGTACATGAACACCGAGGTCGACCTGGAGGGGTCGGAGCCGGTGATCGGCTTCAACTACCTGGGACGACTGGGTGCGGCGGCGGATCTCCCCGGCGAGATGTGGCGGATCAGCCAGGACAGCCTGTCGTTCACGGGCGCCGCCAGTGCGGCGCTGCCCATGCCGTTGATGCACACCGTCGACCTCAACGCCGGGACCATGGACACCGAGGCCGGCCCGCACTTGCAGGCCAACTGGACGTGGGCGCCCTCGGCGCTGGACCACGAGCAGGTCAGCCGGTTGAGCCAGTTGTGGTTCGAGGCCCTGGCCGGAATCTGCGCGCACGTGCGCAGCGGTGGTGGCGGGCTGACCCCGTCGGACATCGCCCCGGCTCGACTCAACCAGCAGCAGCTCGACGACCTCTGCCAGCAATACGAGGTCGACGACGTCTTGCCGTTGACTCCGCTGCAGCAGGGACTGCTCTTCCACGCCAGCTTTGCGCACGACCCCGGCGACGACGTGTATGCGGTGCAGCTCGGCATCACCGTCACCGGTGACCTCGACCCGCACCGGTTGCGCGAGGCCGTCCACACCGTCGTCAATCGTCATCCGAACCTGGCGGCCCGATTCTGCCCGCAGTTCGGCCAGCCGGTGCAGGTCATTCCGACCGATCCGGGGATGGCGTGGCGGTACATCCAGCTCGGCGCGGAAGACCTGGACCCCGAGGACAAGATCGAACAGCTCTGCGCCGCCGAGCGCGCGGCGGTCAGCGACCTCGCCAACCGGCCGGCCTTCCGGGCCGCGCTGATCCGCACCGCCGACAACCGGCACCGGTTCGTGCTCACCAACCACCACATCGTGATGGATGGGTGGTCGCTGCCGATCCTGCTGCGCGAGATCCTCACCAGCTACTACGGGGAGCGGTTGCCCGCGCCCGCGTCCTACCGCAGCTACCTGACCTGGCTCGCTGCCCAGGACCGCACGGCCGCCCGCG
Organism: Mycobacterium nebraskense; assembly: GCF_002102255.1. Taxonomy (GTDB): domain Bacteria; phylum Actinomycetota; class Actinomycetes; order Mycobacteriales; family Mycobacteriaceae; genus Mycobacterium; species Mycobacterium nebraskense. Next base: position 7,285 of record NZ_LQPH01000090.1, read on the forward strand.
CCGCGTGGGCCGAGGTGCTGGCCGGCTTCGAGGAGCCCACCTTGGTTGGCCCGCCGGCCCGGTTGGGCCTCGGACGGCGAGGCGTTGAGTCGTATCGGCTGCCCGCGGAGACCACCCGGGCGCTGGGCGAGCTCGCCCGCTCGTGCCACACCACGATCAACACCGTGCTGCAGGCGGCCTGGGGGCAGCTGCTGATGTGGCTGACCGGCCAGCATGACGTGGCCTTCGGCACCGCGGTCTCCGGCCGGCCGGCCGATCTGGTCGGCGCCGAGTCGATGGTGGGCTTGTTGATCAACACGGTGCCGGTGCGCGCCCACGTCAACGCGGCAACCACCGTGGCCGAGCTGCTGCAACAGCTTCAGCGTGCCCACAACGACACGATCGAGCACGAGCACCTGGCGCTGAACGAGATTCACCGGATCACCGGCCACGACCAGCTGTTCGACACGCTCTTCCTGTACGAGAACTACCCGATCGACACCAGCGTGCCGTTGGGCTTCCACGAGCTGGCGATCACCGACGTCACCAACCGCGAGTACAACCACTACCCGCTTTCGGTCATGGCTCTGCCGGGCCGTGAACTGGGTCTGCGCGTCGAGTTCGACACCACCGTGTTCGACACGGCCGGGATCGAGTCGATGATCGATCGGTTCCAGCGGGTGCTGGGAGCCATGACCGCCGACTCCAGCCAGCGGCTGTCGTCGATGGATGTGTTGGACGGCGGCGAGCGCGCCCGCCTCGACGAGTGGGGCAACCGCGCGGTGTTGACCGCGCCGGTCCGGGCGACGGCGTCGATCCCGGCGTTGTTCGCCAAGCGGGTTGCCCGTGCTCCGGAGGCGGTGGCGCTCACGTTCGAGGACCGCTCGATGACCTATCGAGAGCTCGATGAGGCGGCGAACCGGTTGGCCCACTTGCTGGCCGATCATGGTGCGGGCCCGGGTGAGAGCGTGGCGCTGCTGTTCTCCCGCTCGGCCGAGGCGATCGTGTCGATCCTGGCGGTGCTGAAGACCGGGGCGGCCTATCTGCCGATCGACCCGGCGGTCCCCGCGGCGCGGGTCGAGTTCGTGCTCGCCGACGCCACACCGGTCGCCGTGGTCACGACCGCCGACTTGCGGTCACGGCTGGACGGCTCCGACCTGTTGGTCATCGATGTCAACGATGCGCCGCTGGACACCCAGCTCGCCACGCCGTTGCCGGGGCCGACGCCTGACGACATCGCATACCTGATTTACACCTCCGGCACCACCGGTGTCCCGAAGGGCGTCGCGGTCACCCACCGCAACGCCACCCAGCTGCTCCAGAAACTGCACGCCGACCTGCCCGACCCGGGCGTGTGGGCGCAGTGGCATTCCCTGGTATTCGACGTCTCGGTCCACGAGATCTTCGGCGCGCTGTTGCACGGCGGCCGGCTGGTCGTGGTGCCGGAGTCGGTGGCCGGCTCCCCGAAGGACCTGCACGCGCTGCTGGTCGCGGAGAAGGTCACCGTGCTCAGCCAGACCCCGTCGGCCGTGGGGATGCTCTCGCCGGAGGGGCTGGACTCGACGGCCCTGGTGGTGGCCGGTGAGGCCTGCCCGCCCGAGGTGGTGGAGCGGTGGGCGCCGGGTCGGGTGATGATCAACGCCTACGGCCCGACCGAAGGCACGGTGTACGCGGCGATGAGCGCGCCCCTGAGCACGGACGCGGGAGCGCCGATCGGTTCCCCGGTCCCGGGGGCGGCGCTGTTCGTTCTGGACAAGTGGCTGCGGCCGGCGCCCGAGGGCGTCGTCGGTGAGCTGTACATCGCCGGTCGCGGTGTGGCGTGCGGCTATGCGCGCCGCTCGGGTCTGACGGCCTCGCGGTTTGTGGCGTGCCCGTTCGGGGCGCCCGGTGCGCGCATGTATCGCACCGGCGACCTGGTGCGCTGGGGCGCCGACGGCCAGCTGCAGTACCTGGGCCGTGTCGACGAGCAGGTCAAGATCCGCGGCTATCGCATCGAGCTCGGCGAAATCCAGGCGGCCCTGGCCGGTCTGGACGGGGTCGAGCAGGCGGCGGTGATCGCCCGCGAAGACCGCCCCGGCGACAAGCGCCTGGTGGGGTACATCACCGGGACCGCCGACCCGGCCGTGATCCGGGCCCAGTTGGGCGAGCGGCTGCCGGGCTATATGGTCCCCGTCGCGGTGGTGGTGCTGGACGCGCTGCCGTTGACCGTCAACGGCAAACTCGACAAGCGCGCCCTGCCCGCCCCCGAATACCAGAAGACCGGTGGTGAATACCGGGCCCCGGCCACCCCCGTGGAAGAGACCCTGGCCGACGTCTTCGCCGAAGTCCTTGGGTTGCAACGGGTTTCGGTCGAAGACTCGTTCTTCGACCTCGGTGGCGATTCGCTTTCCGCGATGCGGGTGATCGCCGAGATCAACACCGCCCTCGACACCAGCCTCTCGGTGCGCACCTTGTTCGAGGCGCCGTCGGTGCGAGGCCTCGGCCAGCGGGCGGAACGTGATGCCAGCGGTGTGGACGAAGCCGAGGGCGGCGGGTCCAGCTTCGCGTCCGTGCACGGACGTGACGCCACCCAGGTCTACGCCAGCGATCTGATGCTGGACAAGTTCATCGACCCCGCAACGCTGAGCGCCGCGCCGGCGCTGCCCGGCCCGAGCTCGGAGGTGCGCACGGTCCTCTTGACGGGGGCGACGGGCTTCCTGGGGCGTTACCTGGCGCTGCAGTGGCTCGAGCAGCTGGAGCTGGTCGACGGCAAGCTGATCTGTTTGGTGCGGGCGGGCTCCGATGAGGAGGCCCGGCAGCGGCTGGAGAAGACGTTCGACAGCGGTGACCCGCAGTTGCTGCGGTATTTCCAGGAGCTGGCCGCCGACCATCTCGAGGTCATCGCCGGTGACAAGGGCGCATCGAACCTCGGGCTCGACGAGGAGACGTGGCAGCGGCTGGCCGACACCGTCGACCTGATCGTCGACTCGGCGGCCCTGGTCAACGGCGTACTGCCCTACAGCGAGCTGTTCGGTCCCAACGTCGCGGGTACCGCCGAGCTGATCAGGGTGGCGCTGACGACCAAGCTGAAGCCGTACGCGTATGTGTCGACCTCCGATGTGGGCCGCCAGATCGACCCGGCGGCGTTCACCGAGGACGCCGACATCCGGGTCATCAGCCCGATCCGCAAGATCGACGGTAGCTACGCCAACGGCTACGGCAACAGCAAGTGGGCCGGCGAGGTGCTGCTACGCGAGGCGCACGACCTGTGCGGCCTTCCGGTCTCGGTGTTCCGATCCGACATGATCCTGTCCGACGTCAGCTACGCCGGCCAGTTCAACCTGTCGGACATGTTCACCCGGATGGTGTTGAGCCTGGTGGCTACCGGCATCGCGCCGCGCTCGTTCTATCAGCTGGACGCCGAGGGCAACCGGCAACGCGCGCACTTCGATGCGCTGCCGGTGGAGTTCGTCGCCGAGGCGGTCACCACGCTGGGCGCCCAGGTGATGGAAGGGTTCGAGACGTTTCACGTGATGAATCCGCACGACGACGGCATCGGCATCGACGAGTATGTCGACTGGTTGATCGAGGCCGGTTACCCGATCGAGCGGATCGATGACTTCAGCGAGTGGTTGCAGCGGTTCGAGGCCGCGCTGCGTGACTTGCCGGAGCGGCAGCGCAAGCACTCGGTCCTGCAGATGTTGCAGGTTCCGGGATACAACCAGCTGCAGGCGCCGGAGCCGGCCAGCGGATCTTTCGCCCCGACCGACCGATTCCGCGCTGCGGTGCAGGAAGCCAAGATCGGCACGGACAACGACATCCCGCACATCTCGCCGCCGGTGATCGTCAAATACGTCACCGACCTGCAGCTGCTCGGGCTGCTCTAGCACGCACACTCGGTTCGGGACGGTCCGGGCGGGCCGTCCCGAACCGCAGAACCGGTTTCGGGGGCTGAAACATCCTTCTCGTATCTTTTGAGCGGGGTTACAGGAGTCCTGATAGGGAGCTGGGACTTTTTCAAAACCCTAGCGCACATTCTTACCGTCGATTAACCTTTCGGACTGTTGCACTTATGTTGACTAATTTGACGGAGATACTGTGTGCGTCGGCCCGTTCGATGACGACATCAGCAGCCCTGCCTTCTTAGTCGGACGACGAGCAGCGACGTGCGGTGCCAACACGGACCGCGCCTTGTGTGTGCGCTACATCAAGCGGAACCGAACGGGTATTGCGGAGGGTTCGGTCGAGCGGCTGCAGTCAACCGGGGGTTTGAAGGGTGAACCCTATGGTTGGGAAGTTGGATGGAGCTTGGTGACCGGGCACTTCCGCTTACGCGTGGACAACTAGACATATGGCTTGCGCAGGAGACGGGCCACTCCGGCACTGAGTGGCAGATCGGCCTCTTCGTCAGGATCGACGGCAGGGTCCAACGTGATGCCCTGAAGTGGGCGATCCGCCAGGCGGTGGAAGAAGCCGAGCCGGCCAGGGTCTCTTTCGTCGAGGCGGACGGTCAGGTCTTCCAACAAGCGATCGACTACCCGGACGTCGAACTTGCTTTTCATGACCTGAGCGGCTCGAGCAGTGCCATCGAAGAGGCCCGGCGGATAGCGTTATCGATCCAACGAACGCCCATGCCGTTCACGGGTCCGCTGTTCAGATTCGCCCTCTTCCAGACCCGTGCCGACGAATTTCACTTGTTCGCGTGCTGCCATCACATCATCCTCGACGGCACCGGTGTCGCGCTCGTCGGTCACCGCATCGCCTCCGTCTACTCGGCCATCGTCTCCGCCGCGCCTGTCCCTCCGGCGGTCTTCGGCTCACTGCGGGATTTGGTGGACTGCGAGTCGAAGTACGAAGCGTCTGGCGATTACCGGAACGACGAGGCCTATTGGGTTCAGAACCTTCCCGCGAACGATGCAGGCCCGCATCGGGCGCCGCGCGCCGCGGGTGAGCGCGATCCGTGGCCATGCGCGCCGGTCGCGTTGGACTCCGGCATCCTTCGCCGGGTCGACAAGCTGTCGCAGGTGTGGGGCGTGTCCCAGACATCGATCATCACCGCGGCGTGCGCGCTGTTGGTGCGCGGGTGGAGTGCGGACGGTTCAGAAGTGGTCCTCGACTTCCCGGTCAACAGGCGAGTGCGTCCGGAGTCGAAAACCCTTCCCGGCATGGTCGCCGGTGTGGTGCCGCTGGTATTGCAGGTCTCGCCGGAGCTCACGGTCGCCGAGTTCTGCCAACACGTCGACGCACGGATTCGGGAAGCGGTTGCGCATCAACGGTTTCCGGTGCAAGCGCTGGAGCGCAAGACTCGCGGCCCGGCAGGGCCGGCCGAGCGGGTAAGCGTCAACTTCATCCCGTCGGCATTCACCCTGCCCTTCGGCGGTGTCACCGCCTCGGCGTCGTACACCAATTCCGGCCAGGTAAGTGGCTTCGGTTTGATCTTTTCCACCGACGGTGACCAGCTTTTCCTCAGCACGGCAGGCGGGTTGGAGCCATTCTCCAGCTTCGACGTCGCCTATCTGGCGGGACGCTTGGAGCGGGTGTTGGTGGCGTTGACCGCGGATACCACGCGGCGGTTGCTGTCCATCGATGTGTTCGACGAGTCCGAGCGGGTGTGCCTGGCCGGGTGGGGGAACTGGGCGGTCATGGGTCGGCCCGCGGTCTCGGGGCGGTCGGTTCCGGAGTTGTTTGCGGTGCAGGTCGAGCGTGTTCCTGGGGCGGTGGCGGTGTCGTGTGGGGGGCGGTCGTGGCCGTATCGGGAGGTGGATGAGGCGTCGAATCGGTTGGCGCGGTGGTTGATTGGGCATGGGGTGGGTCGGGGGGATTGTGTGGGCTTGGTGGTGGACCGGTCGGGGGAGGCGGTGATTGCGGTGTTGGGGGTGCTGGCC
>NZ_LQPH01000091.1 GCF_002102255.1 Mycobacterium nebraskense
CTAGTGGTGTGTCCCGTCATTAGCTGATGGTTTGTAGGGCGACGCGTCCGCGCCGGACTTTCTCCAGAATGGAGTCGGCGGTGGCGGTCCATTTGAAGGGTTTGGGTGTCGTTGTGCGCGGCGAGGTAGTCCTGGATCGCGGCGATGAGGTCGGGCACGGAGTTGAAGCTGCCGCGGCGTAGCGCCTTGTCGGTCAGTTCGCGGAACCAGCGCTCGACCATGTTCAGCCACGACGACGAGGTCGGGGTGAAGTGCAGGTGGAATCGCTTGTGCCGGGCCAGCCATCGTTGCACGTCGGGGTGGTTGTGGGTGGCGTAGTTGTCTAGGATCAGGTGCACCCCAAGTCCTTTGGGCACTTCGCGGTCGATGGTGGCCAGGAACTTCAGGAACTCCTCGTGCCGGTGCCGCGGCAGGCATTGCCCGATCACGACCCCGGTGAGCACGTTGAGCGCGGCGAACAGCGTGGTGGTGCCATTGCGCTTGTAGTCATGGGTCATGGTGCCGGCCCGGCCCTTCTTCATCGGCAGCGACGGCTGGGTGCGCTGCAGCGCCTGCACCTGGGACTTCTCGTCCATGCACAGCACGATCGCGTTCTCCGGCGGGTTCAAATGCAACCCGACCACGTCGGTGAGCTTTTCTTCGAACGCCGGATCGGTGGAGATCTTGAACGTGTCCACCAGATGCGGCTTCAGACCCCGCGCGTGCCAGATGCGCTGCACCGTGGACCGGCTCACTTCGGCGTGGCGGGCCATCGACCTTGTGCTCCAATGTGTTTCGCCTTGCGGCTTGGCGTGCAGTGTGTCGTGCACGATCTGCTCCACCTTCTCGGACGTAATCGACGCCTTCGGCCCTCGCCCCTTGCGGACGTCCCCCAACTTGGCCAAGCCCCCTTCGGCGAACCGGGCCCGCCATGCCCGCACCGTCGTCGGCGACACCCCCACAGCCACGGCGATGTGCTCGTTGGCCACCCCGTCGGCCGCCATCAATAACGACTTGGCCCGCAGCACCTGCCGCTGTGGTGCGGTTTGCGACCGCGACAGCTTCTGCAGCGTCAAGCGCTGACCATCGGACAGATTCAACGCTACCGCGGGTCGATTCGCCACCTACCAAATCATCAGTT
>NZ_LQPH01000092.1 GCF_002102255.1 Mycobacterium nebraskense
CCTTTCTTCGATGACTTGGTAGGTCTCGAAGCAGAACCTACGCCCGGCCCCATTTACACCGGTTTCAGGACACGACCCGCACGACGAGCTCCTTTTGGCGGTCGCAAGAATGAACACAGTTGCCCGTCGAGGGGACACCGTTCTCGTGGAATTGAAGCCACGCTGGCGACTCACGGAAGAAAAGATCGTGCGCGCGGCGATCACGGTGATTTTGGTGGCCCTTGTGGCGGTGATTGGCGTCGCCGCGGGCGCGATCTTCACAATGGGTTAGCAGCGGATACGGCACGGACGGCTCGCCCGTCGGACTTAGTAGTGCCTTCGCCAACCGGCAGGATCGAGTACAACCAAACGACCGGCCAGGTCGAGGTGACGGTAAACGGCAAGGTCGTACCATCCGGGCTGTAGCCCGAATCAGGCGATCTGGACAAGAAGCTCAAACGGGGGCGAGCGGTGGCCAGCACGAGCAGGCTAGATGATTCACCTGCTGCAACACGCAATACGCTACCGGTAACCCGCCATATTCGATTCCGCCGTATTGCTTAGCGCAGGTAACGTCTTTCAGCGCTCTGCGGGGAGGTCGACGGCGCGGTGACCGCCAACGGCCCGCGGCGACACCCAGCGCGACTGCGACGCCGCCGTAGTCAGTCGCCCCAGTCCGGGCCGCCGACCGCCCGGCCGAGATCACTGATCCTCGTCAGGCCATGGCGCGCCGCGGTCGCGGCGGTCACGACGATGCCGTTCTTGTTCTCGGCTGGCGCCGGCTGCAGAGCGACGAGGCCCGTTCCCTGCAGCGCCTGGGCGAGCGCCGCATGGGCTTGGTGCGGATCCGAGATCCCGCCCCGGCTGCCGTCCAGGTACGCGAGGAGGCTACCAACATACTCGGGGACGAGGTCGACTCCGCCGTCGCGGAGCAGCGGAAAGTATGTGTCGCGGTTGCCGATCCCGAGGCGCCGCTCAACCGGGAAGCCGGCGCCCGCCAGCGCGTGGGCGTAAAGCTCGGCCACGGTCAGGCTCTCGGCGAAGTTGGCCGAGCCGACGACAATCGCCGGTCGGTTTCTCCGCGGTGCGCGCGGCGTCGGGCCGAGCTGCCGCTCGGTGAGGAATTCAGCCGCCGCCGCTGGAGATGACCCGAGAAGGACGCGGCGATTGAGCTCGGCGAGGCGCTCGGTCGTGAGTTCCGCGCTGACGGCATCGATGGTCGCGGCAAGGCCGGCGCCGTGCGCCACGCGCAACTCGTCGCGCAGGATCGGCGTCACGCTCTCGGCGGGCTGGGCGTGCCTGTCATCCTCGAGCAGGACGAAGTCGCCGGCGAAGAGGCGTGGATCGGTCGTGAAGAGCACGCCAACCTGAATCGCCCCCGTTTCAAGCGCGTCAACGGTGCGCGGCCCTCCGGCATCGGTGACACGAAACTCCTTGAAGGTGAGCCCATACCGCGCGCGCAGCAGCGGCAGACAGAGCAATTCGGTTGGACACTCGGGACCAGAGCCGAACACCAACGTTTCGGCCAGGATCACGTGGGCTTCGCCTTCACGGGTCGAGCTTGCTGCTTTCGAAGACCAGGAAGCTCGCCCCCTGCGGATCGCGCAGCAAGCTGAAACGGCCCTTCGGCTGCTCGGTCGGCCCCCCGAGAACCGCGCCGCCGGCGGCGACCGCGGCGGCGCTGGCCTCGGCGACGTCCGTCACGACGAAGTAGGGCAGCCAGCGCGGCGGCAGGCCGGCGTCAGCCGCTGTCAGACCGCGCATCCCGCCGTTGTCGCCCGAAAGCACCGGCACCGCGGGCGTTCCCACACGGATCACCCAGTAAGGCACGGGCATGCCGGCGAGGAACTCCATGCGCCAGCCGAACAACCGCGAGTAGAAGGCGATCGCGGCATCGACATCCGGGGTGGCGAGCTCATTCCACGTCAGGCATCCGGGCTCGTTCACGCAGGTGGCACCGAAGCGCCGGCCGGGCTGACAGAGGTGGATGACGGAACCCTGCGGATCGCGCGCGACCACCAACCTCCCTCGGTCTCCGCAATCCACTGGCCCGGCGAGGATAGCGCCTCCCAACGCACGGGTGCGGGCGGCCGCCGCGTCGACGTCGGCGACCGAGACGTGGGAGTTCCAGCGTGCCTCACCACCGGCGGGGTCGGTCGCATCGAGCGCATAGAGCCCAGCGACCTCCTGCTGCTCGCGGCGCAACACCGTGTACGCGCGACCGTCCGCCATGCGCCCCTCGTCCGGTGTCCAGCCGAAGAGCGTCCCGTAGAACACTGTGGCCGCCGCCGGGTCCGTCGTGGCGAGGTCGACCCAGCTGAAGGCCCCCTCCGCGTACCGGGCGCGCGCTCCCATGCGCCGCAGCCTACGTCTAAAGTCCTTCGGTGTCTTGCCATTTCCACCCGAGAACACGAGGAGATGGGCGGCGGAGGGGACTACCACCAATGGTGATTCACCAGCTGCAATGCGCAGAAACTTAACTTGACATAATGTCGCTTATCGGCACAACGGTTACCAGGCAACCCAGATGAAGAGCGCCACTCCACGCCATTCTGATGATGACTGCCTCGGGACAAGCCTTCATGCCCCCAGCACAACCTCGGCGCCGCGCGCAGTCTGGGTCGCTCGATAGACGGTCAGGCGCCGAAGACGGCAAGCGCCGGGATTGGGTGGCCAGCCGGCCTCCGCCGCCCCCAGGCGTGCACGGACTCGATTCGTCACTGTGACGAATTATCCACCGCCCCAGCGGTATTGGCGGTTCGGATGCAACGACGTCAGGGCGCAGCTGCTCATGTGCCGCTCGCCGCGTCGGGGGCCCGCACGCGGCCACCAAGTGCCCGGCCTGAGAGTCCCGGTCAGCTCCTGGACGCCCCGGCGCGTTCCCTGTTGCGCGCGCATTGGGTGGCGGTTACTGTCCGTTCTCATTGAATCTGGGGCACATTTACTAGTCTGACCTGCATTGCCCCAGATTGGATGAGAATTTCGATCG
>NZ_LQPH01000093.1 GCF_002102255.1 Mycobacterium nebraskense
TGTCGTGACCCGGGAGGTTGTTGACGGCGTGGCTGCTTGAAAGTGGGAGGACCTCCTGACGGAGTGGATGTGTCTGGCATTCACCCGTAGGAGGTCCTTGTGTCTCACGCTAACGCCCGTACCAATATGTTCGCTCGTCGGCTGATCGTTGAGCGTGTCGCGGCCGGTTGGCCGGCTGCACATGTGGCTGAGCAGCTGGGGATTTCGCGGGCAACGGTGTACAAGTGGTTGCGCCGGTACGCCCAGGGCGGCGATACCGCGCTGGCCGATCGTTCGTCGCGGCCGATCCGGATGCCCAACCGCACGAGCCATCGGGTCGAGCAGAAGGTGCTCGCCGCCCGGCGACGCCGTAAGCGCGGGGCTGTTGTGCTCGCCGCCGAACTCGATCTGAATCCCTCGACGGTCGGGCGGATCCTGGTGCGCCACCAGATGCCACATCTGAGTGCCATCGACCCGATCACCGGCGAGGCGGTGCGCTCATCGCGGCGCAGCCCCAACCGCTACGAACACCCCACGCCGGGGGCCATGGTTCATATCGACGTCAAGAAGCTCGGCCGCATCCCGTCAGGCGGTGGATGGCGGCTGCACGGCCGCGACGCCACGGTCTGTGTTGCCAACCGGCATAAGAAGACCAAGATCGGCTACGACTACGTCCACACCGCCATCGATGACTACACCCGGCTCGCCTACAGCGAAGTGCTCCCCGACGAGAAGGACCCCACGTGCGCTGGGTTTCTCCACCGGGCAATGGCCTGGTTCGCCGCCCAAGGCGTGCGTGTGCGTCGGCTACTGACCGACAACGCATTGGTCTACCGACACGGCACCGACTGGGGCTGGGTGTGTTCGGCCTGGCAGCTCAAACGCCGATTCAGCAAGCCCGGCTGTCCCTGGACCAACGGCAAAGCAGAACGGTTCAACCGGACCCTGCTCAACGAATGGGCCTACGCCCACCCCTGGACCAACAACAGCCTGCGTAGACGCGGTCTTGACCAATTCCTTCGCCGCTACAACACTCGACGAGGCCACTCCGCCCTCGGCGGACGACCACCAATCAGCCGACTCGCTGCCTGACAACAACGTGTCAGGTCACGACG
>NZ_LQPH01000094.1 GCF_002102255.1 Mycobacterium nebraskense
TACTGCTTATCTGCTTAAGTGGACTTACGCTGGTCGGTGTGGATTTTGCTGGTGTGAGTCCGGTTGGCGGGATGGATTATCCGCGGACGTATCAGGAGTTTCGGGCGTGGTTTCCCGATGATGCGTCGTGTGCGGCGTATCTGGCGCGTTTGCGCTGGCCAGAGGGCTTTCGGTGCCCGGTGTGTGGTGGCGGTAAAGCGTGGCAGACCTCGACGCGGCATTGGAAGTGCGCCGGTTGCGGGCGCAAGACTTCGGTGACGGCCGGGACGATCTTTCACCGGACCCGTACGCCGTTGTGCACGTGGTTTGCCGCGATCTGGCTGGTGACCTCGCAGAAAAACGGGGCGTCGGCGCAGAATCTGCACGACATGCTGGGGCTGGGGTCCTACGAGACGGCGTGGGTGTGGCTGCACAAGCTGCGCCGGGCGATGGTGCGCCCCGGCCGTGAGCTGCTCGGTGGTGTGGTCGAGGTCGACGAGTCGTTTGTCGGGGGCCGCGCTGGCGGCAAGCAGGGCGCCTCGACGGACAAGGTGCCCGTCATGATTGCGGTGGAAAATGTTGGGACACAGGTGAATAGGAAACTTCGGCTGGGTCGTGTGCGTCTGGGCGTGGCCGATACGCCTGGGTCCAAACAACTCGTCGAGTTCGCCCGGACCACCGTCGCGCCCGGCTCGCTGATCCGAACCGACGGCGCGCGTATGTTCCGCGTCTTGGCCCAGGAGGGCTACACCCACCAGTACGTGTCCGGGTACAGCTCACCCGAACCAGGGCATGTCACCTTGCCCGGACCCCACCGCGTGTCCTCGCTGCTCAAACGCTGGAACGCTGGCACCCACCACTACCGCGTGGAACGCGAGCACCTGCAGTACTACCTCGACGAGTTCGCCTTCCGGTTCAATCGGCGCAGGTCACGGGCTCGCGGGCTGCTCTTCTACCGGCTGCTGCAGCAGAGCGTCAACACCGATCCCCACCCACTGGCTGACCTCATCGGTGGCACCGCAGTGAACCTCCGTGACGAAGAACTGGACGAAGAATTTGCTTTAGAAGCCTTGCCTAGCAACATATTTGGAGAATTCTAGGCCG
>NZ_LQPH01000095.1 GCF_002102255.1 Mycobacterium nebraskense
TCGTGGACATTGGAGCCGGGTCGGTCCGAAGCTGCGGGATGCGCCGGTGAGTGCCTTCATCGCATCGCCCCGGTGGGGTCGACGACGGTGGTGCAGCGGGTCCAGGACGCCACCACCTGCCGGGTCGGGTCGGCGATGACGGCCGGCTCGGCGGGGGGCAGGTGGTCGAGCAGGTGATGTTCGCGGCAGTAGTCGTCGTTGTAGATGGTGTCGAAATAGCGTTGCGGGCCGTCGGGAAACACCGCGGCGACGGTGGTATCGGCGGGCATGGTGCGCGCGGCCCACCCGGCCACCAAACCGACCGCCCCCACACTCCAGCCGCCGCTGGCATGATGGGTCGCCGCCAGGGCACGAGCCGCCCACACGGCTTCGGCGGGGGCCACCCAGTGCACCTCGTCAAACGCCGGATAGTCGACATTGCGGGGGTAAATGCTCGAGCCCAGCCCGCGCATCAGCCGGCTGGTCGCCGGCTGGCCGAAAATCGTCGAGCCGATGGTGTCCACACCGATCACCTGCAGATCCGGGTTGACCTCGCGCAGCACGCGGGCCACCCCGGCCGAATGACCCCCGGTGCCCACCGAGCACACCAGCACATCGATCTGGCCGAGCTGATCGAGCAGCTCGAGTGCCAACGGCCGATAGGCGTCGACGTTGTCGGGGTTGGCGTACTGGTTAGGACACCACGCCTCGGGGTCGGCGGCCAGCAGCTGCGCAACACGGTCTTTGCGGGCCTGCTGCCAGCCCCCCGTGGGATGCGGCTCGGTGACCACGTCGACCTGCGCGCCGTAGGCGCGCAGCATGTTCTGCACGATGGGTTCCATGCCCGGGTCGGTCACCACGGTGACCGGGTGCCGATACACCATGCCGGCCAGCGCCAACCCCAAACCCAGCGATCCGCTGGTGGACTCCACGATCCGGGCCCCCGGCCGCAGCTCGCCGCGGGCGCGGGCCCGCTCCACCATGTGCAGCGCGGGGCGGTCTTTCATGCTGCCGCCGGGGTTAAACCCTTCCAGCTTGGCCCAAAACCCGCGATCAGCGCTGGTCA
>NZ_LQPH01000096.1 GCF_002102255.1 Mycobacterium nebraskense
CCACCGCATAGGATCATCAACGCAAGCGAGCGGAACCTATGTCAGACCACTTTTACACCGCTCCTGGGACGCCACCGCCTTCGAGTACCTGGCTGACGAAGCGGAGCTAGGTGGAATTTTCAACTCTGCCATGACCAATGTGTCCGAGTTCGCGACCGTGCCCTTGACCGCGGCCTACGACTTCAGTGCGTTCGGCACGATCGTCGATGTCGGTGGCGGACACGGTCGGCTCTTGGCGGCGATCCTGGAGACGGCTCCCAATTCGCGCGGCGTGCTGTTCGATCTTCCGGAGGTCGTGGCGGGCGCCCCTGAGTTGTTTCGCAAGTACGGTGTCGACGACCGCGTCCGGATCGAAGAGGGCTCGTTCTTCGATTCCGCGCCGGAGGGCGGCGACGCGTATGTGCTCAAGAACGTCATCCATGACTGGCCCGAGGAAGACGCAGTGCGCATCCTGAAGAACGTTCACGCCGCGGCCCGCACCGGCGCGCGACTGTTGCTCTGCGAGTTCGTCATTCCCGACAACGACCGCGACTTCCACGGCAAGTGGGTCGACATCGAGATGCTGGTCGTCGCCGGCGCGCGCGAACGCACCGCGGACGAATATGGCCGGCTGTTCGACCAAGCCGGTTTTCGGTTGAACCGAATCGTAGAGACCGTATCGCCGCTCAGCATCATCGAGGCGACCGCGGTGTAGCCGGGACGACTTCGGTGGCTGCGCGGAAGGCGCGGGCGCGATCGGCACACCCGTCGCGAACCCTCACCGGACGACGGGTCGCGTCGCGGGTATAACGAGGCCCCGCGGGAGATCGCCGCTGATGCTTGCTGTCACGCAACGGCTCCGCCTTCTTTACAGGCTTTCAACACCAATGCCGCAAGATCGCCTTAACGGCCGGCAGCGCGCTTCGGCGTCAAGACGCTTGACCGGTCGCTACGGTCCTCGAGGCCGAACGCCGTCCGTTTCGTTGACTTGGTCGTGTCCCTGCCGCGGTGTAAAAGAATCCGGACGTAGGTTCCCTCGAAGACCGGCAAGTCTGATGGAAGGAGCA
>NZ_LQPH01000097.1 GCF_002102255.1 Mycobacterium nebraskense
ATGCCATCGGGCGGCGGGGAGCGATGTGCGAGCGCGCCCAACGAGGTCGCGACGGCGAGTTGGCCGCCCGCCGAATCTCCCGCGATCGCCACCGTGCGGTTTGACGCCGATTCTTCAGAGCCGGTCAACCACCGGTAGGCCCTCAGTGCGTCGTCGGCGGCCGCGGGATACGGGTATCGCGGAGCCAGGCGGTAGCGGACGGCGAACACCGGCCTGAGCGACGCGGCAGACAGTTCGCCTAGCAGACCACGATGGGTCTGCGGGGAGCACATGGAAAAGGCGCCGCCGTGGATATAGAGAATCGGCGGCCCGTCCGGGTCGACGTCCGGGGCAACGATCCAGTCGCCTCTCACCCGATCGCCAGCAAAGACGGTGTCGACCTGTTCAACTCGCAATCCGCGCCGCGGGCGGGACGCAATGAGCGCCGCCCGAAGCACCCGGTCCATTACCGCGAGCCCGTACTGGTTAGACGGTAGTGCTTGCGTCAGTGGGCGCAGGATCCCGCGGGCCGACGTCGCGATGAGATAACTTGCCGTGCTCGGATGCTGTTCCGAGTAAAGGGTTGTCACGATGAGCTAAGTACCTTTTCAGTGGTGCGCCGCTCGAACGAATAGTCACCAAGGTCGAAGGTGCGACTACGCCAGAAAGATTCGAGGGTGGTCGTCGGGCGTAGCGGTACGTCGCCGTGTTTGTCGAAGTAGTAACTATTGGCGGTTGCGCAGCTGGGTTGCCAAAAGACTTGGCGGTGGCGGCGTTTGAGCATTTCGGCGAAGAAGCGGTCGTTGGCTTGCCGGGTTATTTCGACGTAGTTGGCGTGCCGGGACCGCGCATGGTGAAGGCATCGCACGATGTGCCTGGTCTGGGCTTCAATGAGCGTGAAGTACGAGGAACCGTTGTATCCATAGGGTCCGAAGATGGAGAAGTGGTTGGGGAATCCGGGCACGCTGACGCCTTCGTACGCTTGGAGCCGATTCTCGTCCCACCACTTGGCTTGATCGAGTCCACCGATCCCCCTGAGCGAATAGGTCGGCATGTTCTCCGGTTCCATCACTTTGAAGCCTGTGGCGAGGATGAGGACGTCGATCTCGTGCGATCGGCCGTCGACGGTGTGGACGGCGGCGGCATCGAAGTGGCTTATCGGACTGGTCTCGAGGTGGACGTTGTCTCGGTTGAATGTGGCCAGGTACTCGTTGTGAAAGCTTGGGCGCTTACACCCGAGCGCGTAACGGGGGGTCAGTTTTTGACGGACGGCGGGGTCGGTCACCTGGCTGCGCATGTACCGCAACGCGGCACGCTCGATGAGTGACGCCAAGGGAATGGCGGTGTGGAAGTGAGCGGCGACAGGGAACGTGACTTCGACGAAGGTTTGACTCGCTGCGCGCGCCGCGAGTTGTCCGCCGGGAGCGTATTTGAGGAACCCTCTTGCCAGCCGCGGCACCGGGAAGTCCAGTTTCGGCAGGCACCAGATCGGTGTGCGCTGGAACACGGTCAGCGCCTTGACGTCTTTCGCGATTGCCGGGATCAACTGCACTGCCGACGCGCCCGTTCCGATGACAGCCACCCTCTTGCCGGCGATGTCTTCGTTGTGGTCCCAGCGGGATGTATGCATGGTGATCCCGCCGAAATCATCGACACCGGAGATATCCGGCCGCTTGGGGCGTGTCAGGACGCCCGAGGCGTTGATCACGAAGCGCGCGGATAGGTCCTGTCCTGCGGCCGTGTGCAAGCGCCACAGGGTCGCGTCCTCATCGAACCAAGCTTCAGTCACCTTGACGGCGAAGCGGATTCGTGGGCTAAGACCGTACTTGTGCGCGCAGTGTCTTGCGTAGTCCTTCAACTCGTTGCCGTGCGCATACGTCCGCGACCATGACGACCGTTTTTCGAAGGAGAATTGGTAGCTGTACGACGGAATGTCGACGGCGATGCCCGGATAGGTGTTCCAATGCCACGTTCCGCCTACGTCGTCTGCCTCATCGACAATAAGAAAGTCCGAAAAGCCGGCTTTCAGGAGTTTTATCCCCATTCCGATCCCGGAGAATCCTGCACCGATCACGATGATTTCGAAGCGGTGCTTATCGCTGTGGTCCATACCGTCCTTCTGGCTTATCTGGGGGCTGATGCCAGGCACCTGTCGCCGACTGCCTAGCCGGAGCCAGTCGCGGCTCAAGCACGATCCACCATCCGCGGTGATGCTGCCTCGGGTGAAGCGGTTTGCGCCGAGAAACGAACACCTTCGCGCTTGTCGACGGACACGCGATCGTCGTTGCGCTGCCGTCCTCCTTTGCTTGCGCCGTGCGAACTCTCCGCGGCCAACTCGGGCCGCGCCCGCCTGGGCTTCTTGCGGGGAGGGGGCTGTGAACTCATCGAGTAATCGTCGAGCTCGACCCTCGCTAGTTGTCGGGCGAATTGGGTGGCGAAGCCGGGATACATGGTCCCGTTATAGCCGTCTTCGGTGAGGTACCAGCTCTTGCATCCGGAGTTCCACGTCGTGCCGGCAAGCCGACGCTGGAGTTGGGCGTGATAGCTGTTCTGCCGGTCCTCTTTGACGTCGAAGGTCTGAATACCGCCTTCGATGATTATGCCGATGGCGTCGACGATGTAGCGGATCTCCGCTTCCAGGTAGACCAAGGCCGAGTTGTGTCCTGGCCCGGAATTCGGCCCGAAGGTGAAAAAGAGGTTGGGATAGCCTGAGACGCTGACGCTCTTGTAGGCGTAGGCGCCGTTAGACCATTCCTCCGCAAGCTTTCGACCGTCCACGCCGGTGATGGGAAACGGTGTGCCGGCCTTGCACACATCGAAGCCGGTCGCGAATACGATGCAATCCACCTCGTGTTCGATGCCGTCCGCGGTGCGAATGCCGATGGGCGAGATGGTCGCGATCGGCCAGGTGATGAGTTTGCAATTGTTCTGTCGGAGAGCCGGATAGTAGTCGCTGGTCATCAGCATGCGCTTGCAGCCGGGCCGGAAGTCGGGCGTCAGTTGTCGCCGCATCCACGAATCTTTCACCTGGCGACGAAGGTTCGCCTTGGCCGCCCAGGCGATGGCGGTAGTGGCCGGGGTGTTCCACACCATGCCGACGGCCATGACTTCGTGCGCCCAAAACCATGCCTGGCGAGCGGCGCTCTGCAGAATCGGTAGCCGACCAAACGCGGCCTTGGCAACACTGGGGTGCGGAAAATCAGGCCGGGGAAGCACCCAACCGGGCGTCCGTTGAAACACTTTGACTGATCGCGCCGTCTTCACCAATTCCGGAACAATCTGCACCGCGCTCGCCCCGGTACCGATTACCGCAACACGTTTGTCGCTCATGTCATAGTCGTGATCCCAGCGCGCGCTGTGGATTTTGTGGCCTGCGTAGCTGTGCAGTCCGCGAATGTCAGGAAAATTTGCATTGGCCAGTGGGCCGCTTGCCATCACCACCGTGCGCGACCGGTAGCTTGACCCGCCATCCGTTTCGACGGTCCACGTGCCGCTGTCTTCGTCGAACGCCAGGCCGGTCACGTTGACGTGGAAACAGATGAAGCGCGCCAGCGCGTGCTTGTCGACCATGGCCTTGATGTAGGCGAGTATCTCGCTGCTTCCCGAGTACGCACGCGACCAGTCCGGATTTGGTTCGAAGGAGTACGAATACAACAATGACGGAATGTCGCAGGCGGCACCGGGATAGCTATTGTCACGCCAGGTTCCTCCGACCTCGCCCGCGCGCTCCAGGATGACGAAATCGTCGATACCCCGCTTGAGTAGTTGGATCGCCGTGCCAAGTCCGGCAAAGCCGGCTCCGATGATCAGAACACTGGTCGTGTCGCTCATCTGGCCACCGGTTCATAGGTCAGCTCATCAGTCCATGACGGCGTCTTGCCGAGCACTTGCGTGGGGAAGTGGTCGATCACCCTACCGAGGCGCTGCGAGATGAAGTGCAGCGGTTGGGAGTGCTTGATCGTGGCAGACATATGGGCCTTGAGGATGTGATAGGGGGGAACACGGCGGGTGTGCTCGCTGCGATCGCCGACGTTCGAGTAGCGGGTGACTGCGTTGTACAGCCTTTCCTCGGACAGGCCCCAGGCGTTCAGGTTTATCAGCATCCGGGTCAGCAGCGGGATGTAAAGCAACGCACCGGTAAGTACCCTCGGGTCGATAAGAGCTCCCACCGTCTGAATCGCATGGATCCTCATTGGGCTGGCGCCCAGGTCGTTGAGCACCTGAAAACCCACCGCCAGGTGGCGAGACTCGTCGCTGTTGACCTTGGCGAAAACTTCGCCGCACACGGGATCTGACACCTCGTCCACCAAAAACTTCAACAGTGCTCCGTCCAGAGCGGTTTCTAAAGCCGGTATGGCAGCACCGATCACCGTCAACGGAAGTGCTTCGGCGTATCGGTCCAGCCATTCGATGACCAGCCGGATGTTCTTGTTCGGCACCGGAGTCTCGCCCTCCTCGAGCATCCCCCAGCGATGCATGAGAGCGAGCTCCACGTTGGCGTGCCGCTGCTCTTCGGCGTGGAAATACCTGTAAATCTCACCCAACGCGTCGAACGGCGCCTTGGGGGCCATGGCCGCGAAAGCGCGGGCACCGACATGCTCGATCCATACCACGTCTGACATGAACTGTTTCAGGCTGGGGCGCTGTTCGTCGGTGATCAACTCGGCACCCGGTGCGTCCCAGTCGATGTCGGCCAGCGCCCACTGGCGGTCTTTAATCGTCTGCAGCATATCGCCGTATTCGAAAGCCATGTCTCCTCCTAGGTTGTGTCAACGCGTTATTCGCTGGATGAGTCCCATCGCGTGGGTGAAGGTACCCGGCATGGTTCTCTTGAGCTGCCAGAGGATTTTGGCGTCGAGTTGCGGCAGGACGTATAGCTGGCCGCGGTCGTGCGCATCCAGGGTGGTTCGTGCTACCGACTCTGGTGATACGCCGGTCCACTTCATCAAGTTGGCGGCTAGCGTGGCCGCCGATTCCTCGATGCGTGGATTGTCGACGATATTTGTTTTGACGAAGGTGGGGCATAGGACGGTCACCGTGACGCCGGTTCCGCTGAGCTCGGCTGCCAAGGTTTCGGACAGCGCGAGTACGCCCGCTTTGCTCACGTTGTAGGCGGCCATGCGGGGGGCCGCACCGAAGCTTGCCGCCGACGCGACGTTGATGAGCCCTCCGAATCCACGTTCCCGGAGCCGCGGGACAAAGACTTCGCAGCCGTGGATGACTCCCCACAGATTGACCGACAACGTCGCGGACCAATCGCTCGTGGATGTCGCACCGACGACGTTGCCTCCAGCGCCAATTCCGGCATTGTTGATCACCAGTCCGGGAGCGCCGCCGAACCACTTCTCGGCCGAATCGGCAAGATCCCGGACCTGATGCTCGTCTGAGACGTCGCAAACAACGCCGATGCCATGACCGCCCAGCTTGGAGATCAGGTCCGCTGTCTCCTTGGCGCGAATGCCGTCGATGTCGGCGCACACCACACGGCCGCCCCGGCGCGCCAGCTCGACGGCAAATGCGCGGCCAATGCCGCTGCCTGCACCGGTGATCACCGCGTCGGCACGGTCACTCCGGCGGGGGGGATTCCCAAACGGCAGCAGCCTCATCGGAGTATCCGCCGTTGCTGCGATCTGACGGTTGATTCCGTCGCTGCCTCGAAAGCAACTGGTGGCACCAGCCACCATTGTGGGCACATGCCGTCAGTTTGGTGTGACCTACGTTGCTTTGTCAAGATGGAAATGTGCGGACGAAGGCGAAACGATGGGGCGGGCGTACCGGCGCGGAACGCCGCGCGGAACGTCGGCAGCGTCTGATCGATGCCGCGACCGAGATCTGGAGCGAAAGCGGTTGGGCCGCAGTCACCATGAGGGGCGTTTGCTCCCGGACCAGCCTGAACGACCGCTACTTCTATGAAGACTTCAAGACCCGCGACGAGTTGCTGGTTGCCGCCTGGGACGGGGTACGGAACGAGATGCTCGGTGAGGTTTCCGCGACCCTCGCAGAACGCGTCGGGCAGCCGCCCCTCGAGACTATTCGCATGACCATCTCTATGGTGGTCGACCGCATCACACAAGATCCCGGCAGGGCAAAGATCTTGCTGACCCAGCACGTGGGCAGCTCACCGCTGCAAGACCGGCGCGCTGTTGCCCTGCAAGAGGCGACGCACCTCGTGGTCGCGGCGAGCAAGCCCCATCTGAGACCGGATGCCGATGAAACCGCGCTCCGCATGGACACCTTGGTGGCGGTTGGGGGCTTCGTCGAGCTGATCACCGCCTGGCATGCCGGCTTGCTCGACGTAAGTCAGGAGGAGATCGTCGAACACACCAGTCGGCTCGCCGAAACCCTAGCTGAACGTTATCTGGTGCACGCGCTCAGCGTCGATGACGTGCCCGGGACGCTACCGTCCTGATCGTGGGCGTCAAACCGGACACGCACTCAGCATCGCCGGGCGTGGCCGCGAGCCGATAGAGCGTTTGCCGATGCCCCGGATTCAGGAACCGGCGCCTCGCCTATGTTCTGCAGCAGCACGTAGGTGCCGAGGCTGCCCAGGAAACCTGCGCAGTGTTGGACGAGTTCATCAGTACTGAAGTCCAGTTCGCCGTCCAGCCAGCGGCGCAGAACCTCGAAGAGTCCTCCGACACCGAGGGTTGAAGCCAGATGCGCGACGCCCACCGCAGAGTCGGCGATATCCAGGTGAAGTCTGGCCTCGCGCAGCACGAGGTCGGCGAAACCGGCCATCAATTGGCTCCGCAACTCGCGAAGGAGTGGCTCCGTTGCGGATTCAACGAACAAAATGCGGGCCAGCCGAGGATCGTCTTCGATCATGTTGACCAGTGCGCGGATGGGGGCATACGCCAACACGTCGGGTGGCGCGCCGGCGTCTGGGATCGCTTGGACTATTACGTCTTGGAAGGTGGCATAGAGCTGCTGGTAGACGGCCCGCAAGAGCGCGTCGCGGTCGGAGAAATGCTGGTAGAAGTAACGCGAGGTGACACGTGACTCGGCGCAGACGGCAGTCACGGTGGTGGCGGCCACGCCTCGGGTACCGATCAGCTCGATAGCGGCGTCGATGAGACGTGTACGCCGGTGCTGATGGCGCTGCTCTGCAGACACTCCGCGATACACCCGGACTGAACGCATAGACACAGTTTGTCATCTAAATCTGACTAGGTATAAAGTCAGATTATTGAGGTCCGCTTGGAGATGGGAGTAGCACATGACCAGTGAGTCGCCCACACGGCCAGCAAAGAGGGTGCTGCCAAAGGCTCGCCGTGTCCGTTTCGCAATGCCTGCTGGGACCAGTCGCCAGCACTTCGTCGACGGCGACTTGGTGATGAGCCACTTTGTCTCTACCTTGTCGGCAACGTTCCCCGAGGGCGAAGACTTCTTCATCCGATCGGTGCGCCAGTACCGTGACCAGGTCAGCGACCCCGACCTCCAAGAGGCGGTCAAGGGATTCATCGCGCAGGAGGCCACCCACCGGCACCAGCATCGGCTGCTTAACGAGCGGCTCCAAGCGATGGGCTATCCGACCGACGGGATCGATCGGCACATCAAGAAGTTGGTTGACCGGCTCGAGAAGCGATTCTCTCCGAAGATGCGCCTGGCCGTGACGGCTGCCCTTGAGCACTACACGGCGACGTTCGCCGAAATCATTCTGACCAGCGACGAGGCACAAGAGCTGATCGGCGACACCGAGGTCCGGCCGATTCTGCTCTGGCACGCTTTAGAAGAATCCGAGCACAAGGCCGTCGCTTTCGACGTCTTCGAGACGGTCGGTGGAACCGAACGCACCAGGGTCTGGGGAATGCGGATTGCCACAGTCATCTTGTTCACCGAGTTGGTCATCCAGACCACTCGCTCTCTGGCGGGTGACCGCGCAGCCTACAACCCACTGCGCTTACTGCGCAGCCTTCGAGCCTTCCGTCGTTCCCCACTGTTCAGCCCGGACGCGGTGCAGCGCTTCCGTTCCTACACCCGCGCCGGCTTCCACCCCGACGACTGGGACAGCACCGAAGTCCTCGAACGCTGGGCCAAAGAACTCTTCGACTCCGATGGCGCCCAGCGAATCGGGAGCCGCGTCTAGCATCAACGGTGAGCGCGAGCAGAGAAGCACTGGCACTAGGTGGCTTACGAACTCGTCGTCGAAGGCGATCCCTACGGTACCGGCAGGAGCACACCGTCGATGAACCGGTCATTTCGAATTAGACGGGAGACTCATTCACCGCCGCGGGTTGTCGTCGACACAGACGCTGGCGCACCTACATGAACCGGGATGTTACTGGCCGGGGGCGCAGTGCTTGATCATCTCACCGAGGTTTTGGCCGACCCGCTCAGGTGCGATACCCACCGACGGCGGGTAGAGCATGATGTGGTCGAGTACCCCCTCGTAGCGGCGCAGCCCGGCGCGCACCTCGCTGGCGGTGCCAGCGACGCCCATCACGTCGATCATGTCGTCCGTCACCGCGTCGAACATGGCCGCAAAGTCACCGCGTGCGAAGGCTTCTCGGATAACGGCACCCTGTTTGGCGAATCCGCAGAAGTCGAGCAGCGGTTGGTAGGTTCTGACTGATGCGTAGAACGCGATCTGTTGCGCGACCTCGCGACGGGCGATTTCCGGGTCGTCGTGGATGGAGCACATGACCATTGACACAATCTCGACGTCGTCGGGATCGCGCCCGGTGCGTGCGGCGCCCTTGGCCACCGCGGGCCGCACGACTTCCTCCACGTAGGCGGTCGTGAAGAGCGGATGCCCGGCCAGCCCGTCAGCGACCCGGCCGGCGGCTTCGCACATCCGCGGGCGCACCGCGGCGGTGATGATCGGAATATCGCGCGCAGGCGGGTCTACCGGGCCGCTGGGGATGAGATTCATCTGGTAGAAGCGGCCTTCGTGGCGGACTGGTCCCTCGTGCAGGTTCCAGATGCGCCGAATAAGGGGTACGAGTTCCTCGACGCGCAGGGCGGGGGCGCTGGTATCGGCGACGCTGTGCCAGTTGCTCATCATCCGTTTGGTGCCGTTGCCGATGCCGAGCACGATGCGACCGCCGGACAGTTCGTCGAGATCGCGCGCCTCGGTCGCCAAGACCAGCGGGCTGCGTCCGACGCCGTAGAGAATCGACGACCCGATGCGACACCTGTCAGTCGAGGTGGCCATTGCCGCCATCGAGATGGATCCCGACCGGGTATAGAACTCCGATGCCCACACCGCGTCGAACCCGGCCTGGTCGGCCGCGGTGGCGGTGACCTTCATCGCGGCAAGGTCAGGGGCTAGGACAGAGAGTCCAAAGGTACTCACTACTGCGGCTCCATTGCGTTGTGTTGTGCTCCTGAGCGATGTCGGCGAGCCCGTTGGACGAGGAGCAGTCATCGTGGACCGGCCGGAAGCCAGTGCCGAACAGCTGCACCGGATCTCGCTGCTGCCAGTCTGTCAATCGTGCAACGCGAGCGCGCCTGTGGGGCAACTCGCCACGGCATCTTCGATCAGTGCCCTGTGACATTCGGGTGGCCCAGGATTCAGGATGTGGAGTTTCCCATCGTTACTGACCTCGAAGAAGTCGGGAGCCAGGCCTTCACACATCCCGATTGACGAGCATCGATCGCGGTCGACTGTGATTTTCATGCCACGCTGCCTCACGTAGTCGGGGTGAAGCGGACGGGAAGATGATTCACCCCGTGGAAGAAAGTGCTAACGGTATAGCTGGGTGGCCCGCAGACTTCAATATCAGGCAGGCGGTGCAGCAATTCCCGGAAGAGCGCGGCGAGTTGCTGCCGCGCCAGCTGATTGCCCAAGCAGTGGTGGATACCTCCACCTCCGAAGCTCACGTGCGGGTTGGGGTCCCGTGACAAATCGAACTTTTCCGGGTTGGTGAACACTGTGGTGTCCCAGTTGGCCGAGCTGTAAAAAAGTACGACCTTGTCACCTTCGGTGATCTGTTGTCCGCCCAGGTCGCAGTCGCGAGCTGCCGTTCGGCGGAAGGTCATGATCGGGGTGGCCCACCGGACGAACTCTTCGACCGCTCCTTTGATTCGTCCGTCGAAATCCTCCATCAGCCACGCTCGTTGATCGGGAAAGTCGGTCAAGGCTTTCATCGCATGACTGGTGCTTTGGCGCGTGGTGTCGTTCCCAGCGATCGTGAGAAGTATGAAAAACGAGACGATCTCATCTTCGGTGAGTTTTTCACCGTCCACTTCAGCCTGAACGAGGTTCGTCATGAGGTCGTCTTCGGGCTGCCGGCGACGTGCAGCGATGATTTCGCGGGCGCCGTCGCCTAGGAATCCCATCGCTTGGAAAAGGCGAGGTATGACTGGGTCGTCGCCCATCACCTCGGGGTCGCTCCACCCACCGGCATACCGTGATTCCCACGCGATGTCGCGGCGCATCGAGTCCGGCACGCCCATCATGTCGAAGATGTTGTGCATCGGCAGCAACGCCGCGCATTCGTCGACGAAGTCGGCCTTGCCCTGTGGAGCCAGGTCGTCGACGACGCGCTTCGCGTTGGCCTCGATCTGATGGTGGATCAGTCGCATCTGCTTCGGCGTGAATGCGGATGCCAGCAATCGTCGAATCTTGGTATGACGCGGCGGATCCATCGCAATGAAGCCTTGAGCGGTGTCGAGCAATTCCTGCGGGATCGACTCCATGACAATGCCCTGACCTGACAGGAAATCGTCGTGTCGCCGGGTCGCCTCGACAAGCAACGGATGCGTAACCACAGCCCAAAAGCCCCGGTCGTTCCCGTCGTCGATCATGGTGTGCTCGACTCGCGGGTGCCAGCTGATGGGAGCACGTTTGCGCAGTTCGGCGTATGTCTTCTCCCGGTCGGCGGCGGTGCCGGCCCAAAATGCAGTCGAGGACAAGTCGGCAGAATCATATGGACGTGCTGAACGCCGCTCCGCCGACGTTTTCAGTGCGGACGTCGTGCTGGCAATCATGAGAATCTCCTAAGGTTCGTGCGGCCCCACTCCAAGTGTTTACAATTATTCCTTCAGAGTCAACATTTGAACATAAAATCCTTAGTGTTAACGCGCCTCGCCTGCGGAGGAATGAACGCCCAAATAGCGAAGTGCGATCCGCGAGATGCGCTCCCCGGTCGTCTCGGCGTCGGCGGTCGGAAGCACGACGTGACTCACCGTCAGCCTTACCAGTGCATCGGCGACATCATTGACGTCATTGGCGTCCAGGCCTGAAAAGTGCTCGTTGAACCAGGTCACGAGGGCTGCCGAGGACAGCTCCAGTAGCGACGCAGAGGTCGGCAGGAGCGGCAACATACCGGTTGACTCAGCGACCGTCCTGTCCGTAGGCCGGTTCGATGTCAGCACCGCCTTCAAGAGCGGGCTCGCTTCCGCTTCCTTCAGTGTGTACGACACCGCAGCGGTGATGCCCCCGCCGACGTCTCCGGCGTGTTGTGCCAAAACTGCGTGAATGCCATTCAAGAAGCGTTCGCCTTCGGCCACAACCAGCGCGTCGCCCAGTCCCTGCTTATCGGTGAACTCCTTGTAGAGCGTCGGGCGGGACACGCCGACAAGCTCTGCGACTTCACCCATGCGAACGCGATCCCAGCCCTTCTCGATAGTGAGGGTCCGGGCAGCCCTCAAGACTTGCTCACGCATATGCCGGCGAAACGAGAGGCGAACGGACTCTGTTGGCATGGTGAGCAGGATATGCGTCTTGCACAAGTGTTCCGTCGGGGCTATCGAGGACCACGCCGACAACAATGCACTTCGCCGGTTTGGCTGTCCGGGTTCCGCTACTTCTCACCATGGCACTGTCATCATCCGGTGGAACTCGCGACATCGGCTTGGCGACCGCCACGCTTCGAGCTGATGCCAACGTCGCGATCGAAGTCTGGGGTTCCCCTGAAAAAATGGACACGGATAACTTGCTTCCGCGACAGGGTTCAGCGTCCGCTCGTAGTCGATAGGTGAGCGCGTCCCGATCGCTTAATGCCTTGGTTGATTATTGTAGAAGTTCATCCAATTGTCAACTCCTGCAATCAATTCCGCTTTGGTCGCGTAGGGTGTGCCGGTAGTAGCATTCCTGTTTGAAACTCGACCACAGCGACTCGGCGCCGACGTTGTCCCAGCATTACCCGCGCAGCGCCCACCGCGCGCGAACACCCCCCGCTGCACGGCCACGGTGACCAACTCGGTGCGCATGTGATCATCCACAGCCCAACCCAGTGCCCGCCGCGAGTGCTCGTCGCGGATCGCGCACAAGAACATGTCGCCCTCCCCGCAGCCCAGATAGGTGTAGGGGTCGGACCGGGGCGCGGTGTCGGCATTTCTACCGATCCGTTTCCCCGGCCCGCCCTCCGAACCCGGCTG
>NZ_LQPH01000098.1 GCF_002102255.1 Mycobacterium nebraskense
ATTTGCAATGTCTCCTGTCCGGTGGTCAGCCACCACCATCCAGGCCGAACCCCTTACACAGTCAATAAGACACGCCCATGAAAAAGCCATCACAGCAATCGGATTCATGCACCGGGCCCGGGTCTGGTTCGCCGCACACGGGATCGACCGCATCCAACGGATCGTCACCGACAACGGCTCGTGCTACCGCGCGAAGGACTTCGCTCGCGTCCTGCATGGCGCACGCCACCAGCGCATCACGCCCTACACCCCACGCCACAACGGCAAAATAGAGAGATATCACCGCATCCTGGCCGAAGAGTTCCTCTACGCCCGAACCTGGACCTCAGAAGCCCAACGCAGCGAAGCGCTCAAGATCTGGAACATCCACTTCAACTACCATCGACCACACTCTGCCGCCGACGGCCAGCCACCAGCATCACGACTCACCACCGGCATCACCAACGTGGTGACCTCCTACAGCTGGCACGCCGGATTAGTCTCAACGCAGACCAGAACTTTGTCTCCACCTCGTCCCCAAAAGCCTTGCCGCGAGAAACCTCCGGTCGAGGCCGAGCCGGGTCTCGTTGGGTTCGTGCAAATGTCTCAGTAGTTGGCGGCTTGTCAACCGCGCGGCTAGTCCTCTACGGTAACCGCTAAACAAATAACGATTTTGCTCACAGAGCCGTGGTCAGTGTGATGACAATCGCACTGACCACGCCACGAACGTGCCAGCGGGACGAGCGTGCCAGAAGGGGAGGACGTTGGATGAAGGCGTGGCCTCAGATCGGGTCCGATGCTAAAAGGTTTGGCGCCAGGCAACCTATGTCTCCCCACGGATGGTCGGCGCCCGGCGTGGGCGCGTCAGCGCTGACGACCTCGGGCTCATCGGTGCAGGGCCAATGAGGGTGGTACTACCAAAGCGTCGCGAAGACGGTTCGGCCGTGCTGCGCAGTCTGGAGACCTACTCCTCACGCAAGGCTTTTGGCATGCCGGCTAGCCTGCTGCCGCTAGCGTCTATCGCCGTTGACCCGTGGGGGCGCGTGCGTTTTCACAAGTGTCCTGGCGGTGATTCATGACCACTCGCATCGACAACGACCTACTTCAGGACGCGTTGAGTCCGGGCTCCAGCAACGTGGGCCGATCACTGCTTATGGTTTACCCGCTCAGAGCTGCGCGCCACGTGGGCATGATTCCAAGGCGTACCGCGGCCACGACGGGTCGTGGTGTGCAGCTGTTTGCGGACGTGGTGCGCTACATCGTTGCCGACACCATTGCCATGAGGCTCCCAGTCGGCGAAGTCGTTGTGCAGGCATGGATCTTGCTCAAAGTGACGACCATACCCGCGCTGCTGATGGCTGTTCCGATCGGCGCAATCACAACTATTGTGACGTCGGGTCTTGTCAACCAACTGGGGGCAACCTCGCTGCTTGGCGCGGCCGCCGGGGTGGGTGTTGTTCGGCAGGGAGCGCCGATGACGGCGGGATTGTTGATGGGTGCCGCAGCAGCTTCGGCCATTGCGTCGGACTTTGGGGCACGCGCAATCCGTGAAGAACTTGACGCAATGCGGGTAATGGGTATTGATCCGGTCCGCCACCTGGTGGTCCCACGTTTTCTCGCACTGCTATTGATAGCCCCGATTTTATGCATATTTATTGTGGCGTCGGGAATGGCGTCCTCATTTTTGATGGCAGTGGGAGCGTCCGACGTGGCGCCGGGAAGTTTCTGGATGTCGTTCGGGACATTCTCGAAGGTGGTGGACGTATGGTTCGCCATCGGCAAAACGCTTGTCTTTGGGGCAATCGTGGGCTTAGTTTCATCGCTACGCGGAATGGAGGCGAAGGGTGGCCCGCGAGGCGTAGCAGACGCCGTGAACTCATCGGTTGTGGTCAATGTCGTTTGGATTGTTTTCGCAAACCTCGCGATAACGCAGTTGCAGTCGATGTTTGCTCCGCTGGAGGTAGCGTAATGACTCCCGGTAGCGGCGCAACAGTACCGAGTATGCATTTCAGTACTCGACTGGCAACAGCGGCAGTCGAGCCGATCGGCGGGATGTTCCATAACCTTGGGCAGTGGGTGGTGTTCATTGCCAAGACATTCAGCTCGGTGCCAGTAGCGGTCGTTAAGTATCGGCGACAAACATTGCAACAAATGAACAGCCTCGCTTGGGGTAGGGGTTCGCTGATCGTGGATGGTGGGGCGATAAGCGTATTATTGCTCCTCGGTATTGCGGTCGGTGCCTCGTTAGCTGTTGAGGCGTTTGCTGTCTTGAATATTATTGGCTTCGGTGGCTTGTCTGGGATTGTCGGCGGGATAGGAGGGGTGCGCGAGATCGGGCCGATAGTGAGCGCCGTCGCGTTCGCTGGACAAACGGGGTGCCGGATGACCGCCGAGATCGGTGCCATGCGCATCGCCGAAGAGATCGATGCCCTAGAAGCGATGGGGCTCAGGCCGATACCGTTTGTGGTCGGCACTCGCCTGGTCGGCGCGATGATATGTGTGGTGCCGGGATTTCTAGTGGCGCTGATAGCCAACTTCTTCGTCATGGACGCCGTCATCCGGGTATCTCACAACCAGCCCGGCGGAACATATGATCATTACTTTGCCGAGTTTTTGGTACCAAGGGATCTTGCATACTCTGTGATCAAAATAGCCGTCTACTGTGCGGCCGTGACTTTGATCCATTGCTATTACGGATACTTTGCTTCCGGTGGCCCGGTCGGCGTTGGTCAAGCATCGGGTCGCGCCGTGCGGACCAGTCTGATCACGATCATTGTCTTGGATTTGATACTGACCGTGGCGCTGTGGGGCCTTCATCCAGTGTTCGTGTTCAAAGGTTAGGTGAGCAGACATGCTACTGCACGCTTCTGCGGAATCTGAGAAGCGAACGCTGACCATCGTCGGCGCGGCGCTTGTGCTCTGCGTCGTTGCCGTGGGTGGCCTACTTATGGTGTTCAAGCCATTCGGCGGAAGACCAGCTAATGCAATTTCCATGGCGATCGATACGCCATATGTCGGTCCCGGGGTGGCCAAGGGTACGGAGTTGGTCATGCATGGGGTAAAGGTCGGCGAGGTCACGGCGGTGTCCAGATTGTCCGGGGGAGGTGTTCGGCTCAATGCTGATCTGCAAAAAACGCCAATAGCGGGATTAACTGATGCCATGGCTATTGATTTCCGGCCCGTCAACTATTTTGGCGTGACCGGTATCAATCTAATCGCAGGTGCTGGTGGGCGACCACTCCGCGATGGGACCCACTTGAAGATCACGCCGAAGGGCAACTTTACGCTTCAAGCCTTGCTATCTCGCCTTGGAAGACTTGCTACGGGAACATTAACCACGCGGCTGATCCAGGTGGTCGAGAAGGCCACTCGATACACTGATGCGTTGGATCCGCTGGCCGAGACCCTCTTGATTTCAGCGAATGCGCTTGCCAACACGCAAACAGTGAGTACCGCGCAACTATTAAGAAACGCGACGGGAGTGAGCGTTGCATTTCCGTCGTTTACCGACGTGATGCTCGATGCCAGCGCCGATGTAACGCACGGTACTAATAAATTGAACAAGGGTACATGGAACGCCAGCGATGACGAGTACTCGCATACTATTCTACCGTTCATGCAATTCGTAGCGGATAACCTATTTGGTGCGATCGGCAGGCTGGAGTACACGCATATCGACGATCTGGCGCCCATGGTTGACACTGTCAAGGCGCTGACCGATGTGGTGCCGCCACTGATCAGGCCTCAAGGCATTTCGGAGATGCTCGTGGAACTGCGTTCCCGGCTTGAGAAAATGTACGCGGGAACGCCTGAGCAACGTGCGCTTCAGGTTCGCATTGTTCTTGACAGCCTTCCGGGTGTGGCGGCGCCACTTGCCGCTTTGGGAGGTGCCCGATGAAGCCTAGAGCGGCGTTGTGGCGACTCGCGATCAGCGGGGTCGTCGCGATCGTCCTGTTTATTCTGGTTGCGAATGTCATTAGGCAGCCCATGGCGGCGGAAACGCGATCGTATGATGCCGAGTTCACTGACGCATCGGGATTGCATCAGGACGCCGACGTGCGGGTCCGCGGAGTCCGAGTCGGGAAGGTCCACTCAGTCGGTCTCGAGCGAAGGCACGGTCAAAGCATCGCCGTGGTCGGGTTTACGCTCGACAAGCGATATGGCGTGGTATCCGGAACCCGGCTTGCCATCAAGTTCGAGGCTCTTACCGGTTTGCGGTATTTAGATGTCGTGGACGCGACAGAGAGGTATTCGAAGGCCGCTCTTGTCAGCCATGTGACCACCGCGATGACGCAACCGTCTTTCGACGTCACGACGTTATTCAACGGGCTACAACCGGTGATTGCCACTCTGAACCCTGACGAGGTAAACACCTTTACCGCCAATGCGGCAGCATATCTCTCCGGTGATGGCGGTGGCTTGGCGCCGATGCTGGAGAGCATCCGCAAGCTCACCAGGTTTGCATCGGACCGTCAACAAGTCATCGCAACGCTGATGCGCAATCTCAAGGAAATCTCCGATACTATGGGCGGACATGGAAAAGACCTGATCCAGATAGCGGACTGGCTTAATAAAGGGCCGGTAGCTGGCATCTTTGGAATACTGGACGAGTTTCGAAAAGCTTACCTCTACGGTGAGTTTACAGGTGATGTCGCGCAATTGGTGGCTAACTTAGGATTTCCACCTGGTGTGAATAATGGCGATTACTTCACCTACGGCCCGGCCGCCAACAAGAATGCCAGTGACATGGACCAGGGTCTGGACCGTGCGTTCACCGTCCTCGACGACTTTACGGACGCCTTCAAGCTCGTTCCGGTCATGTGGGAAAACATCCCACCACCGCCGGAGGCCGGCGCGCCCCTGGCATGTTCCCGGGGCAAGGCCCAGTTACCTGAGCAAATGGACGTACTTCTCAACGGCCGAAAAGTGGTGTTGTGCAACCGATGAAAGCGCTACGTAATCCGACTCTGTGGGGTGCTGGTGCCCTTGCCCTAGTGACGATTGTGGCGCTCGCGACGGCGATGCTCTATATCAGCCCCCCCGGGCAGAAGATCGTCACCTTCTACACCGACGACGCGGCGGCGATCCGTCCAGGAGACCCGGTACGCATTGCCGGAATCAACGTGGGCAAGGTGAAGGATCTGGCACTGGAATCGAACCGAGTGCGCGTCCGGGCACGGGTTGACGGTAGTGCATTTGTCGGTGATCGCTCGCAGGTGCAAGTCCGCATGCTCACGGTGGTTGGGGGCTATTATGTGAGCATCGTGTCACTAGGTGACAGTTCTTTAGGCGCTAAGCCTATTCCGGTCGAACGCGTGACGATGCCTTAC
Organism: Mycobacterium nebraskense; assembly: GCF_002102255.1. Taxonomy (GTDB): domain Bacteria; phylum Actinomycetota; class Actinomycetes; order Mycobacteriales; family Mycobacteriaceae; genus Mycobacterium; species Mycobacterium nebraskense. The sequence goes on from NZ_LQPH01000098.1 coordinate 5,310, forward strand.
AGCTTGATACAGACTCTCACCGACGCGACGAAGATCACCGACAAGGTTGACCCAAAGCCGATAAATGAATCCCTCAACCAGGTGCAGCAGGGGCTTAACGGCACCAACGTGGAATCAATCTCGGCGGTTATCGATGCGGGCAACAAGCTTATGTCGACAATTGAGAAGCAACGTGGACAAGTGAGTGCCATCCTGAACCTATCCAATGAGTATGTCGGAAAGCTGAACGATTACAGTGACGACCTCAAGGACATGGTCCGCAAATTGTCGATCATTGAACAGTCACTTACGCTCTACAGCGAGGGACTCGCCAGGGCGCTTAAAGGCATGGGCGACACCATGGATGGCCTATCACCAATCTTCATTTACTACGAGAATCATCGCGACACGGCTCTCGCTAGGATCCGTGACTGGGTGCAAAAAGCACGAATGTGGTCGGACCGCAACGGTGTAATAATCCGGGCGCTGCGCCTGGGGCGGAGAAAAATCGAACGGGTCCTGGGCGCACAGGAAGAGGCTCCGGAGCTATTGGCCACCGATCTGTGTATGCCGATACCGGGGAGTCCGTGCTAATGGCCGTGTCAGGTTCGCATCGCCTTGGTCGGCTCGGCGCGATCGCTTTGACAGCAGCGGCGGTGGTGACCCTTGTGGCCTCATGCGGGCGGCTGCATGAAAGACAGCCGCACGCCGAATACTGCGCAATGATGCCCGACAGCATCGGGCTATATGTCGGCAATCCGGTCACGCAGATGGGCTACCAGATCGGGAAAGTCACGAGCATCACCCCCGGTACAACGGACGTCCGTGTCGATTTCAGTGTGACTGAGCGGCGTCCGTTGCCAGCGGATGTCAAGGCAATCATCAGGTCGACATCGATCCTTGCTGACCGGTCGCTGGAGCTTGTCGGCAACCCTGGTGCGGCACCTCACCTCGGTGCCGGTGAGTGTATTCCGCTTACCCGTTCGTGGACGCCGAAGAGCCTGTCCGAAGTGATCGGCTCGGCGACCAATTTCCTCAACAAGATCAACCCGGGTGGGTCGACGAATATCGGCGATGTCGTGCGAGAGCTCGATCAGGCGCTGCACAACAATGGAGCCGGCGTCAACCAGCTGCTGACCACGTCATCGGCGGTAGTCGATAGCCCTGATCAAACGATCAGCGACATCGGATCCGTGATAACGAACCTTGCTGAACTGAGTTCGGCGCTCACCGAGATCAGAGGCCCGCTGAAGGAGGTACTGCTCAACGCGGAACAGAACATGTCGGACTTCGCCGTGACGGTGGATGGCGGCAACCATATGGTCGGAGGATTTATGGGCTTGGTCAAAGCGGGTGTCGACGTGGAAGACAACCTCGGTGACGAGCTTCAGTTCACGCTCGACTCGACGTCGGTTGCCCTGAGGAAGTTCAGTGCACACGCGCCGTGGCTGGCGAATCTCCTGAATCCGGTGCCTTGGTGGGTCAATACGCTAGCCAACCACTTCAATAACCGTGAGTTCCATATCACCTACCGTCCGCCGCTGTATCGCGTCCGTACCCCCAATGGACTTGCGCTGTGTGGCGTGATGAACGCTTCGATGCCCGGAAGCTGCGCGGATGTTGCTGGGCAACCGTACGCGGTTGATGTTGCGCTGCTTCAATACGTCCTGAACCAGGCGAACCGATGATCCGCCGGATGTGGCGGTTGGCCGTGGTCACTGCCGGTGTCGTCGCACTTTCATCGTGTGCATCGCTCAATGCGAGTTCGTTGCCTCAGCCTGGTAATAGCTATCGCGGTGGATATGACATCGTCATCGAATTTAACAACGCGCTCAACTTGCCGGATCGGGCAAAGGTGGTGTTGGACGGCACCACGGTCGGCGTCGTCACCAAGGTGGCACTATCCAGCCGTGCGGTCGACGTCACCTCGAGAATCGACCCCAACGTCGCGGTGCCGTCGAACATCCGAGCGGTCCTGCAGCAGGACACTGTCTTGGGCGACATCTATGTCGCCCTCGAGCGACCGCAAACCGACCAGGCGGCGGCACCAACGTTGAGGTCCGGCGACCGCATCCCGCTGGCGCAGACTACGTCTCCGCAACAACTGGAAGACACAATCGCGAACATGGCGAACTTCGTGTCGAGCGGGTCCATCCAGCGCATACAGAACTCGATCATCCGTATCAACCGAGTCCAGCCGCCGGGAGGAGAAGGTGCGATTCGGAAGGTGGCTTCGCAAGTGGCAGCCGACCTCGGGGACCTGTCGGACAACATGAATCTGGTCGACCAATGGCTCAATGGCGTTTCCGAAACGGTCGATGTCATGCACAGGAGGATTCTGGTACTCCAGGAAATGTTCTCGAAGCAAGGCATGACAGCGTTTAAACGGTTCTTGGAGATCTTTTCGTATGTGGGTACCATCCTTCCGTCTACCGGTACTATCTACGCCGGTGGTTTCTGGCTGGTGCCGTTACTGCGATCATTGAGTGATGAGATGGGCGCTCTTCAACATTCCAAATGGGAGTTTGAGAAGGAGTGGCCCGCATGGCGCCGGCTATTCACTGGCTTCTTCCTTCCGGAAGATAAATATCCAGCGATCAATATTACGTCGATAGTCGGACCCGACGGTCGGGAAATGTCGGGCAACGTGCAGGATGTGCTACGGATCTTAGGTGCGACACCATGAGGGTGCGAGCCATTTTGTCCTTCATTGCATTTGCCCTGATGATTGCGTTTGCCGTGAGCTACATCGGCTCGCTCGGCGTGCGGGTTAGAGCGCCGTCTGACCGTACCAATCTCTCCATGACGGTGGGAGATATCAATGGTCTCGTTGTCGATTCAAATATCCTGCTGCGTGGCGTGCCAGTCGGCAAAGTCAGCCGTATCGCATCGTCTCTCGACGGAGCTACTATCGACTTCTACGTTGACGGCCACCTGCGCATCCCCGCCGACTGCGATGTGCGACTCGAGAATCTGTCTGCCCTCGGTGAAACCTATATCGGCCTGTTCCCGCGGCGTCGGGACGGCCCAATGTTGCACGACGGCCAGCACATCGCAACCGAGTCGGTAATACAACCACCATCGATAACAGAGCTGGCGGTAAGTGTCACGCGGATACTCAATCAGCTCGATCCCGAAGCGGTCGAACGCATCATCCATGAGGGTGACGCTGCACTGCCTGATCCAAACTTGGTGCTGCCTAACCTGTCGCACGCTAGCGAGTTGCTGAGAAACACAGCAGCGGATATGCATGGCCATGGGCGAGTGCTGCTGAGCAACTTCCAGACCCTCTTACGCAACGCTGGGTGGGTCGGGCCCACGCTCGCTGGCCTGATACCCGGAATCCGGGATAGCGCCGACAATTCTAAAAAGATCCTGCAAGGCTTTTCGGTAGGTGCCCTCGAGATCGGTCCGGACGGTATGCGCAAATTCGGCCACCTGCTTAGCCGGGTCCAGAAGTTATTGGATCAGAATGGCGGTGACCTCAAAGTGCTGGGTGAAGCGCTTCGGCCACGGGTGAAGGCCATCGCCGGTGCGTTGTTGAACTTCGACCCCAGTCAGATCCTGTCCAACATCCTGGACACGGTGCCCGAAGATGGCGCGATTACGCTGCACGTCGCCATCCCCCAGAATTAAATAGGCAGGCATGGCCGTGCGAGACCACGAATTAAGGAATTTGCGTGATGATTGATACCAAAATAAACACCCCCGGACCGGACTCGGCCCAGGCCGATTCAGCCGAGTTTGAGCCAGCGGACGAGACACCCACTGAGGACACTTCGTCGACTACGGACGAGCCTCAGGGCAAGAAGTCCAGACGAGCGCAGCTCTCGGTTTCTCTTTCTAGCCTGGTGATCGCCGTCGCGATCGCCGTCCTTGTCGGCGGCGTCGCAGTGTTGGGCTGGCTATATGTTGGAGCGAAACACAAGCTGGACGAGCAGGCTCGGCAATCCGAAAACAAGGTGCACGCCGAAAACGTCGCTTTGCACTACGCAGTAGACGCGGCCGCAATGAACTACCAAGATCTCAACTCTTGGAAAGGCAAGCTTGTCGGCGGCACCAGTCCCGAACTGAAAGACAAGTTGACCAAGGCCGCAACGTCAATGGAACAGATTCTGGTGCCGCTGCAATGGAATTCAACGGCACGTCCGCTGGCGGCCAAGGTTCGCAAAGTAACCGGCGCTACCTACGTCGTCGACTCTTTTGTAATGGTGCTTACCAAGACCGCGCAAGCTCCGGAGCCACTGCAGTCGACGGCAACGTATAGCGTCACAATCGACAGCAGTAAGGATTGGCAAATTACCGAGGTTGGCGGAGTTGGCGACGCGTTAGAACAGAAATAGAACTCCCGAACAGGAGATTATGATGGCTCGAACTAGGTGGCCGGATCTGGATGGCTGCGTTCATAGCTGTCTCCGCATAGTAGGAGTGCCTGCTGTTAAAGCTATAGCGAGGCGAAGCGCGTTTGCCCGTCCGATTGTGGTCTTGACATCCGTCCTGATTACGTTGTCCGGTGTGACCGTCGCGACTGAGCCCGCTTCTCGAGCCGATCCGTCCGATTACGAGCGGCCTCCCGAGCCATTACCGGTGGTCACTCCGACGCCTTCAAACTGGGCGCCCAAATTTCCATTCCCTTATGACGAAACGAAAGGAAGCGTCACCGATGCGGACATCAATGCGGAACGGGAGATGTGCCAGTGGTTCAACGCTCAATATGACGAATTGACGCGCCAGATCAACAGGCTGCAATTCAACCGGATCACACCGAATGGACCGGGGGTCATCTCGGGCGCCGGTTCCGACTGGGACTACAGCATCGGCGACCTTCAACGGCAAGCTGACATCGTTACCGCAAATATCGACCAGTCGGTAGACTTCCTCGCCCCGCGCGTTCAGGCGCTTACTCAGTCCACGGACCCTGCGGGTGATGTCTACTTCCCGCTCTATGAAGGTAAGAGTTTCTACCTACTGTGGCAGCACCTGTCCAATGTCAGCGCAGGGATCAAAAGCCATCAACCCGACTGGTTCACAGGTCCATCGGTGCAAAGAGTATTGCGTTGGGGAACTCGAATCCGCCGTTCGCACGTATGTCAGTAGAACGTAGTCCGGTAACTGAGTGGATGCGCCGAGCGTGCGCTTCGTGTCAATTCACAGCGGACTCCGATCTCTGGGTTAAACCAGTCGCTGGTGAGGGTGAGCGGTGGCGGTGAGCTGGGCCGACGTGGTTGCCGTTCGCAGCTTGCGCGCTGCTCCAGAGGAGGAGAATCACAGAATGTATCGCTGTATTGGCAGTCGCCGGTGGTTGGCGACCACTGCCTCTGCGATCGGGTTGGTCTTGGGTACCGTCGCTCCGGCACACGCGGACCCGCCTGGCGGTGCTCCCGCGAATCCTTTTCCAGAGATGGCGCACATATCGGCGTGGTACGACCAATTCGAGCCAGACCGATTCTTCCTTGCTGACCATCCCGGTGTCTGGTTCTTGTCACCCTCTGGACTCAACTGCGGCATCTGGGATAGGGGAAGCTTTGGTTGCAGCGGCGTTATTCCGGGTGCACCCCCGGACAGCAATCACATCGCTTGGTTCAACGGAAACCGCTCCGTGCACCACGGCTGGACGGCGGCCATTCAATTCCCTGCCGGACAAGCGGATCAAACCCTGCCGCCGCGCAGCTACGTAACGTACAACTCAACGACTTGTGCGATCGAGCCAGACGGCAGCACCTATTGCGGGCACGGCGAATTTAAGTTCTTGATAACCCACACAGAAACATGGTTCAAAGGCTACGACGAGGCCTCCACGCGGGTGTGCCTAAGCTACGGGTCTTGTTGACGGAAGGCTTCTCTGCTACCAGTGAGGCCAGCGAGTTCTAACCGCACGACGAGAAAAGCCACATGTTGTCCCGCACTTCTGTGGCTCGTAATTGATTTCCAGAGAAGGAGTTGTAAGTGCTAAGACAATCACTTGCGCCGCTCGGTGGCCGCAAGTCGGCGCCGATACTCCCGTGCCGGAGGACGGCGATCCGACTGGTAGTCGTGTTCCTGCTGGCCTTTTCCGGTGCTATGGTGCTGACACCATCGGCTCTGGCGGATTCGGAAGACAACCTGAAAGACGCAATGGAGATCGCCCGTGGCGGAACGTCATGTCAGCCGTTGAGCTACAACCCAGTAGTCGAAAAGGCAGCGAGGATCATTAATCAGTCGACCGATGACTACCTTAGCCACAACTCAACACACCTCCCGATCACTGACCCGCTGCCCGGGCTAAAGGATCTCGGCTACGGCGGCGACAAGGCCGTCCTGCTTCAAGGTGCCCGCATGAACGAAGCTGATGCGATAAAGGGCGCGTTACTACAAGGCTCCACCGCCATCCCTGATTGCTCCTACACAGACTTAGGGATAGATGTGCGACGCAATGAAGCGACTGGTAATAGCTTGGTTTTGTTACTGTTAGCGGGGGCCCAGCGACCATGATTGCATCGGGTTTGGCATTGCCAGGCGTCTCACTAGCTCGGTGCATTGTTGCTGTCCGGACCTGGTCAGCGTTGAGCTCGACAGTGATACCTGCCGGAGGGATTAATGATTCGTACCCAGCTGATAATTATTGCGCTGATTACCGGCATTTCTGCCGTCGCGGTGGCGCCGGACGCTCGCGCTGAGGATAGCGTTACATACGAGGTCGTTTCAAACGATGTCGCCGCAGCAAATCTCGAGTACTTCGACTCCTCTGAGCGAAAAGTACTGGACGGCGTGCCACTGCCATGGCGAACCACCGTGACGGTGATGAATGCTCTCAGTCCATCAGTAGACGGCGCGGAAGTTCGCGCCGACTGGCGCCCTCGCGTGTGTGATGGGCGAGCCTGGTGCCCAGAGGCTAGGCCTAATAATTGGGTAACGGTCCGGATCTATTTTCGCGGGAAGGTCATCTGCGAAAGCACCCTTGATGTGGGCAACGCGGCATGCTACGGCAGCACATCTTTTAAATCCTGACAGTCGATAACACCAAACCTCGTGGCACGCGCCACCTGTCGGGGTGGTGTGCGCATTATTCGAATTATTAAGCGGTCTTAAGTAAGTCGAGACATGCCGGCAGTTGTCGCACGTTCCAACGGTGCCGGCTAACACTTGGAGTGTGCGCGACGATGGCCGCAAGCTCGATCACGGAGCTTCCCCCAGAGTGTGAAGGTGACGGGGTCTCAGCTTTCCGGGCCAGGGTCTATGACAGTTGTTGGTGGGTAGTTTCGCAGTGCATTCGGAACCCCTCGGGGGTGAGGTCGTTGAGTGCGCTGTGGGGTCGGTAGGTGTTGCATTCGGTGCGCCAGTCCTTAGCGAGGATTTGGGCTTCGAGCAGACTACCGAAGGTCTCGGTGGTCAGGAATTCGTCGCGAAAGCGTCCGTTGAAGGATTCGCAGTGCCCGTTTTCCCAGGGTGCGCCGGGCTCGATGAACACCGCGCCCACCGAACCCAAGGGTGCCCAATCCGCGAGGGCATGACTGGTCAGGTCGGGTCCGTTGTGCATGCGGATGTGTTCGGGCTTGCGGCCCGTGGTCATGATCAGCTCATCGAGGAGGCCGGTGGTCCGATCGGCATTCAATTATCGACGTGGCCGTGTCGCCAACGCCTTACGGGCGAACTCGTCGATGACGTTGCAGAAGCGCAGCGCGGGGCCGTCGACGGTGAGGTGTGCTGGTAGTCCAGCGCCCAGACGTGATCGGGCGGACCGCCGCCATGCGCCATGGCTTCGAACTGTGGGCCAGGCGCAGCCGCTTGCGGGCTTCGACGGACGTTGCAGCCGTTCGTCTTTCCACAATCGGTGGGTGCGTCTGGGATTGACCACCAGACCTTCGGACTTGGCGATGGCATGCGCCTTGCGCCAGCCCCACCGGGCTTGTCAAGATAACTGTGTAAGGTGTTGCAGCCGTTCATTTTTGGGTCATAGTGGGAGTCGGTCGGGGAATTGG
>NZ_LQPH01000099.1 GCF_002102255.1 Mycobacterium nebraskense
GTCGAGACCGCCACCGCGGCCGGCGCGCGCGCCCTCTACGACGTGCGGGTGCAACGCCTGGTCGTCGAATCCGACGGCCGGGTGGTCGGCATCCGCGCCCGCCAGTACGGCAGTGAAATGACGGTCCGGGCCCGCACCGGTGTTGTGCTCGCAACGGGCAGCTTCGCCTACAACGACGCGATGGTGGCCCGCTACGCCCCGCGGATCGCGGGGCGCCCGGCCGCCTCGATCGAGCAGCACGACGGGCAGGCGATCAGGATGGCCCAGGCGCTGGGCGCCGATTTGGCGCACATGGACGCCACCGAGGTCGCGATCTTCATCGACCCCCAGCAGCTGGTGCGCGGCATCCTGGTCAACGGGCGCGGCCAGCGCTATGTCGCCGAGGACACCTACCCGGGCCGGATCGGCCAGCTCACGCTGTACCAACAGGACAACATCGCGTACCTGATCATCGACGACGACGCGCAGCAGGAGGCCATGGCGTCGTGGTCGCCCAAGTTCATGCTGCGCCCGGCGACCTGGGTGGCCGGCACCGTTGCCGACCTGGAAAGCGACATGGGCCTCGCGCCGGGTTCGCTGCAGGCGACCGTCGCCGCCTACAACGAGGGCGCCGCCCGCGGCGAGGATCCGTTGCTGCACAAGAAGCCGGAATGGCTCAGGCCGATCGGTTCCCCGGTCGGCGCCATCGACCTGCGGGAGAACACCGGCGGGTTCACGTTGGGTGGACTGGCCACCACGTTGGACGCCGAGGTGCTCCACGTCAGCGGTGACCCCATCCCGGGCCTCTTCGCCGCCGGCCGTTGCACGGCGGGGCTGGCCGCCTGGGGCTACGCCAGCGGTATCTCGCTCGGTGACGGCAGTTTCTACGGCCGCCGCGCGGGCCGATCCGCGGCCAAGGGCTGAGCCCAGCCGCAACTTCACCGCCGCAACCACACTGCCTCCAAGCCCGCCGACTCCCCGGGTCCTCTATGCGTGACAACCGCCACACCGGTGTGCTAGGAATATATTCCTAATAGGAATATATCGGTCAGGTACATTTGGAGGAGCGATGTCAGGTATCGCTGAACCCGCCACCCCCACGGCCGTCATCGACCGCATATCGCTGGTTCTCGACGCCTTCGAGGGTCCGGGGCGGCTCACCCTGGCGCAGATCGTCAGGCGCACCGGCCTGCCGCGCTCGTCGGCGCATCGGATGCTCGAACGCCTGGTACAGCTGCGCTGGCTGCGACGCAGCGGCCGCGATTATGAGTTGGGCATGCGCCTCGTCGAACTCGGATCGCTCGCCGTGCATCAGGACCGGCTGGTGCGGGCGGCCGGCCCGCTGCTGGGTGAATTGCACCGCGCCACCGGCCTTGTCGTGCACCTGGCCGTGCTCGACGGCCCGGACGTTGTGTACCTGGACAAGATCGGTGACCAGAGAATCCCCACCCGGGTGGGTGGTCGCCAACCCGCCCATTGCACCGCAGTCGGCAAGGCGATCCTCGCCTATCGCGATGAGGATGCCGAGCTCGATCTGCGGGTTCGGAAGACGAGATACTCGATCTCCAACGGCACCCAGCTGGCCGTCGAGTTAGCCAAGGTGCGGGCCCATGGCGTCGCGTTCGAGCGCGAGGAGTCACTGCTCGGATTCGGTTGCGTGGCAGCACCGATCGGCGGGCCGGGTGAGGCGGTGGCGGCGGTGTCGGTCTGCGGTCCAATGAACCGCATGATGTTCGACCAGCGACTGACGGCCCCGGTGCGCATGACCGCGATGGGCATATGGCGCAACGTCGAGGACGGCCCGCAGCGCGTCGCTCCAACCCTGCAGCCGCTGCGCCCACTGCGTCCCGCAGGTCCGGCGGCGCGGCCCGCGCTTCAGTACGCGTGAACGCGTGCACATGGCGGGCGGCCACGTCTTCGTGATCGACCGGGTGGTTACCCGGCCCGGCTGCGCTCGGCGGTTCGTCGACGCCTACCTCGCCGAGTATGCCCCTGGCGCACGGGAGCGCGGGATGACGTTGCGCGATGTCTTGGTCAGCCCGCCGATCTGGTTCGATGACGAAACCAACACCGTGACGATCACCTGGACGCTGCCCAACGTGCGGGCGTGGTGGGAGATGACGTGGAAGGGCAGGCCGGACCCGGCCCTCGGCGAATGGTGGTGCAACATAGCCGAACTCGTACAGGAGCGGTCCCGATCGTTCGCGGCGACCCCCGAGGACGTGGACCGACTTTGCGATGTTTAGCGTCACCAGGTTGTTAGACGTCGTCAAGGATGAACGCGACCGGATGCTCACCGCGTTGCGGGCGGCCGCCCGCGACGCCCAAGCGTTGCGCTGGGTGGTGCAGCCGACTTTGCCGGGGGCGCGTAACGGCGGAGACATCCTGCTGCACCTGAGGTTCGATGCCGAAGACCGGGCCGGTCTCGCCCTACGGCGATTAACCCCTCTTCTTACCGACTTCGCAGTCACCCGGGTCAACGGTGCGAACTATTGGGGCAGGCCCGTTCGCCGCAGCGAAACCCCGGGCACGGTGTATCGCGCACTGTTACTTCGGGTGTCCTCCGACGCCCCGGCCGCGATGGTCGCCCGCTTCGAGCACGAACTGTCGTCGATGGCGCACTATGTCTCGTCCATCCGCGCATGGCAACTGAGCCGGGTGTCCGAGGGCGTCGGCACCTCCGCCTGGACCCACGTGTTCGAGCAAGAGTTCTCCGACGTCGGCGGACTGATGGGGCCGTATTTGATGCATCCGATCCACTGGGCCGTCGTGGACCGCTGGTTCGACCCCGAGTGTCCCGACGTCATCATCCACGACCGCGTCTGCCACAGCTTCTGTGTTTGCCACGACCCGGTTCTCGGCTGAAGGACGAGCGTCGCGGATGCGGCGAACTAGAGCCCCGCGGCCCGGATATTCGGGTTGGCCGTCGGCGGTGGTGGCAGCGGCGGCAGCACCGCGGTTCCATCCAGACTGTGCACGGGCAGTTGCTGCGACCACGGAAAGTGCAGGCTGAACGCGACGAGTCCGGTGCGCTCGGCGGCGGGCAGGTGACACATCGCCAGCACAGTCTCGGCCAGGTATTCCACCGGCTCGGTCGGGAAGCCATTAGGAATGAGCTGGGCAGCACCGGGAGTGCGAACGGCCGTCGATGGGCCGACGCAGTTCACCGCGATGTTGGCATCGAGCAATTCGGCGGCGACGCCCTGGGTGAAGCGATGCAGGGCGGCCTTGCATGATGCGTAGATCACGTCGCCGGAGGTCTTGTTGTAGTCGCGATACGGTCGCACCGGGGCAACGCCAGTCACTGAGCCGATGTTGACGATCCAGCCTGCGCCCTGCTTGCGCATCTGCGGCACAGTGGCTTTCGTCAAGACGAACGGCGTGCGCAGGTAGTGCTCCACCGTGCGGTCGAACGTTTCCAGACTCATGTCCTCCACCAGGGAGTAGTCCGCGAAACCTGCGTTGTTGACCAGGATGTCGATGCGGCCGGTGCGGTCGAGCACCTCGTCGATCAGCCCGTCGCGCTGCCCGGCATCCTCGAGATTGGCCGCGACGGCGAATGCCTTCCCGCCGGCGGCCTCGACCAACTCGACCGTCTCGGCGACGGTGCCAGGAAGCGTGGTCGCCGCTCCACCGCGGACGGATGACGACGCGGCGTGCGAACGGGCCGTGACTGCCACGGTGGCGCCTTCCGCAGCCAAGCGCTGGGCGATCGCCCGACCGATCCCGCGGCTACTGCCGGTGACCAAAGCCGTCCTCCCGGAGAGCAACTCGTTCATCGCAACTCGAAATCGTCCTCAACCGGTGCACGGTGATCACGCCATACGTCGATCAGCCGGTATGGGAAGGCTGTCACGATCCGCCCGCCGCCCGAACGGTAGTACGTGTGCGCGGACGGGGTGTGGCACCACACCGTGCCCTCCATCGTCGCGTCGATGTCGGCGACGTAGTCGTTGTACGCGCGCTGCTTCACTTCAATTGTCGGCGCCGCTCGCAGTGCCATGAGCTGGAGGCATTCCATGACGTAGTGCACCATCATCTCGACGCCGAAATTGTGGCCCGCACCGTGTCCCGGGCTGTAATTGGGCGCCGACGACATGAACAAGTTGGGAAACCCGGGGACGGTCCCACCGCGGTAAGCCCGCGGTCGGTTGCCCCACTCGTCGGCCAGCTTCTTGCCGTCTCGCCCCTGAATGTCCATGGTGGACAAGAAATCCAGATGGTAACCGGTCGCGTAGACGATGACGTCCAAGTCGATCTGCCGGCCGTCGGCCGTCACGATGCCCGCCTCGTTGACTCGGGCCGGCTCGCTCGCTTCGACGTCGACGTGCTCGCGGGCTAGCGCCGCATAGTATCCGCCGGGATCGCGGATGATCCGCTTGCCGTACGGCGCGAAGTCTGGCGTGACCTTCCGCGCCAGTTCGCTCCCGGCGCCGAAGACGTCGTCGATGTACTTCAGGCACATCTGCAGCAGCGCATCGTTGGCCGGCGAAATGGACATATGGCCGCGCGCCCATTCGGGGTCGTACAAGATTACGGGGTAGTTGTTGTCTGCGGTTCCCCAATAGGATTTGAGTCGAATCCAATTGGCGTAGAAAGGCAATCGGGTACCCAGCCATCGCTGATGGTCGGGCACGTCATCGGTGAGCCGCCGCCGCGGCGCCACCCAGTGCGGCTGGCGCTGGAACACCGTCAGGTGCGACACGTGGTCGACGCACGCGTCGACGATCTGCACCGCGGTGCATCCCGCACCGATGATGGCAACCCGCTTGCCGGTCAGATCTAGATCGGGAGACCACTGCGCCGAATGGACTTCGACTCCCGCGAAAGTCCCCCTTCCAGGGAGTTGCGGCCAGCGTGGCCGGTTGAGGTAGCCGGCGGCGGGGATCACCACATTGGCGTAGCTGATCTCACGGGCACCGTCGGGGCCCAGCGCACGGATCTGCCACTGATGACGTTCGTCGTCCCACCAAAGGGCTTCGACTTCAGTACCGAAGCGGGTGCGCTCCCGCAGTTCGTACTTGTCGGCCACCGACACCAGATAGGACTGATACTCCGGCCCCATCGGGTAATAGCTGGACCAGTCGCCGTTGACGTCGCGCGACAATGAGTAGTACGCCGAGGGGGTGTCCACACCGATTCCGGGATAGGTGGTCGTGTACCAGGTGCCGCCGACCTCGTCGTTACGGTCGAAAATCTGGTAGTCCACGCCGGCATCGGCCAACTCCAACGCGGCGGTCAATCCCGCAATACCGGCGCCGATGATCGCCACCCGGAAGTCGTCGGGGAGCTTCGCGGTGCGTGGCAGCACCGGCTGTGGCGGCTGGAATCCGCCCTGCTCCAACAGTAGCGGGATGTACTCGGGGCCGATCGTTCCGCCGAGTGCGAGCGGCGCGATCCGCGCGAACAGGGCGGGGTCGTCGGCAGGGGCGGCGTGAAGAGACCGGGGCATCTGCAGCGCGGTCACCACTGCCTCGACGATGGCCACCCTCGTCTCCGGGTCGGTAGTGCCCGCCTGCTCGGGCGGGTCGGGCACGTAGGTGATCTTCGGCGCGAAGCGGTCGACCACCCCGGCGTCACCGGTCAGTTGCGCCAGCACCGCGACGAGCACACCGGGGTCAGCCCGAAGCAGGTTGGCCCGCAGTTCGTCCGGGTCGACATCCACCAGCCCGGTGCGGTCGGCTCTCGCGGGTGCGCCAGTACTCATGACGCCGAGTATCGACGCCGCCCACCGCTAGCGGGCAGCCCTTGTCTACTCAGCGGGACACCGTCGGCAATCCGCCGGATATCAGGGCTTAGCGTGGCCCGCATGCAGTTGGGCGACCTTGACGTCACCGTCGCGCGCGCACGCAGCCATTCACTCGGCGACATCCCCGGCCGGTCGGCGCGCAGGCACCCGGACAAGATCGCGATTGTCGACGGTGACGTCGTGCTGAGTTTCGCCGAGCTTGAGAACCTGGTGGACCGCGCGGCCGCGGCATTGGGCGACAACGGTTTTAGACCCGGTGAGCGGTTGGCGCTCTTGTCGCACAACTGCTGGCAATACGCCGTCCTGGTATTCGCTACTGCACGGGTGGGGGTGGTCCTCGTCCCGGTCAACTTCATGCTCACCGCCGAGGAGGTCTCCTACATCCTCGGCCATAGTGACGCACGAGGATTCATCGTCGAAGCGGACTTGACACCCACCGCTGAGCAAGCCATGCGACTGGGTGGATCGGTAACGACGAAGGCGGCGCTGCTGCCGCCCGGGCAGTCCGCTCCGGCTGGCTGGTCTGACTTCGCCGAGTGGCTGAGCACCACATCGACGGCCCCACGTCCCCACATCGACGACGACCAACTGCTGCGCCTGATGTACACCAGCGGCACCGAATCCCGGCCCAAGGGCGCCATGCACACCAGCCGCAGCCTGATGTGGAACTACATCAGCACGATCCTGGCCGGCGACATGTGCGCCGACGATGTCGAGATCCATTCCCTGCCGCTCTACCACTGCGCGCAGCTCGACAACTTCCTGGCCACCGATGTCTATCTCGGCGCCACCAGCATCATCCTGCCGCGGCCGGATCCCGAACTCGTCCTGCGCACTATCGAGCGCTATGCCGTCACCAACTATTTCGCCCCACCGACGGTCTGGATCTCGTTGCTGCGATCACCCGTCTTCGATACCGTCGACCTGTCCAGCCTGCGCAAAGGGTACTACGGCGCCTCAGCGATGCCGATCGAGATCCTTAGCGAGATTCGGGAGCGCCTGCCGCGTCTGAGGTTGTGGAACTTCTACGGCCAGACCGAAATTGCGCCGCTGGCCTCCGCGCTCGGACCCGACGAACAGGACGCGCACGCAGGTTCGGCAGGGCGTCCGGTCGCTAACGTGGAGACGGCGATCCTCGATGACGACGGCGCCCCCCTTGCCCCGGGCGTCGTCGGTGAAATCGCCCACCGCAGCCCTCATTTGATGCTGGGCTACCTGGACGACCCACAGACGACAGCCGAGGCCTTCCGGGGCGGCTGGTTCCACTCCGGCGACCTCGGCTACTACGACGAGCACGGGCTGCTCCATGTCGTGGACCGCAAGAAGGACATGATCAAGACCGGCGGGGAAAACGTCGCAAGCCGGGAAGTCGAAGAAGTCATCTACCGACACAGCGGCATCGAAGAAGTCGCGGTGTTCGGCCTGGCCCACCCGGTTTGGGTCGAGGCCGTTGTCGCGGCGGTGGTGCTGCGCGACGGCGTCAACCTCGCCGAGGACGACATACTCGCACACTGCCGCGCGCACCTGGCCGGGTTCAAGACGCCCAAGCGAGTCTTCTTTGTCGATTTCCTACCGAAGAACCCCAGCGGCAAGCTGCTGAAACGCATGCTGCGCGAGCGATTCAGCTCGGGATCAGCTGATCGGTGAAATGCGCAGGGTGGAAGATACGGTGATGGCGTTCTCCCGGTTGGTGCCCCCTATCTCAGTCGACCCTTTGTCGACGCAGGGGCTTCGCGACGAGGTGCGGCAGTTCCTGGACGACCAACGGGCTGCCGGGGCGTTCACCCCGTCGGTGGACGCCTGGCTGTCGGGATGGGACGAAAACTTCACCGCCGCGCTCGCGGCTCGCGGCTGGTTGGGGATGACGGTGCCCGTCGAATATGGCGGCCACGGGCGTTCATTCCTGGAGCGGTTTGCCGTCACCGAGGAGCTGCTCGCCGCCGGCGCCCCCGTCGCTGCGCACTGGATCGCCGACCGGCAGATCGTGCCGTCATTGCTGAAATACGGCACAGAATCACAGAAGTTGGCTTTCCTGCCGGGGATCGTGCGTGGCGAGTGCTTCTTCGCCATCGGCATGAGCGAGCCGGAGTCCGGCTCCGACCTGGCCAGCGTGCGCACCAGGGCGACGCGCGTCGACGGAGGCTGGTCGCTGACCGGCACCAAGGTTTGGACGTCGGGCGCACACCTCGCCCACGCGTTCATCGTGCTCGCCCGTACAGCGCCACTGGATCCAGAGCACCGGCATGCCGGACTGAGCCAGTTCATCGTCGACCTACGCGGGCCCGGCGTCGACGTGCGCCCGATCGTCTCGATGAACGGCGCCCACCACTTCAACGAGGTGATACTCGATGAGGCGTTCCTCCCCGACGACATGGTGTTCGGCGCAATCGGTGACGGCTGGCGGCAGGTGACTTCCGAGCTGAGCTTCGAGCGCAGCGGACCCGAGCGGTACCTGTCGACCTTCGTCCTGCTGGCCGCCTGCGCCGACCGGATGGCGGCGAACGCCATTCCCCGCAACGCGGATCTGGGGAGGCTCGTTGCGCGTGTCACCGGTCTGCACCACATGTCCACCGCAGTTGCCGGCGCGTTGGAACGGCGCGAGCCGGCCGACATCCCCGCCGCCCTGGTCAAGGTGCTCGGCACCGTCACCGAAGGCGATATCGCAGAGTTCGCCGACCTGCAGGACTCCCCCGATCGGATCTTCGCGGAGTTGGTGCGTGCCGCCGTGGACCAGCGGCCGGGGTTCACCCTGCGGGGCGGCACCAATGAGGTGCTTCGCGGAGTCATCGCGCGCGGATTGGGGCTGCGGTGAGCACCAAGCCTTCCGTCGACGAAGCCCTGGCCGACATGATGGGTGCCGTCTTTGCCGGCCACCGCGAAAAGCTCGCGGGCGGAACGATCGTCGATCGGGGCTCTGACCTGTGGCACCAGCTCGCTGAGCTCGGTCTTCTGCGCCTCACCGGTGCGGTCGAGCACGGTGGCAGCGGCGCTGGGTGGTACGAGGCGGCCGAACTCCTGAAGGCGGCGGTGCGTAGCGGTATTCGAATCCCGCTCGCGGAGCACGACTTGTTGGCATGCTGGCTCCTGGAGGCCGGCGGGTTGGCCGCCGACGGCGCGGCGCGGACGGTCTGCCTGGTCGACAAGCACGGCGTCGCGACGCACGTGCCATGGGCGAGCATGGCCGATCGCGTGGTGGTCGTATGGCACGTCGACCGGCAATATCGCGTCACCGACGTTGCAGCCGAAATGCTCACCATCACCCCCGGCGCCAATTTGATTGGTGAACCACGTGACACCGTGGCTGCCGAACTCTCCGGCTGGCAGGGAACGCCCATCGGCGCGGGCCTGGTCAGCCAGCTGCGGCTGAAGTCGGGGTTGGTGCGGGCGATCCAGGTGTGTGCCGCCCTGGATTCAATACTGCAACTCTGCATCGAGCACGTGACCTCACGAACCCAGTTCGGGCGCCCGTTGTCGAAATTCCAAGGCGTTCAGAACCTGGTCTCCGACGTTGCCGCCGAGGCCGCGCTCGCCCGGGCCGCAACCGAGGCGGCGTTGACGGCCGGCATCACGGGAGAGTGGTCGGGCCCGACCTTGGAATTCCTTGTGGCCGCGGCGCGCTCGTGTGCGGGCCACGCGACATCCCTGGTGGTGAGAAACGCCCACCAAGTGCACGGTGCCATCGGCACCACCCGTGAGCACCGCCTGCATGAATTCACCAGGGCTGCGCTCGCGTGGCGATCGGAGTTCGGTTCGATGCGCTACTGGGACGACGTCGTCGCCGACGCTGCAATGCACGCGAGCGTCGGGGGCTTGTGGAGCCTCATCACCGAGTGATGCGGACGGTGTTCCACTCATCGGGCAGTCGCCGTGCCGCCGCGGCCACAGTGGAGTTTCATTCCATGACATGAACAACGACATCACCCTGTCGGAGCTACAGGAGTTCATCGGCGAGTTCTGGTACCACTACGACGAGGCCCACTACGACGAGCTCGCGACTAGATATGCCCATGACGTGCACTACGTGACTAGAAGTGACTCGGGCGCAAGTCCTTTCGAGGAACTCATGTCGCCCGAGCTCAACGGCCGGGACGCGGTGATGGAGTGGTTGTCCCAACATCGCAAGCAGAGCCCGTACCCGTTGCGTCACCACGCCACCAATGTCCACCGCACCGGCGCCGACGGTGACGTCACCCGCGCGCGGTTCTACATACTCGTCAACCAGATCGCCAATTTCGTGCCGTTCGCGGTCTCCAGCGGGATTGTCAACGTCGCTGTCCGACGCGGCGACAATGGGCTGCAATTCACCAAGATGGACGTCGTTCTCGATGCGACCAACTCGGTCCTGCTGGCCGACCTGCATGCCGACAGCACCGCCCCATCATGACCGCCCGCGGCACATTCTCCGGCGGCGTCGCCGTCATCACCGGGGCTGGATCCGGGATCGGTGCCGGTTTGGCGCGGCACGCCCACCGGTTGGGCATGACCGTGGTGCTCGCCGACATCGACGCCGACGGCATCGCCGCGCTGCGCGACGAACTGTGCGCAACCAGAGGTACGGCCGTCGACATCGTCTGCGACGTGCGTGATCCCGCGGCGGTACAGGGCCTCGCGGACCGGGTTTATCGGGATTTCGGCGCGGTGCGGCTGCTGGTGAACAACGCGGGTATCGAACAGTTCGGCTATCTGTGGGATACGCCGGTGACGAACTGGCAACGCGTCGTCGACGTCAACATCAGCGGAGTCTTCCACGGCGTGCGGGCATTTCTGCCGAAAATGATGGCCGTCGACGAGCAGGCGTGGGTGTGGAACGTTGCGTCAGTCGGCGCTGTTGTGACAATGCCGCTGCAGACGCCCTACATCGTCAGCAAGCACGCTGTGCTCTCAATGACCGAATGCCTCTGCACTGAGGTCCAATTGGCGGGACACGACCACCACATACATGTGCAGGCCGTGTTGCCCGGGCCGGTGGTGTCCAACATCTTCGAATCCGCGGGGGGTGTCGATGCCACGGAGGCCGCTGACATCGGCGCCGCCGAGACGCATCGCGAAGCGATGCTGGACATCAAAGCGGTCGCGATGGACCCATTGGCGGCCGCCGAAATACTGTTCCAACAAGCCGCCGAGGGCCGTTTCTACCTGCTCACCCATCCCGCATATGTCGGCTCGGCGATGGCGGAGCGCGCGGAAGTGCTTGCCACGCAACGACGGCCGGTACTGCGCACGGAACGCCGGTTCGGTGCCAACCAGCTCTGACATGGGGACCTCCGAGCTGGACCCCGATGCCGCCGCCCGCATCGCTTCGTTCGGTGACATCCCACCGATGCGCCAGCGCGGGCTCGCGGCCGTGCGCGCCGCGCTCGAATCCGCGCCACCGCCCGAGTCGATGACCGAGATGGCCGCCGTCACAGAAGTAGCCATACCCGGTCCCGCGGGCGACATCCCGGCACGGGTCTACCGCCCCGACGCCGAGAGCGGCGGACCCGTGCTGGTGTATTTGCACGGCGGCGGCCTCGTGATGGGGTCGAACCACTCGTTCGAGCCCCTGGCGCGTGAGCTGGCTGCGGCGTCGGCAGCCACCGTCGTAGCGGTCGACTACCGCCTGGCCCCGGAGTGGCCGCCGCCCGCGCAGTTCGACGATGCGTACGCCGCGACGGAATGGGTGTCACGGAATGCCCGTCATCTAGGGGTCGACCGCGAACGACTCGGGGCGATCGGCGACAGCTCGGGTGGCGCACTCGCCGCCGGCGTTGCGCTCGCCGCGCGCGACCGTGGCGGTCCGCCGATCTGCGCGCAGGTGTTGCTATATCCGGGCCTGGACCGCGACATGACGGCTCCGTCCGTCACCTCCCTGGCGGACGCCCCGATGCTCACCCGCGACGACATCGACTACATGCACTCCCTGGTCGACGGCGACGCGGGTCCGCCCAGCAGCCCATACCTGGTTCCCGCCTACGCATCCGAGCTTGCCGGCCTCCCGCCGGCCATCGTCGTCACCGCGGAGTGCGACCCGATCCGGGATTGGGGTGAGCGGTATGCGACACGGCTGCGGGATGCCGGCGTGCAGACCACCCTGACCCGTTATCCCGGGATGTGCCACGGATTTCTGATGCGTTCCGATGCCACGGCGCGGGGTCGGCTGGCCATCGCCGAGATCGGCGCGCTACTGCAGGCCAAGTTCGGCCATCCGGTCCGGTTTTGACGTCCCGGTGACCGGGCTGCCGCCCCGCACATCGCAACCGCGCCGCCCACAATCAGAGCACGAACTGCAAAAGGAGACAGCCGATGCTCAGCGACGACCGGCGGATCGAGCTTTCCGACGTGTTGCGGCCGGCCGCGCCGCCGCGCGAGGTCGACAACGTCTATACCGACGATCAGCGCGAACGCCTGCTCGACGTGGTACGCACCGAGGGGCCGTGGCGGTTGATCATTGCGCAACACTTCGCGTCCCCCGATGAACTGATCGCCACCATGAGCGGCCTTTTCCCAGAGGGATTCACCCCATCGCTCGACCTGTTCCTCACACCGACCTTCCGCGGCTACCTCGCCAACTACGGCGCGGTGCTCTACCCACAGCTGCACGACTGCTTTTATAACGCGCGGTTCCTCGAGATGGCCAAAAGCTACTGGAACGCCCAGTACGCCAAACCGCAGCTGATGCTGTTCAATATCAACGGGCCCTGTGCCAACCGCGACCCGGGACATCTGGACTCCCCGAGCTTTCGCGGCGTGCGTCACGAGAACGCGCCGACCTGGCTCACCAGCGTGATGGGCAAATCCGGCCTGTTCGGCGACTACCTGATCAAAATGGCGCAGGTGATCACTTGGTTCTCGCTCGACCCCGGGAGCGGATTCACCTACTGGCCCGACGGGCCGCTCGAGGCACCCAAACGCGTTTTGCCGCCGATCAATAACCGTGGCGTGGTGGTGCAGAACGAAATGATGGTGCATCGCGGCGAAGCGAACGGACCACTTGAGCAACAAGTTCCGGCCGGATTGTCCTTCGACACCGTCTTTTCCGGTGACCCCAGTGACCGGGATCAGTGGTTGCTCAAAAACGGCGACGAGGTGATCGCCCGCCACCACACCGACCAGCTGCGGTTCCTGGTGCACTGGTCCGCCGAGGTGTTCACCGACCACGACGAGCTGAAGAAGAACATGGAGGGCTCGCACGACCTGACCATCGAGAAGGCCATCGACATCATGGTCGACGACCTCAACGGCAGGGGCATCAAGCTTGACATTCCCAGCGAACCATTGCACGACCCGGCGTTCATCAGCGCGCTCAACGCCGGCTACGACCTGGGCGGCCCCGCCGTCTATCCCGAAGAGGCGCCCATCAGCGCCTTCCAGTTCGCATGATGGGATCACCTCACCGCCCAGCGTCGACTTATTTGCGCGAAAGCCTTCAACGGCACCATAATTCGACGTTCGGCGGAATAAGGGTCAAACAGTTTCGTCAACGATGGCCAAACCGCCACGTCGCACGGCTTCGAGCATCGACTGCTGCAACGCCGAACACGCCAGGAACACGCCGCGACCGCCGGGCGTGGAAATCCTCTGCGCTTCGGCACGCTCAACGCACCGGGCCGTCGCATCGGCGTTCCACTGCACGCTGGTCTGATTCCAGCTACTTTTGCGAGCAAGTACCTGCGCCCCGCACCTACGGCACCCCACAGGGCGCATCGGCATCTCGTCGAGGCGATTATCTTTCCGCACAGACGAATCGAGCGACATCACACCTAGCCAGCACCCTGCGCGGCCATATTGGCCTCGACCTCTTTCATCCACGCCTCGTAGGGCCGGGTGGTGTCGAGTTCGAACTCGAAGCGGTCCACCATATCCGGTTGGACGTCGGCGGCGTCGACGTAGAACTGCTGGTACCAGCGACGTAACTGGTAGACCGGCCCGTCCTCCTCGACGAGAAGCGGGTTGTCGATGCGCGCCTTGTGCCGCCAGATCTGCACGTCCTGCTCGAAACCGATCTTGACGAAGTCACCCAGGCTGATCGCAGTCTTCAGCGCCTCATCGCCAGGCAACTTGTCCGACTTCTTGACGATGATGCCATATTGCAGCACAAAGGAATTCGAGTCGATCGGATAATGGCAGTTGATCAGGATCGTCTTGGCGTCGCCGTCGGTGTAGTGGTAGGTCAGGTCATCGATCATGAAGGACGGCCCGTAGTAGGACGCCACCGACGTGGTCCCCAGCATCGTGGTCCCCTCGGGGCTACCGATGTCGGGACGACTCCCGCCGTTCATGTACTGCGTGGCCACATGCCCTTCGAAGATGTTCTTGAAATACGTGGGTAACGAGCCGTGGATGTAGAAGAAGTGGGCCATGTCCACCACGTTGTCGATGATCTCGCGGCAGTTACTGTGCACGACCGTGGTGTACCAGTGCCAGTCGGTCCACTCGTCGCTGGTGGCACCCTCGATGCGGGGGATCGTGACCCCCGCGGGCGGCGGTTTGCGCTCCGGGTCGTTCCACACGAACAACATCCCGTCCTGCTGCAGCGTGGTCCACGCCGCAGTGCGCGCCAGCTTCGGCGTGCGCCGGCTGTAGGGCACCTGCTTGCACCGCCCGTCACCGCCCCAGCGCCAGTCGTGGAACGGGCAGGCGATCTCGTCGCCCTTGACTTCGCCCTGCGAGAGATCACCGCCCATGTGCCGGCAGAAGGCGTCAAGGACATTGATGGTGCCGTTCGCGCTGCGGAAGACAACGAGCTTTTGTCCGAAGGCGTTGATCGCGTGCGGCTTGCCATCACCGAAATCCCGGATCAGGCCCAGGCAGTGCCAGCCGCGGGCAAACCGCATCGGCACGGCCTGCGCTTCAATCTGCCGAACTTCGTCGACCTCAGACTGCGTCGTCATAGGGAAGATTAAACTCCCGTCGCCCCGTTCGCGGGGCCGCTTATTCCCACTGATCAGGACGGCTCTTCCGTTGCCGGGCGGCCGCGGCATACGGTTTTCGGCGTGAACCCCCAGAGCACGACGATCCCCGCCGGGCTTCCCGTGGCCGATATGACGGTCGACCTGCTGGTGGTCGGGTCCGGGACCGGCATGGCCGCGGCACTGGCCGCCCGCGAACTCGGGCTGTCGGTGCTGATCGTGGAGAAGTCGTCGTACGTGGGCGGGTCGACAGCCCGGTCGGGCGGCGCGTTGTGGCTACCCGTCAGCCCCGTGCTGCGAGATGCCGGCGCCGAGGACTCCCCCGAGCGCGCCGCCGCGTACTTGGACTCGGTAGTGGCGGGTTCGGCTCCGCCGCAGCGATCGGCCGAATTCGTGGCTCATGTCCCGGCGACGGTCGACATGCTGCGCCGAACGACCCCGCTGCGGCTGTTCTGGGCCCGTGACTACTCCGACTACCACCCCGAGGAGCCGGGTGGCAGCGCGGCAGGCCGGACGTGCGAATGCCACCCGTTCGACACATCGATCCTCGGCCGGTACCGCACCCGGTTGCGGCCCGGCGTGCTCGAGGCCGGCGTCTCGATACCGACGACGGGAGCCGACTACCGGTGGATGAACCTCGTGGCCCGGGTGCCGAGCAAGGGCATTCCGACGTTCGGCAAGCGGGTGGCGCAGGGGTTCGGCGGGAGGATGATCGGTCGGCGCTACGCCGCGGGCGGCCAGGGTCTGATGGCCGGGCTGTTTGCGGGGGTGCTGCGCGCGGGTGTCCCGGTGTGGACCGACAGCCCGCTCGTGCGCCTGGAAGGCGACGGGGAGCGGGTGACTGGCGCGGTCGTCGACCATGACGGGCACGAGCTGACGATCACCGCCCGGCGCGGAGTGGTGCTGGCAACCGGTGGTTTCGAGCACAGCATGGACATGAGGTGGAAGTTTCAGTCCGAGTCGCTGGGCGCCAATCTGAGCCTGGGTGCCACATCCAATACGGGCGACGGCATTCGTGCGGGGCAGGAATTCGGCGCCGATATTGCTTTGATGGCTCAAGCCTGGTGGTTTCCCGCCATCGCGCCCCTGCCGGGCAAGACGCCGGCGGTAATGCTGGCCGAACGTTCACTGCCTGGAAGTCTCATCGTCGACCAAAACGGCCACCGATTCTCGAACGAGTCCGCAGATTACATGTCGTTCGGCCAGCGATTGCTGGAGCTGGAGCGGTCGGGCAGCCCGGTGGAGGCGATGTGGATCGTCTTCGACCAGCAGTACCGCAACAGCTATGTCTTTGGCGCCGAACTGTTCCCGCGCATGCGCATCCCGCAAGCCTGGTACGACGCGGGCATCGCGGTGCGGGCGGACAACCTAGGCGAGCTGGGTGGCCGAATGAACGTTCCGGTTCCGGAATTCTGCGAGACGGTGACTCACTTCAACCAAAACGCCGCTGTCGGTGAGGATCCCGACTTCGGCCGAGGGCGCAGCGCCTACGACCGCTATTACGGCGACCCGACGATCAAGCCGAACCCCAATCTGCGCCCGTTGGCCAAGGGCCCGTTCTACGCCGTGAAGATGGTGCTCAGCGACCTCGGCACGTGCGGCGGGCTGAAGGCCGACGAGCGCGCACGGGTGCTCCGCGAGGATGGAAGCGTGATCGCCGGCCTGTATGCAATCGGCAACACCGCCGCCAACGCGTTCGGCACGACGTACCCGGGCGCGGGGGCGACGATCGCGCAGGGCCTGGTGTACGGCTACATCGCGGCCCGCGATGCGGCGGCGCCGGACGCGAAGGGCTAGTCCGCTTTGCGTTTGGCCTCGACCTGCTTCTCGACCTCACGCCAGTAGCCAGGCATCGGGCGCGGCTGACCGAAGCCCCCCTTGGCCGCCTTCTTCAGAATGGCGTCCGCCTCGTCGATGTCCTTCATCAGTTCGAGCGCGAATTCGCGCTCCGCGGCGTAATACTTGGCGGCCCAGCGCAGCGCGATCACCGAATACGCCCATGCGGGTTGGGCCTCGGCGCCGTCGGCGTCCTCGACCGCTTTGCGGTGCCTGGCTTCGGCGTAGGCGACGTGTTCCTGCAGCAGCTCCTTGAGCCGGGCCGGGTTACTGAGGTGACCAAACGTCACCCGCAGCAGGACGCTGTGCTTGAGCACCGGGGGGTCCACCGGGGCGTTGTTGGTCCAGTCGGTGACGGCGGCCATCCCGGCTGGCGTGATCCTATAGAGTCGGCGGCTGCGCGTACCCTCGTCGCGCTCAACGCGTGAGGTCACCAGGCCAAGCCCCTCGAGCTTCTTCAGCTCGGTGTAGATCTGGCTGTACGACGGACTCCAATAGTAGAGATCGACGCTCCAGTCGATCCACTTTTTCAGGTCGTAGCCGGAGACCTCCTCCTCGTAGGACATCATGCCCAGCAGCGCCCAACTCGTAGCGGCAAGCGCCGCCTTCGACTTGTTTTCGCCGGTAGGGTCCGGTTCGGAGTCCACGGCGCAAGGTTAACAACCCGGGACGAGGATCTGTTTGATGCGGACCGCTAGGCGGGATGCAGTGTTGTGGGCGATGGTCGCAAGAAGATAGCCGGTCCCCGGACCTGCGTGATGGCTTTGGAGGAAACCCAAGATGAAATTCGCCTTCCCCCTTCCCCACATGCTGCGCCTGCCGGCGATGACGCAGCCCTGGGAAGCCGCAGTCACGGGACCCGACCAGACCCGCATGGTCAGATGCGCCGACCGGTGGGGCTACGACATGATCGCCGTCCCCGAGCATCTCGTCATCCCCACCGAGCACGTCGAGCTGTCCGGGCCCCACTACCTGCACTCGACGGCCGCCCAGGCCTACATCGCCGGCGCGACCGAACGGGTCGCCGTCAATTCCTGCGTCACCATCCTGCCGTTGCACCAGCCGATCGCCCTGGCCAAGGCGCTGGCCACCGCGGACTGGATGAGCGGCGGCCGGATGATGGTCACCTTCGGGGTCGGCTGGCTGGCCCGGGAGTTCGAGCTCCTCGGGGTGCCCTTCGGCGAGCGGGGCCGGATCGCCGACGAATACCTGGCGGCCATCGTGGAGCTGTGGACCAGCGACACACCGCGATTCGACGGCCGCTACGTGTCGTTCGACGACATCGCGTTCGAACCGAAACCGGTTCAAAAGCCCCACCTTCCGATCTGGATCGGCGGCGATGCGGATGCGGCGCTGCGCAGGGCCGCCAGGTTCGCGTCCGGCTGGTGGCCGTTCCTGACACCACCCGAGCAGATCGCCGAAAAACTGGACTACATCAAGTCCCAGCCGTCCTATGACGGCCGACCGTTCGAGGTGATGCACGGGCTGAGCACCAACCGGGTGGGCGAAGGGCACGTCGCCCGTGACGACCCGAACGGACGGCCCGGCATGAGCGCGCAAGAGATCGTCGAGCGGTTGGGCTGGCTCGCCGAGCAGGGCGTGACGATCAGCGCGGTACCCATCCCCGCCGTCGGCGGCGTCGACGAATACCTCGACTACGCGCAATGGGTGATTGAGGAGATCAAACCCAAGGTGCCGCAACCGATCACCTGATCGTCAACCCGCGCTTGCGCACCCACAACACCGCGGCGACGGTGCCGGTGATCCAGACAGCCACGGCGATGGCCAGGTGCACGAAGCTTTTGGTGTCGCGCCCGAACACCGGCCAGATCATCGCGGGCAGCTTGGTCCAGAGCACTTTGTGCTCGACCCCGTTCATCGGGTCGGCGACGTAGTACAGCACGTACGGCAGGGTCAGGACCGCCAACCAGCTGCCGGTGCGGCGCCGGTCACCGCGCTGGCGCCATCGCCGGGTCAGCGGCTCGACGCCGACCGGGTGCAGCACCGAGATGACATTTCCCAAACCCAGCCAGGACACGATGGGCACGGCGACGGTGGGAATCGTGATCGCCAGCCGCTGCGGCGTTTCCAGGCACAGCGTCAACACCATCGCCGCCACCAAGGTGGGCAGCCCGACGATGGCAAGCAGGGCAAGGTTTTTGATCAGCAGGATCCGCCAGAACGGCACGCCGTCCGACAGGCCCGCCAGGACGCGGTAGTGATCGGCGCCGAACAGATTGGTCGTGGTGACGTCGGCCAGCACCCACGACGAAAAGTAGGTGCCCACCAGGATCACCCAGTCGGTGTGGTGGCGGCCGACGGTCAGCGGCTGCACCAGCAGCCACGCCGCGGCGAAGATCACGTTGGCGACCACGCCCATCAACCAGGTGCGGGGCGCGGTGAACGCCCAGCGGATCTCCGCGAGCACCGCCGCCCCCAGGGCGCGCTTTTCGAAGTCCTTGGCGGCCCGCCGGGCGGCGGCCGGGCGGGGGGTCGAGGCGCGCACGGCGGCGTGCAAAGCGGCACGCGCGCGTGGCTGCAGCGACCGCTGCGACTCGGTGATGCGTTCGAAGCGATCACTCCGGGGCGAGGCGATCAAGTGACGTGCTCCTGGCAATCGATCGGTCAGTGGGCGGTCCCGAACTTCATGCCAGGCAGGATAGCGACATGAACCGCAAGCGTGTCGTCATTGCCGGGCTCGGAGACGCGGGTGTCCTGGCCGCGATCCGGCTGTCCGGGTACGCCGACGTCGTTGGCATCTCCGTCAAGCCCGCGCTGGTCAGCGGTCAGGAACTCGGCGTTCGGCTGTCCCGCCCCGACGATTGGGCGCGCGACTACTGGATTCCGTTCGACAGGTTCCGGCGTCTGGACCGGGTGCGCACGGTGCAGGCCCAGCTGACCGGCGTGGACCTGGCCGCCCGCACCGTCCTGGGCAAACGCGCCGACGGCGCGGCCCTCGCCGAGGAGTACGACGCGCTGATCATCTCGACCGGGGTCAGCAACGGCTTCTGGCGCCGGCCCACGCTGCAATCGGCCGCCGACGTCGGCGCGGAGCTGCGCGCCGCGCATGACCGGCTGGCTGCCGCCGGCTCGGTCATCGTCGTGGGCGGCGGCGCGGCCGCGGTGAGCAGCGCGCTCAACATGGCCACCACCTGGCCGCAGAAACGTGTCGACCTCTACTTCCCTGGACCGCGGGCTTTAGCTGAGTACGACCCACGAAGTTGGGACCGGATTCACCGGCGACTCACCGGCCTGGGCGTGGGCATCCACCCGGGCCACCGCGCCGTGCTGCCCGACGGCTTCGCGGGCGACGAGATCACCAGCGAACCGGTGCGCTGGAGCACCGGACAACCCCCGGCCGGCGCCGACGCCGTGCTATGGGCGATCGGGCGGGTGCGACCCAACACCGATTGGCTGCCGCCGGAGCTGCTCGACGAGCGCGGGTTCGTGCGTGTGACGCCGGAGCTGCGGGTGCCCGGATATCGGGGCGTCTTCGCGGTCGGCGACGTCGCGGCGACCGATCCCCTGCGCAGCTCGGCCCGCAACCGGGGGGATGCGCTGGTGGCCCGCAACGTCCGCGCCGAGCTCGGCGGCGGCAGGCTGGGGGCGTACCGGGCGCCGACGCGGCGGTGGGGTTCGCTGGTGGGTATCCAGCCCGACGGGCTGGAGGTTTTTCTGCCCACCGGCCACGCGTTCCGGTTCCCGACGTGGTCGGTCGAGCGAGTGGTGATGCCCTGGATCGTGCGATGGGGCATGTATCGCGGAGTGCGCGAGAACAATCCGCTCGGATAATGAGTGGCCGAATCAGCCGCTGTTCAGCAGCAGCATGAGGCCGTAGTCCATGTGGATCTGCTGGTGGCAATGCAGCAGCGACAGGCCGGGCTGGTCGGCGACGAAGTCGACGTCCATGCTCTGGTACCCGCCCAGCATCGCGACGTCCTTGCGCACGCCGGCCGTTGGCGTGCCGGCGAATTGGGTGATTTCGAAAGTGTGCCGGTGCAGATGCATCGGATGCAGGTCGTCGCTGGCATTGCGGAAGCGCAGCCGGTAGCGCTTGCCCCGCTGCACATCGAGCACGGGCTGGTTGGCGTCCATGGAAAAGGGCGTGCCGTTGAACGTCCAGAGGTTGAAGCCGTTGTCGGCGGCGTTGCGTTTCTCGATCAGCATCTCGATGGTGTGCTCGGGCGGCGGAGCGCTTGCCGGGTTGGGCGCGGCGAACAGCCGGTAATCCCAGGCGAACGGCGGGGGCGACGCCCATTGCGGATCCCCACCGCGCCCGGCGTATTCCACGACGACGCCCATTCCGTGGCCGCGGTCATCGTCGGACAGGTCACCCAGCACCCACACCCCCGGATTGTTCATGGTCACCAGCGCCGAAATGCGTTCGGCCGCACCGAGCCACAGCACGGGCACGGCGGCCGGATTCGGCACCGGGTTCCCGTCCAGCGCGACCACGTTGAAGGTATGCCCGGGCAAGGCCAGGCTGCGCGATTCGGTGGCGCTGCCGTTCAGCACGTGCAGCAACACCCGCTCGCCGGCCCGAACGCGGATGGGGTCGCCGTGGCCGAGCATGCGACCGTTGACGGCGAACGCCCCGTAACCGACCTCGTAGCCGCGCGGTTCGCCCCGCGCCAGCGAGGCCGCCATCGACGACTCGCCCCTGGCCTTGAGATCCGGGTCCTGCGCTCCGGCCAGGAAGTCACTGGCCATGTCGCCGCCGCGGCTGAACGTGGGCTCGAATTCCTTGAGCGTCAAGAAGATCTCTTGGTCGTAGGCGCCGGCGTCCTGCCGGGGCTCGATGTAGACGGGGCCGACCAGTCCGCTGTACTGACCGCGGGACAGGTCGGAGCGCGGCACGACATGAGTGTGGTAGAAGCGGAAACCCGCCGGGCCGGGGATGAAAGAGAGCCGCCGCATGCCGTGCGCGGGGATGTATGGCGTCCCCTCCTCGGCAGAGCCGTCGACGTCGACACCCACGTGCTGACCGTGCCAGTGCAGCTGCTCGGGGGAACCGGTGTCGTTGAAGACATCCACCGACGTCCGTTGACCCTCTTTGAATCGCAGCAGCGGGCCGGGGAATTGGCCGTTGTAGGTCAAGGTCGACACGACGTGGCCCGGCGCCAATTCGACTGCGCCGGTACCGATCCACAGCGTGTAATCCGCCTTACCACCGGGTGGTGGCCGCCCGCAGGCGGCCGCGGCGCCGGCGCTTCCACTTGCGGCCAGCATCGCCAACCCGCCCCATTTGAAGAAGTCACGCCGATCGAGCGACACGTCATCGCCTCCGCGGATACGCGTCGAGGGCGGGCAACAAAAAGTCGATGCGGTCATCCAATTCGCTTGCCACCCGGTCGAATTCCCGATAGCCGGCGCCGGTGGCGGACGGGTCGGGCAGGCTCCAGTGCATCGTCGTGGCCACGCCGTGGTCACGCGCATACTCGCGAACCCTGTCGCACAGGGTGATCACGCAATCGAAGCGGCGCCGGGCCACCGCGGTCAACGGTTGGGGCCGATGCCCGCCGAGGTCGATGCCGTACCTGTCGCGCATGATGCGTATCGCGTTGCGGTGCAGGTGCGGTTTGGGATGACTGCCCGCGCTCGCGGCACGAATGCGGCCCTGGCCCCGGCTCTGAAGCAGCGCCTCGGCCATCGGAGAACGCGCGCTGTTGCCGGAACACAAGAACAGCACCGACCGCGCCGCGGGCCTGGCGACCGGCGTTGGTCCGAGTGCCGGATGCAATGCCGCGGCCGCCGCGTGGAATGCCCCGGCGCACCCCGTCAGGTTCAGGCGGTAGTAGGTGTTGCGGCCGTCGAAACTGCTGCGCCGCGCGTCGACGAGCCCGGCCGAGCGCAGCAGCCGCAAGTGATACGAAACCAGGTTCTGCGGCTCGCCGACGGCGGCAGCCAATTCCCGCACCCGGTGGTCGCTGCCCGCCAATTCGGTCAGCAGCGCCCAGCGCACCGGATGCGACGCCATGTGCATCAGCGACGGGACCGCCGTCTTGCTCGCCACCATCCTCGGCGAGGATACATCAAACTCATTTGATAGGTTGGCCGCTGCGTGCGCGGTGAGGAGACGCATTGGCCGACAGCAACACCGGCGAGCTTCGCCGAAGCCTGGGCTTGTTCGACGCGGTGACGATCGGACTGGGCTCGATGATCGGCGCCGGGATTTTCGCCGCGCTCGGCCCGGCGGCGCGCGCGGCGGGCTCGGGGCTGCTGCTGGGCCTGGCGGTAGCCGCGGTGGTGGCCTATTGCAACGCCACCTCGTCCGCGCGGCTGGCCGCCCGCTACCCCGCCTCCGGCGGCACCTACCTGTACGGCCGCGAGCGGCTGGGCGAATTCTGGGGATACCTGGCGGGGTGGGGCTTCGTCGTCGGCAAGACCGCCTCGTGCGCCGCGATGGCGTTGACCATCGGCTCCTACGCGTGGCCGTCACACGCGCACCCGGTGGCGGTCGCCGCCGTGGTGGCGCTCACCGCGGTGAACTACGCCGGGGTGCAGAAGTCGGCCTGGCTCACCCGCGTCATCGTCGCGCTCGTCTTGGCCGTGCTGGCCGCGGTGATCGTCACCGCATTCGCCTCGGGAGCGGTTGGCGCCGAACAACTTCGCCCGGTTGGTACGAGCGTCGGTGGGGTGATTCAGGCCGCGGGGCTGTTGTTCTTCGCCTTCGCCGGCTACGCGCGCATCGCCACCCTGGGCGAGGAGGTGCGCGACCCGGCGCGCACCATCCCGCGCGCGATACCGATCGCCCTCGCCATCGCCTTGGCCCTCTACGCCCTGGTGGCCGTCGCGGCGCTCTCGACGCTGGGGCCCCGGCGCCTCGGCCGAGCGACAGCGCCGCTGGCCGACACGGTGCGGGCGGTCGGGACGGGCTGGCTCGTCCCCATCGTTCAAGTGGGCGCGGCGGTCGCGGCACTCGGCTCGCTGCTGGCGTTGATCCTGGGTGTCTCGCGCACCACGTTGGCCATGGCCCGCGACCACCACCTGCCCCATGCCCTTACCGCCGTGCACCCGCGGTTCCAGGTGCCCCACCGCGCCGAGTTGCTGATCGGCGCCATCGTGGCGGTGTCGGCCGCCACCGTCGATCTTCGGGGCGCAATAGGTTTTTCGTCATTCGCCGTGCTGATCTACTACGCGGTTGCCAACGCTTCCGCTTTCACCCTCGGGCCCGATGAGGGCCGCCCGCACCGCGCGATCCCGGTGCTCGGCTTAATCGGGTGTGTTGTGCTGGCATTCGCGATGCCGCTGACTTCGGCGCTGTCCGGACTGACGGTGCTGGGCATTGGCGTCGCCGCCTATGCAATTCGGCTCGTCGCGACCCGATTTCGGCAGAAGGGAGACCGCACATGACTCGACCCGCATCCCGACTCGCTCCAGTGCTTTCGACGCGCGCCCCGGCCGCGGTGGTGCTGATTCGTCTCTATGTGGGCCTGGTATTCGTCTGCGAGGGCGCGCTGAAGTTTCTTCGGCCGGCCTCGCTTGGCACTGGCAGGTTCGATAAGGCGGGCATCCCCGCGCCCGCGTTCTTCAGCACCCTGGACGGAATCTTCGAGATCGGCTGCGGCGTCCTTATTCTCCTCGGGCTCCTGACGCGGCTGGCCACCCTGCCGATGATCGTCGACATGGGCGGGGCGCTGTTGATCACCAAGCTGCCCATCTTCTGGGGACGTGCCCCGCTCTTCCGCGCCGAACACGGGTGGTGGGACTTCATCCACGAATCCCGCGTCGACTTGGCCCAGCTCTGCGGCAGCCTCTTCCTGCTTTTCGTCGGGGCCGGCGCCTTGTCACTCGACGCCCGGCTCAGCCGATCCGCCCTACGGTCGCCGCCGTCGATGACGTAGGGTTTGCGCACTGATTCGATAAATGCTTATATAGAAGAATGTCGAAACAAGAGCTGGCATGCTGTCCCACCCTGGGGACGGCCGCCATGGCCGAGTCCCAGGCCACGGAATTGGCGGCGATGTTCAAAGCGCTGGGCGACCCGGTGCGGCTGAGGTTGTTGAGCCTGATCGCCAGCCACCCCGGCGGTGAGGCCTGCGTCTGCGAGATCTCGGCCACCTTCGACGTCTCCCAGCCCACGATCTCTCATCACCTCAAGCTGCTGCGCTCGGCAGGACTGCTGGACTGTGAGCGCCGGGGCACCTGGGTGTACTACTGGGTGGTTCCGGCCGCGCTGCAGCAACTTTCGTCGGTCCTGCGCCCATGAGCAGCACCCACACGCCGGCATCCACCGCAGCCGCGACGGTGACCCGGCTCCCCACCCTCGACCGATTCCTGCCGGTATGGATCGGCGCCGCGATGGCGGCCGGCCTGCTGCTGGGACGAATCGTCCCAGGGCTCGGATCGGCCCTGAGTGCCGTCGCCGTTCAAGGGATTTCGTTGCCGATCGCGGTCGGCCTGTTGGTCATGATGTATCCGGTGCTGGCCAAGGTCCGCTACGACCGGCTCGACGAAGTCACCGCCGACCGCAAGCTGCTCGCATCATCCTTGTTGCTCAACTGGGTGGTCGGTCCCGCGGTGATGTTCACGTTGGCCTGGTCGCTGCTGGCGGACCTGCCGGAGTACCGCACGGGCCTGATCATCGTCGGGCTGGCTCGCTGCATTGCGATGGTGATCATCTGGAACGACCTGGCCTGCGGGGACCGCGAGGCCGCAGCCGTGCTGGTCGCCCTGAATTCGCTGTTCCAGGTGGTCATGTTCGCCGCCCTGGGCTGGTTCTACCTCTCGGTGCTGCCGGGGTGGTTGGGCCTGCCCCAAACCGGCATCCATGTCTCCCCATGGCAGATCGCCAAGGCGGTGCTGATCTTCCTCGGCATTCCGCTACTGGCCGGATACCTGTCCCGCCGGCTGGGCGAACGGTTCCGGGGCCGCGACTGGTACGAGACGCGGTTCCTCCCCCGCGTCGGGCCATGGGCCCTGTACGGGTTGTTGTTCACCATCGTGATTCTCTTCGCCCTGCAAGGCCATGAGATCACCTCTCGGCCATTGGACGTGGCCCGCATCGCGATCCCGCTGCTGGCCTACTTCGCGATCATGTGGGCCGGGGGGTATGCCCTCGGACTCCTGCTGCGGCTTGGCTACGCACGCACCGCCACCCTCGCGTTCACCGCCGCCGGAAACAACTTCGAACTGGCCATCGCGGTGGCCATCGCGACCTACGGCGTCACGTCCGGGCAAGCCCTGGCCGGGGTCGTCGGCCCACTGATCGAGGTGCCCGTGCTGGTCGGGCTGGTCTACGTTTCGCTTGCCCTGCGGGCCCGGCTGTTCCGCGCCGACTCAACCCGAGGAGTCGCCGATGACCGGTAAGCCCAGCGTCCTGTTCGTCTGCGTGCACAACGCCGGACGCTCGCAGATGGCCGCCGGCCTGCTGAGCCGGCTGGCCGAAGATCGCATCGAAGTCCGTTCCGCCGGAACGCAACCCGCCGATGAGGTCAACCCCGTCGCCATTGCCGCCATGGCCGAGCTAGGCATCGACATCACCGCGGCCAACCCGAAAATCCTCACCGGCGAAGACGTGCAGACGAGCGACGTCGTGATCACCATGGGCTGCGGCGACACCTGCCCTTACTTTCCGGGAGTGTCCTACCGCGACTGGAAAGTGCCCGACCCCGCCGGCCAACCGTTAACCACGGTGCGTGCCATCCGCGACGACATCGCCCAGCGCGTCGAGGCGTTGATCGCCGAACTCCTGCCCACCACAACCCCATAGCCGCACCGAAAAGAAAGGACATCTCATGTCTCGTGTGCAACTCGCCCTCAACGTCGACGACCTCGGCGAGGCGATCGCGTTTTACTCCAAGCTGTTCGACACCGAACCGGCCAAGGTCAAACCCGGCTACGCCAACTTCGCGATCGCCGAACCGCCGCTCAAACTGGTGCTGCTCGAAAACCCCGGTCACGGTGGCACCCTCAACCACCTCGGCGTGGAAGTCGCCTCGAGTGACACCGTGCACGCCGAAATCGGCCGCCTCACCGAACGAGGGCTGGTCACCGAGGAGGAGCTCAACACCACTTGCTGCTTTGCCAGCCAGGACAAGGTTTGGGTCACCGGCCCCGGCGGCGAACGCTGGGAGGTCTACACCGTCCTCGCCGACTCCGAGACCTTCGGAGAAACCGCCGACGAATCCGAAGCGGCCTGCTGCCAGGCCTAGCCCCGCACGGCCGAGGGCCCGCGGCGCGCCGTGGTCGCGGCGATGCGGTTCCGCCGCGGGCCAAACGGGAAGACTGAGCGGATGGCCGACCCGGGAGAAGATGCGTTCGAAAAGCTGGTGGCGCTGCTGAACTACCCGATGTACGTCGTGACCACGCGGGCCGACGACATCGCGGCGGGCTGTCTGGTCGGATTCGCCAGCCAGACCAGCATTCACCCACCCCGGTTCCTGGTCGGCCTCTCCAGGAAGAACCACACCTTCCGGGTCGCCACCAAGGCGACCCACCTGGCGGTGCACGTGTTCGACCACGAGCACCTCGACATCGTGGAGCTTTTCGGCAGCCAAACCGGCGACACGATCAACAAGTTCGACCGGTGCTCATGGCACAGCGGCCCGGAGCAGATGCCCATCCTCGACGACGCGGCCGCATGGTTCGTCGGCGAGATTCTCGAGCGTTTCTCGCTCGGCGACCACGTCGGGCATCTGCTCGCGCCGACAGCCGGCCGTCCCCCGCGGGAACTGGAAAGCTGGGTGTCTTTCGGCGACGTCCGCCATCTGGAACCCGGCCACGAGGCGTAGCAGTGATTCCCCGGGTGGGCACCGTCGCCGGCATCACCGAACTCGCCTCGTTCTACGCCGATCCCCCGCAGGGGGTGCGGGCC
Source organism: Mycobacterium nebraskense (assembly GCF_002102255.1). Taxonomy (GTDB): domain Bacteria; phylum Actinomycetota; class Actinomycetes; order Mycobacteriales; family Mycobacteriaceae; genus Mycobacterium; species Mycobacterium nebraskense. Next base: position 27,269 of record NZ_LQPH01000099.1, read on the forward strand.
AACATGATCTTCAGTGCCGACGGCGCCGCCGCGTTCGGCGGCCGGGCCGGTCCGCTGTCGTGTCCCACCGATCAACAGCTGCTGAAAATCCTGCGCGGCTTAGCCGACGTCGTCCTGGTGGGCGCCGGCACCGCCCGCGCAGAGAACTACGGCCCGGTGCGGCTGACCGATGCGGGGCGGACCGCGCCGCCCCCGATCGCGGTGATCAGCCGCAGCGGCCGGCTGCCGTCCAGGCTGTTCAGCGACCCCGACCAGCCGCCGATCGTGGTGACGTGCGCGCACGCCGCGGCGGCGCGAGACGACCCAGGCGACGGCCGCCGGCAGGTACTGCTGGCCGGTGAGGAGTCCGTGGACGTGGCGCACGCCGTCGCGCTCCTGCGCGCACGAGGCATGCACCGCATCCTTTGCGAGGGTGGTCCGACCGTGCTCGACGAACTGGTGGAAGCCGACGCCGTCGATGAGATCTGCGTGACTCTGGCCCCCAAGCTCGCCGCCGGCCAGCCGGTGGGCCGCCTTACGCCGTCGCCGCTGCCCGCACCGGTGACGATGCGCCTCGAGCACGCCCTGGTTTGTGACGATTACCTGTTCTTGAAGTACTGCCGCTGATTCCGCTCGACATGCAGCCGGCGAAACCGCTTCCTATGATGGAAATGCCCGGTTGCACACTCGTATCGAATCGCCTGCGCGGCATCATTTTCAGTTCCTCGCCGTCCACTTTCTCGAGCCACACAGAGGAGGACCATCGGCCAGGTGAGCAGCTCAAATGACGACCATGACTACCGCAATCTGGCGGTGAACCGGCTGCGGCCCAGCGAACTTCAATGGGCGCTGAACCACGACGCCGTGCACGGGATCGCGTACGCCTTCAAGAATCCCGTCGCCGTCGCCGAATCCATTGACGATCCGGACGACGACAGAAAGACCTATCTCATCCGCGTCAAGCGCGACGACCTGGCCAACGCGTTCGGCAAGATCAACGATTGGATCACCGAAAACCCCGGCCCCGCCGGCATGCAGGCCTTCGGATTCGTCCGGGCCCTGTCCCGCGAAGGGCTCACAGAACGCACCAGCGGTGACGACGAGCTCCGTTGATCCGGGTTATCTGATTAGCTGGCTTTCGCTATTCGGCGTGCCCAGCAGCGTGTGAAACCTTAGCCTTATGCCTGCGCAACGGTCGGTGACTGAGGAGTCGTGATGGGTGACACGACCGCGGATTCGCGGGAGGGTTCGCAGTTCGGTCCGTATCGGCTGCGGCGGCTGGTCGGCCGCGGCGGCATGGGTGACGTCTATGAGGCCGAGGACACGGTGCGCGAGCGCGTCGTGGCGCTGAAACTGATGTCGCAAACGCTGTCCAACGACCCCGTCTTCCGCTCACGCATGCAGCGCGAAGCCCGCACCGCGGGCCGGCTGCAGGAACCGCACGTCGTGCCGATTCATGACTTCGGCGAGATCGACGGCCAGCTCTATGTCGACATGCGCCTGATCGACGGCAAAGACCTGGCCACCATGCTGAGCCGGTACGGACCGCTGGCCCCGCCGCGGGCGGTGGCCATCGTGCGCCAGATCGGCTCGGCGCTCGACGCCGCGCACGCCGCCGGGGTCCTGCATCGCGACGTCAAACCGGAAAACATCCTGGTCAGTAGCGATGACTTCGCCTACCTCGTCGACTTCGGGATCGCCAGCGCCACCGCCGACGAGAAGCTGACGCAGATCGGCACCACCGTGGGCACCGTCAAGTACATGGCCCCGGAGCGGTTCGGCGACTCCGAAATCACCCATCGGGCCGACATCTACGCCTTGGCCTGCGTGCTGTACGAGTGCCTGACCGGCTCCCCGCCGTACACCGGCGACCAGGTCAGCGTCATGGGCGCCCACCTGCACCAGGCGATCCCGCGGCCCAGCGCCGCGCGGCCCAGCATCCCGGTCGCCTTCGACGGGGTGATCGCCCGCGGCATGGCCAAGGATCCCGCGGACCGCTACGCCACCTGCGGTGACCTATCCGCGGCCGCGTACGCGGCGCTGGCCGAATCCGACCAGGACCGGGCCACCGACATCTTGCAGCGCAGCCAGGTCGCACGGCTGCCGGCCGCGGTCGCCGGCCAGCAACCCGGCGCAATCGCCCAGGCCGCCCCCGCGCACGCCCCGTCGTCCGGCCCGATGTGGGCGGCGCCGACGCCTCCCGGTGGTCCGGTCCCCCAGCCGACGGGATGGGCCGGCGCCCCCGCCTGGGGCCCCAGCACCGCCGGGCCCGTCGGGGCGCCGCCGTGGGGTCAACCGCCGCGGCCGAGCCGGAAGCCCTGGCTGTGGGTCGGCGTCGTCGGCACCGCCCTGGTGGCCATCGTGGGCGTGGTCCTCGCGGTCGTCCGGCCATGGGAGTCGTCGCCTTCGGCGGCGCCGACCAAGCAACCGCCGCCGCCGGACGCCGTCGCGCTTCGGGTTCTCGACGACGGCGTGTTCGTCGGCAGCTCGGCAGCATCGATGACGATCGACATCTTCAACGAACCCATCTGCCCACCCTGCGGCAGCTTCATCCGGTCGAATGCGGGCGACATCGAAAGCGCCGTCAACAACAAGAAGCTCGCGGTGCGCTACCACCTGCTCGACTTTCTCGACGACAAGTCGCATAGCAAGAACTACTCGACGCGGGCGGTGGCGGCGTCGTACTGCGTCGCAGCGCAAAACGACGCCAAGGTGTACAGCGACTTCTATTCCGGCTTGTTCGCCAGCAACTTCCAGCCCGCGGAGGACGCCGCGGAGGACCGCACCGACGGAGAACTGGCCCAACTGGCCAAGACCGTCGGCGCGGACGCCGACGTCATGACCTGCATCAAGTCGGGGGACGACGTCGGCACGGGCAAGGCGAAATCCGCGAACGGGTACGCGACGCTGTCGGGCCTCAACGCGAATTCCACGCCGTTCGTGTGGGACGGCACCGCGTCCGTGAACTATCAGGACCCGACCTGGCTGACGAAGCTGATCGGGTAGCCGAAACACGCTGCAGCATCGGGGCTTAAGAAGTCACGGGAAGGTGCGCCAGCGGCCCCTGCGCCGGCGGAGCCAACGGTCCGACGGGGGATGTTGTACTTTTCCTGCGGTGGGATTGGTGGGCCCTAAGAGGACTTGTGAGTTGATGGGAGTCACTCGATGACCGGCGCACAGGGCTCGCGGGCGGGGACGATGTTCGGCCCCTACCATCTCAAGCGGCTGCTCGGGAGTGGCGGGATGGGCGAGGTCTACGAAGCCGAGCACACCGTCAAACAGTGGACGGTAGCGCTGAAGCTGATGTCGCACACCTTCAGCCAGGATCCGGTGTTTCGCAAGCGAATGGAACGCGAGGCCCGCATCACCGGCCGGTTGCTGGAACCCCACGTGGTCCCGATCCACGACTACGGCGAAATCGACGGGCAGCTGTATCTCGAGATGCGCCTCATCGAGGGGATCGACCTGGGCAGCCTGCTCGAACGCGACGGGCCGCTGCCCGCACCGCGGGCGGTGGCCATCATTCACCAGATCGCCTCGGCGCTGGACGCCGCGCACGCCGCCGGGGTGACGCACCGTGACGTCAAGCCGCAGAACATATTGATCACCGGCGACGACTTCGCCTATCTCGTCGACTTCGGGATCGCCAGCGCACAGTCCGACGAGAAACTCACCCAACTGGGCACCGCCGTGGGCACCCTGAAATACATGGCACCCGAACGGTTTTCGAGCGACGAGGTGACGCCCCGCGCCGACGTCTACGCGCTGGCCTGCGTGCTCTACGAATGCCTGACCGCGACCCCGCCCTATCGCGCCGACAGCACCGGGATGCTGGTCAGCGCCCACCTGATGCAGCCCATCCCCAAACCGAGCGAGCAAGGCTCCGGAGTGAGCCCGGCATTCGACGCGGTGATCGCGGGCGGCATGGCGAAGGACCCGATCGAGCGCTATCCCACCGCCGGCGCCCTGGCCGAGGCCGCGCACAGGGCGCTCAGCAGCCCCGAACGCGAACGAGCGGAAACGATTCTGCGCCAAAGCGAAATCCTCTCCCCCGCGCCGGACTCCGGGCAGCCGGGCACCCCGGCCGCGTCGCGCCCGCGCAACCGCTGGCCGATCGTGGCCGCCGCCGCGGTGGTCGTCGTCGCCGTCTGCGCCGTTGGGATCTGGCTCGTGCTCAAGCCCACCGGCCAGCGGCACGCCAAGGCGACCGTCGCGAAAACCCCGCCGCCGTCAACGGCCGCCCCCAACGACGAGCAGGCCCGGCTGATCAGCCTCCTCCCGCCCGGCTACCTGGCCGGCACGTGCACCCCGGCCACCCCGGAGTCGGGCAGCATCTGGGTGCACGCGGTCGCCATGGTGACCTGCGGGCAGAACACCCAACCCGGCGGCCCCACCCGCGCCACCTACGGGCTGTTCGCGACGCCCGACAGGCTGAAGAGGGCCTTCAACGACGACATCGCCAACGTCAGCCTGGTGAACTGCCCCGGCGAGGGCCGCTCACCGGTCAGCTGGCACTACGACCAGACCCCCAACGACATGGCCGGGCTGATCGCGTGCGGCACCTACAACAACCACCCGAACGTGATCTGGACCAACGACGAAAAACTGATGCTCGACGACGTGTCCGGGGACCCGGCCACCGTCGAGGACCTGCACACCTGGTGGGACGCCTACGGCTGATCCCGCCGACTCGCCTCGGCGTCGTCGACCGTCAGGGGCAGGGCCAGCTCTTCGAGCGGGCGTCGTTCGGCCGCGATCCCGAGCCGCAATTCGACCAGGCCCGCGATCGCCATGACCGCGGCGCCCGTCAGGAACGACCACATCACCTGACCGCGTTCCCCCGAACTGATCAGCTGCCCGAACAGCAACGGGCCGGTGATGCCGCCGATCGCGGTTCCCACCGCGTAGAAGAACGCGATCGCCAGCGCCCTGGTCTCCATCGGGAAGATCTCGCTGACCGTCAGGTAGGCCGCGCTGGCGCCCGCCGACGCCAGGAAGAACGCGACCGTGAGCACGGCGATGAACGCCCAGACGCCGCCGGCCTGGGTCACGAACACGACCGCTAGGACGATGGCCACGGCCGCGGACCCGATGTAGGTGGCCGTGATCATCGGCTTGCGGCCGATGCTGTCGAACAGGTGGCCGAGCGCCAGCGGGCCGATGAAATTGCTCAGGGCCCACAGGATGAAGAACAGCGGCACCTTGCCCGACGGCACTCCGTAGAACCCGCTCAACAGCGTGCCCAGATTGAACGTCACGCCGTTGTAGAGGAACGCCTGCCCGGTGAACAGCGCCAGCCCGAGGATCGCGCGCTGCGGATACAGCTTGAACGCCACCCTGGCGATTTCGCGGAACGAAATCGTCTCGCGCTGGCGGATTTTGAGCATGCGCCCTTGCGGCTCGGGCAGCGGGTGGCCGGTCTCCTGCCGGACCGCTTCCTCGACCTCGCCGACGATCCGCTCGGCCTCCTCGTCGCGGCCGTGGATGAACAACCACCGCGGACTCTCCGGAACGTTGCGCCGGACGAGCAGGACGAAGATGCCGAAGATGGCGCCGACGCCGAAGGCGAGCCGCCAGCCGATGTTGGGCGCGAAGTTGGATGTGTCGAGAAGGACGAGCGCGCCGGCCGCTCCCGCGGCCGAGCCAAGCCAGTACGTCCCGTTGATGATCAGGTCGACGCGGCCGCGCAGGCGGGCGGGGATCAATTCGTCGATGGCCGAATTGATCGCGGCGTATTCGCCGCCGATGCCGGCGCCGGTGAAGAAGCGCGCGACGAAGAAATACCAAGGGGCGAAAGCGAATGCGGTCGCGACCGTGGCGGTCAGGTAAACCGCCAGGGTCAGCATGAACAGATTGCGCCGCCCGAAGCGGTCCGTCAGGTGACCGAAGAACAGCGCGCCCAGGCACGCACCGGCGATGTAGAACGCGGCCGCCATGCCGATCTGCGCCGCATTGAGGTCGATGCCGCTGCCCTTTTCCGTGAGGCGGGCGGACACGTTGCCCACCATCGTGACCTCGAGCCCGTCGAGGATCCACACCCCGCCGAGCCCGATGACGACGCGCCAGTGGAATCGCGACCAGGGCAGCCTGTCCAGCCGCGCCGGCACGTGGGTCGTGATGGTTCCGGTTTGCACGCTTCCGCTCATCTGGCTCCTATCTGAATGATCTCCAGAATTACCCAAGCGAAGCGCATGGCAAGCCTCAGCCTCGGTCCGCGCGCGACTCCTCAGGGGTCCAGGCCGCCGGCTGGCCCGGGTGGCCGGGGAACAGGAAGTCGATGAAAGCCGCGGCCGTGGGCTGTGGTTCGTGGTTGGCCAGCCCCGGTCTTTCGTTGGCTTCGATGAAGGCGTACTCGGCGCCGGTGACGTCGGGCACCAGCAGGTCGATGCCCGTCACGGGGATGCCGATCGCCTCGGCCGCCGTCACCGCGACGCGACACAGTTCCGGGTTCACCACGGCGGTGACGTCGTGAATCGTGCCGCCCTGATGCAGGTTGGCGGTGCGGCGAACGCGCAGGCGGGCTCCCTGGGGCAGCACGTCGTCCAGCGTCCAACCCGCCTCGGCGACCGTCGCCTCGGTGAGGTCGTCGAGCGGGATGCGCGACTCGCCACCGGTGGCCGCGGAGCGCCGCCGGCTTTCGGCCGCGATCAGGTCCCGGATGCTGTGCTCCCCGGTGCCGATGATCTCGGGTGGCATCCGCAGCGCGGCGGCAACCACCCGGCCGTCGATCACCACCAGCCGAAGGTCGTCGCCCTGCACCCGCTGCTCGATCAGCACATCCGGGTATTGCTGGCGCGCGCGGGCCAGCGCGGCGGCGAGCTCTTCGGGACCGTGGTCGGCGGTCACGCCGACGGTGATGCCCCTACCCTGTTCGCCGCGGGTCGGTTTGACGACGACCTCCCCGACCTCGGTGAGGAAGTTGTAGTCGCCTTCGTCGAAGGTGGCCAGGCGGGCGCGGGGCACCGTGATGCCCGCCTCCGAAACGAGGCGGCGCGTCAGGCGCTTGTCGTCGCAGCGGCACATGGCGACCGCCGAGGTGTACTCGGACAGCGATTCGCGGGTGACCACGCTGCGGCCACCGTGGGTGAGTCTCATCTCGCCGGTCTCGGCGTCGAGCACCTCGACCCAGATGCCGCGGCGCAGCGCCTCGTCGGCGATGATCCGGGCGTAGGGGTTGAGATCGTCGACCGTCTCGGGCGGCGGGCTGAACAGCGGCTCATTGATCGCGTTCTTGCGCTTGATCGCCAGCACCGGGACGCGGCGGAAACCCAGCTTCTCGTACAGGCCGATGGCGGCGGCGTTGTCGTGCGCGACCGACAGGTCCATGTAGGCGCGGCCCGCGTTGCGGAAGCGCTCCGCCAGGGCCCGGGTGAGGGCCGCACCGATTCCGGGGAGTCCGGCCGCCGGATCGACCGCCAGGGTCCACAGGCTCGACCCCTGCTCCGGGTCGTCGAACAGCAACTCGTGGTCGACGCCGGTGACGGTGCCCACCACGGCGCCGTCCGCGTCCCGCACCGCCAGCAGGTAGGTCACCGCCGGCACGTTCAGGTGGTTGTTCCAGATGACGTCGACGCCGGCGGGCACCATTCCGCAGCGCACGTAGACGCGGTTCATGGCATCGGCATCGACCGGGTCGTTCAGCGTGCGCACGGTCACGCCGAGCGGCGCCGGCGACAGGTCCTCCGCCGTCGGCGAATCGGTGAAGCGCAGGCGATAGGTGTGGCTGGGGTCGATGAAGAGCTCGCTCGGCGCTTCGGCGACCACCACGTGGGATTCGCGTGCGTAGATGCAGATGTCGCGGCGCCCGGGCCCTTCCCGGCGCAGCGCCTCGACCAGCTCATGGGCGTCGGCGAAGGTCTGACCGAAAATGAGTCGGCCCCAGCCTAATTCGAGCTCAACGTCCTTGGCCATCGCCTCGACCAGCTCCGGCGGCGAGGCGTCGTGCAGGCCGAGGGTGATCGCCTCGGTGGGGTCGCCGGAGGGATCGATGACGGTCATGCCACCGGGCCCGTAATCCCGTGGCGCTGCAGCCAGAGTTCGAGCAGGGCTATCTGCCAGAGTTCGTTGCCGCGCAACGGGGTCAGCTTGCTGTTGGGGTCGGCCAGTAGGGCGTCGACCGCCTCCGTGCGAAACAGCCCGCGCTCCTTGGCGACCGGCGCGTAGAGCGCGTCGCGAACCATGTCGAGGTAGGGCCCCTCCAGGTGGGTCAGCGCGGGAACCGGGAAATACCCCTTGGGCCGATCGATCACCTCGGACGGAATCACCCGTCGCGCAGCCTGTTTGAGGACGCCCTTGCCTTCGTGCGCGATCTTCAGCTCCGGCGGGCAGGTCGCCGCCAGTTCGACGAGCTCGTGGTCGAGGAACGGCACCCGGCCCTCCAGTCCCCAGGCCATGGTCATGTTGTCGACCCGCTTCACCGGGTCGTCCACCAGCATCACGGTGGTGTCGAGTCGCAGCGCGCGGTCGACGCCCGTCTCGGCGCCGGCGCGCGCGAAGTGCTCGGTGACGAAGCGCTCACTGGGGTCGCCCGGGGCCATGATGCCCAACCCCAGCAGGCCCGCCATTTCCGCAGAATCGCGGTCGAAGAAGGCGCCGCGGTACTCGGCGACCGAACCCGCCAGCGAGGCCGCGGCCGGCGAGCCCATCGGCGGGTACCAGTGGTAGCCGGCGAACACCTCGTCGGCACCCTGGCCGGACTGCACGACCTTCACGTGGCGCGACACCTCTTGGCTGAGCAGGTAGAAAGCGACGCAGTCGTGGCTGACCATGGGCTCGCTCATCGCGCCGATGGCCCCGTCGAGCGCGGGCAGCATCCGGTCGGTTCCGATGCGGATCTGATGGTGGGCGGTTTCGAAGCGTTCGGCGATGATGTCCGACCACCGGAACTCGTCGCCCTCGACGCCGCCGGCGGACTCGAAGCCGATGGAGAAGGTCATCAGGCCGTGCTGGCCCGCCTCGGCGAGCAGCCCGACGATCAGGCTGGAGTCGACGCCGCCGGACAACAGGCAGCCGACCGGCACGTCGGCGACGAGTCTGCGCTTGACCGCGATGCGAAGCGCGTCGAGCACCGCGTCTTCCCAGTCGGTTTCCGACCAGCGGGCGCGGTCGTCGTGCCGGGTGAAGTCGGGGGTCCAGTAGGTCGTCGTGGTGCGGCGGCCGTCGGGCTCGATGGCCACCAGCGAAGCGGGCGGCACCTTGCGGACCCCCCGCAGGATGGTCAGCGGCGGCGGGACCACCGAGTGAAACGTCATGTAGTGGTGCAGCGCGACCGGGTCGATGCGGGTGTCCACGCCGCCGCCGGCCAGCAGCGCCGGCAGGGTCGAGGCGAACCGGATCCGGTGCCCGTCCTCGGTTAGGTAGAGCGGCTTGATTCCGAGCCGGTCGCGACCGAGCAGCACCCGTCCGCTGTCGCGTTCGACGATGGCGAAGGCGAACATGCCGTGCAGGTGGCTGACGAAGTCGTCGCCCCAGTGGCGGTAGGCCTTGAGCAGGACCTCGGTGTCACTGTGCGAGAAGAACCGATAGCCGTGCCCGCTGAGTTCGCGGCGCAGCTCCTTGTAGTTGTAGATGCAGCCGTTGAAGGCGATGGCCAGGCCCAGCTCCGAGTCGACCATCGGCTGGGCGCCGGCCTCGCTCAGGTCGATGATCTTGAGCCGGCGATGACCGAGCGCGACGCGGCCCTGTGACCAGGCGCCGGACGCGTCGGGCCCCCTTGGGGTCATCACGGCGGCCATTGCGGACACCGCTGCTACGTCGGGGACCCGCCCGTCGAGCCGTACCTCCCCGGTGACTCCGCACACTCCTTGGACCATACCGAAGGCGGTTGCGGCGCGCCCGTAAGGCCACCGTGAAATGCACCGGCGCCGGTTCGCCGGTCGCGGGTAAACGTCGTATTCTGGCTCGGGTCAACTGGCGGCGGGACCCACCGCGGCGAGTGAATAAATCGGGCGGGAATTATCCGCCGCAGGACCGGATTTTGCCGACGGTGATCCCCCGACTGTTAAATCTTGGTTGCGCCCTGCTCTCGCCGTTGGCGCCGGCGCGGGCCGGTGGCGTCGTCCCACCCTCGCGGCTTTCGCTCGCGGGCAGGTTACCCGAGCCGATAGGGCGAATGGGAATGCCTGCGGCGCAATCGATTGCAACGTTCCAGGGGTCAGCGGCGGTCCGGGGCGCTCGGATATTGACCGTCGAGCCCCCGACTGATTCGGGCCGATTTGTGTGAGGTGGCGCGATTGACGCCGACGAGAGAGATGCGCCGATTCTGGCTAATCTTCAGCCACCGTTATTGCAGAAAGCCCAGCCGCCACATTGAGGAAGACCTTGCCGCGAATGAATGCGCATCTGGGGATCCGGTCGACAATAGGCGCGGTCGTGCTCGCCGGCGCCGCTGTGCTTTTCGCGGCACCGGCGTCCGCCGATCAACACGATGATTCGTTCATCGCGGAGATTCAGCGAAACGGGATCGTCTTCACCGACCGCGGCGCCGCAATCGCAGCGGGACACAACATGTGCGCCGGACTCGATAAGGGTAAAACGCCAACCTCCCTGGTGCTGAATGTCGTAAGGGCCACCGACCTTTCGGCACATGAAGCCGGCTACCTGCTCGGCGCTTCCGTGGCGTCCTATTGCCCCCAACACAAAGCCGTTATCGGCAACTAGTCCAGAGCCGCTGCGCAAGGGTTGTCAGCCGGCGCGCTCCCCGGGGAGCTTGTCGTCCCGCGTCGCCGCGCCGTGGGCCAATTCGAGCCGACGTTCCGCAAGGACCAGCAGATGCGTGAGCCGTTGTCCGTACAGACCCACCGACTCGTTGGTCAGCGTGTCGTTATGCGCGCGGTCGACCGAATACGTGAGGATTTCGCCGGAGACATGGGGACGCCAGGATTGCACAAGGAATGCAGTGCGATCGTCTTCGTCGCGCGTGGCCGAGAAGATAGTGATGTCGCCAGTGAAAACGCTTGGCTCATGGATTCGGTACCGCGCGACGTTTTCCCGAGCGTTTTCGGCAAGCAGATCGAAAAGCCGCTGGGATCGCGAGGCCTCTGCCATCACCTGTTGGTCGCCCAGGGTGTCCTCCGGCGGGACGGCGCCGTCGACACCACCGTTCATTGCGGGTTGGGTGTCGAGCAGGATCAGGCGGAGGCTCGGGCACCGAGTGACGGGGCCTCGACACCCGCGCCGCTGGGATGCAGCAAGCCGCCCATGGCGGTTTGGGCACAAGGGCGCCGTGAGTCTCGTCTGAATGGGTCAACGGGCTCGCCGGCGAACCCGAGGCCCGAGCCGATCTCGGACCCCGTTTGGGCACAGCAATTCTCAAGTTCCCCAGGCACTGCCGCGTGAACGGGTAGCGGGGTGCGTGACCATCTCTGTGACGACGGAACGGCCGTGCCCGCGAGGCGATTGGTGCGCGGCCGCCACCAGAGTAGCGACTGAGCGCACGACCCCGGTCGCGATATCGTCGACCGCGGGCACGTTGTCGGGGCACGCGCACACGCTCACATCCAGCTCCTCGCCGCGGGTGGTCAGCGCGATGTTCAACCCGCTTTCCTCCGAAAGCGGCCCCACGGTGTACACGCGGACGACCTTCGAGCCGGCGCAGTACGCTAGCTTCGGCTCAACTGCGATGCAGGAGACGTTACCGTGGCAAATCGGTTTGAGCTGATGCCGCATGCCCGATCGACTGTAAAGCTGCATCCCCAGCTGAGCTATCACCGGCGGGATGAGCGAAGCAACGATTTCCGAATCAGTTGTCGAAGAACGATTTTCGTAGCTACGCCTGCGGATGGCGGCCAGCCTCTCGGTTGCGGTATGGAGGTTGGCGAGCATCTGCACCGGGTCGTCGAGGTGCACCGGGATGCGTAGCCGGCCGACGGTCATAGCCTTGCCAGTTCTGGGGTGATCTGTGGGGGGCAATTCGAACGGCATCCGCATCAGCAGCGGACAATCGGGTACTGTGTCGTGTTTTTGCAGCCACGCTCGCAACGACATTGCACAAGCAGCGAGAACGACGTTGGTGGTGCTGCCCCCGAACGCGTCGCTGACTGTCCTCGCGTCTGCGAGCGGGATCGAAGCGAAAGCCACCGCACGCCGCTTCGTCAGCGCCGCATTGAACACTGTGTGGGGCACGGGCCCGCTGATCGAAGGTGCCGCCTGCGCCGTCGGGCCCGGGACGCGCGAGCGGAGCAGCCGACTTGTCGAGCCCTGCAGCATACGAGAAGCAGTATCGGCGATCAGCCACATGCTGGTGGCGTGGTTTTCGACGATCTCGTGAAGCACATCGGTAACAAGCTCGCCGAGCGAAGGAGCCGAACCTAGGTACGGCTCGGTGGGCAGACCGTCGTCCGGGCGATCGCGCGGCCCTGTGGTCAGCAACCGCGGCAAGACAGACGCTGCCCCTGCGGCTCCGTCATTGAGTGCCGGCGACGTCTTCACCGCCAATGCCCATTGGCCGTCCGCCAGACCATTGATGCTCCAGGCTTCCCACAGTCGCTCACGACAATCCAGTCGCCGGGCACTGAGCTCGGCGATGAGGTCCGCGAGTTCGGCCCGTCCGCCGGGAGCGCGAACGGTTGCGCAATGAATTTGCGACGATGGGTCATAGTCGTCGATCTCCGCCCACAGCGGCTGACCCATACCCAGGGGCTTGGCCACCAGTCGGCTGCGAAAGCGCGCCATTTGCGGTAGCGACGCTGCCACCAGTTGATGTAGCCGCAGGTGACTGAGGCGATCGGACGCTTCGATGGTGACCAGAGTGAGGGTGTGAGCGGGCGTATTCGGGCCCTGCGTGTGCAGCGACAGGGCATCGATCCCCGACAATCGCGTACCCATCAGCGCACCATCCCCTTTCGCGATAAAGCCCCGGCTCCAGAACCTCTAGACCAGTGCGCATCGATGTTGACAACAACCGGAACTATGCAACGAGGCGGTCAAACGATCTTAGTTGTCGACACACTCAATCAGCTTGCGTCAGTTTCATTTTCGATTCGCCGGTCAATTCTCGGGCCCATTGCTGCGTAGGCGGCGATGCTGGGCACCAGAGTTGGGCTGCGCATCCGCGGCGCCGGACCGCAGTGCGCTTCAAGTTCCAATCGAAAGCGCGGCGCGGGACCGCCCAGTGTTGCGGTCGCGCCCTCGTTGCCGTTGCGCCTCGGACCTGCCGGCTACTTCGGCCGCCATCGCGAGTTCCCGTCTTGACCACGAGTCGGTCAATCACTCGAGTCGGCAGCGGCACGACCTCAGACCGGCAGCGCACGGAAAACCACCTAACCGTTCCCACCCTACTCCGACCTGGTCGCAATCATTGGGCGCCGGCAACGAGCGCCCCCGACTACGGTTCGGACGCACCGAGACGGGTCGCGAATCCCGAACGACTGGCGCATCATCGCCCTATGAGACGAGAAGTGGGCGCCCAGATCGAAGTCGAAATCACCGCTCCTACGACGCTGGAGTTCCAGATCGCAGTCGCTCCGCACCCGAAGACCGAAGTCCTCGAATCGTTGCGCTTCATGTTGGACGGACGGCCAGTCCAAGCTTTGGAAGTCAGCGGTGTCCATGGCAATCGCATTCACAAGTTCGATGCAGCGGCGGGCACACTGAAAGTCGACTACGCAGCGACAATCGTGGGCAAGACCGATCCGGCCCCGGTGACCGACTACGACATGTCGGTGTATCTGCGACCCAGTCGGTACGCCGAGGCCGACAAGTTCTATGGTTTCGCCGCAACGGAGTTCGGCACCTACGGCGATTCGGCCACGTTGTTGGAAAATGTCAGCTCATGGGTGGGCACCAGGTTGAATTATGTGCCCGGCTCAAGCGATCCCATCGACGGGGCCGTGGAGACCTTGCTCTCCGGTGAAGGTGTGTGCCGCGACTACGCGCACCTGGTGGTGGCGCTGCTGCGCGCGGTCAACGTCCCGGCCCGCCTGGTGTCGGTGTACGCGCCTGGCCTGTACCCGATGGACTTCCACGCGGTGGCCGAGGCCTTTGTCGAGGGCCAATGGAGGGTCGTCGACGCGACGTTGCTGGCGCCGCGGCAAACACTGGTGCGTATAGCCACCGGTCGTGATGCCTCCGACACCGCGTTCCTCGACAATCACAAGGGGGCGATCACGCTGAACCAGTTGGTCGTGACCGCCGTGGTTGACGGCGACTTACCAGCGGATTCTATCGACCAACTCGTTTGTATCCGCTGAGCGCACACACCCAAATCACTCAAGGTCCTCAGCCGCGTCCAAGGTGAGCACATGTGTAGAGTAGGGAGCATCGGCGATACCTCGCACCTGACTAGCAAGCCATGTCGTCGCCGATTCGAATGATTTGACCGGTTTCGCGGTCAAGACGGGAGCGTCGTCATGACGCCGAAAAATGACCACATGGATACCGGCCACCGGCATACCGCCCCGGAACACACACCCCGTTTGAGGTTAAAGCCCAAAGGCCCGCAGAGCGGCTATGTCGATGGGGCGTGGTGGCCGCACAGTGACGACCTGAGGGCAGAGCTCCCAGACCTGCTGTCGGTGCTGTCAGTTCGGCTTGGTCCGATTGGCCGTGTCAACTACCAACTGGATGAATGGCCGGAATTACCAGCAAAATTCGCCATCGAGGGGCGAACGGTACGACTCGACGGATTCCGCCTCCAGCCCGCCAACACCATCGAAATCCTCGGGCACAATCGTAAACGACTTGTCCTACTGGTGGTTTCCCCGCATGCCGACCCAGACCAAGCACACGCCATCATGATGACGGCAGCCGGCCCGAGTAATGCCTCGACCGTCGATAGCCTGCTCATGGCAGGCGCGCAATAACCGGCAGCCCACGTGTGAGCGTGGCGGACTTCCGCCACGTAAATTTGCAGGGAGTCAACGTATCTCGCTGAGCATCGACTTTCCCGCGCTAGCCTCTGGGCAGGTGGTGGGCTACATGCGCGGCGGGCGAACCCGAATGTTCCCACCGCTCCCTGCGGTATAGCTATGACATCAGCTCACCGCGAGCGCCGCGATCCAAACATTTGCTCGCCCCGGGCCATGCGGACAATGCAGTCGGCCCTCTGGAAGGCTCGGGAATCACGATGTGCGTCGTACACGGGCAAGCCGGCAGCCTGACGCAACACCATTACCGCAAGGGCCGCACCAGTGCGATGCGGAACGATCAGAAGCTGTGCCCGTGCATCGCGGCCGCCAACTGTCATGACGTGTGGCCGTATCCCATGCCAGCAGTCCCAATTCAGGTCCTGCTGGCTTTGCAACGATGACCAGTTGACGTTAATGTCGGTGACTCGGCCTAAACGGCCGCGTAAGACAGCGATCAACTCGATGATCTCTCGCGAGATCACCCCTGTCCGGGGCCACCACGCTCCGTCGACTTTATTTCCGAGTTGGGATGTCAGCGTGAGCCGCACCGGGCTCACGGGGCGGTGCGGTCCCACCGTATTGATCAGATACGAAGTCGGTTCCCCCCCGCACCGGTGCTCCACAGAGTCGACTACGGAGTGGGTTGTTGGATTCCGCTGAGAATCAATGAAACTGACCGCCGGTACCGCTCGATTCATGGGTAGAACCCTTCGCAGTTCGATGCGATCAACCCGCGAAACGGGCCGACGGAGGGATTGCATTGCCCGTGATCTCGATGGGGAATGACGGTCGAGGCTGTGCCGACAATGAAACAACTCTCTTAGTTACGTTACGCCGATATCTGCCCATGTGCCGCAAAGAGGGGCGTCGGCGCTCGTTGTACGGATCGCCCGGCCTACCTCAGGAGTCGCATGCCGAATCAGTACTCGGCGCCGCTGCGTCGGCCCGATGAAAACCCACCGGTCGGCTCTCGACGAGCGAGCGCACTCGGTACGACGCATCCGCGAACAGGCGCGTACCCACAAACGCTTAGTTCAAAGACATCTATTGGTATACAAGGATTTATGGCGACTTATGAACGGCCATACGCCCCGGCCTGGTATCAGGCCTACGGGTACTTCGCAGACATCCATTCCGTCGGAATGGTCTACCCAGGGCTGACTTCGACGGTGGGGTGTGTCTGTAAGCCGCTTGAAGCTTTCAGCGATTCCCGACCGACCGTTGCGGTATGGTTTGGCGAAGGTTGACTCCGCAGCCTCCCAGAAACGTCCGACGGCGATCTGTCAATTGGTCCCCGCCGCAACGCGTCTGCAAACCCGGTAAAGCCGACTGTCAAATTGTGCTTTCGGATTGCCCCCAGAGCTCGCGGCGCATTGCCTACACGTTTGGCTTAGCTCGCGCGTTCGGGCCCCCGATCCAACGACCCGCCGCACGGTCGCAGACCAGCCGCGACGTCGCCGCACCGGAGAACGAGGAATGGCCTTGAGCAAGTTCACCGAAACGATGTACAGCACCGCCCATTCCAGTTCGAAAGGCCTGGTGACCGGAGAGCCGAATCGCCCCGTCCGGCATACCTGGGGTGAGGTGCATAACAGGGCACGACGGATTGCAGGCGGCTTGAGCGCGGCCGGGGTCGGCCCCGGTGACACGGTCGCGGTGCTGGCCGGCGCCCCGGTGGAGATCGCTCCGACCGCACAGGGTATCTGGATGCGCGGCGCCAATTTGACCATGCTCCACCAGCCCACCGCGCGTACCGATCTTCAGCGATGGGGCCGAGAGACGACCGCTGTCATCGAGATGATCGGTGCAAAAGCGATAGTCGTCTCCCAGCCTTTCATGGCCGCGGCCCCATTGCTGTCTCAGCTCGGTATGCGAGTGCTCATCGTCGATGAGCTCCTCGACAGCCGCCCGATCGATCCCCTCGATACCAGCGACGACGACCTGGCACTGCTGCAATTGACTTCCGGGTCTACCGGGTCACCCAAGGCCGTACGGATCACACACCGCAACATCGTTTCCAACGCTGAGGCGATGTTCGCCGGCGCGAGCGTTGACATCGACACTGACGTCATCGTGAGCTGGTTGCCGTTGTTCCACGACATGGGCATGACTGGGTTCTTGACTGTGCCAATGTATTTCGGCGCCGAGCTGGTCAAGGTTACTCCGATGGACTTCCTGCGTAACACGCTGCTGTGGGCCGAGCTCATCGACAAATACAAAGGCACGATGACCGCCGCACCGAACTTCGCCTACACGCTGTTAGCCAAACGGCTTCGCAACCTGGCCCGCCCCGGCCAGTTTGACTTGTCGACCCTGCGATGGGCCCTGTCGGGCGCCGAACACGTGGAACCCGCGGACGTCGAGTACCTCTGCGAGGCCGGCCGGCCGTTCGGGTTACGTCCGGAGGCAATCCTGCCGGCCTACGGCATGGCCGAAGCGACCGTAGCGGTGTCGTTCTCCGATTGCGGCGCAGGCCTTTTGGTCGATGTGGTCGACGCGGACCTGCTCGCCGTACTGCACCGGGCCGTCCCGGCGACCAAGGGCAATATCCGGCGACTGGCCACGCTCGGCCGACCGTTGAAGGGGCTGCAGGCTCGCGTCGTCGACGAAGACGCCACCATCCTGCCCGCGCGGGGCGTCGGCGTACTCGAGGTGCGCGGTGAACCAGTGACGCTGGGCTACGAAACGATGGCCGGATTCGTCGCCGCTCAAGACGACCAGGGTTGGTATGACACCGGCGACTTGGGCTACCTTACCGAGACCGGCCATGTCGTCGTCTGCGGCCGTGTCAAGGACGTGATCATCATGGCCGGCCGCAACATCTACCCGACCGACATCGAACGCGCCACCGCGCGCGTCTGCGGGGTCCGGCCGGGCTCTGCCGTCGCGGTGCGCCTGGACGCCGGACACGCACGGGAGACGTTCGCCATCGCCCTGGAGTCCAACGACTGGCAAAATCCGGCCGCGGTGCGCCGCATCGAGCATCAGGTGGCACACGAAGTGGTCGCCGAGGTCGACGTCCGCCCCCGCAATGTGGCCGTACTCGAGCCGGGAACGATCCCCAAGACCCCGTCGGGGAAACTGCGGCGCGGCCATGCGTTGGCGCTCATCGACTGATTTTTCCGGGCTCGGCGGGGAGTAGATTCGCGGTCAAGGGTGCACGGGAGGAGGGACGTTGGCCGACTTCGACGCTCAGCCCGGTCGCGAGGCGCCGCAATCGCCCCAACTCTCCCCTGCCCAACGGGACGCGGACGAGGCCGAACTGCACGAGGGGCTCCGCGGAGTTGCCGGAATTGTGGCCGGCGCCCGAGGGGTGGTCGACCTTCTGCGGGACGTGGCAGAGTTCGCGGCCCAGGCGATTCCGGGTGCCGACGGCGTGGGCGTCGCATTGATCGATCCGCAGCACGGGTTGTCCAGCGCCCAGACCTGGGCGGCGACAATGGAACTCGTCCACGAGATCGACACGATCCAGTACGACGAACTGAACGAGGGGCCGTGCATCACCTGTATGCAGTCGCGACGCCCCACGGTGAGCGGATCGCTGGGCAGTGACAGCCGTTGGCCGCACTTCGGTGGCCGGGTAGCCCGGATGCGGATGCACTCCGCGCTGGCGCTGCCGCTAATCGTTGGCGACGACGTGATCGGCTCGATCAACGCCTATGCCGCACAACGCGACGCGTTCGCCGAGCACGCCGTGCGACTGGGCGCCCAGTTTGCCAGGCCCGCCGCGGTGTCGGTGTATAACGCGCAGTTGCTGGCCGACGCACACGAACGGACACTGCGCTTGCAGCGCGCATTGAACAGCCGATCGGTGATCGACCAGGCGATCGGCATCATCCGCAGCCGGTCGGGCGGCAGCGCCGATGAGGCCTTCGAACGGCTCACCCGCATCAGCCAGACGGAGAACGTCAAGCTGCACTCCGTCGCCGAGCGGCTGGTCGAAGAGGCCGCGCGGCGCGCCCGCGCATGGCGTCGCTGACTCGTTATCCCGGTGGCGCGGCCAACAATTCGGCCAACGCCGCCACCAGTAGCAGCCGGGAATACCGATCGGTCATCAATCTGCGTGACACATCGGTCAGGTGTTCCCCGTTGGCCCGCGCGTAGGTCCGCAACAGATCGAATGCCTGCTCTACGGAGACATCCAGCTTTTCGCAAAGGAAGCCCTTCGCCTGCTCCACGATGACGCGGCTGGTCAGCGCGGTGCGTAGCGGCGGCATGACGGTGAAGGCTGTGGGTGAGTGTTCCTGGAGGATCGCGACGCATGCGATATGTGCCAGGGTCTGCCCGACGAGCAGATCTGCCTCGGTGAGCTCGCCGGGGCTGCTGCCGAACAAGTTGAGTGCGCCCAACACCATGCCGGCGGCCCGCATCGGGACGGCATGCACGGAGGCGAAACCGGCGCCGACTGCGGCGGGAACAAACCGCGGCCAGCGATCTGTTGCCGCTCGGAGGTCGGTAACCGAGACCGGTTGGCCGGTGGCGTAGCAGTCCAAGCATGGGCCTTCTTCGGCTTGCAGCTGGAAGACCTCGAGTTCGTGGGCCTGCTCCGACGTCGCGGCCAGCAAGCGGAGCTGATGTAGTGGGTCGGCGAGCAGAATTCCCGCGGCTGCGACGTCGAGCAACTCAGCACATTGTTGTGTGAGCCCGGTCAGCAGGTCGACCACGTCGAAGTCATCGAGCAGGCTGTCGACTAGCGCGACGACGGCGTTCAGCACCCGGGTTTCACGAGGGGTGTCAGTCACGTTGTCCTTCTTTCTGGGCTTTCCGGGTCCGCCGAGCGCGCATCAGTCGATTTCGAGCTTCAGTCGGCGGTCGAGGATGTCGCGGGCGACGTCGGTGGCGCTGCGGCCGGTGGCGTAGGCGTGAGCGCGCAGCCGGACAAGGGCCTCGGCCGGTTCGACCTCCAGCTGGGCGACGACCATGCCGGTGGCCTGGCTGACCTCCGCGCGGCTCAGCGTGCTGAGTTCGGCCCAGGCATTGCTGGTGGGGTCGGCGACGGCGGCCTGGAGGTCTCCGTCAAGGAGGTCCAGAAGCGGCACACCGGCGAGCTCCGCGGCGGCGACGGCACCGGCCACGTCATCGTCCAGCAGCCGGCCCGGCTGCGCGCGGAAGAGGTCGAGGGCGCCGACATATTCGCCGGCCACCACCACGGGTATCGCGTAGACGCATCTGATCTGGTGGGCCACCATGGCGGGCGCGTAGGCCGGCCAGCGAGCCTCCTCCGGATCTGCGAGGTCGACGACCAGGATAGGAATCCGCTGTGCGACGGCGTCCAGGCACGGTCCCTCGCCGAGAGTGAACTGTAGTTCGTCGTATATGCGCGCGGGCGCCCCGCTGGATCCCAGTGTTCCGCTGCTCGCGCCTTCGAAAACGAGCGAGATGGCCGCCGCGTCAACGTCGAGAAGACCCACACACGCCTCACACAGCCGGTCGGCGGCCTCTACCCCGCGCCGGCCGTCGACCGCAGCGAGGAGCTGCTTGTGGATCGCCACATTTAGCCGGACGGGGCTTGGGCTGCGGAAACGGCCGGGTCGGGCGGCGGCAAGGTCATCCCCTCAGCCTTTCACTTCCTGCGGCGATTTACGAGCAACGATCCCAGTCCCCTGGTCGGTGGCTCGGCGTCGGATGAATCGGTGATTGACCGGCGCGGTTGACCGGAGAATCCTCGAATGATCGCCGGGATGATCCCCGGAGGGTGGATACCGCCGACCGGCCAGGACTATCGGGAGAGCAATGAGTTCCGAACATGCAATAGAAAAGGTGCCATTGTCGGAGATCCGGGAAGGCGACATGCTTCAAGATCCGAAGTCTGGAAACTGGATCAAAGTCACCCGTACGGCCGACACCGCAATGGGCATCACCGACACGCACTCAGGCGAGGAACACTACCGCGTCTACTACGGCGATGGCGGTGAAGAGATCGATTCCCGATTCGTTACGGGTGTCGTCAACCGCCAGGTGCGCGAGTAATCGCGACGCCGCGGCCGGGCAAGTCACCCGACTGCAGGTGGGTATATAGCATTGTGCCGCAGCATTTTTCGAACGTGCAGCAAGAGCGGGCGGACATCCAAAGCGCCCGAGGTCAGGCCGTGCCTCACTGGGGCAACATCGACTTTCCGGTAAGTAGTGCCGTCGCCAATCCGCGTCGCCGCCCATTGTCCCCGACGCCTGAGTTCGGTCGCTTCGCGACGTTCCGGAATTTGTCCTCGGACGCTGTCTCGGGCGCGTCGTCGGAGGTAGCGGTGAGAAACCGGTCCGGCAGCGCCAGTTTGCAGATTGTGCGCGCGGTGAGCAGGAACTGGCGGTGCAACGGGCCGGTCGTGTACGGCAGGTCGTAGGTGAGGCACAAGTCGCGTACCCGATGGGCGATTTCGGGGTAACGATTACTGGGCAGATCGGGGAAGAGGTGGTGTTCGATTTGGTAGCAGAGGTTCCCGCTCATGAACGCCATCACCGTCCCGGCCCGAAAATTGGCGGTACCGAGCATCTGCCGCAGATACCATTCGGGCTTCCTCTCGCCCTCCAATGCCGACGGGGTGAACTTTTCCGCGCCGTCCGCGAAATGACCGCAGATAATCACGACACACGCCCACACGTTGCGCAGCCCGTTGGCAACCACGTTGGCCCACAGTGTGCGGCGCCATCGCCGACGACTCAGCGCGGGAACGAGAACGTAGTCCTTGCCGACCTGTCGGGCCACCTTGCGAAGGAGCGCTGATTTGTGGGCGGATCTGCCGGCGTCGGTGTCCTCGCGCTCCTGCACCGCATACAAGCCGTGCAATGCGACACCCCATTCGAACGC
The DNA here is from genome assembly GCF_002102255.1 of Mycobacterium nebraskense. Taxonomy (GTDB): domain Bacteria; phylum Actinomycetota; class Actinomycetes; order Mycobacteriales; family Mycobacteriaceae; genus Mycobacterium; species Mycobacterium nebraskense. The sequence continues at coordinate 48,896 of NZ_LQPH01000099.1, forward strand.
GAGCGCCAGCAGCACCGCGCGCAGCGGCTGCACCAACGCGCTCGGCCGCCACGCTTGATCCCGAGTGACCCGCATGACTCCAAATCCGAGGTCGTCATCCACCCCGACGATGTTCGCGAAGACGTGGTGCCGGTAGTTGTGGGAGTGCTGCCATTGCGATGTGAGAGCGGCCATGTCCCATTCCCACGTACTGGAATGGATCTCGGGATCGTTCATCCAATCCCATTGACCGTGGCTGATGTTATGGCCGAGTTCCATGTTCTCGATGGACTTGGCCGCGGCCAGGGCGGCGGTTCCGACAGCCCAGCCAAGCTTGCCTTTGCTCCCCGCAATCGCTAGCCTCGCCGCGATTTCGAGCCATCGCTGTAAAGCGATGGCGCGCACGATGTATGCCCGATCTTTCGAGCCACGCGCAGCCTCGATATCGCGACGGATCTCTTCCAGAGCGGCCGCGAGCTCCTCGAGGTCCGCATCGCTCAGATGGGCGTATTCAGGTACTTCGGTGATGGCCATCTCAGTGAGATCCGGGCGCGGTGGCGTGCGTTGTCCGCATGACGATGAGCGGAAGGTTTACGTACCGCAACAATGTGGATCACGTCCGATCTTTTGATTGGTGTCGACGGGCGAGCGGCGCGAGGTCCGACGATCGGGAAGCTGTTTGATCAACAAAGCTGAACGGCGGCATCGGGACGCAATCGACCTTCGAGTGCGGTCGCCGATTACGGCTGCACAGCTGATGCGGCTGTCGTGGTCACCCTCGTCACGGGAGTCGGGCGGCACGGAAGCCCGCCCGGAGCCTGGTGGTCCCGGTGGACGGCTGAGCCATCTATCGAAGTATTTGCCAAAATCGGCTCTGTGCCGTAAGTCCTGACCGTAGCACGCCAGATTCCCGCGAACACCATCGCGCCTGCGGGCCGGGCACGAACGACCGCGTGCCGCTCCCGGACGGCCGGGCGGATAGGGCTGAGGGCTACGCTGAGCCACCCTGACCGAAGCCATTGCCGCGCAAAGATGATCGTCGCGCATGCTGCAACGTCGAGATCACCGCCAGAATGGATGCCGCGCCCTGGGCACTATTCACCCGGTGCGCGTGCCTGCCCGCCGCCGCGTGAGTAGCCGGTGCGCGACCCTCACGTACGCATCCGCGACCACCGGCCAGGCCATCTCGGGCGCCATTCGGCGTGCCTCGGCCGCCATCGCACCGGCGAGGCGGGGCTGCGTCAGCACACGACGCAGGGCCGATACCAACGCGTCCGGATCGTCGTGCGGGACAACGATGCCCGCTCCACTGGCGAGCAATTCAACAGCGTGCGGAAATGCGGTCGCAACAACCGGCCGGCCGTTCGCGACGGCCTCGACCAGTACACCGGAGGTCGCTTGATCAGTCGAGTCGTAGGGCAGGACGACGACGGCTGCGGACTGGACGAGTGCGGTCAGCATCGGGACATTGCGGTAATGCCCATCGAAGCACACGGAGCGCTCGACGCCGCCCTGCCGCGCCTGTTCTATCAGGGCATCCCGGTACGCCTCGCTGTCGGCAGCCAGCACCTTGGGGCGCGTTCGCCCGGCAACGACGTACCGCGGCTGCCCTGGCAAGTCATGAAGCGACCCCATCGCGTCGATTACCCGCTCGATGCCCTTGCCCGGGCCCAGCAGGCCCCACGTCAAGAGGGTCGGCCGACCGCCTCGTATGCACGAGGTCGTCGGGATGGTGGCCCCATGGGGAATGGTGGCGACTTTGTGGCGGTCGATATCGAAGCCGCAGAGCAGCCGTTCACTGGCGGCATCGGACATCACGATCACCTGATCTGCCCGTGCTGCAATCGCCTCGAGAACCGAACGCTGGTGTCGCGTAGGGTCTTTGAGAATAGTGTGAGCGACCACGATCGAAGGCACGCGCAGTTCGTCGATGAGTCCCACGACTTCGTCTCCGTCAACACCGCCGTAGATCCCGTAGTCGTGCTGGATGACCGCAACATCGCTCTCGTTCAGCAACTCGGCGCATGCCGCGACGGATGCCGGTGAGCCCTCGACGAGCTCTCCGATGACACGGACGCTCGAAGACGGTGGCCCGTCGGACACTCTCACGACCCGGACGTCGGCGCCAGTGGCGACCAGTCCGTGGGCCAGGGCAGCACTGAAGGTGGCAAGCCCGCACGGTGTCGGCGGATAGGTACTCAGGAGGCCGAAGCTCGGAGAGCCAGAGAATTGCTGCGCGGCAACGGAATCCGTCGAAAATGGAAATGTAGCTAAAGCACTCAAAGCGATCCCAACTCCGGGTTTGTCACCGGCATTTCCGGCGTAAGCGATTGCTCGGCGCGGTCAGCAAGAATTAGCTGACTCATCCCGGACCAGCTGGGTTTCCGATCTGTTCAACAATACACCCTAAAACGGTCCGTGACGTCGCCCCGAGCGATGGCCTCACCACACCGCGCCCCCGCGCACGACCCCACGATATACCGACGTGGAGTAAAGTTCGCGGATCGGGACCAACCAGGCCCCATGGCGAAGGGGCCAGCAATGTCAGACAAATCTCCCCGAAAATCCATGAGCAAGAAGTCCGGAAAGTCATTGAAGGAGAAGCGCGCCGACAAGCACCTCAAGGCAACGCGCCGTGAGGCCACCACCGAGGCGGTACTTCACGACAAGAGGCGCTAACCTGTTGAAGGCTTTTAGATCTGGCGGCCCCGGCCAACCGCCTGCCTAACACCGGGGCCTACCCGCCAACACCTTTACGAAACACATGCCTTCGGAATCGGGGCCGCCTGGTGTCCGGCGTGTAGTTGCGGGTCGGATCCGCCAGCCCGAGGCAGTACCGTTTCTTCGAGAGCAGTTGTCCTGCAATGACTTTCAAACGATCGACTTCCGATGCCGAGTCAGATCCCTGCACATCACTCGAATCGGTGCGAGCGGTCGCTGTTCACGTCACCGAAAGTAAGCTATCCTTGCATCAGGGTTGAGTCCCCAGCCTGTGGACACGCCGGATAGTGCATCAAACAATTTCTTTCTTAGCATTTATCACGGATCTTGAAGATTGGCATCGCCATCTATTCGATTCGGTCGTCGCGTATCACATTCGCTTTACACCCACGATCGAATCGAGATCACCTGATGATCGCTCCTATCTCTGCCAATACCGCTTCCTACGCCTTCACGCCCAACGGCTCCGTCGTCGATTGCAGCGGCGCGCAACTACGCGCATATTGCCGAGACCAAGTGACCGTTGTGCAGGTCACCGGTGACATCGACGCTACTAACATCGGCCGCTTCTACGATTACGCCAACCGGTTCGTCGGAGAGGCTCCTGCGCTGATCCTCGACCTCAGTGGGGTGGATTTCCTTTGCGCTAGCGGTGTTTCCGTCCTTATCACGCTCGATAACGACTGCAGCGCCGCGGGAACTCGCTGGGCCATTGTTGGCAGCCGATGTGTCCGACGCCTGCTGCACCTAGGTGATCCTGGCGACACGCTGCCCACGGCAAGCTCGGAGCGCCAAGCATTCAACACCATCGCTGCACAAGGCCAGGCGAGTCAGGCGGCGTCGTAGCCCCTCGTCGGACCGCGTGCGCACCTAGAGGGTCCTCGCCTCCGGGCGGGATGCACGCACCACGTGGACGTCGCGGCCACCAAGGGGCCTGGCATTGCAACCCCATATTCTGGTGTCCTGGAGGTCTGTGCTTCTTGCGAGAGGGAACGACATGCCTGCACCGTCAACCGAGGTCTTCGACCGCCTGCGCCAGCTCGCCGCGATAAAAGACGCCACCGCACGCCAGACCAAGACGATCGACGAGGTCTTCACCGGCAAGCCGCTGACCACGATCCCGATCGGCACGGCCGAAGACGTCGAAGCGGCATTCGCCGGAGCGCGCGCCGCGCAGATCGACTGGGCGAACCGTCCGGTCGCCGAGCGCATCGACGTCATCAGCCGCTACCGCGACCTGGTCGTCGAGAACCGCGGGTTCCTGATGGATCTCCTGCAGGCCGAGGCCGGCAAGGCCCGCTGGGCGGCGCAGGAGGAAATCGTCGACCTGATGGCTAACGCGAATTACTACGTGCGCGTTTCAGCGGACCTGCTGAAGCCTCGCACGGTGCAGGCGTTGCTTCCGGGGATCGGTAAGACCACGGTTTGTTACCAGCCCAAGGGCGTGGTCGGGGTGATTTCGCCGTGGAACTACCCCATGACGCTGACGGCGTCCGACTCGGTGCCGGCGCTCCTGGCGGGTAACGCGGTGGTGCTCAAGCCGGACAGCCAGACCCCGTATTGCGCGCTGGCATGCGCCGAGCTGCTCTATCAGGCCGGGCTGCCGCGGGCGCTCTACGCGATCGTGCCGGGTCCGGGCTCGGTGGTCGGTACCGCAATCATCGACAACTGCGACTACCTGATGTTCACCGGCTCGACCGCCACCGGCAGGCAGCTCGCGGAGCACGCGGGCCGTCGGCTGATCGGCTTCTCGGCCGAACTCGGGGGCAAGAACGCGATGATCGTCACGCGGGGAGCCAACCTCGACAAGGCCGCCAAGGCGGCCACCCGCGCGTGCTTCTCCAACGCGGGCCAGCTCTGCATCTCCATCGAGCGGATTTACGTCGAGAAGGACATCGCCGACGATTTCATCGGCAAGTTCGGTGCCGCGGTGCGGAATATGCGGCTGGGCACCGCGTATGACTTCTCGGTCGACATGGGCAGCCTGATCTCGGCGGGCCAGCTGGACACGGTGACGGACCACGTGGACGACGCGAAAGCCAAGGGCGCCAAGGTGATTACGGGCGGCAAGGCGCGGCCCGACATCGGGCCGCTGTTTTACGAGCCGACGGTGCTGACCGATGTCGCGCCGGAGATGGAGTGCGCGGCCAACGAGACGTTCGGTCCGGTCGTCTCGATCTACCCCGTCGCCGACGTGAATGAAGCCGTCGAAAAGGCCAACGACACCGAGTACGGGCTCAACGCCAGCGTGTGGGCCGGCTCCTCCGCGGAGGGCGAGCAGATCGCCGCCCGGTTGCGGTCCGGGACCGTAAACGTCAACGAGGGTTATGCGTTCGCCTGGGGCAGCCTGAGCGCGCCGATGGGCGGGATGGGCCAGTCCGGCGTCGGCCGCCGGCACGGTCCCGAGGGCCTGCTGAAGTACACCGAGTCCCAGACGATCGCGACCGCACGCGTGTTCAATCTCGATCCGCCCCTTGGCATTCCGAGCACTCTGTGGCAGAAGTCGCTACTGCCCATCGTGCGGACGGTGATGAAGCTTCCCGGCCGGAACTGACTTCGACGTTTTCCGGCGGGCCGGGTTTAGATTTACGTCGCGATCTTCTGCCATTTGTATCGCAAATTCGCGTTACGCTCGTCGTTGTAGCGTCACATCGCACGTCAGGAGCTCGCTATGAAGGCCGACGCGAAGCAATATGAGGAAGACGCCCGTCGGTTACGCCAGTACGCCACCTTCGATAAATTCTCGGATGCTGAACTGCAGCGTCTCGCCCAAGCAGCTCATCGCACTTCGACGTCGGCCCCATTACCGCTGATTCATGAGCAGACGCCATCGGACTCCTGCTACATCCTGCTCAGCGGGGAGGTGGGCGTGTACGTCGGCCGGGACCGCATCGCCGTGCTGGGGCCGGGCGAGGTGATCGGCGAATCGGCGCTCCACCGTGGGAGACTGCGTTCTGCGACCGTAACGACGATCGGGCCGGCCGAGGTATTGCGTATCGAACGCGATGATCTCGCTAGAGTGCTCGACGAGATACCGGCACTTCGCGAAATCATTGACGCGTCAGTCGCGCGACACGTGCCTGTAGACCTGCCGCCGAAGCCAAAACCACCGCGCACCAAGTTGGGCGCCTCAGTCCGCACCGAGTTGGTCGAGCGGTTTGAGCAGGCCGCCGACAGCACCGGTGTGGACGTCGCGACCGCGCTCGAAGACGCTATTACTCAGTGGATCGAACGGAACAGCACAGCGTAGCCACTGCGGCCCAGCCGTTTCGAATAACAGGTGCCGGCGTTGCCGCGCTCCCCCGACTTGGTTCTGGGATGGTGTGGATGACTCACCGTTCTCGTTGCCAGGCTCTACTACCGAGCGTAGTATTCGGGCTACCCACCGTGCACAAGGAGGTGCAACGTGAGGTGGAGTTTCGCCCAGATCGGGCTGCTGATCATCTGCGCTTTTCATGTCATTCAGGCTGTGATCGGCCTCATCGTCAACCCGAGCTTCGCGACCGGGCCCACCGCGCCGACCGTGCAACTGCTGGGAATGGATTACAACGGCTGGCACGCCATAGCCGGTCTCGCCTTATTCGCCCCGGGCCTGGTGTTCGCGCTGCGCAAGTCCTGGGCCGTGCTGTATCTTCTGGTCGCCGCGATAGCCGGTGCGCTGCCAGGCATTTGGGCCTTTTTCTCGCACCAGGTCGCCTTCGTGTTCACCTTTCCCAACAACGTCACCGACGCGGTCGTGCACTTGGTGACCGCCGCAGTGATGGTGGCGGTGGCGGCGGTGCAGATCCGGTTGGACGGTGGGCTGAGGAACTCGCTCGCCGATCTCCGGAAAGCGTAGTAACCCAAACGGCTTGCAGCAGCCAAGGATTTCTTGAGGATTTCGCAAGCGGCTCAGCCGATGGTGAGTTGGTCCACGGAAAACAACTCACGAGGTTCCGCAATGATCAGCCATCGTCTGTCCGCCTTGATCGCCTCGGCCGGCGCCGGCGCCGCCCTCTTCGGCGCCGCGGCCGCGATGTCACCCGCTGCGCAGGCGGCGGCACCCGACCGTTACGCCTGATTGCCTACTCCCCCGTGACCGGCTGGACGGGTTGGGAGAACAACGGCACCACCATGGAGGAGGCCACGCACATCGCGCTGGGCAACTGCCAGGTACACGGCGCCGGATGTACCGTCGCGGCGTGGGCTCGAAACGCTTGCGTCGCTTTGGCTCTCGGATCCGGTCGGTGGGGCGCCCACTGGGGCCCGACCCCGGCGGCCGCTCAAAACGCGGCGCTGGCCATGGTCTCAGCCGGCCGCGTCGTCGAGTTGCATTGCACCGGGTAGTGACGAGTCACCCGCGCCTGGCTAACGGCCGCCACCAGGCGGACGCCAGACGGGCGAAACCGCTGCCGAGCTGGGATTAACCGGCAGAACCTCCGTTTGGAGACGGCGACCCCACGGCGGTCGTCGGCGCGCCAGGACCCGCACCCGCCGGCACGCCGGGACCGCCACCAAGACGACTGGCCGCAAACGCCGCACCCTGGTCAATGATTGCCGTGTTGCTCGAGTACGTGTCATGGGCGACGAAATTCATCCCGTCGGAGCAGATCGGGTCCCCGGCGGCGCATACCTGAATGGTCTTGGCCTGATAGAGCGGACCGATGACGACCGGCGGCTCGCCGAAGAAGTTCATCGCCTTGTCGCTTGGCAATGCGAAGAGCACGACCGAGGAGACGTGGTTGACCACCTCGGGATCCATCGGTTTGGGTACGCTCGCCGGATCGATCCCAGCCGGTACGGCGGCCGAGGTGACGAAGCCCATCACGGCCGCGCCTTGGGAATAGCCGCCGAGCACCATCTTGGTGTTGGGGCAGTCGTGCGCCATCGAAACGACATGCGCGCCCGCGTCACGAACGCCTTCCTCACCCGCGTTCGTCCAGTCGTGGGTAGCGGGATAGTTGACCGGATATACGTCGAGCGAATTTGCGCCAACGCGCGGGCGCAGGGAGTCGATGAATGCCTGTCCGGTCGGGCCGAGACCAGGCGGGTCATCGGTGCCGCGGGCGAACACCACCTGGACATCCGGGCACGGATCGGCGGAGGCAAACGGGATTGCAGAAGCGAGGACCGAAGCGCTAACGCCCGACACCGCGACTACCGCGGGAGCAAGGAAACCGGGGATGTGACGTGCGGTCATGGCGCAGATGTGCCCAACACATGCGATTTTCAAACCACGACTTTTCATGCGCTGACCGCCATGGAACAGCACCGCCAGATGGTGGGCCGACTACGACGCGACCGGACTGCGCGCCGGAACCCGCCGAGCCGGAGCGCGAGGACTGAAAAAGTAGGAGCATGACGGCTCACGAAACGGGATCCGTTTCAAGCGGCCATCGCCGCGGGTAGCCGGGATGTCTTCGTCGCGACGAAAATGGATTGATGGCATCTGAGCAGCCGCCACCCCCGCCTAAATCGGCGCCGGGCTGGTACCCCGATCCCGCAGGGGTAGGCCACGGGCTGCAACGGTACTTCGACGGCACCAGGTGGGCCAGTGAGTGGGCGTTCTGCACAGAACCGCAGAAGAAGGGCGCCCCCGGAAAGCCGGCCCTGGCCCTCGCGGCGCTGGGCGCGCTCGTTCTCCTCGTCATCGTCGGCAAAAGCTGGGTTTTCGATCCAAAGAAGGACAGCCAATCGATCCCACCGAGCAGTTCGGTCACGGCCGGACCACCGACACCGACCGAGACGGCGCCGTCCGCACCGGCTGGCCCCAAGAAGCCGGACGGAGTCACCTTCACCGTCGCTCCAGGCCCGAACGGCGACGTGGTCGCCCGATTCGCCATTCGTGACAACTACACCGAGCAGATGATCAAGGACGGTGCCCGGTTGGACACCATCGACATTCTCAGGTACGCAACGGCGACCTATCCTGACGCGTCCGCGGTGAACGTGCAGGGCACCTTCCCGATGACCGACCCGTACGGCAACACTGCGACTCACGTCGCCATCGACCTCACGTATTCGCGAGCGACGTTGAACAAGATCAACTTTGATGGCATCAGCAAAGCCAGCATCTGGGAGATTCGCGATTCCGGCACTGTTCTTCCGGCCTTTCAGCCATAGGCCCGGCCGCGCTGCCGGTCCGGAACTTTCCGCTCCAGAGCTGAGATAATCGCCTCATGCCCACCGAACCCCCACACCCACCACCGGCCGCGCCGAAATCGCCGCGGGTGCGCATCACGCCCGAGGACTTGGAGAGGTTCGGTGACGAGGAGCAGATGCGAGCGGCGTCGGACGAGGGCCGGCTCCGCGACGAGCAACCGCCGCATCACGGCTAGCCAGCCGCGCTGATCCCACCGCTTTCCAGCTGCCAGTAATTCAGCCGGCGGCGATGCGGTCGATGTGGGCGAGAAAGTGGGTCAACACCGCGTCGGGCGCCTCGATTTGTGGCCAGTGTCCGATGTCGTCGGCGAGCATCACCACATTCGGTTCGGGTATCACCTCGGCATAGCGGCGCGCCATGTGGGCACCGGAGTTGGGGTCGACCGGCCCGTCGATCAGTCGCATCGGCACCGCGGTCTGCCGCATGGCACGCACCCACCGGTTTCGGTGCGTGTAGCGATCGTTGATGAAGCGGCCGACCTTGTGCAGCACCCGGCGGCCATCGTTGTAGTCCAGGATCTGATTGAACACATCCATCATGCGCCGGGTCGGCTTGGTGTTCGGGCCGAACATCTCGCGCAGCGTCGGCTCCAGCAGCCGGCGGGATACCGGACTGCCCTGCACATGACTAAAGAGGTCGCCCAATGGGGTGCCAGACATCAGCTTCTGCGCCGTTCTGGGCTTGTATGCCTCGATGAACATTCCTCCGTTGAGCCAGGTGATCGAGTCGAGGCGCAGCGCGCCGTAGGTTTGCTGACCAAACTCATGACGGGCCAACATTTCCTGGCCCACGGAGTCGCCGATGTCGTGGGCCAGGATGTGCGCGTTGCGGATGTTCAGGTGCGCCAGCAGCGCTTCGTGCATGTCGGCGTGGTCGTTTACCGAGTATTCGTAGGCAACGGGTTTCGCGGAGAATCCCATGCCGATCATGTCCGGTGCGATGACGGTGAACCGTTGCGATAGTTGTGGCCAGATCGGCGCCCAGTCGTAGGAATTGAACGGATAACCGTGGATTAGCAGCAGCGGAGGCCCGTTGCCCTTCATGCGGTAGAAGATGTCGAAGCCGAGGTAGTCGAAGTACTCCCCGGAGGCCAGCCAGCGTCCTAGTTCAGCGTCCATGGCGGTCATCATCCTTTCGCCCGTGAGGGCGTCGTCCGACCCCCCGGGCGCAAGCTACTCGTTCGTTGGGGGGAACGCGCCGACGCGGCCGAACCGACCGATGATTGTCACGCAGGCCGCGGGCCAACACTGTGAAGATTTGCTACGCGCGGGTCAAGGCTTTGTTAAGAACGGGGCCCATCCCCCGTCGAGCGAGCACTGTGAGAGCACGACGCTCCGAACGTGGCGTCGCTGGGAGTTGGCATAAGCGGTGATGTCCGAGTCTGGGTCGGCGTGTTACAGGTGCCAACCAGCAAATTTGCCCTGCTCAGGGTCATTTGCGCCCGAACACGGTGTGAAAGGAATTATATGTTCAAGCCTATTGCGTCCGCAGTGATTTTTGCTGTCTGTGCTGTCGGACTGGCGGCACCTGCACAAGCCCAGGGCGGCTACATCGTGATCGCGGGGTCGGATTCCACCCACGCTGTCGAAGTCACGGTTGGCGGCAGCCTTGCCAGTCTGAGTGATGTCGAGGCGTATGCGATGAGTCATTGCGCCGAGCGGCATGGCGCAACCGACTGCCGCGTTCTTGCCGAGGGTCGGGGTGGCTGTGTCGCCTTGTCGGATAATGGTCACAGCTTCGTCGGGGGCTGGGGCGCAACCCGCAGTGCTGCCGGTGCCGCGGCAGTAGCCAAGGTAGGGTCAGCGCGGGCAAACGTGGACGGCGCTCGCTGCGTCAGCGATCCGGATCTGATCTCCTCTGCCGGGAATTTCTCGTTTGTGGCCACGCAGTAGCCATGCGCGCATCGGTCAGCTTCTCGATGACGGGACGCATGCCACGGTCCATGAGATCGACCGCTTGTAGAGACGAGAAATCCTCCGCTGCTGTACTTCTCGAACACGCCCGTAGTACCACTGCACGACCCTGCCGGCTCTTCTTCGCAGTTCAAGACCGGAGCCTCGTACTCAACGCTGGTCCGGCCGAAGGGATTGGGCGATCCTGCTGCCGCGGTGGGCTGGTGACCATGCATCCGCCGTTGCTGACGCCACCTCCCGTCGGGATGTAACCCATCCGGGTGACCTTCGGCCCTGGCTCCGTGCGTGGCCCTGTGAGAGGTTGGCATTTGTGGCGCTGCTTCCCCCAGTACACGCGTCTACCGGAACGCGGGACCGTCCGGACGTGGAATTTATGCTCCCTAGGCCGGCGTGCGCGCGACGGTAACTACGGCCGCGACCCGACACGGAATTGGGGCCCAGATGAGCTGGCGGCGCGGGAATCGCTTCGAGGACAGGGTGTCGGGCAACGACACCGGGCAAGTTCGACGCTGCGTGACGTGCGAGTCGGGCTGCCGACTGCTCGACCCGCTACGAAAGGACAAATCATGAGTACATCCGGGTACGTCCGCTTTTTTGAGGAGTTCGGCATCGATGACGTGCCGCTCGTCGGCGGAAAGAACGCGTCGCTAGGCGAGATGTTCCAGAAGCTGTCCAGTCAGGGCGTCCGCATCCCGCACGGATTCGCCATCACCGCCCAGGCCTATCGCCACATGTTGGACGAGGCCGGCGCGTGGGACCGTCTGCATGCCGAGCTCGACGAGCTCGACCCCGCCGACGTCACCGCGCTGGCGCGTAAAGCCAAGCGCGCTCGTGAAATCGTCTACGGCGCCGGGCTGCCCGACGATCTGGCCACCGAAATTCTGGATGCCTACCGCAAGCTTCAGGAGGAGTACGGCGAGGAAGTAAGTCTCGCTGTGCGGAGCTCGGCGACCGCCGAGGACCTGCCGACGGCGAGCTTCGCCGGCCAACAGGATTCGTATCTCAACATCAAGGGTGAAGAGAGTCTGCTCGACACGTGCCGCCGCTGTTTCGCCAGCCTGTTCACCGATCGCGCCATTCATTACCGGATCGACCAGGGCTTCGACCATTTCAAGGTCTCTCTGTCGATCGGCGTGATGAAAATGGTGCGCTCCGATATCTCTTCGTCGGGGGTGATGTTCTCCATCGACACCGAGTCGGGCTTTCGCGACGCCGTGTTCGTGACGGGCGCTTACGGCCTGGGCGAGAATGTGGTTCAGGGCGCCGTCGACCCGGACGAGTTCTACGTCCACAAGCCGACCTATCTGGCCGGCCACCGCGCCGTGTTGCGCCGCCTCATCGGCGACAAGGCGGTGAAGATGATCCTCGTCGAAGGCGAGACAAAGAACACGACGCGAAACATCCCCACACCCAAGGCCGACCGTGCTCGGTTCTGCCTCACCGACGAAGACGTCCTGGAGCTGGCCGGCTACGCGTGCACCATCGAGGCGCACTACGGGCGGCCGATGGACATGGAGTGGGCCAAGGACGGTCTGGACGGAAAGCTCTACATCGTCCAGGCCCGCCCCGAGACGGTGGCCTCCCAGCACAGCGCAACGGCGCTGGAAACCTATGTGCTCGAAGGCCGAGCCGAGATACTCGCCGAGGGCCGCTCAGTCGGCGAGATGATCGCCTCGGGCGTGGCGAGAAGGATCGAGAACCCCAAGCACCTGTCCGAGTTCAAGCCCGGCGAAGTACTGGTCGCCGACACCACCACGCCCGACTGGGAGCCGGTCATGAAGACCGCCGCGGCAATCGTCACCAACCGCGGCGGTCGCACCTGCCACGCGTCGATCATCGCCCGCGAACTCGGCATCCCCGCCGTAGTCGGCACCGGCGACGCGACCACCTGCGTGCCCGATGGCGAAGTGGTGACGGTGTCGTGCGCCGAGGGCGACACAGGCCGGGTATACCGGGGCGAAGTGGGTTTCCATGTGGACCGCACCGAGGTGGCGAATCTGGCGCGGCCGCGCACCCAGATCATGATCAACCTCGGGAACCCCGACCTCGCATTCAAGACTTCGTTTCTGCCGAACGACGGCGTGGGACTCGCTCGGATGGAGTTCATCATCGGCGAGTACATCCGGGTCCACCCGCTTGCCCTGCTGCACCCCGAGAAGGTCGACGACCCTGAGGCGCGCCGGACGATCGATCGGCTGACGCAGGCCTATCCCGACGGCAGCGCCTACTTCGTGGAACGCCTTTCCGAAGGGATCGGCACCATCGCCGCCGCCTTCTGGCCCAAGCCCGTCGTGGTGCGGATGTCGGACTTCAAGACCAACGAGTACGCCAGCCTGATCGGTGGAGCAGCCTTCGAGCCGGCCGAAAGCAACCCGATGCTCGGTTTCCGAGGCGCCTCGCGCTACGCGCATCCCGCCTACGCCGAGGGCTTCGCGCTAGAGTGCCGCGCGATGAGGCGCGTGCGCGAACAGATGGGCCTGACGAACGTCATTCTCATGCTTCCGTTCGTGCGCCGGATCGCCGAAGCAGACCTCGTCCTGCAGACGATGGCCGACCTCGGTCTGCGGCGCGGCGAGAACGGTCTGAAGGTGTACGCGATGTGCGAGATCCCGAACAACGTGATCCTGATCGACGAATTCGCCAAGCGCTTCGACGGCTTCTCCATAGGCTCCAACGACCTGACTCAGCTCACTCTCGGCGTCGATCGTGACAGCGAGATCGTCGCGTTCGACTACGACGAACGCGACCAGGGTGTCAAGGAAATGATCCGCCTGGCAGTGGAGGGCTGCCGCCGCAACAAAATCCACTCGGGACTGTGTGGACAGGCGCCTTCGGATTACCCGGACATGGCCGAGTTCTTGGTCCGGGTCGGCATCGAGTCGATGAGCCTCAATCCCGACACGGTGATCAAGACCACCCGCCAGATCCTGCAGGTGGAGCAACAGTTCGCGCCGTCACGATGAACAGCAATACGTTCCATCGCCCCCGAGCCGTCACAGCGGTTTGAGCAGGGTCCTTGCCATGAAGTTGCCGGTTACCATCGACCCGCGGTACCACGACGCGGTGATCTTCGACCTCGACCGCGTGCTCACCGACACAGCCTGCAGTGACGCCGCGGCGTTCGCACCGCTGTTGGAACCGGCGGTGACGCTGGCGCGAAAGTTGCAGGGCGGCGGCGTCGCAACGGCGGCCTGCTCATCGAGCAGTCACTGTCAGCAGATCTTGGAAACCACCGGGGTTGATCACCTGTTCGATGTCTGCATCGGCGGCATGGTCGCCGCCGGGCTCGGGTTTGCAGGCAAGGGCTACTCCGCTGTCCTGCTGGAGGCCACCCGCCGACTTGGTGTGCGTCCGCAACGCTCGGTCGTCGTCGAAGACGCCGCTGCGGGTGTGACCGCAGGTCGCGACGGCGGATTCGCACTCGTCATCGGTGTCGACCGGAACGGCCACACCGACGAACTATTGCAGTGCGGTGCCGACGTCGTGGTCGCTGAGCTGGCCGACATCGCGGTTCGCACCGGTGACAAGCGCATCTCGGAAATCCCGAACGCGCTGGAGTCCTACGGTCAGTTGATCGGCATCACCAGCGCCCGAGAGTCGGTGTTGTTCCTGGACTACGACGGAACGTTGTCCCCCATCGTTGCCGATCCCGGTGCGGCCACGCTCGTCGACGGCGCCGCCGAGGCGTTGGAACTCGTGGCGGCGGTGTGCCCCGTGGCGGTCCTGAGCGGTCGCGACCTTGCCGATATCCGCACCCGGGTTGACACACCCGGGCTCTGGTACGCCGGCAGCCACGGGTTTGAGCTGACGGGACCGGACGGCACCTATCACCAGAATGAAGCGGCCGCCGCCTTTGTGCCTGTCCTCGAGCAAGCGGCCGCCGAGTTGCGCGACTGCCTGGCGCAGATTCCAGGAGTACGGGTGGAGCACAAGCGCTTCGCCGTCGCGGTTCACTACCGCGAGGTCGCACCGGAGTACATCGGCGAGATCGTCTCTGCCACACACACACTCGCACAGCGAGACGGCTTGCGTGTGACGAACGGACGCATGGTCGTCGAGCTGCGGCCTGACATCGACTGGGACAAAGGGACCACCCTGGCCTGGATTCGTGATCGCATCGACGCTGCGGGCTCCCTACTGCCGATATACATCGGCGACGACCTCACCGACGAAGACGCGTTCGACGCCGTTCAGTTCGACGGCATCGGGATTGTTGTGCGGCACGACGAGGATGGCGACCGCAGGACGGCCGCGCGTTTCACCCTGCAGAGTCCCGATCAGGTGCGGCAATTCCTCCAGCGGGGGTCAGGGTGGCTTGCCTACAAGCACCAGATGGCTTCCGAGGCTTGGGATTTCACCTTCGAGGGATATGACCCGCAGAACGAGAAGCTTCGTGAGTCGTTGTGCACGGTCGGAAATGGCTACTTCGCAACCCGTGGCGCTGCGCCGGAATCGAAGGCCGGCCAGGTTCACTACCCGGGCACCTATGCCGCCGGGGTCTACAACCGTCTGGTCGACGACGTATCGGGTACCGCTATCGACAACGAGAGCTTGGTGAACCTGCCCAACTGGCTTGCCCTGACGTTCCGGGTCGACGGCGGCAGCTGGTTCGACATCGATGGGGTCACGGTGCTGTCCTACCGGCAGAACCTCGACCTTCGCGGCGCGGTACTGACGAGGGAGGTGCGCTTCCGTGACGATGCAGGACGCACCAGTTCGCTGACACAGCAACGATTCGTCGCGATGCACTTGCCCCACGTTGGTGCCCTTCAGACGACGATTGTCGCCGAGGATTGGTCCGGGACAATCGAGTTTCGCTCGACGCTGGACGGCAATGTCACGAACTCGCTGGTCGAGCGCTACCGGGACTTGGCCAACGATCATCTTGGGCTAGTGGAAAAGCGGGAGATCTCTCGCAACTCCGTCCTGCTGACAGTTCAGACGACTCAATCGCGCGTTCCCATTGCCATGGCGGCGCGAAACATCGTGTGGCGTGACGGGACTCCCGTCCCGGCCATGTATCGCCTGGTCGACGAGGCAGCCGAGATCGGTCACGATATCGCCATCGAAGTGTCAGTCGGTGACGCGTTGACGGTGGAGAAGATCGTCACCCTGTTCACCGGGCGCGATGTCGCGACGTCCGAACCCGCTGTCGATGCCGAGCGGTGGCTGAGCCGACTCGGCCGGTTCGCGGAGTTGCGCGACGGGCACCTGAATGACTGGGTACATCTGTGGGAGCGCCTGTCCATCGACTTCGAAGACTTCACAGACGAACTGCGCATCCTGCGACTGCATCTCCTGCATCTGCTGCAGACGGTTTCACTCAACAGTTCCGACCTCGATGTCGGGGTGCCGGCCCGCGGATTGCACGGTGAGGCCTATCGCGGGCACATCTTCTGGGACGAGCTGTTCATCTTCCCGGTACTCAACTTACGCCTGCCGATGATCACCCGATCGCTGCTTGGATACCGCTACCGGCGCCTGCCAGAGGCGCGTCACGCCGCCAAGGCGGCGGGCTACTCCGGTGCGATGTTCCCGTGGCAATCAGGCAGCGATGGACGCGAGGAAAGCCAACGGCTGCACCTCAATCCGCGCAGCGGTCGGTGGAATCCCGACTCGAGCGCTCTTGCGCACCACATCGGGATCGCCGTCGCCTATAGCGCGTGGAAGTTTTACCAAGTGACCGGGGATCTCGCCTACCTGATCGACTACGGCGCCGAGATGCTGGCGGAGATCGCGCGGTTCTTCGTAAGTAGGGCCACATACGACGAAACCCGCCATCGCTACAGCATCCGTGGCGTCATCGGGCCCGATGAATTCCATTCGGGCTACCCCGACGCGCCTTACGACGGCATCGACAACAACGCGTACACCAATGTGATGGCGGTCTGGGTGATCATGCGCGCCTTCGACGCCCTGAAGCTGCTACCGCTGCCGAACCGACTCGACCTACTGGAGACACTTGGACTGCTCAGTGCCGAACTGGCGCACTGGGATGAGGTGAGCCGACGGATGTACGTTCCCTTCCACGACGGCGTCATCAGCCAGTTCGAGGGATACGGCGATTTGGAGGAACTGGACTGGGACCGCTACCGCCGGCAGTACGACAACATCCAACGCCTTGACCGCATCCTCGAGGCGGAGGACGACGACGTGAACCGCTACAAGGCTTCCAAGCAGGCCGATGCGCTGATGCTGCTCTACCTGATGTCGGCAACGGAGTTGCATGAGCTACTCGACCGGCTCGGCTACCGCTTCATGCCCGACCAGGTCCCGAAAATGGTTGACTACTACATGGCCCGCACTTCGCACGGGTCGACGCTCAGTGGCGTGGTGCATACCTGGGTGCTTGCCCGGGCCAACCGCGATCGGGCAATGGAGTTCTTCCAAAATGCGCTCAAATCCGACGTCTCCGACATCCAGGGCGGCACGACGTCCGAAGGCATTCACCTGGCGGCCATGGTCGGCAGCGTCGACCTCATGCAACGATGCTTCACCGGGCTGGAGACCCGGTCTGACCGCATCATCCTCTCCCCGTACTGGCCGGAAACGCTTGGCGTGCTGGCATTACCGATCCACTACCGCGGTCTGCACCTGCACCTGCGGGTCAGCGGAAAGGGCGTGATCATCAGTGTGGATCCACGCGACGCTGCCGGAATCGAAGTGGAATGCCGTGGTCAAGTCGTTCAACTGATGCCCGGCACCGTCGTCCGATTTCCCGGCTGATCATTGCCGTTTGAGTGTTGCTTCGCGTCACCAGGCCGAGGAACCATCCACCGGTTCACGTCATTGCTCCCAACCCAACTGCATCTACCCGGATCCTTTGCGTCGGCCCGATCCGGACGGTCCCACGACGGGGGCGATGCGATCGACAATTCACGCGACGGCGAGCGAGGGAAAGAGCACAGAAGTGTCAGCATGCCCAGGCGTGGAGAACGGCCAGCGTGATCCGCTCCAAGTTTTACGACCTGTCCAGCATCTAATCCAATTTTTTAGGGACAGTGGGGGACCACGCGAGTCAAGAATTTCAAAGCGCCGACATCGACGAGGAACTTACGGTCAAAGCGAACTCCTCCTGGTCGAATCGGCGCCGACCGACATCTGCGGGTTCGATCCCAACAGCGCGAACATCAACCGTCTAAAAGATGGGTAATCCGCGAATCTTCCTGTCTCACAATCAATTCAACGCTCAATCTGCGACATCTATTTCTGAGACGCACATTTGAGACAGTCCGACATCGAGAAACGCCGATGTCAGTACGCCTTCGAACGGCGTCTCGTATGTCGTCTGATTTGAGACATCTGCAAGGGCGTCACCCCAATTCACGCGCAGCCGGCTTAGTCGACGCGGTCGACTGGGACGCGGTCGTCAGTGTCGGTGCTGGCGCCGAGGTTTGCTTTGGGTCGGCCCGCTAGACCGTGCTGAGGGTGGGGCAGTGAGCGGTGGGGGCGGCGCGCGCTGGACTCGACGGTGCGCAACGATGCGGTCGCCATCCAAGGGCACGATCACCCAGTCTGTGCAGTGTGCTTGCTTCGGCAAACAGACCGCTTACCGGCGCCGGGAGCGCGGCACACACGAGTCGGACGGCGCTCCTGACGAAAAGGAGCGCCGTCCGAAGCACCGACCACCTGGTTACCAAGCGTGCATAATGCGCGGTGAAATGTGGCCTCGGCGTCAGGAGACATTTCCCTGCCTGGCGCAAGCCCACCGCGCTGTGCCCAGTTGATGGGCCTTGCTTTGCGTGGGTGCCTAGCGCTCGTGCTGGGCGCCACAGCCGAGAGGAGGAATCTTCTCTTCCGGTCCGACCTTGGTCTGCCGTGGATCCGTACCTTAGGTCTACCCCGTTTACCCAGGTAAAGCAACAAAATGAGTTGGGCCGAGCGTTCAACGGGCACCTCGCCAACCATCAGCAATTCCTGTCCGCGCACATGTTCGGCCGGATCGACAGCATCGACGCCGATATCGTCCGACATCGACGAGCCGATCGAGGCGCGTCTGGCCCCTTTCATGTGGAAGACGATCCTGGACACCAGGGTCCTCATCGCCGAAGACCTTGGCGCAGCGCCGACACCCCTGGTGCTCGCGCAGGTGGAGTGCTACACCAGCACAAACCAACCCCGAAAATGGGTTGGTCCACCACCGAAAGAAAAACCCATGACCGACATGCCCGACGACCTGCCGTCGCCCGACGAGTTCCGGAGGAAGATGGCCCACGTCGACCGCGAGTTCGCTGATGCCCGCCGGTACCTGTCGGCGTTGTGCGCCGAAGACAATCAGGCGCTCGGTGCGCTGATGATGGAGATCCACCGCAGCGGACGCGCCATGAATGTCTTGGCAGCGACGGCGGTACTGGCCCTCGACTTCGCCCACCTGTCCGCGGACCGCCTCGGCGGCGATGTCCAGAGGTGGCTCGACGAGTCGGCGATGGCCCAGGACACCGCCGAGACCGAGCGGGACCAGACCGAACTCGGCGGCGAGGGATAACCTTCGGGGCTCTGCGGCTCAGGCCGGGATGCTGGCTGGGGCCGGCGCGCTTAGCGGGTGCAGTGGCCGAGGCCGACGGATCTGCCAGGGGTTAGGCGTGTCGGGATTGGTCATCGACAGCACCCCCGGCAGCGGTGTTGAACCGCAGTGGGATGCCACGATCGGTACTGCCCCGGAGGAGTGGGCGGTTGTTCGACACGCTTAAGTTGTGGGCGTGGCAGCTCGCGCCGTCCTGGTTACCCCACTGTCGGGGCCGCTGGCCAGATTCGGGAAAGCAGGGGCGAGCGCCCTCGCTCTCTGGGCCGAGCATTCCGCAGTAAGTCTGGAGGTGATCGACGCTTACCCCTCCGCGGCGTCCGCGATACGGGCTGCCGAGGCTAGCCGGCCCGACGTCGTATTCGGGCCCTACGGTTCGGGGCCGGCGCTGGCGGCCGCGGCCGCCAGCAAAGGGGTCATCTGGAACCACGGTGGCGCCACCGCCCGGCTGGCGCGGCCGGCGTATCCGGGTGTCGTCAACGTGGAGTCTCCCGCTTACCGCTATCTCGCCGCGGTGCTCGAAACCCTTGCCGCCGAAGGTCTTGGCGAGGGGTCGGAGGTGGTAATAATCCACGTCGACACCGGGTTCGGCCGCGAGGTGGCCGAAGGAGCGGCGGTGGCGGCCCGGCGACTCGGTCTCCTGCGGCGGTCGGTCACTTTTCGGCCAGCCCGGGCGAGAGACGTGCTGGCGCAGGTCCCGGCGGGCGATGTACTGCTATCGGCCGGTTCCTTCGACGATGACGTCGCCATCGCGCAGTGGGCCAGCGAACGCCGTTGGCGCGCGGTTGGATTGGTCGCCGCCGGAGTCGATGAGCTCCAGCACGCCATCGGTGATCGCGTTGAGGGACTTTACGGACCATGCCAGTGGTTCGACGACGGGACAGATGATCCCGCGGACGGACCCAATAGCGAGTGGTTCAGCCACTGTTACCGGGACGCGAACGGTACTGAGCCGCCCTATCCGGCTGCTGCGGCCTTCGCCGCGGGTGTCGTTTGGCGGCGCTGCGTGAAGGAGGCCGGAACTGTTGAATCGCTGCCAGTACGGGCCGCGTCACAACGACTCGACACCACCACCTTGTTCGGTCGGTTTCGTGTCGACCCGGTCACCGGCCTGCAAACCGGCCATCAGATTCGCGTCGTTCAGTGGCGAGGCAGACAGCGGGTGCTGGTTGATCGGCCGCTTCATCGGACGTGAGCGTATCGAGCGACGGTGACATCCACGCACGCCATCATGGGCCGAACAGAAAGATCACTGGCACATGACTGCGACACCGTGGCGAAGAAATAGCTACGCGGGCAGATCCACCCGCAGCGCCAGGTGCTCATCGAGTATCCGGCGCAGCGCGGCGTCCATCGGATGCGCGGATGCGAGGTCGCGGCCGAACCGGCTGTCGACCACGACCACCGCACCCTCATGCAGTTCGACGGTTTCGACCTGATCGACGAACGGATCGGGCAATGCGGGCGGCGTCGCCAGGTAATACAGCGCCCGGCGCGACTCGTTCAACCCGGTGGCATACATCAGTCCGTGTTGGGTGATGACGAAGAGTTACGAGGTGATCCTGGCGTTCGGGGTCTCGGCTTTGGCCCATGCCATTGCGGCGCAACGGGTCTGTGCCAATCTATCGGGGACGTCGTCAGTCAGCGTGAGTAACCTTTCGACGAGTGCTCCACCCATTCGCGGATATGTTCCTCGAGTGGGAGGTCGACCTCGGCAATGCTCACCTGTCGCCGACCTCGGCGGTGCGGGCTGGGAGGCAATGCCGGGCGTTCGTGTCATGAATCTGGTTGTATGAAGAGAGGATTGAGGTAATTATGACCGGGCGAGTCGAAGGCAAGGTCGCGTTCATCACCGGCGCGGCGCGCGGTCAGGGCCGCGCGCATGCGGTGCGATTGGCGCAAGAGGGTGCGGACATCATTGCCATCGACATCTGCAGGCCGATCGCAGGTTTCTTGATGCCGCCGTCTACGCCGGAGGATCTGGCCAAGACCGCGGATCTGGTCAAGGGCCACAACCGCCGCATTATCACCGCCGAAATTGACGTGCGTGACTACCAGGCCCTGAAAGCCGCAGTGGACAGCGCGGTGCAGCAGCTGGGCCGGCTGGACGTCATCGTGGCCAATGCCGGCATCAGCCACGCCGGCGACACGCTGGATAAAACCAGCGAACCAGACTGGCAGGACATGATCGATGTGAACCTGTCGGGCGTGTGGAAGACAGTGAAGGCCGGTGTGCCCCATATATTGGCGGGCGGCCGCGGGGGTTCGATCGTGCTGACGAGCTCGGTCAGCGGGTTGAAAGCCAATATCTTTCCCCATCTCGGTCATTACGTGGCCGCCAAACACGGTGTCGTGGGTCTCATGCGGACGTTCGCGGTCGAACTGGGTCAGCACATGATCCGTGTCAACTCGGTGCACCCCACGCACGTGAACACTCCGATGGTGATGAACGAGGGAGCCTACAAGATGGTCCGGCCCGACCTGGAGAATCCCGGACCCGACGACGTCGCCCCGTTTTTCCAGATGTCCCACACGCTGCCGATTCCGTGGGTGGAGCCCGAAGACATCAGCAATGCGGTGCTGTTCTTCGCGTCCGACGAATCCCGCTACATCACTGGTGTCACACTGCCGATCGATGCGGGCAGCTGCCTCAAGTAAGTGCGTTTCGGCTAGCCCGGGCCAAACTGGGGTTTCCCGGTCTGTGGATGCTGGTACCAGCCGCCCGCGGCCTGCGTTCCGCCGTCGACGTGGATCGTCTGCCCGGTGATGTAGCTCGACATGTCGGAGGCGAGAAATGCTGCGGCACTGGCGATCTCGTCGACATGCCCGGGACGCGCCCCATCGGGACAACATTGCCGATGTCGGAGCATAACCTTTCGGGGGTTAGCCGTATCAATCCTTGGCCTGCCGCTTGATGTGGGAAGTTTCTGCCATTATTGGCACCCACAAAAGTCGCTGCCAAGTTGATGTCGTTGCCAGCCAACGGGTTTCACCCCTCGACAACTTGTCGAAAGGAGGGCCGACGTCACACGACCTGGTCAGACCCATCAAGGCGGCTGTCGGCTACTGTGAGGCTGGGCTGATGGTTCTCGGCAGTGGCCGCGGCGAGGTTCCCTTCGGCTTCGAGGGCTCACAGGATTTCACAAGCAACGCAGTCGCACCTCGAACATCGGCGGATCGGGTCCGACCACTGGACACGTAATTTGAGACAAACTTCCGCGAGTCGCATATCTCGTCTAATTCGAGACACGACAAATCAGGGAGTGTTGGGGCCAGCCGCTCCCCGTCAACGGTCGCGGCAGTCACTCGCACGGACCCCAAGGGGGTCGGCAGCCATGGCAACAGCGCTTGTGCTGCACCAACCCCCGGCCACCGACACCAGTCTCTTGGTCAGGTACGGCCCCGAAGGTTATCCCTCGCCGCCGAGCTCGGTCTGGTCCCGCTCGGTCTCGGCGGTGTCCTGGGCCATCGCCGCCTCGTCGACCACTTCTGGACATCGCCGCGGAGGCGGTCCTCGGACAGGTGGGCGAAGTCGAGGGCGTGTACGGCCATCGCTGCCAAGACCTTCATGGCCAGTCTGCTGCGGTGGATCTCCACCATCAGCGCACCGAGCGCCTGATTGCCTTCGGCGGACAACGCCGACAGGTACCGGCGGGCATCCGCGAACTCGCGGTCGACGTGGGCCATCTTCCTCCGGAACTCGTCGGGCGACGGCTGGGGTTGGTTTGTGCTGGTGGTGTCCTTCTGGGCCTTTTGCTCGGCATGCGGAATTCGCCTGGCAGGACAAGTACGGGTCAGTGCCCGTCAGTCGGAGTCGAGCAGGTGGGCAAGCATCCGGAGCGTGTCAGGGGTGTCCGACCGTCGAGACCGCGACGAAGGACTCGGCCACACTCCGCAGAGCTGCGGCCACGGTCGTGTCCCTGCCGCGGTGTAAAAGAATCCGGACGTAGGTTCCCTCGAAGACCGGCAAGTCTGATGGAAGGAGCA
>NZ_LQPH01000100.1 GCF_002102255.1 Mycobacterium nebraskense
CTCCTTCCATCAGACTTGCCGGTCTTCGAGGGAACCTACGTCCGGATTCTTTTACACCGCGGCAGGGACACGACCCAGCCGCACGGTCACAGCCACCATCGCTGTAGGACGCCACCCGGTGGGTGTTGCCGTAGATCCATCGACCCGGACCGTCTACGTCACCAACTACGATGACTCCTCGGTGTCGGTCATCGACACCACCAACGGCACGGTCATCGCCAGAATCGGTGTCGGCACCCATCCGGGCGGAGTAGTGGTCGACCCGGATGCCCGTATCGCCTATGCCACTAACGGTGATAACGCATCGGTGTCGGTCATCGACGTGACATCGCATACCCTGACGGGGACCGTGCCCACCGGAAAAGGTCCAAGCCGCGTCGCCATCGATCGGACCGCTCACCGCTTGTTTGTCACCACTGCCGATCCCACGGTGACGGTTATCGATACCACGAACCGAACCGTCATCGGTTCCGTCGCACTTCGCGGCCGCCCGGCCGGTATCGCAATCGATACCGCATCGCACACCGCCTATATCGCAAGCGGTGACGATGCATCGGTGTCCTTGGTCGACACCATCAGCCTCAGCGTCACCGCTAGTGTGCCCGTCGGGCAACGCCCCGCGGGTGTGGCGGTGGACCCGCCGACCAACACCGCCTACGTGGCCAACTACAGCGGTGCGTCCGTGTCCGTGATCGACACCACCAGACGCATCGTCACCGGAATCCTTGCCGTCGGAAACAATCCTCTCGCCATCGCCGTCGACCCAACCACGCACTTCGCATACGTCACCAGCGACCTTAACCATGGCTCGCTGACAGTGATCGAACGTTGACGTTGGGTTCGTAGACCGCCGATTCAGGTGGTGAACTACTCACGCTTTTCGCACTGAGTTAGTGCTACTTTTCCAGCAGGCGCCCACAACGACGCCTCAAGAAGTGATTGTGCCCAAGCGTGCGTCAAGAGCCGGGCCTGATCTCAACCGGATGATCGCTCAGGGGCTCAATCACGATCCCTACTCGTCTCATCAGCTCAATTGAACGGTTGGTGTCCATCACCGTCTTTACGTCACCCTCAAGGATCATGTACGCGGCGCGGTTCATCCGCTCGTAGAACTCTTTCATCGATTCCACGCTGCGAAAGACCGGGAAGTACCAAACACCCTCGCGTTCAAGCAAGAACGGCTTTTGTCTGCCGTCGTTTGTCACCAAAAGGGGTGGAGTAGTACACCTTGGCATCAGCGGGAGCTGTTTCGGGCTGCTTCTTCTTCTTTTTGAATAGGCCCACGGAATCTCCTCTATAGCGGACGCCGTTGGCTCCGCCATCGGCGCGCCATGCGACCCGGACACACGGGAGAGCGGCGTGGTATTCCAGCAGTTCCAGGGCGGCGCGATCACCGCCGAGAACGGCGAGGCCGGCACGCCCGCATACATCATCCTGGGCAAGATCCGGGAAGCCTGGAATGTCCCACGCGGCCCGGACGGCACGCCTGCGGTCACCGGCACCAACGGTTCGGCAGGTCCGCTGGGCTTGCCCACCAGCGACGTGAACGCCGTCGGCGACCTGCAGGTGTCGACCTTCGAGCACGGCAAGATCGAGTACAACCCGACGACCGGCCAGGTCGCGGTGACGGTAAACGACAAGGTCGTGCCATCCGGGCTCTAGCTCGAATTGCGGGCAGCGATCTCGCCACTACCGCACATCGCCACTTGGATGGCTCGCATGGAGGTTCCACTGGCCGCAATCGGAAGCCAGGACGTCGTTGACGTCGACTTCGAGTCCGCCGACCTTCGGCCCGGGATTGGACGAGGTGCTCACGACTCGTTGGTAGAGAACAGCGGCGGGGTGGACCTGATTGCCGGACCAGGCTCGAGTTTGCCAGACCCAGCGGCGGCCAGGTGTGCTCGAAGACCCAACAACGCCATCAGCCGCGGCCCACTGACACACCCTGACGCCTCCGTAGACCCCCGTGCGTTGAACCCCAAGAACCGAGTTGATTCCGCGAAACCATTGCAGCGCGGTGCGATTCCAAGTGTCGCGATTGATGTCCTCGTCGATGGTGAAGAAAATCGGTGCACCCTGGCTGCCGCCCGCGGCGGTGTGCAGCTGCCAGGCGGTGCGCGCGTCCGCGATGCCGCCGGCGTAGCCCCGCGTGAAGTCCGACGGTGCCGACCCACCTGGTTTGCCGTATTGGTAGTTACTGACGATCACCAGGCCTGCGGCTTTCAATGAGTCGGCGTAGGGCCGAGTGATCGGCTTGGCGCCAAACGATGAGCCAGGACGCGACTCCGAAACGTAGTTGACCACCCCGCTATAGCCGGCAGCGCGGATCTGGTGCGCCGGAATCTGGCGCGCGGCGAAGTCGATCAGTTGGGGAGGAGCGGTGGCCGCCGCCGTGGGCATGCCGCAGGCTACTGATGCGGCACCCAGACCGGCCAACGCAGCGGCGTAGCGCAGCGCGTCGCGGCGGGAAACCGTTCGCAGTCGCACATCGCTGGCCGGCGGGGGCAAACATTGCATCGCGCGATGTTAACGATGTGACTGTTGTTGCCGATAGAGCTGCGCTAGCCGAAACGCGGTTGCATTCCCAAATGGATACCGAACGGTGACCGTTCGGCTATGACCTCGGACGCCGCGTGCGAATCGACTCGGCGTGCGATCAAGATTGGCGTTGACGTACAGAGCTATTCGTGCGATCCACCTGACGAAAACGGCGAGGTTTACTGGTAACCCTCAATATTCGATCCCGCCGTATTTCTCCTCAAGGAGTTGCGCACGCGCGGTCGCGCGACGCAGGGGAGCGGCTTAGGCTTCCCCGCTGCCGGGGGCAACCAGATTCGTGTCTCGGTGTTGACCGACTTATCCCACAATCGCCCGCGCTGCGCGCTCTGCGATGAGCATGACCGGCGCGTTCGTGTTGCCGGAAATGATGGTGGGCATGGCCGACGCATCGACCACTCGAAGGCCGGCAACGCGATACACGCGGCAGTCGGTGTCGAGCACCGTGGCGGCCGAACGCGGCCGCCCGCCGGCGTCAAAGGCTCCCATCGCGCAGGTACCCACCGGATGGAAAATAGTCGTACCGAGTTCACCGGCCGCCTTCTGCAGCTCTTCATCACTCACGAATTGCGGGCCGGGTAACAACTCCTGCGGGCGGTAGCGGGCCAGAGCCGGCGCCGCCATGATCTGCCGGGTCATCCGGAGGCCCCGCACGGCGATTCGACGATCGGCGTCAGTCGACAGGTAATTGCAGAAGATCTTCGGGTAGGTCAGCGGATCTGCACTGGCCATGCGCACATGACCTCGCGAGCTGGGTCGCAGATTGCAGACCGAAGGAGTGATCGCTCCGAAGGGGTGCAGGGGTTCGCCGAACTTCGGCAACGACAAGGGCTGCACATGCCACTCCAGATCGGCACTTTCCAGCGCGGGGTCGCTCTTGGCGAAAGCTCCTAGCGTGGAAGGCGGCATCGTCATTGGCCCTGATCGCAACAGCAGGTACTGAAGTCCCATGCCCGCACGGCTGATCCAGTTCCGGTACAGCGTGTTGACGGTCGGGGCGCCCCGGACCCGGTAGATCGTTCGAAGCTGCAGGTGGTCCTGGAGGTTTTCGCCCACTCCTGGTAGATCGACGGCGACCGGCACTTGATGCTGGGCAAGCAGGCCCGCCGGGCCCAGACCCGAGACCTGCATCAGATGCGGGGAGCCAATAGCTCCGGCGCTCAGGATCACCTCCCGGCGGGCTCGGACGTGGACGATGTGGCCATCCCTGAGCAGCCGCAGCCCGTTGACGCGTTGCTGTGCCGTGGTCCAGGCACCGCGACGCTGATCCTCGTGGACCTGGTCGTCCATCAGAAGCCGCAAGGCCTGGGTCTGCGTGTAGACGGTGAGGTTCGGCCGGTGGGCGATGGGATGCAGAAAGGCATCGGCCATCGACCAGCGACGGCCACGCCGTTGGTTCACGTGAAAGTACGCAGAGCCGGCGTTGACGCCCCGGTTGAATTCATCGATCGGGGAGATGCCGACCTCGGCAGCCGCGGTCTGCCAGGCGTCCAAGATCTTCCAGCGCACACGTGGCCGCTCGACGCGGATCTCACCTCCGGCGCCGTGATAGTCGTCGGCGCCGCCGAAGTAGTCCTCCAACTCTTTGTAGATCGCCAGCGTCTCGCCTGGACTGTTCGGGCCACCCCAACGCCATCGCTCGTCACCGGTGGCCCGCGCCCACAGGTCGTAGTCGCTGGCCTGTCCGCGCATGTGGATCATGGCATTGATCGACGAGCAGCCTCCGATGACACGGCCGCGGGCGTAGTGAATGCTGCGCCCGGCCAGGCCGGGGTCGGCCTCGGTCGTGAAGCACCAGTCGGTGCGCGCGTTGGCGATTGTGTACAGATAGCCCACCGGGACCTTGATCCAGAACCAGTCGTCTTTGCCGCCGGCCTCTATCAGGAGGACACGGCGATCAGGGTTGGCGCTGAGCCGATTGGCGAGCAGGCAGCCTGCGCTGCCTGCTCCCACGATGATGAAGTCGAATTCGGCAACCGGGTTCATTCCGGTATCGGTCCTCCATAGCGTCGGATGCGAGTCCTAGTGTGCGCGATGACCACCACATCTCGTCGAGGAATGATTGGCCTTGAACCTGCACGTTGTCTTCGACGTCTGAAAATTGTTGTGGCACATGCAAAAACGGAATCTATTACGAGCAAACTCCTCCCGCGTGCTGAAGCGAGAGGTCTTCCGTAATGATGGCAGCTCGACGGCGGCTCACACGGCTCGCCGCGCAGTATGGGAGCACGATTGTGTGCCGTGACCGTTAAGCATCGTTACCGCAATCGTGATCTCGCACTCGTATCTTTGGACATACCAGAAGGCCGCAGTTTCCGACCTCCCAATATCGCCTATCGGCGTCCGCAAGCCTGGGGGCTGAGATGACCACCGCAATCGCCGCGCACAACCCAGTCGACAAAGACGCGGCCGACGCGCACGACGGTGGCGTCCAGATTTCGGTGTAAATCGGCGGGCGCAGGTTCTGGCTTCGGTGGGTGATGTTACGCGGTAGCGCTGA
>NZ_LQPH01000101.1 GCF_002102255.1 Mycobacterium nebraskense
ATCCATCCCGCCAACCGGACTCACACCAGCAAAATCCACACCGACCAGCGTAAGTCCACTTAAGCAGATAAGCAGTAAGTATGTTCGATATTGCGTTGCCGACCGTCGAGGAGCTGGCGCGCGCCGGCGACGCGGAAGTCGCGGCCGCGATCGCCGACTGCGCACGGGTGGAGGCGGCGGCCGCGGCGCGCCGGCTGGCGGCCATCGCGGAGCTGGTGCACCGCCGCGCCGACGGACCCACGAGCTCCGCCTATTGGTCGTGCGACAACTGGGATGCCATGGCTGCGGAAGTCGCTGCCGCGCAAAACATCAGCCACTCCATGGCCTCGGGGCAGATGTACTTCGCTGCGGCACTGCGCAACCGGCTCCCGCAGGTGGCGGCGCTGTTCGCCGAGGGCACGATCAGCGCCCGGCTGGCGGCGGCCATCGTCTGGCACACCGACCTCATTAACGACCCTGACACGCTGCGGTTGGTCGACACCGCCTTGGCCGAAGAGGCGATGCGGTTCGGGCCGATGTCGGCGAACAAGACCGCGCAGGCGATCGATGCGGTGGTGGACCAACACGATCCGGGGGCGTTGCGGAGGACCCGCGCCAGTGCGCGCAGCCGTGACGTCGTCGTCGATCAGACCGATGGCGAGTCGGGCACCGCCGCCCTGTGGGGCCGGCTCTACGCGCACGATGCGGCCGCGCTGGACCGGCGCCTGCTGCAAATGGCTCACGATGTGTGTGAAGACGATCCGCGCACCGTCGCCCAACGCCGCGCCGACGCGTTGGGAGCCCTGGCCGCCGGCGCGAACCGGCTCGCGTGCGGCTGCGGCAATGCGTACTGCCTGGCCGGCACCGACAAGGACGAGCGGGCCGCCGGCGTGGTCATCCACGTCGTTGCGGACGCGTCGACACTGGACGCCAACCCGGACCCGCACATGGCGGGCCAACCGGCGCGAAGGCCCATCACAGACCAGACGACCCTCGCGGAGGCGCTGACGCCCGATCCCGAGCCCGATGTCCCGGACCCCCGGCCGCCGGCGCTGATCGCCGGCGGCGGCGTGATAATGCTGGCTCAGGTCGCCGAGCTGGTCCGTGGCGGCGCGAAAGTGCGGCCGGTGTGCCATCCCGTCAACGCAAAGCCGGAGCCTGGTTATCGCTCATCGGCCGAGCTGGAGCGGTTCATCCGATGCCGGGACATGACGTGCCGGTTCCCCGGTTGCGATCGACCCGCCGAGTTCGCCGACATCGACCACACGGTGCCGTACCCGCTGGGGCCCACCCACGCGTCCAACCTCAAGTGCCTGTGCCGGAAACATCACCTTCTGAAGACCTTCTGGACGGGTTGGCGTGACGAGCAACGGCCGGACGGCACCGTGGTTTGGACATCGCCGACCGGGCAGATCTACACCACCCGTCCGGGCAGCCGCCTGTTGTTTCCCGCGCTATGCGTGCCGACGGGTGAATTACTAACTGCCTCAATGACATATCGGTCTTCTGGCGATCGCGGCGTCATGATGCCCAAACGCCGCCGGACCCGGCGACAAGACCGAGCCCGCCGCATCGATGCCGAACGCGCGCTCAACGCCGCCCACATCGCCGAACGCAACGAGCCGCCACCCTTCTAATCCGATCCCAGGCCGGGCACGATGTCACCGAGGCTGAACGTGACCGGCTGTTCGAGTTGTTCGTATGTGCACGAGCGGGGGTCGCGGTCCGGTCGCCACCGGTTGAACTGCGCGGTGTGCCGAAAACGTCGGCCTTCCATGTGGTCGTAGCGGACCTCGACGACGCGCTCCGGTCGCAGCGGCACGAACGAAAGATCCTTTCCGGCATTCCAGCGCGAGAACTCGTTCTTGCGCGGCGTTCGTTCGCCGGCCTCGTGGGCGGCCCAATTCCACGGGTGGTCTTCGAAATCGGTGACGAGCGGCTGGAACTCGGCCAACAGGCGCCGGCGTTCGGCCATCGGAAAGGCACCGATCACACCGACGGACGCGAGCTGGCCATCGTCCTGGTAGAGCCCGAGCAGCAGCGAGCCGATCGAGTCGCCGCCGGACTTGTGTACGCGATAGCCGGCGACCACGCAGTCGGCGGTCCGCTCGTGCTTGATCTTGAACATGACGCGCTTGTCGGGCTGATAGGTAACGGTCAGCGGCTTGGCGATGACTCCGTCGAGGCCCGCCCCCTCGAATTCGTCGAACCAGCGCTGCGCGATATCGAGATCGGTGGTGGCCGGCGTGACATGGATCGACCGGCCGGAGCCCGCCAACGCGTCGACGAGGGCCGCGCGCCGATCGCTGAACGGTCGCCGCGTGTAGTCGTCGTCGCCGAGGGCGAGCAAGTCGAACGCGACGAAGGACGCCGGCGTCGTCTCCGCGAGCATCCGCACCCGCGTATCCGCCGGGTGGATGCGTTGTTGCAGTGCCTCGAAATCCAGGCCGTGGTCGGTGGCGATGACGATCTCCCCGTCGATCACACAGCGCTCGGGGAGTTCCGCCCGGACCGCGGCCACCAACTCGGGGAAGTAGCGCGTCATGGGCCGCTCGTTGCGACTGCCCAGCTCCACTTCATCGCGGTCACGGAAACAGATGGACCTGAAACCGTCCCATTTGGGTTCGTATGACGCATCGGGCGGAATTGACCGCACCGATTTGGCCAGCATCGGCGACACCGGGGGCATGACGGGTAGGTCCATAAGCCGATTGTGCTGGAATCGATGGTATGGCTGCTGCAGAAGAGCTCGACGTCGACGGTATTGCGGTGCGCCTGACCAGTCCGGACAAGGTCTATTTCCCCAAGTTGGGCTCGAAAGGCACCAAGCGGCGGCTCGTCGAGTACTACCTCGCCGTGGCGGGCGGCCCGATGCTCGACTCGCTCCGCGACCGGCCCACCCATCTGCAGCGCTTCCCGGACGGCATCGACGGCGAGGAGATCTACCAGAAGCGGATTCCGCGGCACCATCCCGACTACCTGCAGACCTGCCGGGTGACGTTTCCCTCGGGACGCACCGCCGACGCGCTGAAGGTGACGCACCCCTCCGCGATCGTCTGGGCGGCACAGATGGGCACCATCACGTTGCACCCGTGGCAGGTGCGCTGCCCGGACACCGACCATCCCGACGAGTTGCGCATCGACGTTGATCCGCAGCCCGGGGTCGAATTCGAGCAGGCGCGCACGGTCGCGGTCGACGTGTTGCGGCCGTTGCTCGACGAGCTCGGTCTGGTGGGGTACCCCAAGACCTCCGGCGGTCGCGGGATCCATGTCTTCCTGCGGATCGCCACGGACTGGGATTTCATCGAAGTGCGCCGCGCCGGCATCGCGCTGGCCCGTGAAGTAGAGCGGCGCGCGCCCGATTCGGTCACCACGTCGTGGTGGAAAGAGCAGCGTGGCGAGCGCATCTTCATCGATTTCAACCAGAACGCCCGGGACCGCACCATGGCGTCGGCTTACTCGGTGCGGCGCACCCCGCTCGCGACGGTGTCGACGCCGCTGACATGGGACGAGCTGGCCGACGCGGAACCGGATGACTACACCATGGCGACCGTCCCCGACCTGGTGAAGGGCCGCGAGGATCCCTGGGCCGCAATGGATGACGTGGCGCAATCGATCGCTCCTTTGCTGGAGATGGCCGAGGCGGACGAAGAGCGCGGGCTCGGCGACATGCCGTACCCGCCGAACTACCCGAAGATGCCCGGTGAGCCGAAACGTGTACAGCCGAGCCGGGATACGGATCTGAAGAGGGAAAATATTCGCGAGTAAGGCCGAAGTCCGCTTAGCATGAGTGGCCCCGGTCGCCATCAGCTGAGTCAGTTGGTCGCGGCCCAGTTTCTGAAGGCATGCGGCCACGATCCTGGTGCCGAGGATGACGGCACTAATTCTCCCTCGTCACCTGTGGAGAAACGTCGGTGACATTGCGCAGCTATCAATTTCCTACAGAAATAAGCGTCTGGGTCGAACCTCGTCGCCCCTGCGTCCAGGGAAACCTCGAGTCTTGTTTAAAGACAAGCAACCTAGCCGCGTGCTAACCCCCCTTGCCCGTCACGGCGGCGACGCGTGCCCGCAGGTCGAAACGGATAATCTTACCGGTGCTGCTACGGGGCAACTCGTCGAGAATCACGATGTCGCGCGGCACCTTATAGTTGGCCAAGTTCTCCCGCACATGCTGCTTCAGCGTGTCCAGCGTCGCCGATGCGCCCGGCTCGAGCACCACGAACGCGACCAGCCGCTGGCCGTACTGCTCGTCATCCACGCCGAGTACCGCCGCCTCGGCCACCTCGGGATGTGCCGCCAGCGTCGTCTCCACCTCGATCGGATACACGTTCTCGCCACCGGAGACGATCATCTCGTCATCGCGACCGACCACGAACAGCCGGCCGGCCTTATCGAGGTAGCCGACGTCGCCGGAGGACATGAACCCCGCGTGGAACTTCGAGCTCTGGCCCGACGTGTAGCCGTCGAACTGTGTGGAGCTGCGCACATAGATGCTGCCGATCTCACCAGCGGGCAACTCCTGGAATTTGCCGTCGAGGATCCGGATCTCGGTGTTCTCGGCGGGCGTGCCGGCGGTGTCCGGCGCGGCACGCAGGTCTGCCGGTGTGGCGGTCGCGATCATGCCCGCCTCGGTCGCGTTGTAGTTGTTGTAGATCACGGGACCGAACTCATCCATGAACCTGGTGACCACGTCGGGACGCATCCGTGAGCCCGACGCGGCAGCGAACCGCAGCGAGCGACAGCTGTATTTCTTCCGCACGTCGTCGGGCAGGTCCATGATCCGGTCGAACATCACTGGCACCACGGAAAGTCCAGTGGCGTGGTAGCGGTCGATGAGCTGCAGCGTCGCTTCTGGATCGAACTTGCGGCGGGTTATGACCGTGCATGCCAGCATCGCCGACAGAATCAGTTGGGAAAAGCCCCACGCGTGGAACATCGGTGCCACCACCACCGTGGTCTCCTCGGCGCGCCACGGGGTCCGGTCGAGCACCGCCTTCAGCTCCTTGGGGCCACCGCCGGAGCGCTTGGCGCCCTTGGGCGTACCCGTGGTGCCTGCGGTCAGCAGGATCAGCCTGCCCCTGCGGCGGGCGCGTTTTGGCCGCCGACCGGTGTGTGCGGTGATCAGCTTCTCTACGGTCACCTCATGGTTAGCCGGGTCATCCGTCCACGCGAGGACCCTTCTGACGCCGGGATTGTCGGCGAGGACGCGGTCGAGCGCGGGGCCGAACTCCTCGTCATAGATGACGACATCGATACCTTCACGTTCCACCACTTCGGCGAGCGCCGGTCCCGCGAAGGAGGTGTTCAACAGCACGACATCAGCGCCGATGCGGTGGACCGCAACCAGTGCCTCGACGAAACCGCGGTGGTTGCGGCACATGATGCCGATCTTTTCCGGGGTTCCCCCGGGCAGCGTCTGCAATGCGGCCGCCAGGGCATCGGATCGCTCGTCCAGCTGGCGCCAGGTAAGCGCGCCAAGCTCGTCGATCAAGCCTGGCCGCTGCGGGCAGCGCCGTGCCGCGATCGCGAAACCCAAGGTTTCCGTCGGGCCCTCGCGCCGCGCCGCCGCGGCGATACGCACGTACTTGTCCGGCCGCAGCGCGGCGATGAACCTCGCGCGGCGGAACGTGGCGACCAGCTCGCGGGTCTCGCGTACGGGGTCCAGCATCGAAAATTCCTAACCGAGAGCGGTGGCTTGTGGCATCGCCGTGGCGACTTCAGTCAGCGGCGGGGGAAAGCCCGCCGCCGAGCGGATGTCGGTGAACGCGTGGATCATCGCGTCGGTTGCCTCGTGGGTGTCTTTGAGTGTCTGGTCGTCGGAGAGTACCGAGATGTTGAGTTGGTCGGCGTAGCTCCACACCGTCATGTTCAGCCCGACACCGGCGGCCACCGGACCCACCGAGTAGATCTCGTCTACCACTGCACCGGCGATGCGGCCCCGATGCCGCGGGCCTGCCACGCTGGACACGATCACGTTGATCAGCTGATTGGGCGCCCGCCGCCTCGACAGCCACCGGAACGTGGCCTGCTCTGCGATCGGAGGCACGTAGTCCAGCCAGTGCGCTATCGTGTTCGGGCCCAACAGCTTCTGGTTTTCCTTGGCGATCCGGGTCGCCGCACCGGTCAGCCGCACGCGTTCCAACGGATCGCCAAAGTGCACGGGCAGCGACACCAGCATGGAGCTCAGCGCATTGCCGCTGATCCGATCCGGCGAGGTGTCGGTGGCGGCTGGCACCTCGGCGATGAGCGGTTGGTTCGCGCAGCCGTCGTAGCGCAGCAGCAGTTCGCGCACGCCGCACGCGGCCGTCGCCAACACCATGTCGTTGATGGTGACGTCGAGATGCTTGCTGGTCTCCTTGACCTCGGCCAGCGACAGTGTCGCGCTGGCGAAGGTCCGCTGCGGCGACAGCCGGTGGTTGATGAAGGTCGGGGGCGGGCCGGAATGGGGTGCGAACTTCGGGTCCCTAAGGCGCTCCCGCGTCCGCCGCTGGAGCCGGTACATGCCGGTTGCGCCGTCTCGAACCACTCGCGGCAGGTTTGCGAGGTGGTTCAGATGGCTTCGCCCGGCCTCGCGGAGCAGCTCCGCCTTCGACGGCAGCGTATGAGCAGCGTTCAGCTCACCCTCCTCCTGGATGGAGTCTGGCCACTCCATTCCACGCGCCATGAGGTTCGCCGATGCGACACCGTCAGCCAGCGCGTGGTGGATCTTGCCGATCACCGCGACCCGGTGGTTGGCCAGGCCTTCGGCGAAGTACATCTCCCACAGCGGACGGCGGCGGTCCAAGGGCGTGCTGGCGATCTCGCCGATTACCTGATCAAGTTCACGGCGACCGCCAGGGGCAGGCACCTCCACCCGGTGCACGTGATAGTCCAGGTCGATCTCCGCCTCTTCGAGCCACGTGGGTGGATGTAGGTGCAACGGGATGTCGACCAGTTGATAGCGGAGCGGTTCCAGGCCGCACAGGCGGCGGCGCAGTACTTGGCGGAACGTGTCGAAGCCGGGCTCTCCCTCGAAGTCTGAGGTGTCGACCACGGCCACCTTCAACGTGTGCTGGTGGACGTTGGGCGTTTCGCTGTACAACAACAACGCATCCCAGCCGCTGAGTCGCTTCATTGCGCACCCCATCCTTACCTGACCCGGACGACAGCGTCCGCGGGTAGTTAACCGCGGTTTGGCTGTTCAGCTCAGCGCTTCGACTCAATTCCGGTCGCGAGATGTCTGATTACCCTGGGGCCGCGGTCGATGAGAACGCGCCGACCTGGACCCGGCGGTGCACCAAACTGATCGCCTCGCGGAGCCCCGGCACGAACTTGTCAGATTGCAGCGTGCAACCGGCGTGCCCGGCGTCGACCGTCACGGTGTGAGCTTCGGGTATCTGGCTGGCCAGCCAGCGCTGGCGTCGCGCTGAGAAGATGCGGTCGCGCAGCGTGATCAGTACCGACGTCGGCACGTCGATATCGCTGATCCAGTGGGTCGAGTTGAACCGGGTGATCTCGGCGGCGACCCTGGTTATCGCACCCGGGCTGGTGGTGCGGACCTGGTTGAACAACCATTGGGGAACGCCGAATACGGTGTCGGCTGCCGAAGGTGCCGGCGGAAGCGCGGCCCGCGTCGGTGGCGGAATGAACGCGTCGACAAGCGCCGCGAAGATGCCGGTGGCCAGCCGTTCGTGACTTGCGCGCGTGACCCCGGTCGTGGCTGCGCACAGCACCAGCCCGTCGACGAGCTCTCGGTGCCGCTTCCAAATCAACTGGGCGACCAGTGATCCCATCGAGTAGCCAACCGGCACGAAGGTTTCAATTCCCAGCGCGTCGGCCAACGCGACAACGTCGTCGGCGCAGTCTTCGAGCAAGAATCTCGGCGAGGAGATGCCTTGGCCATGCCAGCGCTGGTCGAACACCACCACCCGACCGAAGCACCTTATGACGTCCAGCGCCGGATACCAGGTCATCAGCCCGGTGCAGGCCAGCGAGTGCAGCAGAACATACGTGGGCCCGTCCTGGGGCCCGGAGTCGATCACATACGTGCTGCCCCGCCCGGGCAGGTCGACGATCCGACCAGCTGACACATCCCCAACAGCAGCAAGCGACGGGACCCGGGGGAGCCTCGGTAGTGGCAAGCCGCGTAGGCGAGGACGGTCGTCGATGCCGCGATTACAGCACACCACCATCGCGACGCATGCAGATATCGCGGAATGACCAGCGCTACCACCGCACCGGCGTCGCCACATCGGCCGGCCAAGCCCGCGTTCTGCGGGCTGCGGAGATCAGTGCCAGCGGTGCGCAACTTTGGGACCGCGATCTCCTTCTTGTGACCGCGTTGGTTCTCACCCGATGACGGGGAACCGCCGCTCCCGAGCCAGTTCGTCTAGGGCGGCCTGCATCCGCGTGCGTATGGCGCGGTCCACCTCATCAATATCAATGTCGGGATTCGGCCCGAACTCTTCTTCGACACAGATCGGCTCGAGCACCCGGGTGACGATCTTGGCCGGCAGCGGCAAGTTGGGTACATAGCCGGAGGTGAGCCCGAACGGAATGCCGACGATGATCGGGGCGATCTTCAGCCGCAGCAACTTGTCGAGACGAAGCAGCCGGGCCAGCCATTCGCCGCGGCTGAGGAACAGATACTGCTCCTGACCACCGATGCTGACAACAGGGACGATCGGCACGCCGGCGTCCAGCGCGGTGCGGACGTACCCCTTGCGGCCACCGAAGTCGACCCTGTTGGCGTCCTTGGTCGGCCGGAACACGTCGTAGTCCCCGCCGGGGAACACGATCGTCGTCGCGCCCGCCCGCAGGGCGGCAATGGCGCTCTCCCGGCTGGCCGGGAGAAAACCAGCTCGGCCGAGGACATACTTTCCACCCGCCATCAGCAGCCCGTCATGGGCGAGAACATAGAAGGGGCGCTCGGCGCTGAAGTGGTCGTAGACGGCGACAGCAACCACCGGGACGTCCATTGGGACAAGGCCGCCGGAGTGGTTGGATACCAAAAGCGCACCGCCTTCGGGGATCCTCTCCAGCCCCTGGACGTCGGAGCGGAAGTAGAGCTTCACCGCCAGCCGCAGCAGCGGCATCAGCCTCCCGACGTAGGCGGCATCCCGGAGCGCCAGCCAGTCAGCGCTCTCCGACCCGTTGATTGTTTGTTCGTCGGCCATCGCCATCACCCTAACTCCGTCGTCGGCTCGGTCGGCGCTCCAGTCGGGCCCATGCACAGAATCCGCTCAAGGTCGACTGTCGTATGAGCAGCATGGGCAGAGCCCGGGCTCGGGTCAGCCGGTCAGCCCACCCGGTCGGAAACGGGCGAGAACTCGCCCGACAACATGCCGCATGGCTGATACTCGCATGCTGCGGCACTGCATCTGAGCATGATCACCGACGCGGTGGCACCCCGAAGATGCCCGGCGAACCGAAACGAGTTCAGCCCAGCCGGGATACGGACTTGAAGAAGGATAACGAGACGAAG
The DNA here is from genome assembly GCF_002102255.1 of Mycobacterium nebraskense. GTDB lineage: Bacteria > Actinomycetota > Actinomycetes > Mycobacteriales > Mycobacteriaceae > Mycobacterium > Mycobacterium nebraskense. The sequence continues at coordinate 9,443 of NZ_LQPH01000101.1, forward strand.
TGAGACGAATCGGGTCACGGCGGTGTGATGAACTGTCCTGGTCGTAATTCCCGTGTGGCACAGGACCTAATGAGAATTGTCGCAGTGGCGGTCGCAGCTGGTCTAGCGGAGGCCGCATAAAGCCCTGCCCAGACTATGAACCATTTCGGGGCTAGCGGGATTCGGCACGGCGGCACACCGAAGTATCAAGCATGCGCGCGAAGGCAGCGAGGTCTTTGGATGATGTGTCAGCTATACGACAGCGCTTGGCAGCAAAGTGCTTTCAAGACCACGCGACCGTGGAGTCGGTACGCTGCCTGGCACGCCCACGCCATCAACGATGCACTCGATACAGGCCTAAAAGCCGGCCGTTACCAAGTAGAGCGTGCCAGGAGCGCAACCCCCGACGGCCGCCGGGCAGCTCTACGGCGTGCAGGTGATTCCGGTGGCTGAACCGGTGCACGAGATGGTCGGCAGCGTGCAACCGGAGCTTGTCAATGCGGTGAAGGCCAGGACCAGCCCGAGGACGACCTTGTACTTCAAACGAGACATGAACACTCCGTTCGTTGAGAAGAAATGTTTCGCCCGAGGCGAGTTATATTACGTGCGCGCGATCCGGGATGATAAGGGATTCAACAAATTTGCGACGATTTGCGTCAACTGATTGACGGCGGGGATCAGCTCAACGTCGAAACACACCGGGCTTGATCCCCTTGTGCCACAAGGCAAACGGAAATCCGTCACAGTGACGGACGAGGTGACTTTGGGCCACGGCGCGGCCGCACCAATCACTCGTCCGAACTCGTCTGATATTCGGGCCCAACGGGTTTCGGCTCCGAAGTATCAAGTATGCGCACCAACCCAGAGTGGGTCGTTAGGTGCCAGCTTGTACGTAAAGACGGCATCGATCAACGCGAAGCACTAAGCACGTGAAACTGCTTGATAACCAAGTACCTTCACGAAGTCACGCGACAGCTGGTCGGTACGCTGACTGGCACGCTTAGGCAAATAACGATGCCACTCGATAGGTCCAAAAGTGGGCCGTACCAAGTAGAACGTGCCAGCAGCGTCACCCCCGACGGCTGCCGGGCAGCTCTACGGCGTGCAGGTCAGGTTAGGTCCGCAATCGATGGTCACGGGAAATGTGCATCCCGAGGCTGCGGTAGCGGTGAAGGCCAGGACCAGGCCGAGAACAAGCTTGTACTTCAAACGAGACATGAACCACTCCGTCCGTTAGAGGAGAGATGTACGCCCGAGGGGAGCTATGTTACGTGAGTGCAACGCGGAATGCTATGGGATTCACCAAATTTGCAGCGGTCTACGTCAATTGATTGAAGTGGAGCATAGCCTTCCGCCGAACCACCCCGCATATGGGCTGATACGTCATTGATGAGCGGCTGGTGCGCGGATATGCATTCATTTCCCAAAATCTTCCGCGAGGCCAGAAGACGCGATGATATTTGTATCAGCACACGACCCGACCTACATTTCAAACAATGCAGGGCGCTGGGAAACGTGTTCGGGGGAAACGAGATACGGGTTTGGCCGGTAGATTCGCGGCCGCTGTTCGCGTCTCCCGGTTTCGTCATGCCCATTGCAATGCGCACGGCGAACTCGGTAGGCTGTCTGAACGACCACACTGACCGCGCGGGCGGATTTGCTCGTGCCAATTGCGGTCTGCTCTTCTCGAACTGCCAACAGCTTGAATACATTTCATGTGAGCCCCTACGCAGCTGGCGCCGTCATTAGATTCCAAATCCGGTCAATGCGACCGGGAAAAGTAAGCTTTGTTGCTATGCCAGTGGCTATTCGTGCGTGGTGCGCAACATTGGCCTTCGCGCTGTCGGCGGCCGCCGGTGTCACCTCCGCAGCCGCAGCCTTCGCAGAGCCAATCGGGAATGGCGCCGGCGAAAGGCTGGTCGGCTGGGACACCTATCGCCGGCTGGACCGGTTGCCGTACCTGCGCACCGACACACAGGCCCTGCAACTCTCCAGCTTCGATCGCAGTGGCGGTGATTTCGACCTCTCCACCGGAAACCACAACGGCACCGGCGGTTGCCTGGCGTTCGGCGGCGCCGGCTGCGTCGTCGCGGAGGACCGCGGTGCCGGCGAGGTGGATTCGATCTGGTTCACCCGCGACGGCGGCAAGGTGACCCGGATCGGAAACATCCGCGTCGAATTGGACGGACGGACTGTGCTCGAAGCTCCCCTGCAATCGGTGGTCGATGGTGGGCTGGGGGCGCCATTCGAATGGCCGCTGGTGGCCAACGCGGCGCAGTCGCCGGGCGGGGTGTACATCAAGGTGCCGATGCCCTACCGGCAGTCGATGCGCATCAGCATCGCAGCGAATCTTGAGTACTACCACGTCGACTACCGCCAATTCTCGACGGCGGAGGGCGTGACCACGTTCTCGCCCTCCGACCCCGCGCTCGACGTGCTCGCCACGCTGCGCGCCGCGGGCACCGCCGACCCAAAACCGGCAGCACCCGCGGCGGCTCACGACAACAGGATTGTCGAGCTGCCCGCCGGCGCCGGGGTGACGATCGCGGAATCGACCGGTCCGGGTAGCATCTCGGCGCTACACCTACAACTGCCAGAACCGACGGATCAACTGCTGAGCGGCTTGCGGTTGCAGATGGAGTTCGACGGCCGGACCATGGTCGACTCCCCACTCGGGGAGTTCTTCGGCGCCGGGTTGGGCGCCAGTAGCGTGCGATCGCTGATGTTCGCCGCGATCCCGGAGCCAGGGGGGCCGTTGTCGTTGTTCGCGTGGTGGCCCATGCCGTTCGCCCACGAGGCTCGCGTCACGCTCGTGAACACCACCGACAATCTCGTCCCCGGAATCGACAGCGACGTGACGACCGCCCCCGACGCCCAGTGGGCTGCGGCGTTGGCCGGCGGCCGTGCCGGCTATTTCACCGCTCGCTCGCATGCCGCGCCGACGATCCCGGGCCAGGACTGGTTGTTCGCCGACGAACAGGGCCACGGGAAATTCGTCGGCGTCAGCCACACCATTCGCGGTTCTCGAATCAGGACCGCGTTCAGTGACGCCGCACCATACTTTCTCGAAGGGGCCGAGCGCGTGTACACGGACGGCACCGGATCGCCCCAGTGGTATGGGACCGGCACCGAGGACCTCTACGAGGGTGGCTGGTATTTCAAGGACGGCACCCGCTTCAGCGACCCGCTCACCGGACAACCCGACCAGCGCACGGCCACCGGGGGCTGCGCAGACTACTGCGTCGCCGTCTATCGGCTCATGCTCGCGGACGCCATCGACTACCACTCTGCGATCCGGTTCGGCATCGAGCACGGCAAGCGAAATATGGTCCAACCCGACTACAGCTCAACCGCTTTCCTCTACACGCAACCCGATGACACTCTTGCGCCCGGCGACGACGTCCGCCCCGCCGATCCGGTCAGCCGACTCCTGCACGGCTACACCGACACCGACGCCACGGATCAGTTGCTGGTCAGCGCATACGAAGGCAACGAAGACACCCGTCCGGTCATCGGGTCGGTCCGGGTCACCAACGCCGCGATCACGTTTCACGTCGAAACCGACCCGGACAACCGCGGCATCCTGCTGCGCAGGACGTCGGATCAAGGGGACGGTTTCCAATCGGCGGACGTCGCCATCGACGGCGTTCCCGTCGGGAAGTGGCTACAGCCGCGCGGCAACACTTTTCACCGCTGGCTCGATGACACGTACCTCTTGCCGCAATCGCTGACCGCGGGCAAAGCGCAGCTGACCATCACCCTGACGCCTGCGCCCGACTCGCCGCCGTGGACGGCGAGCCGCTACCAGATCGAAACATTGACGGGTTGACCGATTGGGCAGCGGTAGCCCGCATCACCCGACTGGCGAGGAGGGTGGCGATCACCACGCCGGTCAACCCGCCGACGATAGCCGCCGATGACGACCATCCCGACAGGACGAAATAGCCGAAGGCGGCGCCGATGACGAGCAAGGTCGCGTGCACCGGCGTCCAGCGCGCGATCGAAGGCAACCGGAACGACAAGCCCATGCCAAGGAGCAGCGCCAGCACGTGACCGAACGCGGTGAAGTCCGCGTCAGACGTTGCCACCAATGCGATGCCAAGCCACCAACCGACCCAGGCCGGACGCCAGCGCAACGGTATCGATGCGGTCAGGGCGCCCAGCACACAGACCGCGCCGTAGCTGATCCCGACGTCGGTGGCGTGCGCAACCGAGAACGGCAGCCATCCCGTCTCCACCGCGGCGACCAGCCCCACCGCAACGATCACGGTGGCGCCGATATGACCAACCGCAAAGGTGATCAGCAAACCCCTGCCGCGCCAGGCGAGTTCGCCCAGCGCCAGCAGGCACACCAACCCCGGCAGCCAGAGATAGACGCCGCCGCCGTCGCTGACGAACGCGCTACCGACCAAGGTGCCCAGGTGGCCGTGCGCCAGGTTATGCAGGTTGGTGCTCATCTCGCTGACGACCGCCGCGCGGGTGTGCGCACCCAACGCCGTCAGGGTGACGGAGACGGCAAGCAGCATGACGGCGTACGCCGCCGTGACACGCAAGCGGTCGGCGCGGGCACGAACGTCGGTGCTGGGCACTGTCATCGGCCATCCCAGCCGCGGTCGCGGGCGAGCAGGTCGGCCACGGTTTCCCGGCGCACCAGTTCACGACACTTGCCCCCGGAGACCGCGACCAGCGGCGGGCGGCCCAACAGGCTGTGGCTCGGCACCGTCGAGTGCTGGTAGGCGCCGGTGCACGCCACCGCCAGCAGATCCCCGGGGTGGATGTCTGCGGGCAGCTCGACGTCGCGGGCGATCTCGTCGCCGTCGCCATGCCGGCCCACGACGGTGACGGGTGCGGTCACCGCTGGCCGGTGCCGATTGGCCAGTGCCACCGTGTATTTCGCGCCTCGGTTCCCCAGGTTGTCGCCCGCGCTGCCGTCCACCGCGACAAAGGTGCGCCCGCCGGGCTGTCGTTTGACGGCGATCACCCGGCACAGGGTCATTCCTGCGCGCGCGGCGATCGCCCGGCCGGGCTCGATCACGATTCGAGGGCGAGGGAATTCGTGCTTTGCACAAGCGGATTCCAGCGCGCCGTCGATGGCGGACCCGAGCGAGCGCAGGTTGAGTTCCAGGTCGCCCGAAAGGTACGGGACCGCATGTCCGCCGCCGAGATTGAGTTCGGTGAGCACGATCCGATGGCGGTCGCGGACCTCGGCCATCACGCCGATCATCTGGCTGATCGCCGCACCGTAGAGCGAGGCGTCGGTGAGGTGCGACCCCAGCCGGCAGTGCAGCCCCACCAGATCCAGCCACGGCTGGTCCAGAACACGCCTTAGGGCGCCGGCCGCCTGGCCGCCCGACAGCGCGAAGCCGAATTTCTGGTCGATCACCCCGACGTCGGGGATGACCCCCACCAGAACGCGCTGACGGTGACGCACCCGGCAGGCGAGCAGCGAGATCTCGCTCGGTGAGTCGACGACGATTCGACCGACGCCGGCGGCGACCGCGTCATACAGCTCGGCCGCGGTTATGACGCCGTCCAGGACGATCCGTGACGGCGGGACGTCGGCCGCCAGCGCGGTGGCCAGCTCGCCGGCCGAGCAGACGTTCACGCCGGCCCCTTCGTCTGCGGCCCAGCGGGCGACGTCGACACTCAACAGCGCCTTGCCGGCGTAAATCAGCTCGGCGTCGGGGAGCGTAGCGCGATAGCAGCGGATGCGGGCCCGAAAATCCTCCTCGTCCACCACGTAGGTGGGGGTGCCGAACTCGGCGGCGATATCGTCGGCGGCCACGTCGCCGACGCACAGTCGGCCCAGGTCGTCGACGTAGGCGCTCAGCGGCCAGATCGCACGATCGAGGTGCGGGTTCAGCCCGTGCTTCAGCGACGGAAGCAGCTCGAAGAGCGTCATCCCTCCACGGTGCCGGTCCGATCGCGGGCGTGCCGCGTTCTTAACGAAGCCTTCACACCGGGGCGGCAAATCTTCACAGATTCGGAACACTGGGCGCGATCGAGGCCATCACCTCGTCCGCGGGCACGATCGCGGTGGCGTAATTCGGGATGTTCACCTCGAGCGCGGCGCGCATCTCGACGTCCGAGTAGTCCGCTGTTGCGTCGCGCACAACGGTGACGTCATAGCCGAGCTCCGCGCCGTATCGAACCGTGGCCTCCAGGCACGTGTGGGCGATGAGACCCATGACGATGAGCCGCTGAATGCCGTGCCGTTTGAGCTGCAGGTCCAGATCGGTGTTGGCGAAACTGCTTGAACACCAGTGTTCATGGGCGACGACGTCGCCGGGTTGGGGTTCGAACCCGTCACGAAGCTCGCCCCCCCAGGTGCCGAACTCGAAGGTCCTGCGCGACCACGCCGCCTTCTGCACCGGCGCAACGTATTTCCACGTCTCGTAATCGCCGGGGCGGTATCGGCGATGCAGCGCGTAGAACACGCGGATATTCGCGGCTCGGGCGGCGTCGAGCACCTGCTTCATGTGCGTGACGCAGTCGTTGCTCTCGATGACGCCCTTCAAGCGATCCCACACCTTGCCGCCGGGGGAGATGAAGTCGTTGTACGGATCGATCAACACCAGCCCGGTGGTGTCCTTGCTATACGTCACGCGGCCATCATCCCTTGTCGACGTCTTGACTGCCCGCTCTCGGTGCTGCTAGACATGGGTGCGCCAGGGAATTGGGCGATCGCCCAAAACGGCGGGGCATGGAGGTGGCGATGGGCCGGATGGACGGCAAGGTCGCGTTCGTGACCGGCGCGGCGCGCGGGCAGGGCAGGAGTCACGCCGTCCGGCTCGCGCGGGAGGGCGCCGACATCATCGCCGTCGACATCTGCCGCAAGTTCGAGGCGTCGCCCGCGGACGGTGCCACGCCCGAAGATCTCGACGAGACCGCCGGCTTGGTCAAGGACGCCGGCGGCCGAGTCGTCACCGCCGAAGTGGACGTGCGCGATTTCGACGCGCTGCGAGCCGCCGTTGACAGCGGCGTCGAACAGCTAGGGCGCCTGGACGTCATCGTCGCGAACGCCGGGATCGGCACGACGGCGGGAAAGCTGCACAAGGCCGATGAGGCCCTGTGGCAGGAGATGATCGACGTCAACCTCAGCGGCGTCTGGAAGACGGTGAAGGCCGGGGTTCCCCACATCCTGAACGGTGACCGCGGCGGCTCCATCGTCTTGACGTCGTCGGTGGCCGGTTTGAAGGCCTACCCCCACGTCGGCCACTACGTCGCAGCCAAGCACGGCGTGATCGGCCTGATGCGTTCGTTCGCCGTCGAATTGGGCCAGCGCATGATCAGGGTGAATGCCGTCCTCCCCACGCACACGAGTTCGCCGTTATTGATGAACGAGGCCACCTACCGCGCGTTCCGGCCGGAGTTGGAGAACCCGGGGCCCGACGACCTCGCTCCGGTGTGCCAGAGCTTCCACTACCTGCCCATCCCCTGGGTGACCCCCGAAGACATCAGTAACGCCGTGCTGTTCTTGGCATCCGACGAAGCGCGCTACATCACCGGCGTCGCCCTTCCCGTCGATGCGGGCAGCTGTCTCAAATAGGGAAGTAAGGAAAGCATCCATGACCGTCACCAACGACACGGACGTCTACTACGACCCCTACGACGTCAACATCAATGCCAACCCGTATCCGACCTACGCGCGGCTGCGCGATGAAGCCCCCATCTACTACAACGAGCGCTACGACTTCTGGGCGCTGTCAAGGCATTCCGACGTCGAAGGCGCGCTGGCCAACTGGGAGACGTTCTCCAACAAGCGCAGCGACATCCTCGAGCTCATCCAATCGAAATTCGACATGCCCGGCGGCGTCATGATGTTCCAGGATCCGCCCGAGCACACGAGGCTGCGCGGTCTGATGTCACGCGTGTTCACGCCCCGGCGGATGGCCGCCCTCGAGGACCAGATCCGGCAATACTGCGTGCGGTGTCTGGACCCGCTCGTCGGCTCAGGGGGCTTCGACATCATCGCCGAGCTGGCCTCGATGATGCCGATGCGGGTGATCGGGATGCTGTTGGGAATCCCGGAGTCCGAACAAGTCTCGGTGCGCGACGCCAACGACGCCAACCTGCGCACCAAGCCGGGCGCACCGTTGAAGGTCGCCGACGCCGACTCCATCGCCGACGGCCGGATCTACGCCGACTACGTGGAATGGCGGTCCAAGAACCCCTCCGACGACCTGATGACGACACTGCTCAACGTCGAGTTCGACGATGAGCACGGGGTGCACCGAAAGCTGACGCGCAAAGAGGTGCTGCACTACACGCAGGTGGTCGCCGGGGCGGGCAACGAGACGACCGGCCGGCTGATCGGCTGGCTGGCCAAGGTCCTCGCCGAGCATCCCGACCAGCGGCGTGCGGTCTATGAGGACCGATCACTGCTGACTCGCACGGTCGACGAGACGCTGCGATTCGAACCGACGGGACCGCACGTCGCCCGTTGGATGGCAAGGGATTTCGAGTGCTACGGCACCACGGTTCCGGCCGGCAGCGCAATGCTGCTCCTGTTCGGCGCCGCCAACCGCGACCCCCGCCGCTACACCGAACCGGATACCTACAACATCCGCCGCGACAACATCTCGCACATCACGTTCGGGAAGGGTGTGCACTACTGCCTTGGCGCCAACCTGGCCCGCCTCGAGGGCCGCGTCGCGCTGGACGAGATTCTCAACCGCTGGCCCGAATGGGGCATCGACTACGACACGGCGCAATTGGCGTCGACATCGACCGTGCGTGGCTGGGAGCGGCTGAGAGTCGTGTTGCCCTAAGAGGCCGCGTCCGGCTTGGCGCGTCGATTCTTCGGTGTCGGCATTTCGAACCGGTCCAGGAACCGATTGACCAAAGCGACGGCCTCCGCGTGCCCACCTTGGGTACCGAGTCCCTGCTCAAGTATCAGGGTGCGGCCGATGGAGGCGATGACGACCGCGAGGGCTGCGGGCGGGAATTCGTCCGTATCGAGTTCGTGCTCGCGAACGATGAAGTTCAGCGCGGTGATTTGCTGCTCGCGCCAACGCTCCGACCACGCCGATATCTCGGCTCGGATCTCCTTGCGATGGTTGGCAAGTCCCATGAACTCGAGCAGCAGTCGGGTGTCTTTGGGCTCGGTGAGCGTTTCCCAGAAAGCGTGCAATGGGCGGTCCGAGGCCAACGCTTTCTGCTGGCGCTCCAGGTAGATCGCGGCGCCGCGGCGAAAGACGGTCAGATATAACTCGTCCATCGTGGGAAAGTAGTAGTGCACCAAGGCCGGTTTGACACCGGCTTTGGCCGCCACGCGGCGGGACGTGGCCGCGGCATAGCCCTCCTCGATCATGATCTGAATCGTCGCGGCCACTAGCGTGTCGCGAGTGGTCGAGTCCCGAGCCTTCGGTCGTTGGGATGCCGTCACAATGCGGTCTTATCACACCGCCGGTTCGACGACCATGTCGAAGAAGGCGGCGCCGGAATCCGGGATGCGGTTTTGTTTGAACACATTGACGGCGTAGGAGACCAGGATCATCGAGTAGAGCAGATGCAACAACCTGGTCGCGTCGTCCGGTAATGCGTTGAGGTCAAACTTGTTCAGGTACGCGGTCGCTTCCTCCGCCCTCGCGGCGATGGCGTCGTAGAACCTGACCAGCTCATCGTGCGGCTTGGACAGCCGCGCCTCGTAGCGTTGGGCCCGCGTCGGCAATGCCCAATCGTTGACGAAGGGTTCGAGATCGGTGAACCCTTGTGGCAGTGCTGAACTGGTCATGATGGTTGGCCACTCTGGTAAGCGTCCACGGTGTCGCGGATGACCGTGTGAAACTGTCGGATCAACAATTCTTGGTCGCTCAAGTGAAAGGTGTTCTGCGCCCACGTCTTCAGGGCCGAGTGTGTCGCCTCGATGGTGTTGACGTCCTGCATCGCGAACTCAATCGTGCTGTCGACCACCAATTCCTGAGCGAGGCGATCTGCGGCGTTGGCCGGCGGCACGAAGTACATGTCGATCTCGTAGATGTGTGAGTCGACGGTCTCCGGCCAATAGGTATAGGTGATGTAATACCCGCGCGCCCAGATCTGGATCGAGATGTTCGGGAAGACCCAGAACTGGTCGTTGCCCCATGACGCGATGTTGCCGCGGTTCAGGAAGTCGGGGAGTGGGCCGATGTCGGGGACATCGTCGGGACCGAAGAGTCCGGCGCGGAATAGCTTGTAGACCCAACGCTGGTCCTGGCGGGCGGGTCCTGCGCTGCCGGGTTCGCGGGGCGGCAGCGGCGGCGGCCCCGGGACCGAGGTGAGCATGTGCGGCCGAAACAGCTCGTAGTGGTATGCGTCGACCGGCGGCACCAGCTTTTCGGCTTTGGAGACGTCGGGGTCGATGAAGCGGCCGTGTACATACGGCGGGTGATACCACTCGCATACCGAGTCGACGGCCAGCTTCCAGTTGCCGTTGATGCGGGTGGAAAATCCGTAATGCTGGGTCATCTTCTCGAATGGGTAGGCCTCGATGCCCAGGAGTCCGTCGCCGAGGAAGCTTCGCAACGGCACCGGGTCGTCGGAGAGGTTGATGAAGATGAAACCCGCCCAGACCTCGCAGTGCACCGGCGGCATCCGCAGTGTGCTCTTGTCGAGGTCGAAGAACTCGCCTTCGTTGGTGATGTGGTTGACCTTGCCGTCGAGGCCATATCGCCAGCCGTGGTACTTGCAGGCGAACGCGCGGCATGTCCCGGACGTTTCCCTGCCCGGGTGCTCCTGCCAGACGACCTTGTTGCCGCGGTGGGCGCACACGTTGTGAAACGCGTGCACTGCGTCGTCCAGATCGCGGGCGACCACGATCGAGGCCAGACGTCCGGGCAGGTCGCGAGTGAAGTACGAACCCTTGCGGGGCAGCCGCTCGACACGTCCGACGCACAACCAGTTTCGCTCGAACACCGCCTTGCGCTCGGCGGCGAAGAACTCCTCGGAGATGGAATCCTCGTAGTTGACGGGGCCGGTTCCGAGTTCGGGATAGTCGGTGGTGAACTTGCCCCGTCCTGTCGACAGGCGCTGCTGGATGCTGGTCACGAGGGGACTCCTTCACTGCGGTGACCGTCGGGCTTCGATGTTGACTGGATGTTTGTCCAAGGCTCCGCGTCCCAAGCCCTGTCCAGCGGTGCCATCTCGCCGCCGAACGGGAAGAAGGCGCGCTGCGCGTAGGTTTCCCGGGCCAGGCCGTGGCCGAGCTCGTCGAGGAACGCCCGCTTGAGCGGGTTGGTGAACAGCTGGCGCGAATAGCGCAGCGTCAGCGGTGGGCGCTTGACCAGTTCTCGAGCGAGTTCCCAGGCCCTGTCCAGTAATCGGTCTTTGGGCAGCACCTCATTGACTACGCCCCACTCCTTGGCCTCCTGCGCGCCGAGCTTCATGCCGGTCAACAGGAAATAGCGCGCGCGGGTGTGGCCGGCCAAAAAGCTCCAGATGACATGCTGGCCGTCGCCTGGCACCTGGCCTCGCGGAAAGTGCGAGGCGTCCTGGAAGTAGGCGTCGTCCGAGGCCAGGACGATATCGCCGAGCAGCGGCACCTCGGAGTGCATGTTGCACGGACCGTTGACGGCACTGATCATTGGCACGTCTACGTCGAGCACGTTGGTAATCAGATGCCTTGCGTACCAGGCTTTTTCGTCGAGTTTCAACAAGCCGCGGGTGCCCGGCATGAGAAGGTAGTCGGGCTTTTCGACCGGGTCCCCATTGGGCATGCGTCCCCAGTTGGCGTTGTAGTTTTCGCCAGTTCCGGTATGGATGAGCACCTTGATCTCGCGGTCTCCCGCGATATCGGCGAACGCGTCCGACATCTGGTCGTGCGCCCGCCAGTCCCACACCAGGCTGCCGCCGTTGGTGTGGCACTGCATGAACAGGATGCCGTCCTCGGAGAGTTCGAGCCGATAGTTCGCGTACCGATCGTGATATTCGCTGAATCTGGTTCGCTTTGCCATTGAGCCGTCCCGTTTCTTTGAGCGATCGCCCAAATAGTCCCACCTCCTGTCGCGGCGGTCAAGGTTCACCGCCCATACAGGTGGGCCACCACGGGCGCGAACGATTCGATCTGTGACTGCTGCACCGTGACGTAGTTGACGCCGAGGGTCTCCCGGCGCGAATCCAGTGTCTCCACAATGCGTTCCGGTGAGCCGATGAGAACATTGGGATGGTCGCGCAATAGCTCGGAGGAGATGCCCGTGGACTGCGCAAGCCGCGCGAGCACGGCCTCGGGGTCGTCGGTGATCTCGGTGAAGTACGGCGAGCTTTCGACGTCGAGACGAGCGAAGCGCTCACCGGCGGCGGCCCGCACGAAGCCGATCCGACGCTGGGCGACCGCCTGTGGATCCAGGCCGTCGGCGTCACGTGCCACAAACGGCACGCTCGAGATGCTGACAATGTCGGCTTCGCGGCCGGCGAGCGAGAGGACGCGACGTCCGCCGCCGCCGATCATGATGGGCGGGTGTGGTTGTTGCACCGGCCGCGGCCGCCCCGCATAGCCGTGCACGTCGACGAACTCGCCAGAGCAGTCGAGTTCTTCGCCGCGCCAATGGGCCTTGATGAGCGCGACCACCTCCGCCAGCTTGGCGATTCGCCGGCCCGGCGAGTCGAAGTCGAGTCCCATCGCGGTGTACTCGACTTCGCTCCAGCCGGCGCCGATCCCCAATTCGAGACGACCATCGGAGAGAAGATCGAGTGTCGCCGCCTCCTTGGCCAACACCGCAGGCACGTGATAGTCGATGCAGAAGACGCGACACCCGATGCGTAACTTCTCGGTCCAGGCGGCCGCCGCCGCCATCGCCGCGATGGGTGCCAGGTCTTGGCGCGGGGTGCGCGCTTCCCGCTGCGCGGGTCCCGGACCCAGGTAATGATCCGCGAGGAAAAGCGTTGTGTACCCGAGGTCTTCGACGCGACGAACGGTATCGCGCCACGCGCGTGCCCCGGCCGCGTTGGTCGCCTGCACTCCGAACCGAAACGGGGGCCTGTCCATCAACGGACCCTAAGTGGGTCGACTGAAACGAATCAAGCCCAGGCCCGATTACTGCCGCGCTTGACCGTGGCGGATGCCGAGTGATAGGCATGTGAGGCCCATGGGTTTGGGCGGTCGCTCAGGAAGGTGGGTACGCGCGCGTGAAGACGGCGGTCGTTACCGGTGGTGCCTCGGGGATCGGCCGTGCCGTCGCCGAGCGATTGCGCAGCGAGGGACTTCGGGTGGCCGTCATCGACTTATCCCCGACTGAAGACGGTTTCGGTTATGTCGCCGACGTCACCGACCGCGCGCAGGTCGATGCCGCGATCTCGGCGATCCGCGACGCGTTCGGACCGATCCAGGTGCTGGTCAACGCGGCAGGAGTGGAGGGCTTCAAGAAGTTCCTGGACATGTCCTTCCAGGACTGGTCCAAGGTGATCGACGTGAACCTCAACGGTGTCTTCCACACCATTCAGGCCGTGCTCCCGGACATGGTCGAGGCGGGATGGGGACGCATCGTCAACATCTCCTCGTCCTCCACTCACTCCGGACAGCCGTTCATGGCCCATTACGTGGCCGCCAAATCCGCGGTGAACGGCCTGACCAAGTCGCTGGCCCTCGAATACGGTCCGTCCGGAATCACCGTCAATGCCGTACCGCCGGGATTCATCGACACACCGATGCTGCGCAGCGCCGAGCGGCGTCACCTACTCGGCGGCACGGTCGAGGATCACATCAAACGCACGCCGGTGCGCCGAGTGGGCCGGCCCGAGGATATCGCCGCGGCGTGCGCCTTCTTTGTGTCAGAGGAAGCCGGCTACATCACCGGTCAGATACTCGGGGTCAACGGGGGCCGCAACACCTGAGGTGGCAAATGTACGACAGGGACCAGCTTTTCATCGACGGGAAGTGGACGGTACCGGATGCCGACTCCGTCATCTCGGTGATATCGCCGCACAGCGAGGCGGTCATCGGTCGGGCGGCCTGCGCGGGGCCCGCGGACGTGAATCGCGCCGTCGCCGCGGCACGGGCGGCCTTTGACGCCGGGCTGTGGCCCCGCATGCAGCCCGCCGAACGGATCGATGCGCTCACCCGGCTGGCCGGCATCTACAAGGAGCGGCGCGCCGACATGGCGGCGCTGATCTCGGCCGAGATCGGCGCGCCCATCACCTTTGCCAAGATGGCGCAGGTCCGCCTTCCCCTGACCATGATCTCGGCATTCTGTGGTCTGGCGGCGAATTACGAATGGCAACAGGATCGTCCGGGGTTGTACGGCAAGGACATTCGGGTCGCGAAGCGGCCGGTGGGCGTCGTGGCCGCGGTGGTGCCGTGGAACATGCCACAGTTCCTTACCGTCACCAAGGTGGTCCCGGCGCTGTTGGCGGGTTGTTCGGTGGTGCTCAAGCCCGCGCCCGAGTCGGTGCTCGACGCGCAGTTGCTCGCGGAACTGGTTGCGGCAGCCGACCTTCCGCCCGGCGTGTTGAACGTGGTACCCGGCGGCCGTGATGTCGGTGAGCTGCTGGTGAGCCACCCGGGCATCGACAAGGTTTCGTTCACCGGATCCACGGCCGCCGGCCGGCAAGTGGCGCTTGCCTGCGCGGCGGGCCCGAAGCAGGTGAGCCTTGAGCTGGGCGGTAAGTCGGCGGCCATCGTGCTGGACGACGCTGACCCCGCGGCGGTCGCCGCCGGTATCCAGATGGCCAGCCTGGCCAACAGCGGCCAGGTGTGCAACGCGCTCAGCCGGATCCTGGTGCCCGAGACGCGCAAGGACGAGTTCGTCGACGCATTGGCGGCAGGTATGGAGTCGATGACGGTGGGCGACCCCGCGGATCCCAACACTGCGATCGGTCCGCTGGTGGCGCAGCGTCAGCAGGAGCGGGTGCGGGGCTACATCGAATCGGGGAAAAGCGAAGGGGCGCGCTTGGTGACCGGGGGGACCGACATGCCCGACGGTCTCGAAACCGGTTGGTATGTAAGGCCGACGCTGTTCAGCGATGCCAGCAACGACATGCGGATAGCCCGGGAGGAAATCTTTGGCCCGGTGCTGACGGTCATCTCCTACCGCGACGAGGACGAGGCGATCCGGATAGCGAACGACTCCGAATACGGTTTGGCCGGATCGGTATTCACCGCCGACGTCGACCGCGGGTACGGCGTGGCGGCGCGGGTACGGTCGGGCACCTTCGGCGTCAACGAGGGCTACATCATGGATCCGGCGGCACCGTTCGGCGGTGTCAAGAACAGCGGCTACGGTCGCGAACTCGGAACCGAGGGAATCGACAGTTACACGGTGAGCCAATCTATTTCCGCAGCGGCGGCTCAGTGACGTCCACGCGCCATGACTAAAAACTTGCCTTAACGGGGAATTGTTCTGCCGTGGCTCTCAGCTTTCATGACGTCATCACGTCCAAGTACCTGCTCTTGACCACCTTCACCAAGGACGGCCGCCCCAAGCCGACACCGATCTGGGGCGTGCCCGAGGGCGACAGGCTGCTGGTGATCACCGATGACGGGTCCTGGAAAACCAAGCGGATCAACAACACGCCCCGGGTGACGATCGCCAGGAGCGGATCGCTGGGCAAGCCAAGGAGCGAACCGGTCGAAGGGATTGCCCGGGTCCTGCCAAAGTCCGAGACGCGGCGGGTTTACAACGCGGTGCTCAAGCGGTACTGGTACCACGCCTGGTGGTTCTATGCGCACTCGATCGTGCGGGGCGGCATCGACAAAGTGCACATCGGCCTCGAGATCGAGCCCAGTGGGATAGACGCCTAGACCGGCTGCGGGCTTGCGGCGTCGCTCTTGGGGTCGATGAGGATCTTCGCGTGCGCCGTGTGTTCGGTATTCGTCGGATCGCCGAGCGCGTCGAACGCGGCCTCGACGCCGGACAGCCCGACCGTCCCGGTGATCAGCGGCGCGACGTTGACCTTGCCGTCGGCGAGCATGTGCAGCGTGTCGCGGAACTCGAGCGGGGTGTACCCGAGCACGAACCGCAGGTCGATCTCTTTATTGATCGCCATCGCCGGCCGGATATGGTCCGAGCCCATGCAGACGCCGACCACGACGATGCGCGAGAACAGCGGCGCGCTCGCGATGATGCCGTCGATAATGCCTGGCACACCGACACATTCGAAGATGACGGGGTGCTTGGGCGTTGCGGCGCCGGCCGCTTCGGCGGCGCGCCACACGTGCCACCAGGGCAGCCGCAGCCTTTGCAACTTCTCGATCGTGCCGACCGCCAGGTCGAACGCCTCGAGGATGCCCTGCAAGTGCTTGCGGCTCGCGTCCGTGCTGTAGGGCGAGTCCTGCGCGGGATCGACGACGATGTCGGCTCCGCAGGCGGTCGCCAGCGCGCGCCGGCCAGCCGAGAAGTCGCTGGCGATCACGGTGCGCACCCCGTGCGCCTTGAGCATGCAGATCACCGCGAGACCGATCGGCCCGCAGCCGATCACGATTGCGACGTCGCCCTTGCCCACCTCGCCGCGACGGACGGCGTGCCACCCGACGGCCATCGGCTCGGTCAGGGCGGCCATCTCGGGGGACAACCCGTTCGGGACGGCAAACGTCAGCGACTGCTCGACGAGGAGCTGCTCGGCATAGGCTCCCGGCGCCATCGTCGACAGCCCGATCCCGTGCACCTCCTTGCCACGGCGCAGCAGCGGAAGGGCGACGACGGGAGTGCCGGGCGGCGGGGCCTTGCGTGTGCCGGGGCCGTAGTCGAGCACCTCACCGCAGAATTCGTGACCGAACACGACGTGCTGATTCGATCGCATGAAGGCGTCGTACCCCGATTCGGCCATCACATCGGCGAGTTCGTCGCAGTGGTGGCGCGCATGCAGGTCGGATCCGCAGATGCCACACCTGAGGACCTCGATCAGCAATTGCCCCTTCGCCGGGGTCGGGGTGGGGGTGTCGACTACTTCGAGCTTTGCGTTAGTGCACGTCACGCTCTTCATCCGTCGATCCTCCTACACACGCCGGGCCTGGAGATAGCCGTCGTTCAGAACGAAGCGCGCTCGGCTCCTGCCGATTGCAGTCCCGCAGCCCCTTTCAGCTCCGCGTAGGCCCGCAGCGTGTGACGAGCGAGTTGCGGTAGGTCGCCCAGTGCCGCGGAGTTGGCGACGAAGCCGAAGTCCATGCTGTCGTGGTAGGACGCGAACGTGGCGTTGAGTCCGATCGAGGCGGCGAGGGCGGAAACCGGATAAATACCCAGAAGGCGTGCACCGTTGAGGTATCGGATCTCCTTGGCGCCCGCCACGTTGGAGATGACGAGGTTGCACGCCGGGTGCACGACGCGGTCCAGGTGTGTGGAAGAACCCAGGCCGGCGAGTGCGACGAGCCCCGCCGCGTAGGTCAGTGCCGCCTCGTTGGACATGCGGGCGAGTTCCTTCTTGCACGCGGCGACCGAGTCCACCACCTGGTGAAGACGTTCCGGCATGCCCGCTTCGGGCTCACCGAGTCGCGGAAACACCGCGGACACTCGCGTGCCGATCGTCGTGTCCCCGCCGGCGCGCAGCGACACCGGACACATCGCAACGAAGGGGTGCGCGAAGGGGCGGTCCGTCTCCCGTAGATAGGCGTGCAGCCCGGCGTCGACGACGGTGACCGCCACGTCGTTCAGGGTCGCCCCGAGACGCCGGCCGACCTCATGCATCTCCTCAAGCGGCAGGGAAAGCGTCGCGAAGCCTCGCCCGATCTGCAGCGGAGCGTTGGTCGGGGCGTGCTGCGCCCCGAACGGCAGGCTGCCCTCCAGATGCGATCGGAAGAGACTTGCGAGCACCTTGCGCAGGGTGCCGACCGAAATCTGGTTCAACGCCTCTACCTGCGTCATCGCCCCGCGAATCGAACCGGCGATGCGCTCGGTGAAGGGCGTCGGCGGATGCGGCCGGGGTTCCGGCGCGCCGAGCGCGAAGGCGGGTGTCGGGACGGTGCGCTCCTCGGTCGTGCTCAGCCCGGCGTAGAGAAGCTTGAGGCCGGATTCGCCGTCGATGATCGAGTGATGGGTCTTCGTGTAGATCGCGAACATCCCGTTCGGCACCCCATCGATCACCCAGCACCGAAAAAGCGGCCGGTCCCGGTCGAGTTGTGGCTCGTGCAGATCGGCGACGAGCCGCAGCAGGTCGTCGTAGGAGGAGCGAGCGGGGAGGGCCAGGTGTCCGACGTGGTAGTAGGGCTCCCAGTCCAACGCCTCTCGGAAATGGGGCGCGCCCCGACCGAGCAACTCCGGAACGTAGTTGAAGGGTGGCGCGGGCGTGCACGCCCGGTACGCCTCCACGATCTCGCGCACTATAGGCGCGCGGCCGGCCGGCTTCTTGAACAGCAGCATGGCGCCAACGTGCGTCGTGCCGGCCGGCGACTCGATCAACAGCCATGAAAGGTCCAGGGGCGGAATCGGTTTGGTCATGCCGTACCTCCAATCCGAAGCTCCGGCACCCTGACCGACATCCGGCCCGGGCGCACACGAGTCCGAAGGCTACGGCGATGTTCCCTCCGCCGACCACGGTCGACGAGGGCACTAGGGCCCCGGTATCGCCACCGTAAGTCCCTTAGCAACGTCGCGCACCAGGGCGGCGCCGATCGGCCGGGGGTGGACAGCACACTGGCATCGCAACAATCATTGATGCGGCGGTTTGTGCCGACGGTTTGCGGCACCCTGCAACGGCGCGGCGTCGGAAAGGACAGCGATGGCGGGTCGCACGGTGATCATTACCGGTGCCAGCGACGGCCTCGGCGCTGTCGCGGCGGACAGGCTGAGCCGAAGCGGCGAGAACGTGGTGGTGGTCGGCCGATCCGAAGCGAAAACAACCGCCGTCGCCGCGCGATTGGGCGTCGAGTATTTTGTGGCCGATTTCACGGATCTCGCACAGGTGCGGAGGCTGGCCGAACAGCTGCTACGGTCCTACCCCCGCATCGATGTGCTGGCCAACAACGCCGGCCGTGCCATGAGGAGGCGTGCGCTCACCGTCGACGGCCATGAGACGACTTTCCAGGTCGATTACCTGGCCGCGTTTCTGCTCACGACGCTGTTGCTGGATCGGCTCCTCGAATCCGGCGCCACGGTGCTGAACACCTCGAGCGTGGTCAACACGTACTTCGGCCGTGTCGATGTCGATGACCTCGACTTAGCACGGGGTTACCGGCCCCTCAGGGCCTACGGCGCAGCGAAGCTGGAAAACATCTTGTTCATCAAGGAACTGCACCGCCGTTACCACGCTGCCGGGATCTCCGCCGCGGCGTTTCATCCCGGCAGCGTAGCGACCAACTTCGGAAAAGAGTCGCGCACGTGGTGGATTCGAACTGCGTTTCGCGGCCCAATCAAGTACCTGGCGTTGACGGGACCGGAGCGGGGATCCGACGAGCTGGTGTGGCTGGCCTCATCGACACCGGGAATCGACTGGAAATCTGGCGAGTACTACGCCAACCACAGAATCGCCCGGGCCAACCCCCGCGCCTCCGACCCGGGCCTGGCGCGTGAACTCTGGGAGCGCAGCCTCGCCATGGTCGCCACCTAGAAAAGTCGGGAGCAACGCAATGATCGTCACCGCGGTGGACGCCGGTCGCAATCAAGTCAGCCGCTCGATTGAGGTCCATGCCCCTGCAGCCGAGCTGTTTGCGATCGTCGCGGACCCGCGTCGCCACCGCGAACTCGACGGCTCCGGCACCGTTGGGGATAACATCCGTGCCCCGCAGCGGCTGGTCGCCGGCGCGCGGTTCACCACGAAGATGACGATGTTCGGGGTGCCCTATCGCAGCACCAGCACCATCACCGCGATGAAACCCGATGAACTGATCGAATGGCGCCACCCCGTCGGGCACCACTGGCGTTGGGAGTTCGCGGCAATCACACCGACGATCACACGCGTCACCGAGACGTTCGACTACCGCGACACCGGACTGCTGAAGGATCGGCTGAAGTATTACGAGCGAACGGGTTTCGCCAACCGCAATGCCGCCGCCATCGAAGCCACGTTGACCAGACTTCGCAACCGCTACGCCGGCTGATTGGAGCCGGTCGTTGGTCGAGCCGCTGGTCGACCTTGTCTGGCGGAGCCAGTGCGACGCACACTCCTAAGTGCTCCCCGCAGAAACTGCGCACACAACCGAGGAACGATGGCAGCCATCGACAATCACGCCTCGCAAAAGCCCCATCACACCGGCGATCTGGACGCGATGCTGTGGGGGATCGAGAAGGATCCGTTGCTTCGGCAGACGATCACGGTGGTGTTGATCCTCGATCGGGGGCCCGACCGGGAGGTCTTCCTCGACCGGCTCGAACGTTGCAGCCGGACCCTGCCGGCATTTCGGCACCGGCTGGTGGAGGCACCGTTGCGCCTATCGACTCCCCGTTGGATTGTCGACCCGAACTTCGATCTCTCCTATCACGTCCGCTGGATCGGTGCGCCGGGCGATGGATCTTTGGACGGCGTGCTGGAGTTTGCGCGCCAGTCGGCGATGTCCGGGCTCGACCGGGAACGCCCGCTGTGGACCGTTACCGTAGTCGAAGGGCTCGCGGGCGGACAGGCGGCGTTGATCCTCACGGTGAACCATGTGATGAGTGACGGCACCGGCCTCCTCGCGATCTTCGGGTTGCTCGGCGACCTGACCCGAAAGCCGCGCGACCTTGGCCCGATGCCGCCGATCCCTGAGCCCGAGGATCAGTCCCGGCTCGGGCGGGCGGCCGAAGCCGCCGGCTACACCGCCCACCGCATCCTCGGGTTGCTTGGCCGGTCCGCGGGCGCGACCGCGCGTGCGTTGCCGACCGTGGTGCGGCGCCCGCGCGATACCGCGACCACTGTCGTAAAGGATGTGCGGGCGGTGACCCGGATCGTGGCGCCGAACTTGAAGACCCTTTCGCCGCTTATGACTGAGCGCCGGGGGTGGCTGCGCTTCGCGGCGCTTGAGGCCGACCTCGACGGATTGCGCAAAGCCGCCAAGACCCGGGACTGCACCGTCAACGACGCGTTCCTCGCCGCCGTCGCGCACGGATTCGCTTTGTACCATCAACGGCACGGCAAACCAGTCGACCGGCTACGGACCACCATCCCCGTTGATATCCGCAAGCCGGGCGACCCACTGTTCGGGAACCGGGTGAATGGTTGCCGAATCGCGATCCCGATCGGCGCCGACGACCCAGGCGCCGCGATGGAGACCTATCACGGCCTGATCAATAGGTTGAAGGGGGTCGCGAAACTCCCGTTGGCCGCCGCGCTGGGCACGGCGATCAACGCCTTCGGCCCCGCGGTGAATCTCGTCATCGGGTTGATCATGAAACACGACGACTTCGTGCTCAGCGATGTCAACGCCGGAGATTTCGCGTTCTACCTTGCCGGCGCGAAAGTGCTCAGCATCTTTCCCTTCGGGCCCACGATCGGCACCGCCGCCAACATCACGCTGGTGGGTTATCACCACAAGGCGCTGGTCGGCGTCAACGTCGACGCCGCAGCGGTCCCGGATCTGGGCGCCTTCGTGGCGTGCATCCGTGAAGGCTTTGACGCGGTCATCGCTCTGGGCGACGGAAGCCACGACATGGGTTGCAACGCCTAGCGACTCACCCGCGAAGGGCTTCGAATGTGTCGGCGACGGTTTCGGTTGGATCCCGGTACTTGATGCCGAGCTCGCGTTCGCTGGGCGAATCGTCGGATGCCGGCATCTGCGTGTAGTACTGCATCCCGGCCCACGTGAAGGGCGTGTCGAAAGGTAGGAAGCGACCTGCCCGATCCAGCACCGCCCCCGCCACGCGCAGCGCGGTGTCGGGGATCGGGACGGAGATCATGGGCGTCCCGGCAACCTCGCCGAGCATGGCGGCGAGCTCGGCCGCCGGCACCCGGTGGCCACCCGCGGTGTAGCGGCGCGGCCCGCGCCCGGGCTCCAGCAGCGCCGCATGCAACGCGGCCAGATCGCGCACGTCGACGATCAACCACGCCGCACTCCGGCCCGGGATCGCGTGCATCTGCACGGCCGCCCGCACGCCCTCGCCGGCCTCACCGAACTGGTCGCCGACCGGCGGGCCGAGCACCATGCCGGGATAGGTGATGTTCACCGGCGCGCCGGCATCCTGCAGACCGCGGGCATAGATATCGACCTGCGCCTTGGATGTTCCGTATCCGTCGGCTCCGCCGACGACCGGCAGGTCCGCGGTCAACGTCTCCAGGCCCGGATGAAAGAGCGCGGTGAAGCTGGAAACATGAATGATGGGATCCAGCCCCAGCTCGACGGATTGACCGAGGACGTTCTGGGCGCCCTGCATGTTGGTGGTGAGCATTTCCGTGGTCTGGCGCGGGTCGGTCGCGACCAGGGCGGCGCTGTGCACAACGGCTTCGCATCCGTCCAGCGCCTGGCGCACCGCCATCCGATCGGTGATGTCGGCGACGGCGAAGTCGGAGACGTCGACGCCCAGCTTGGCCACCGAAGTCTCCAGCTTGCCGGGATTGCGCACCAGAAACCGGATGGAATGCCCCGCGTCGGCGATGGCCTTGGCCGTCCAGCCGCCGACGAATCCCGTACCCCCTGTGATCAGAACGCGCATGGTGCGATCTTTGCAGGGCCGTCCGGCCTACAGGTGACTGGAGGCGAAGTTGGCGGCCTGGTTCGTCATGCCGTTCGCGCCGTAGGAGACGTGCGCGGCGAAGCCGTCGCCGTTGCCGGTGCCGCACACCGGATCGCCCTGGGCACACAGCTCCAGGGTCTTCGGCTGATATAGCGGGCCGATTGCGAGCGGCGGCGCGTGGTACTTCTGCAGGAAGTCGCCCGACGGCGTTCCGAACAGGGTGACCGCGGCGACGTGGCTCGCTATCTCGGGCGGCATGGGCGACGGTACCGCAGACGCGGGCACGCCCGCCGGTACGGCCGCCGAGGTGACATATCCGGCCAGCGCCGCGCCCTGCGAGTACCCGCCGAGCACCTCCCGGGTGTTGGGGCAGTTCTTGGCCGTGGCTTCGACGTGCCCGCTGGCGTCACGGATCCCGTCGACGACCGTCTGCGGGAAGTTGGGATTCGAAAAGTCTGTGCTGGCAGGGTAATTGACCGCATACACCCCGAGCGACCGGGAGCCGATCTGCGAGCGCAGCGCGTCCACGAACGACCCACCGATGCCGCCGACACCTGGCGGCTCACCCGACCCGCGGGCGAACACCACCTCCACGTCGGGACATGGTGCCGCCGACGCCGACGGACTGGGGGCGCTTGAAACCAGCACGCCGGCCGCCAACGCCGCGAGTCCCACTAGCGCCGGCAGCCGGCGCAGCTCGGCAAGGCTGCTCACTTCTTGAAGGCGTCCTTCACCTTTTCTCCGGCGTCCTTCAGGCTGGACTTCGCCTGGTCCGCCCGGCCCTCGTCCCTGGTGTCGTGGTCCCCGGTCGCCTTGCCGATGGCCTCCTTGGCCCGGCCGCCCAGGTCCTCGATCTTGTTCTTCAGCTTGTCCTCGTTGCTCATGCCGGTGTGGCTACCCCGCTGTGGGAGATGTTGAAACCCCCGCCCTGCCATCATGGAGGTCGTGAGCGCCGCAATCGTGGTGGCAATAGTAGTGGGGCTGATGCTTCTGGGCATTGGCATGGTCATCAACCAGCTGCTTCGGCTGCGCAGATATCTGAAGGACTCGCCGACCGCGCAACCGCCCGAGCCGCCGGAGCCGCCCGGCTAGGTGAGCGCTGCGGATTCACGCCGCGATAGCGGCGATCGCCGCCGCGCTCTCCAGATCGCCGAAGGCGACCGCGTACCGCTGCGCCAGGGCGACGGCGACTTCGACGCGCTGCCACAGCCCGCCCCCGGCGCTGGCCGTGCACAGCCACAGGGTCAGTCCGTGGGCGACCGACGCCCGGTAGCGCAGCCACAGTTCGTCGCGGGACGGCAGCTCGGTGCTCGGCAGCCCGAGCGCGGCCCGGTATTCGTCGAGGAGGGCACGCTCGTGCTCCCGGCGATCGTCGACCGTCAGGGCGCCCTGCAGGAAGTAGCCGAGGTCAAGTGACCAGTTCCCGCGGCGCGCCATCTGCCAGTCGAGGAACCCGACTTCGTCGTCGGGCGTGACGTACGTGTTGCCGATGTGGGGATCGCCGTGCAGCAAGGTCTGCGGCGACGTGGTGAGCGTGCGGATGTAGGGCTTCCACAGCGACTCGACGAGGTGGTCGATGGTCAGCTCCAGCACCTCGGCGGGAGTGTCGGGGTCGAGCCGTTCCAGGGCCGACGGCAGGGGTGCGTACTGCAGGCCGTCGAAGGGCAGGAACGGTTCCAGCCAGGCCAGGCCCGGGTGTCGCAGGACGCGCTCGCCCCAGTAGCGGCCGTGCATGCGGCCGAGGGCGCGCACGCCGGTGGCGGCCTGCTCGGCGGTCAGCGGCCGCAGGGAATCGCGCGGGTCCGCTGCCCGCGCGTTCAGATCCTCCATGACCATGACGAAGTCGTAGGCGTCTTCGTCGATCAGGGCGACGTAGACGGCCGGGTGTTCGAGCGGCAGCTCGACGCCGGAGGAGAACAGTCGCGGCTCGTGGAACATCCCGCTGGTCATGCGGATCAGCTCTTTATGCGCAGGGTCCGCGGCCTTGACGAAAACCGTGGCGGGACCGCTGCCGGCCGAATAGCTCAGCGCCAGCCGGGCGCGCCGGTTGGTGCCGTCGTCGCGAAGCTCGACGGCGACCTCATCGACAACCGCATCCGGATGGCATCCGGCCAGGGCCGCCGACATCCAGGCCGGGGTGATCTCGTCCCAGCTCCGCGGCACGGACAGAGGCAGTGTGCTCACCGAGGGTCCCATCGTCGCATGGTGTGCCAGTAACGACACGGTCCGTGTCGTTACTGGCTGTAGGGGAAGCTACCGCATGCGGTGCGCCCTTCAAAACGGCCCGGCTGATCTAAGCTCCTCCCATGCCTGAGGCGAGGGGCGGCAGGCCGCGCGACGTGCAGCTGGACGACGTGATCCTGGACGCCACCCGGGAACTCCTGGCGGTCGGCAGCTACGCCGAGTTGTCGATGGATGGGGTCGCCGCCCGCGCCAAGGTGGGCAAGAAGACGTTGTACCGGCGCTGGTCGTCGAAGGCCCCGCTGGTGGCGGAAGCGGTCATCGACGCCTACGGCAGGGGTGGCTCTTTCGACGTCCCCACCACCGGGGACCTGCGGGCGGACCTGAGGACCTGGCTGGTCGAGCACGCCGAGTTCATCGCCGACCCCGCGAGCGCCGCGCTCATCCGCGCGCTCATCGCCGCGGCCGCCGCCAGCACGTTGGACAACGAGGCGCTCGACCAACAGCTGAGCGTCCCGCAGCGTGCCGGCCTGCTGGACCGCCTGCGCCTTGCCGCCGACGACGGCCAGTTGCGTGCCGACGCCGACATCGATGCGGTCGCGAACGCGCTGATGGGCACGTTGCTGCTGCGGTTGCTGAGCCGCACGCCGGCGAACGGCCCGCTCGCCACCGAATTCGACGGGCTCCTCGACGCGATCCTCGGCGGAATCTTGCGCTGATCGGTGCGGGGACACTCCGACCGTTGCGCAGGGGCGACTGATAGCTTCGTCCTCGTGGCAGCGGCGCGGCGTGGCACCGTGACACCGTCGGTTCTTCTGGTCACCGACGACGGTCTGCCACGCGGTGTCTCCGGCGCGGCCGACCCCCATTTCGGCAACGTCGTCAAGCTGTTCGCGCAGCTGTTTCCCGGTCGCCGGTTCGGTGGCGGAGCGTTGAGCGTCTACATCGACGGCGTGCCCGTCGTCGACGTCTGGACGGGGTGGTCGGACCGGGCCGGCACCCAGCGCTGGACCGCCGACACCGGCGCGATGGTGTTCTCGGCGACCAAGGGCGTCGCGTCGACCGTGATCCACCGGCTGGCCGACCGCGGCCTGCTTTCCTACGACGAGCCCGTCGCCGAATACTGGCCGGAGTTCGCGGCCAACGGAAAGGACGAAATCACGGTTCGCGACGTCTTGCGGCATCGCTCCGGGTTGTCGCATCTGCGCGGCGTCACCAAGGCGCAGTTGATGGACCACGCCCTGATGGAGGAGCGCCTCGCCGCAGCACCCGTCGACCATTTGCGCGGCGTGCAGGCCTATCACGCGTTGACCTACGGCTGGCTGCTGTCCGGTCTGGCCAGGGCGGTCACGGGCAAGGGCATGCGGGAGCTGATCCGCCAGGAGGTCGCGCGTCCCCTCAACACCGACGGCGTGCACCTGGGCCGCCCGCCGGAAGGTTCGCCCACCCAGGCCGCGCAGATCCTGATTCCGCACGGCAGGCTGCGCACCCCGGTGTTCAACTTCATCGCACCGAAGGTGGCCGGCCTGCCATTCTCCGGCGCGCTGGGCGCGATGTACTTTCCTGGCGTGGTTTCCCTGATCAAGGGCGACACGCCGTTCCTCGACGGGGAGGTCCCCGCCGCCAACGGCGTGGTCACCGGCCGCGGGCTGGCGAAGATGTATGCCGTGCTGGCCAACGACGGCCGCATCGACGGCAAGAAGTATTTGTCCGAGGAGCTGGCGCGCGGTCTGGCGGGGCAGGCCCGCCGGAAGTGGCCCGACGCGAACATGGTGGTGCCCATGCCATTTCACCTCGGCTACCACGAATCGCCGGTGCCCGGTTTGCTGCGCGGTTTCGGCCACGTCGGTCTCGGTGGAACGCTCGGCTGGGCCGACCCCGAAGCCGGCAGCTCGTTCGGTTTCGTCCACAACCGGTTGCTGACGCCGTTGCTGTTCGACATGGGATCCTTTGCGGGCCTGGCCCGTCCGCTGCGCAACGCCATCCTGGCCGCCCGCGATCAGGGTCCGCTGCGGGTGCCGCAACTGGGCGCCGCCTACGCCAAGCCCGCCCGGCGCAAGGCGGCCCTATAACCGGGCGGCGACGAAGTTCGCGGCCTGGGCCGTCATCCCGGACTGCACATACGAGGCGTGCGCGAAGACGTTGATGTTGGAGCCACTGGAACACGCCGGGTCGCCGTCCGCGCACATGTCGATGGTCTTCGCGGCGTACGGCGGACCGATCGGGGGGAACACGGCGCCCGACAAGCGATTCGCGAGTGCGCTCGTCGGATTGCCGAAGACGGCGATCGCCGCGACATGATCAGCCGCCTGGGGCGCCATGGCCGGCGTGGCCAGATCGATCACACCCGCGCCCTGCGAAAATCCGCCGAGCACCATTCTGGTGTTGGGGCAGCGTCCCATCATGTCCTGTACGTGAGCAACCAGGTCATCGGCACCGTTTTGGGCGCTCGCCGCGAAAGCCTCAGTCGCGGGGTAGTTCACCGGGTAGACACCCATCGATCGGCCGGAAATCTGGGAGCCGAGCGAGTCGACGAACGCCTGGCCCACGTTGCCGACACCCGGGGGCTGGCCGGTGCCGCGAGCGAACGCCACCTCGACGGCGGGACACGGATCGGCATGTACGGCAGGGCTGCTGAGCGTCCCGCCCGACGCCGCCGACGTCACCGCGATCGCAACGCAAAGGACGCGAAGGATGTGGTGGGCGCTCACCGCTTAATGCTGACATACGCGTTCCCCTTGGGCAGCGTCAGCGGAAGGTCGGCGTAGGTGACGATGCCCGGCGCCGCCGCGACGACGGCCGGGATCGCGTTGATGGCGGGCATCGCCGTCATGATGTGCCCGAGATCCATGAACTCCTCGAGCGTCGTGGCCTCGAAGTACGGCGGCGGCAGGAAGCCGACCTTGGTGGTCACCGTCGGCTGCCCGTCGATCTGAATGACCCAGCCGTCCTGGTCGATCTTCCAGTCGGGTTCGAGCGTCTGCCCCTTGCGCCACCGCACATTCAGGTCGATCAGGGTGGTGTCGCCGACGATGCCCTGCCAGCTGATGTAGACCCCCGCCACGCATCCCGCGGGGATGGTCCACGACGCCATCTCGAGATCCGCCGTGGTCTGGGCGAACTCGGCCACGCACTTCACCTCATCGAGTTCGACGCCGAGCGCATCGCCCACCAGCCGGACGGCCTCACCGAAGATGGCCGTTCCCTTCGCCGCCATCGCCTGCAGCTCCGGGTGGTCGATCGGCTGCCCGAAGCCCACCGGCTTCTCGGTTTCCGGTGAATCGTAGAACGTGGTGTCGGCGGCCTCGTTGACCGTGACCTTGTCGATCCGGTTGCACACCATCGCCGACACGATCGCCAACAGCTCGGCGAAACCAGGGCTGACCCCGGACCCGAAGATCGTCGAGCCGCCCTTCTCGCAGGCCTCCGATAACTTCTCGCGGCCCTTGCCGAGGTTTCCCCCGGTGATGAACGACGCCGTGGTGACCACGTTGACGCCCGCGGACAGGATGCGGACCAGCTCGTCGACATCGATCCACATCGGGTTGTAAACCACGCAGTCCGGTTTCAGCGCCAGCAGCGCGTCGACATCATTGGTGGCCGCCACGCCCAGCGGCGGGATCCCGACCAGATCGCCGGCGTCGCGGCCGACCTTGTCCGCCGACCAGGCATAGCAGCCCACCAGTTCATACGTGGGGTTGGCGACGATCGACTTCAGCGAGCTCTTGCCGACATTGCCGGTGTTCCACTGAACCACTCGATAGTTGTTTGGCACTCGCACAGCATAGGGAATCGCGGCCGCCGTTAGTAGGCGGATTCGGCCGCCAATATTTCCGCGAGGAAGGCGTCGCCGGGCGGCCGGTCCAGCCGGGCCCGCACCCACCGGCGCACCCGTTCCCGGGTCTCGGGCGACTCCGTCGTCTCGGCCCCGACGCGCACCGACGTCGCCGACCAATCGTGGTCCCAGGCCGCCGATTCGGTGAGCGGACGTTGTTGGCCGTCGACCAGGGGGAGCGTTGCGCGGCCGTCGGCGTCCAGGGCGCCGGTGCCGGAAATGGCCCCGGAGCGCAGTCGCACCGCCAGGCCGGTGGGTGCGTGCGGGCCGATGACGGCCGCCCGTACGACGGCTGTCCCGCCCGCCTCGACCGTCCACTCGACCGTGTTCTCGCCCGCGTCGAAGATGCCGGGCGGAACCCCACCCCAGTTGACGGACGCGACGCCACGGGCAATCGGAGCCACGGCGCGCGCGCCTGCGCCCGCGCCGGCGGCCAGGGCGTAGTCGTCGCGGCGTCCGCTGGGCTCGGTCAACACCGCGCCCGAATCATCAAGGACCGCATACAGTTCGGGCCAGCCGGGGCCGTCCACCCCCAATTCGTCGGCCAGATCGGCGCCGGCCCGCACCAAATCGAGTGCGCGCGGATCACCGTCCGCGGCGTGCGCGGCCAGGGCCGCGGCGTGCGGCGCCAGCAATTCCGTGACATCGGAATCCAAGGTGTCGTCGGCGAAGAAGCCCTGCGCGCCGGCGGTCAGCAACGCGACTTCGAGGTCCAGCAACGCGCGGTCCAGGTCGGCGATGCCGTCCTGTCGGCTCGCCGGCCACCAGCGCCGCAGCCAATGGCCCACGGCCAGCCTGCGGAGCGGGCCGACCGAGCCCGGCAGGATGTCCACGCCGGCGAGGTCGATGCTGCGCGGGTCGTCCGCCGACCCCACAGCGGAAGCCAGGGCGACGTGGCCGGACTCCCCTAGGATCCGCCAAAGCCATTCGGCGCGTGGGAGATCGGTGAACGTGATGTGGGTCGCCGCATCGTCCGGGTCGCCTGGCTCGTCCAAGGTCCACGACAGCACCGCGCCACTGACTTCCAGCACCGCGGCCAGCGGCGTCGCCTCGCTGACGGGGCCGGTGCTCCACAGACCGGATTCGGCGACCAATCTCATCCGGCCACCTGCAATTCCAGCATCGCCTTGATCCGCTGCCGGTGGTCCAGGCTCACCGACCGCGCCACCCCCTCGAGCAGCGACCGCACGTCATCGACGTCATCGCAGGGCTCCTGCCACACGTCGCGCCCGTGCAGCCGCGCCCACAGGCGGCTCAGGTAGGGCTGCGCGTACGCGGCGAGGTCGTCGACCACCTGCCGTTGGCGTGGATGGAGGGGGCCGCCCTCGGCGAGGTAGCGCCGGGCGTGCAGTACGTAGGCCTCCTTGCGCAACCGCGCCTGAATCTGCGCCGCCAGGGCGTAGCGGCCGGCGGCGGACGGGTCCAGCGGGTCCAGCTCCACCGCGATCTCGATACCCGCGACCAGCGTGGCCTGCTTGTCCTCGGACAGCAGCCCCCAGGGCGCGCAGGCCCGGTCGACTTCCTCCTCGCAGAGCAGCGGGATATCGGGCAACGCGTCGCGGTCCAGGGCACGCCGTAGGGTCGCGCGCACCCGGTCCACCACGCTGCGATCCAGCGGCCGGTCGCTATCGGATTCGCCGGCGACGCGCGGGGGACGTTGCGGCGCAACTGAACTCAGGCCCAGCTCGACGATCGACCACGGCAGGTGCGCCCCCTCGACCCGGGCCAGGGCACCCAGGTTGTACGGCGTGGCGTCGGCGATCATCGCCGACCAGACGCGCTGCCGGGCCGTCGCGGTGCCGTGGCTGTTGGCGGGTCCGAGGACGGTGGCGAGCTCGGCCAGGAAGGGGCCGGTGACAGTCGCCGGGGCTGTTTCCGGGGCCCGCACGTCCCGCCAGCTGCGGTCGAGCTGGTCGGCCAGCTTGGCGACCGCTTCGGGATCGGCCACGTACTGGTGCAGCACCTCGATCGCGGTGCGGTCGCGGCCCTGGTGGAGGTCGCCCAGCACCGCGGCCGCCGTCTCGCGATCCTGCGGTGCCGGTGGGCCTTTCGTCACCGCGAGCTCGAAGCACACCGGGAAGTACAGTTCTTGCGCGTTGCCGGTGCGGATGCGCTGCCTGCGCCGCTCCAACTTGAGGACGTCGAACCACGCTGCGGCCGAGCGCAATTCGGGGCCGCTGCCGACGATCAGGTCACGCATCGCCGCGGCCGTCTCGGGGTTGACTACGGGCGCCGAATATTGCGGGTTGGACCGCAACCGGAGCACCAACGGGTCGATGATGCGTTTGACGGTGCGGCTCAGCGGGCCGCCGTCGTCGCTGCTGAGCACCTCCACGCCGGGGCCGATCGCCCGCCACGCCGCGTCGATCACCGACCGGCGGGGGTGCCCGACCGCGACGGCCAGCTGCGAATCCGCGCTCATCTGCACAGAATAGGGGCATCGCGCAAAACACGGCAGCCGAAAACTTGGGTTCGGTAGCCGGTCGGCGGCTTCACCCTGGTCGCATGAACAAGCTGTTGGTGCTGGTTGACCGGATCAGGTGCGCCCGGCGGCGGGGCGGCGGGGACCGCGTCGTCGGGGTCGGTACCGTGCGCACGGTCGAGCGTCAGGTTTTCATCGAGGTGGTCGCCGTCTCCGGGGAGACGTTCATCGGCAAGCTGGCGCGTTGCGGCGACGACCTCGACATGTCGATGCTGCGCCCCGGCCTGGTCGTTCTGGTTGCGTTCGATCCCGCTGCGCGCGAGAAACTTTCGCTGCCCGACGACGTGTTGGCGGTGCACGCGGCGTGGGTGGCCTCGCTGTGAGCGCTACCGTGCGCCGTCCACCGCGAAGGTGACCACCGCGCCCCAGTACAGCGGGCTGGCCGTGGCATCGCCGTCGCGCCAGCGCCGCATCTGTTCGCGCTGCCAACGGTTCACAGCGCACCCGGCGTCGGCTTCGGTGTCGTGGGCGCGATCCACGGCGGCCACGACGTCGGCCATCGGATCGGCGGCCGCCGTGGCGAATTGCCGATACGCGGCGGTGGTGGGCAGCGACCACAGGGTGGCGGTCACCAACTGTGCGCCGCCCAGGATCATCGCCGCCACCAGCCCGGTGGCCTCGTCGAATTGATAGTCGCCACCCGACCCGCATGCGAGCAGGGCCACCCGCGGCGGCATCGGCAGTTGCAGGGCCATCAGGTCCGACGCGGTGAGCGGGCGGTGATCACCGATCGCATCGGCGTCGCCGGGGGTCTCGGCGGTATCGGCCAGGTGCAGCGCGGCCCGATCCGCTTGACCGTCCGCCGAACTCGCGTGCCCGACGTAGAACAGCCGGCTGGGGGCCTGAGCCAGCAGCTTGGCCAGCCACGTGCGATCGGCGTCTTGGCGGCGGAACAGTTCGACCGCGGCGTAGACGGGCGGCAGCACCGGCCGGTGCTCCATCACGTTGGTAAAGTGCCGCGCCAACGGTGTTTCCGGCGAGGGCCTGCCGAGCACCGACCCCAGCGCGGAGTCCGGGCGCTGCCCCGGCACCCGGGGGTCGAGGACCAGGAGCGGCGCACCGTCTTTCCTCGAGTCCCATCGGTTCGGCACCCGCGGTGAGTGCACGATGTTCGGTGGGACCGCCATCAGGACGTCGACCAATTCCATCAGCCGGTGGCCGTCGGTATGTTTCCCGATATCGGCAAGCTGCCAGGGGATCCGGGCCGCGGCCCTGCCGCTGGCGGTGATGGCCTCCTGGCGGGCGCGCACCAATTCCTCCTTGCTGGGCCCCGATTTCGGCACCGCCAGCAATCCCCACGGGACGCGCGCCAGCCGCGCGCTGGGCGAGACGAACAGCACCGCGCGCGGCGTGGCAACGCACTCCGTCAACAGCTGCCAGGCCGCGGAGCTGATCAGCAACACCCCGAGGATGTAGGCGAGCGTCAGTTCGCTCTCCGGCGCCGCGAACGGTCCGGAGGTCAGGGCACGCTCGATGGCGTCCCGCCGGCCCTCGGAGCCGTGGGGCTCGGGCAGGGCGTTCGCCAGCTCTTCCAGCGCGGCCAGCAGCAGCGGCTCTTCGACCACCCAGGTCACGGTTTTCGACGGCTGCCCGACGATCCGCAAGCTGGCGTAGGTGGCGATCCCCACGTCGGCGTAACGCAGGATCAGGGTGGTCCGGTCGGTGTCGCTCATGGCCAGGTCGACCAGGCGGGCTCGCCCGCGGTGACGTCGCGGCCATAGCGCTGGAACGCCAGCGCGCGATAGTGGCTCAGGATCGGCTCGGCGTCCGGCTGCATCCGCAACGGCGGCAACGGTCCGAGCCGGGTCAGCGATGTGCCACCGGGAGCCGGCGAGCCGGCCGCGGCCAGCGCCGGGGCCGGCTCCAGGTCGGTATCGACGGGGACGGGGGCGGTGGCCGTCAACGCCCATTCACCGGCCCGCGGCCGCTGCGGACCCGTATCGAAAGTCCCTCGCGCGCTGTGGTACTCGACCAGCTCACTGATCAGTTCAGTGTTCTCCCATTCCCAGGCGACGGCGAACGCGCCGGCCAGGACGGGGGCCGAAATGCTGGTGGCCCAGCGTGCTCGCGCGTCGGCGTCGACGATCGAGTACCGCACCGAGTCAACGGCCAGCGCGGCCGGCACCTTGAGCTCGGCGGCCTGTTGCAGTTTGGTCAGGCCCCGCCAGTATTCCTCGGTGCCGACCTCGCCGTGGAGGATGCCGAGTCCCTCCGCCTGCCGCGCCTCGGTCTCCTGCAGCGTCTCGTCGGGATCGCCAGAACTGTCGAAACCGAGGTCCGCCGACGCGTCCGCGCGCCACACCGTACCGAGATGATTGTCGAGCAGCGCGTACTGCAGCCAGCTGCTGCGCGGCGACGAGTCAAGAAGTTCGCGGGCCTGGGCGATCAGCTCGACCGCGTCGGCGAACCGGCTCCAGAATATCGCTATCCAGCTGCGTTGCAACAAGATACGGTGCAGGTGCAGCGGCTTGCCCAATTCCCGCCAGAACCGCTCGGCGTGTTCCCAGCATTCGTCGGCGGCTTCCAGTGCGCCGGCCCCCAGCCGGGTGAGGCCCATGTACAGCCAGCAGCGGGCGACGTCGTGCGCCCGGGCGTGCCGGGCGATGACCGGATAAGCCTCCGATACCAATTGCTCGGTGCCGGCGTGGTCGTTCGCCGCCCAGCACGCCACCGCCCGCTCCAATCGCGCACGCGCCGTGGCCAGTTCCCAGCCATTGGCCTGCGCCCGCGCTTCCGCGCGACGCAGCCAGGGATCGGCTTCCGACAGCCGGCCCGTTTCGACGCAGAACCTGCCGTACCCGATGCCGGCGACCACCCGAACGTGGTCCGCGGCCTCGCCGCTCCCACGGTAGTCGCCGATACCGCGAACCACGCGCTCCCACAACGGGACTGATCGCACATGCAGGTCGTCGTCGCACAGCGCCCTCGCGCACAACACCAGCGCATGGACGCGCAGGCGCTCATGTTCGTCGGCCAGGCCGGGAATATCCGTGTCGTCATCCAACACCGCCAGCGCCGTCGCCGCGCCTTCGTGATCGCCGATCGCCGCGGCCAAGCCGGTCTGCAGAAACTGAGCCCGCCGCGAGTACCGACGGATCATGTGTGCGATGTCGGCGTCGGCGGGCATGTTCGCGTAGATCGCCACGCAGTCTCGGATGCGCCGGATGGATTCGCGCACCCCGTCATTCGCGCCGCGGTCAAGGTAGGTCTCGCCGAGCTGCGCGAGGACTTCCAGCATGAAATCGTCCCGATCTTCCCGCTCGATGCGCGGTATCAAGGACAGCAACAGATCGCGGGCCCCGGCGTCGTCGGCCGCGAACGCCAGGCGGCGCGCGTTGTCCAACTCGTCGGGGATCGACACGGCTGCATCATAAGTCCCGGGGTGTCGTCCGGGCATCCGAAAGCGGCGAGCGGCGGACGCGTGATCCAGGCACGTCCGCCGCTCGGTCGCGACCGATCAGCCGCAGGTCACCTTGATGTTGAAGTCCTTGGTGATCATTCCGGCCATCGGGTTCTTCAAGTCGGCGCCCTGCGCCTGGCCCGTGATGGTGTAGGTCTTGCCGTCCACGGCCACGTTGGCCGAGCCGACCTTCGCGCCCAT
Source organism: Mycobacterium nebraskense (assembly GCF_002102255.1). GTDB lineage: Bacteria > Actinomycetota > Actinomycetes > Mycobacteriales > Mycobacteriaceae > Mycobacterium > Mycobacterium nebraskense. The sequence goes on from NZ_LQPH01000101.1 coordinate 44,008, forward strand.
GTTGTTGCTGACCGACAGGGCGTTACCGTCGACAACCATTGCCAGCGACTCGACCTTCGGGGTGGCCTCGTCGGTCATCACGACGGCGAGCGCCTGCCGTCCGCCGCTGGAGCCACTGCCGATGTCGATCTTGCCGCCGGTCTTGACGCAGGTCACCGAGGCCGGGTCCAGGCCCGCCAGGTCGGTGCCGCCAACCTTGACCTGTGCGCCGCCACCGTTGGCGACGCTGGGTGCCGTGCTCGATGCCGGGCTGGCCGTGTGGCCGCCGCTGGAGCACCCCACCAGCACCGATGCGGCGCCCAGTGTCCCAATCGCAGCCGCGAGAAGACGTTTCACTTTGAGGTTTCCTTCCTTCATGCGCCGCCCCGGTGGCGTCGCCATGGCGCAAGTACAGTCCGCGCGATTCGCTACCGATCCCAAACTCCGCGGCGTCGAGCCGGTAGGCTGCGTCGAGGTCGGCGCTGACGAAGGGAGGCACGCGATGCTGAGCGTGAAGTGGCTGGAAAAGCCTGAGGCCCATGACTTCCCGGCGGCAGCGGACTACCTGGCCATGCTCGCCGACTCGGCAACCGTCAAGAAGGTGATCAAGAAGCTGAAGGCCGGGCCGGTCGCCCACCGGAAGGCCAAAGACATTCTGCGGGCGGCGCGGCTGGGCCTGCTGCCGGTCGACAATCCCCATGTTGCGGCGGACCTGACCAAAATCGAGAAGGGCCAACCGCTGTCGCCCATCCTGCTGGTACGCGGCGACTTCCCGACCGGTGTCCCGTTGCAGATCGCCGACGGCTACCACCGCGTGTGCGCGAGCTACCACACCGATGAGAACACCGACATTCCGGTCGTCATCGCGGCCGTGAGCCGCTGACCGAGGACGTGACCGTGATCGACATCAAGACCGTGGAATCCGTGCGGGTGCTGACCTTGTCGTCGGGTCCCGTCAACGCCCAGGACGTCGAGCTGCTCGAGGAGCTGACCTCGGCGGTCCGCGACCTGGGGCGTTCGGACGCCGGCGCGCTGGTTGTCACCGGCGCCGGCCGGGCGTTCAGCGCGGGGGTCGACCTCAACCGCGTGGTGGACGGCGGCGCCGGGTACACCGATCGCCTGGTCCCGGCGCTGTCCGCGGCGTTCGAGGCGGTGTTCTGCTATCCGGGCCCGACCGTCGCCGCGATCAACGGCGCCGCGATCGCGGGCGGATGCGTGCTCGCGTGCGCCTGCGACCGCCGCCTCATCGGCCCCGAGGCGCAGATCGGGGCGGCCGAGGTGCGCGTCGGCGTGCCGTTTCCGGTCGCCGCGCTGGAGGTCATGCGCTACGCGTGCGGGGATCACGCCGAGGAAGTGCTGCTGGGCGGGCGCACCTATCGGGGGCCCGAGGCCGTGGCCCGCGGACTGGCCCATCGCGTGGTCGCCGACGATCTCGTCGAGGCGGCCGTCGCGGAGGCGTCCGATCTCGGCGGCATCCCGGCCGACGCCTATCGCCAGACCAAGACCCAGCTGCGGGCGCCGACGATGGCGCGGATCCGCGAGGGCGGGGGTATCGACGACGAGGTCCGCCAGATGTGGGGCGCGGACGAGACCCTGCAACGCATCGCCGCCTACGTGGAGCGCCTGCGGCGGCGCGACTGATCAGTCCTCGTCGAGCGCGACACCGCCCCTGGTCCGCCGGCGCCGCATCCGATGCGACCCCTTCCCCGTCGGGCGGCGGTTGCGCAACTTGGCCTGGGCGTCTTCGGTCTCCTCGGTGGCCTCGGCGGTCTCTTCCGCCGGCTCGGGAGCAGCGGCCACCTCGGTCTCGTCGGAGGTCTCGGCCTTGACGGTCTCGGTCTCCTCCGCCTCAGCCTCGGCGTCTTCGGCCTCCGACTCGTCGGCGTCTTCGGCTTCTTCCTCGGCTTCTTCCTCGGTGTCGGCCTCCTCGCCCTCTTTGCGGCGCAACCGACGCTTCTTGGGTTTCTTCGCCTTGATCGGTTTCGGCGGCGGCGGCGGCAACTCGGCGACAAACGACAGGTAGAACGCGAAGAACCCGAGCACGGCGATCGCGGCGGCCGCGCCATAAATGGCGAACAGATACTGTCCGGCGGCGTCCAGGCTCAGCCAGATCTCGCTGATCGCCGTGCCGATGATGAGCACACCCGCCAGCACATGGGCCACGATCGAGGCGACCCTGAGGGTGAGGGCCAGCTGCGGGGTCCCCAGCTCCGGCTTGCGCACCCGCAACAGGTTGAACACCACGGGCAGTGCGGCCAGGGCGAACAGCGCACCCGCCGCGATACGCAGCGCCGTCCCCAACGAATGCGTGGTGTCACCCATCAGCTCCGGCCAACGGGGCAACACGAAAAAGAAGTAGAGGACGCCGGCAGCGATCGAGAAAGTCGCGTGCCACGGGATGGCGACCTTGCGCCCCATAAGCCTCCTCATGCTGGTGGCTCAGGCCAGCCTAAAGGCGACCAACCCGATTCCAAACCATCGTGCCCGTCCGCGTGGCGGACCAATTGCGGAGGATGCGGGATTTGAACCCGCGAGGGCTGTTAACCCAACCCGCGTTCCAGGCGAGCGCCATAGGCCACTAGGCGAATCCTCCGTGGCCATGGTAACCGAGTGTCTTGAGGGCTCTGTGGCCGCCGCCGCTCGCTGCGCGCCAGGTACTAGACTCGTCGTGGACCCCGCGCGGCGTCTATCCTATGAACTCCCCCAGGGCCGGAAGGCAGCAAGGGTCAATGGGCTCTGTCGGGTGCGCGGGGTCCCCTTAGGTTTGATGAGTGGCAACCCGCTGCGCCCGGCTTCGCCGCGCTTGCGATCGCCACTCTGCAGCGTTCGACAGCGAAAGGGTCCATGGTGTCGCTGGATTCCCTCAGCCCGGAAGAGCTTGCCGCCGCGCACGCGCGCAACCAGCAGGATTACGCGGATCTGCAGGCCAAGAAGTTGGCCCTGGACCTGACCCGCGGCAAACCGGCGCCCGAGCAGCTCGACCTGTCCAACCAGCTGCTGAGCCTGCCCGGGGACGACTACCGCGATAGTGAGGGCACCGACACCCGCAACTACGGCGGCCTGCACGGCCTGCCCGAGCTGCGGGCCATCTTCGGCGAGCTGCTCGGCATTCCAGTGCCCAACCTGATCGCCGGCAACAACTCCAGCCTGGAGCTGATGCACGACCTCGTCGCCTTCTCGATGCTGTATGGCGGCGTCGACTCGCAGCGCCCCTGGAAGGACGAACCGAGCGTCAAGTTCCTGTGCCCCGTTCCCGGGTATGACCGGCACTTCGCCATCACCGAGACGATGGGCATCGAGATGATCCCCGTCCCGATGCTGCAGGACGGCCCCGACGTCGACCTGATCGAGGAGCTGGTCGCCGTCGACCCCGCCATCAAGGGCATGTGGACGGTGCCGGTGTTCGGCAACCCCACCGGAATTACCTACTCCTGGGAAACGGTGCGCCGGCTCGTCCAGATGCGGACGGCGGCGCCCGACTTCCGGCTGTTCTGGGACAACGCGTACGCGGTGCACACGCTGACGCACGACTTCATCCGCCAGGTCGACGTGCTCGGGCTGGCGGCCAAGGCCGGCAACCCCAACCGGCCGTACGTTTTCGCGTCCACCTCCAAGATCACCTTCGCCGGTGCCGGCGTGAGCTTCCTGGGCGGATCGCTGGGCAACATCGCGTGGTACCTGCAATACGCGGGGAAGAAGTCGATCGGCCCGGACAAGGTCAACCAGCTGCGGCACCTGCGCTTCTTCCGAGACGCCGACGGGGTACGCCTGCACATGCTGCGCCACCAGCAGATACTGGCGCCGAAATTCGAATTGGCGCTGGACATCCTGGACAAGCGGCTGAGCGACTCCAAGATCGCGTCGTGGACCGAACCCCAGGGCGGCTACTTCATCAGCCTCGACGTGTTGCCCGGCACGGCGCGCCGGACCGTGGCCCTGGCCAAGGACGCGGGCATCGCCGTGACCGAGGCGGGTGCGTCGTTCCCGTACCGAAAAGACCCGGACGACAAGAACATCCGGATCGCGCCCACCTTCCCGTCGCTGCCGGACCTGCGCGACGCGGTCGACGGACTGGCCACCTGCGCGCTGCTGGCGGCCTCGGAGTCGTTGCTGGCGCCCTCCGCATACAGCGTGCGCTGACGGCGACGACACGCCGGGTGAGTCCACCGTGGGTTCGCACTCGAAGCCGCTGCCGCACACTCGACGCCAGCCGCGCTCTGGTCGGCCGGCGCCGGTAGCCTGCTGACCGTGGCCCTCTACCGCAAGTACCGACCGGCAACCTTCGCCGAGGTGGTGGGGCAGCAGCACGTCACCGAACCGCTGTCGATCGCCCTGGAAGCCGGCCGGATCAACCACGCCTATCTGTTCTCCGGTCCGCGCGGTTGCGGAAAAACCTCGTCGGCGCGCATCCTGGCGCGCTCGCTCAACTGCGCGCAGGGGCCGACGGCCAATCCGTGCGGGGTGTGCGAATCCTGCACGGCGCTGGCTCCGAACGCCCCGGGCAGCATCGACGTGGTGGAGCTGGACGCCGCCAGCCACGGCGGCGTGGACGACACGCGTGAGCTGCGGGACCGCGCGTTCTACGCGCCGGCGCAGTCGCGCTACCGGGTGTTCATCATCGACGAGGCGCACATGGTGACCACCGCAGGTTTCAACGCGCTGCTCAAGATCGTGGAGGAGCCGCCCGAGCACCTCATCTTCATCTTCGCCACCACCGAGCCGGAGAAGGTGCTGCCGACGATCCGGTCGCGCACCCACCACTACCCGTTCCGGCTGCTGCCGCCGAAAACCATGCGGGCGTTGATCGGGCGGATCTGCGAGCAGGAGGGCGTCGTCGTCGACGACGCGGTCTTCCCGCTGGTGATCCGCGCCGGCGGCGGCTCCCCACGCGACACGCTGTCGGTGCTCGATCAGCTGGTCGCCGGAGCCGACGACAACCACATCACCTACCCGCGGGCGCTCGGGCTGCTGGGCGCCACCGACGTCGCGCTGATCGACGACGCGGTGGACGCCCTCGCCGCGTCGGACGCCGAGGCGTTGTTCGGCGCGGTGGAGTCGGTGATCGACGCGGGCCACGACCCGCGGCGCTTCGCCACCGACCTGCTGGACCGGTTCCGCGACCTCATCGTGTTGCAAGCGGTTCCGGACGCGATCAGCCGCGGCGTGGTGGACGCCCCCGAGGACGTGCTCGACCGGATGCGCGACCAGGCGACCCGCCTCGGGTCGGCCACCCTGACCCGCTACGCCGAGGTCGTGCAGGCGGGGCTGGGCGAGATGCGGGGCGCGACGGCCCCGCGGCTGCTGCTCGAAGTCGTCTGCGCGCGGCTGCTGCTGCCCTCGGCCAGCGACACCGAGTCGGCACTGCTGCAGCGCGTCGAGCGGATCGAGACCCGGTTGGAGATGTCGATCCCCGCCTCCGAGACGGCCGCCGCGCACCCGTCGCGGCCGGCGGTGGCCGCGCCCGTGCGGCCCCGCAAGGAGGCCACCCCGCCGAACGAGGCCACCCC
>NZ_LQPH01000102.1 GCF_002102255.1 Mycobacterium nebraskense
CACCCCCCCACCGCCGTGGACATCCTGACCACCATCCTGGGCCGCGACGGCGCCCAACAATCCGCCCACACCCTCGCCGCCGCCGAAACCGACCCCTTCAACCGGCTGCACCTGGCCGCCGACATGTATTCCGACGCGCTGACCGCCGCCGCCGAACAAAACGCCGGCCCCGACGTCATGGCCCGCATCGACACTGCCGCCGCACACCTGGGCCACCACCTCACCGACGCCCAAGCCTGGCCCGTGCTGCGCCGCCACCTGGCCCTGTTGGCCATCGAAGGACACGACCCCATCGACGCACTCCACGACGCCGCGGCCACCCCGCTGGGCGACGCACATGACCCGGCCGCCGTCCTGGACTGGCGTCTGCCAGCCCCCACCGGCGTCGACGCGGCAGACCGTGGACCGCTGCACTGGCTGCCCGCCATCCCCGACGTCATCACGACCGACCCAACATGGGCGACCTACCTACACGCCCGCGCTGACCTCGTGCGAGAGCTCGCCGATCACATCCGCGGCACCGCCCGCGCCTGGGATGCCACCACCGCACCCGCCTGGGCGCGGCCCCTGCTCGACGGCAACCGCAACCTGCTGGCCGAAATCGCGGTCTTTCGCGCCGCCCACCACGTCGATCCCGCCGACACCCGCATCACCGGCCCCGAACAGCACGCCAACCGCTCCGCGATCATCCAACAAGTCATCCACTCGCGCCTCGACGCCGCCCTGACCCGCGCCGGCGCCGACACCGCCCGCTGGCGCCAACTGGCCGACACCATCAACCCCCACCTCACCGACGACCCCTACTGGCCGCGGCTGGCCACCCACCTTGAGGGCGCCGCCCGCGCCGGCGCCGACGTCTCCGCCCTCCTCCACGACGCCGCCACCCAACACGGGCCCCTGCCCGCAGACATGCCCGCCGCCGCCCTGTGGTGGCGCCTGGCCGGCACCCTCGCACCCCCCTCACTGGAAGGCACCGACACCAAACTGCGGCCCCCCTGGACCGCCGAGCTGCACCACCTATTCGGAACCCGCATCGCCGAAGCCATCATCACCGACCCCGCCTGGCCCGGCCTGGTCGCCGCGGTCACCGCCGCGAGCTGGCCCCCACACGATCTGCTCGCCGCCGCCGCCGAACACCTGCACGACATCTCGGCCACCCAGACCATCCGCCCCGACGAATACGCCCGCCTGCTCACCTACCGCGTCGAACTGCTCACCCACCACGCCGCCACCATCGACCCCGACATCCCCCACCCCGCCGAGCGCGCCGAAACATTCACCGGCCAACAGCAATTCGACCTCACCGACCACCACATCGGTGACGCCGACCTGCACGAGCCCCCACCCGACCCCCACGACTACTCCTACGGGTTCGTCGAAGACGACCTCGGCGACCTCGACATCGCCGACCCGCCCACCACCACGCCCGCCAACTCGTCGACGCCATCCTGTCCGGCGGCGGTGGACCCGCTGAACGCGCGGCCGCTGCAGAACTCGCCAAGCTGCACCAACGGCTCGTCGAACAACGCCCCTACCAGCAGGCTCTCGCCCAGGCGCATGGCCGCTGGGTGCACGCCGAAGACACCGCCGAGCTGCACCATCAACTCCTCACCCAGCTTGCCGCCGCGATCACCGCGGCCACCGAACGCGGCGACCACGACATCGCGGACCGCTACCAGCAACACCACACTCAGGTCAGCGAACAAACCGAGCACGTCGACGCCGCGGTACGCACCGCGCGCGACCGCCTCGAGGGTGCGCGCGCCGACCTCATCGACAGCGCCGGCGGCCAGGCCGGCATCGTCACCGAACACCACCTGCACGCGCGCCGCGCGCAAGCCGTGCGCGCCGACACCGACACCCTCAACCTCGCCCGCCGACGCGCCCGCAACCTTGATGACCAGCTCGCCCGCGCCGAAGCCGCAGCCGCCCGCTCGCTAGCCCAAACCCCCGCCCACACTTACGATCTGGGCGCCGATCTCGACCAGCTTCAGGCCGAAGTCGACTTCCTGGACGCGGCCAGCGCTGCCAGCCCCGCCGCCCTCTACACACCTCCGCCGGCCGCCCTCGATGGCCTCGACGACGCGCATCGCCGCGCCGTTAGCGCGCTGACCACCAACATTCACAGCGTCCAGCTGCTCCACCTGCATCCCGGTGCCGACAAAACAGCCACCCTGAGCGCCCTCGCCGACACCGCCCACCACCACAACAAGACCACCTTGGCGGTCACCGGCTCCGACAACGCCCCTGACCACACCTACGCCGACACCACCACCAGCATCGACGACTACCGCGCCGACCTCACCGCCCAGCGACACAAACCACCGCTGGGCAGCCTGATCATCGTCGACGACGCCGACACCCTCACCCCGGCACAACTGCGCTGGCTCGCCCACACCGCCGCGGCCACCAACACCAAACTTGTACTGGTCGCCACCCCCGGTGATCGACAGCCCACCCACACCCTGATCGCCGTGCTCACCAACGACCTGCCCAACACCCAACACCTCGGCACCCCCGACCCCGGCCGCACCCAACCTCGCACCGCCATCGAGCGCGCCGAACACTACCTCGCCGCCACCAGCACACCCAGCCCCGAGCGCAGCCGCGCCGTCGAAGTCCTGTACCAACGCACCCAAGTGCTTGCGCAGCTGCGCGACATCGCCGCCACCGCACAGCGATTGGACTCCATCGCCGAACGCGACCGCACCCGCGGCCGCCACCAGAACCGCGGCAACGGCCTCGAACTCTAAAGTTCACCCGATCGCGGCCGACCTCGCGCCTTCGACACCAGTGGGTCTACGCAGGTTTCCCACTCGTCGCTCTCCGCACTTTTCTGCGTCGTTCACCGAATTTCGATCGTGCATCGGGTGGTTACGAGCGATGACCTCGAATCGGCTAGTGACGTACAGCCTGCGATCTCACGCGGCTGTAAGCCAGCAAATGGAACACCGCGACGGTACGATCAACACACGGAGGTCATCCCGGCGGGCGACGCAGCCCCCGACCTCATTCATCGAAATCTTCGGTCCTTCTCCATGTTTCGTGAGGATAGCTATGTGCGACGAACTGTTTTCTGGCTTCAGTGAAACCGGGTGGGATGAGGCTCCCTGGGACGTCGAACCGACCTTCACTACCGCCGAGTTGCAAATCCTCCTTAACCCCGAGCTCTCGGTCGCAGAGGCGGCCGAACGCGTGGGTTGTGTCGAACACGACGTGCGGCGCTTGCGGCGAACGTCCTGACTCTCCTGGTTACAGGTGGCGGATGGTCGCCGCCCGTTTCAGGCTGCCGCACGTGTCACCTCGCGGCGCTGTGTGACACGGGCCCACGGGCTGGGTACGCAGAGATTGTCTGACCAGCACGCAGAACGGAGAAACACTCATGGGCAACGTCTACGTCGAACCGCGACCCAAAGGCCGCGAAGGAGACGCTATCTCGCACTATGTCGTCGAAGACCACGCTGATAGCGAACTCCACCGGGCCTCAACCCAGCAGGATGCGATCGACTGGGCAAAAAAGCAGGGTCATTCACCACTGGTGGCGCGCGTTCGGCATCTCACCGACAAGAAGAAGCCGGACCAGTGGCGGGCCGTCTGACTCGACATTGTCGGACAGGCGCTAGTGGATTTGGTTGGTGAGCTTGGTGACCAGTGCGGTGTTGAGGTAGCTGGTGGCCGCAGGTCCGCCGGTATTGAGGGCGGTGATGGTCGCGGGATCATCGATGACGACCAGGGTGCCCCCGAAACTGGTGTATTTGGCGGGCAAGCCGGCGTACCCGCCGCCGCCGGCGGCGGGGTCGGTCCGCAATAGCAGCATGACGTCGCTGCGCTGGCCGATGTAGTCGACGTCGTTGATGTTGAAGGGAACCTGCGGTGGGCCGCCAGGGCTGCGCTTGTAGTGGGGGTTGTAGGTGAAGCCGATGCTTTCCAGGTAGCTACTCGGCGGTGACGGGGTCGCCGCGGCCGTGGTCGTGGTCGTGGTCGTGGTGCCTGTGTAGTTGATCACGACGGCCGATTTGCCGAGAAAGCTGCGGTGCTCGGAGCGGATCGTGTTCTGCTCGGATTGCGCCTTGTCCAGTAGCGTCTTGGCGGCGTCGGTGCGACCCAGTGCCGTGGCGACCCAGTTCAGTTGTGTCTGCCACGTCCAGTCTTGGCTGTTGTCGGCGGGCCGGGTCAGTGTCGGCGCGATCGAGGCCAACGCGTTGTAGGTAGGTTGGTCGACGTCGCCGGTGTCGATGATCAGGTCGGGTTTGGCCGCGGTGATGGCGGCGGCATCAGCGGCCGCGAATACCGGTGGGGTTGAGTGCATGAGCGGTTGCAACCAGCTCGGTGTGGTGGCGCCAGCGGCGTTGATCAAGACCGGCTGAGCGCCCAGCGAGAGCACAGCATCGGGGTCGCCGGGTCCGAGTGCGGCGATGGCCACCGGGCGGTGCTCGAGTTTGAGGGTGCCGAATTTGGTGTTCAGGGTTTGTGGCTGGTAGGGGCCCAAGTCGCCGCTGGTGTGACCGAACAGGTGAATGCCCACCACGGTGGCCGCGACCAGGGCAGCAACAAGCACTGTCGCGCCCACGATGAGACGAGTGCGTTTGCGGCCCTTGGGCGTTGGTGCGGAACCGGCAGGGCCAGTCGGCGTTGGGCCGGACGGTACACCTGCGAACTGTTGGGGCATAGCACTGTTCGGTGGCGCGGCTGCTCCGCGGGGATCATAGGCGGGCCACACCGGCTGGGCGTGGGGCGGCGTCGGTGGATAGCTCAGCGTGGGATTGGTCGCGTTGCTCGCCCGGGGCCCGGTGGGGCCGGTGGTGGTCGGTGGCGCAGGGTTATTGGTGAATGCGGCGCTGGTCGCCGCGGCCAGCGCGCCGGCCGTTTGGAAGCGCTGATCGGGGTCTTTGGCGAGCGCGCGGGCGATCACGTCGTCGATCTCAGGTGGTAAAGAGGGGTTGATTTCTGTCGGGTGCGGGACGGGTCGCATCAGGTGTCCGGCCAGCGTTGCCGACAATGAGTTGTCTTCGTAGGGGGTGCGGCTGGTCAGCAGCCGAAACAAGGCGCAGCCCAGGGAATAAATGTCGGTGCGGTGATCGGCCGGGCGGCCTTCGATGGTCTCGGGCGCCGCGTAGGCCGCGGTGCCGACCATCGAGCCTGTCGCGGTCAACGTGGTCGCATCGTCGAGGGCGCGCGCGATGCCGAAGTCGGCCAACAACACTCGCTCGTGATCGCTGCCCGGTGACGAGATTAGGAAGTTTCCGGGTTTGATGTCGCGGTGCAGCACCCGGCGCGAGTGTGCGTAATCGAGTGCGGCGGCGACGTCGGTGATGATGCGCACGATGCGGGTCGGGGTGAGGTTAGCGCGCGCCAAATCGTTAGCGGCGGTTCCTTCGACGTACTCCATGGCGATCCACAGATGCCCGTCGGTTTCGCCGCGGTTGTAGACCCGCACGATGTTGGGGTGGTTGAGGGTGGCGGCCAGGTCGGCTTCGCGGGTGAACCGGATCCGGAACTGGCGGTCCACCGACAGCTCGGCGGACAGAATCTTCAGTGCATCGCTGCGCGGCAATGTGGGGTGGCGGGCCAGGTAGACGGTGCCCATTCCACCTGAGCCCAGCACGTTTTCGATGCGGTATCCGGCGATGACGGTTCCTACGGCAAGCGGCATGAGGGGCTTACTTTCCGGTCAGCATGCGGTATTGGGCGGCCATCATCTGATGTAGTGCGTGTTCTTGTTCGTTTTGCATCTCGTAGGCGTAGCGGTCCGCGCGGGCCACACACCAGTAGGCCAGGGTCTCGTTGAAGCATTTCGCTTTGGGCATGCCACTGATCCCGCGAACCTGGTTCGGGCCGGTCATGTCAGCCACCAGGCGCGCGGCTGAGCCGCTGTCCGGGGTTTGGTAGATCCTGGTTTCCACCACCCAGGCCACCTGTTGCACGGCAGCGGATTTGAACAGCGCCGCCAAATGCACCGGGTCGTCGGGAGCCAGGTGCAGGGCGCCGTGCGCGTCATAGACGCCGTCGCTGATCGACTCGTTTTCTTGCCGGGGTGCCACGGTGCGCGCCATGAGGCCATCAGGATCCAGCGGCAGTTGAGCCATCTGATCAGGTGGCGTGGGTTTGAATTGGTCGACCAGCGGCTGCTGTACATCGAGGGTGGTGGCGATCAATTGGGCTGCCCTATCGGCGTTGTCGGCCGACGTTGCGGCTTGTGCCAACACGTATTGTCCGTGAGCGCTGAGGGCGGTCACCGTGAAACGCGGCCCCCCGGGTTCGGGGTAGTGCGCGGTCCAGGTGTAGCTCAGCGCAGTCGTTGCGGGGTACCGGGGAATCGAGACTGGTTGGGTGGGGACAGGTTTGGTGTCGAATGGCATGGTCAAGGACGCGCCTTTGGCGGCCATGTCGGCGATCGCGGCGGTGGCGTCGGCGGGGCTGGCCAGTTCCAACACCATGTTGAGCAGGTCTTTGTAGGCGCCTTTGTCGGTGTGACGGGCGCTGGAAAACCCGGCCAGCAAGTGGTGGCCGTTAAGGGCCTCACCCAGCGGGGCGCCCAGCAGCGAGTTGACCGCGTCAGTGTCTTTGACCACGCCGGATTCCATTTGCGCGAAGTCGATCAGGTCGGGGTCGACCTCCCAGGGGCCCACCACAGCGCTGGCCAGGCGGCGCCCTTCTGCCCACCCGCCTTGCAGCGCGTCGCTGGCCACGCCGATCGGGGGGCGCGGGGCGGTGGGAAAATTCCCGACATCGAGCAATGCGAGATCGACACCGTCCGAACTGGCCTCTCCCGGGGCTTTGATGGCGCTGCCCGCGATCGTCGTGCTGCATGCCACCGTGATCGCCGCGGCCGCGACGGCGAGGATCAAGGTGAGTGCGCGGACCTTCATGATGTGGTCAGCATCAGGTATTGGGCGGCGATGACTTGGTGGGCTTCGACCTCTTGGGCCGCTGTGGCTTTGAAGGCGTACCGCTCGGCGGTAGCGATGCACAGGAAACGCACGGCGCCCAGGTCGGTGCTGTCGGATCCGCGGTCAAAGCAGCGCGCTGAGGGTAGCCCGTTGATGCCGGGCGCGGAGTGGTAGCCCAGGAACGGGACGTCGATACGCACGAGACCGTCGGCGGCGCGCTGGGCGCCGGTGGTATCGACTGCCTCGTAGACGGTGGTGCGGTCGACGGCGACGCGGGCGATGCCGGCGTCGTTGTACATCGCTTGGGTAGCGATTGGGTCAGACCGAAAATGCAGGGAGGCGTGCGGGGAGTAGACCGCGGACTGATTGATGCTGGGCTCGGTGGCCGGCACGGTGCGGGCCAGCAGCCCGGTCGGGTCGGCGGGCAAGGAGGCCAGCTGGTCTACAGGTGTGGCTTGGAAGTGGTCGGCCGAAGGGCCTTGCAGGTCCAGGGTTTTGGCGATCATGTCGGCGGCTGCGGCGGCGCTTTCTTTGGAGCCGGCGAACTGGAAGAACACGTAGGGTCCGTGCGCGGTGAACGATTCGGCTTCAAAGCCTCCTGAGAGGGCGGCAACGTCGGCCACCGCGGCCGGGTAGCGCGGAATGGGGAGTCGGGTGGCCCAAATGTTGCCTGGGCGCACGGTGGCCAAGTCGGCTGCGCCCATGGCGGCTGCGGCGTCGGCGGCGTCTTGGGTGGTGGGGAAGCGCAACACTCCGTTGTCCAGGATCTTGGGATTGTCGCTGTCGGCCTGTCCTTTCGGTGGTGGCGGGGTGGCGCGGCCGCTGACGAAGCCGGCTACGAAGTGATGTGCGGTGGCGATCGGGGCGATTGTTTCGCCGCGCACCAGCACCGAAAGCCGGCCCGGGTCGGATATGGCGGTGGTGGGTGCGATTTCCGCGTTCGTCGGGCTGATGAGCTTGTCATCGATCTGCCAGGGTCCGGTTACCATGTCGGCCATGCGCTGGGCTTCGACGCGGTGCCCGGCGGCGTCATCGGCCACGTTGCCCAATGGCGGTCGGGGTCGGCGCGGATAGTTGCCGGGGTCGAGCAGCGCCGCGTTGGCCGCCGCCGGTGCTGGGCCGCCGGACTTCACGGCGTTACCGGTCACGACCGACGAGCAGCCGCTGCTGAGCGCGATCCCCGCGGTAATGAGGGCGGTCAGTAGCGGCAGTGATGCGCTCCAGCGTGCATACATCCCCGCGGTGTGAGCCATGGTTCGGTGTGTCGGTGTCACCGGGATGATTCCTGACCCCGCGGTGACTCCGTCTTTCGCGAGTGGCCTGTTTTTCCCGACCAGCGGCGCAAGGCCATGCGATCGACGAAGATCGCGCTAGCCGCCCGGCGTTCTGAAATCGCTTTGTCGGCGACCGCCATCACTGCCAGCTGTCGTACCCGGGCACCAAGTCGTCTCTCTTCCTGGCGGATTCGGTGCCATTTGGCGCCGTCGGCGTCCAGGTCAGCACTGTCGTTGAGGTAGTCGAGTGCGGCGTCGATGGCGCACTGCTGCAGGTCGGAATTGTCAGGGTAGAGCAGCGCGGCATCGCGCGCCGCGCGTTGGAGACGGGCCCGCTGAGCGGAGTTGAGATGGCGGGCTCGCGGTTGGCTCATCGCTGCGGTCACGAGCGCACTGGGTGATCCCTCGGGATCGGCTACGCCGTGTGTGCCCATCCCTCTCCCCCTTTGCCGCGTTGCCGCGCGACTGTGTCGGTCTGGAACCAGATCAGAAAATGGTAGCCGCTGCTACCAGCACGTCAGGCGCGATCGCCAATTTTGTTCATGATCAGTCGGGTGACGTCGCCCGCGCTGTGGCCTGGGGCGGGTGCAGTAGCAGCAGCAGCAGTGTCGCGGAAGTAGGTGATAGAGACCTCGACGATGCAGTTGTCGCGCGCCCCGAGCGCATGCATCTCGCGCAACCGGGTTTCTTGGTCTTGGTTTGCCACGGTGGCTTCCACGACAGAGGCGTCAGCATGCACGTCGCCGACCTCGTAGTGATAACCCACGCCGGCATCTACGCGTGCGCCAACACATCTGGTCCATTGCTCGGTGAACTTCGCGAACAGCGCATCGGCGGCGGCCATTGTCGGCAGCGCAACCACACCCTCCTCCAGGTCAATCACCGTCGGATCGTGATCGGCGTGCGAGTCCCACCACTGTTCGTGCGCGACATTGAGGACCTGGGCGTTGGTGTACACCTCACCCATCAGGATGTGGCTGAGCCCCGCGCAATCGCTTTGTCTAGCGCCGGGCCAATCCCAGAACAGCTCCCCGGGGCCGCCGAATACAGGTGCCCGGTCGATTTCGAACGACTGAGTAAATACGTGCGAGAGCTCGGTGTCGCTCAGCATCGCGTCTTTGATGACCTGGCCGGTCAGGGCGCGAGGTTTAAGGTTGGGTGCTGCCCGCACCGCGCCGTGGACAACATCGGTGCACCCGACCGTCATCGTGATCAAGACCGAGGACACCACGAGCAAGGCAAGCCGAATAACCCTGGGCGACAACCACATCCTGGTCATCGTCATTCCTTTCTTTGTGCAGCCTCGCGGCCACACGGTGAGTGCATTGCCAGCCGATTTTGAGGCCGCCCACCATCGGCGGCAGAGGTTAATGCGGGGTGACGCGGTCGGCCATGCGGGTGGCGATGGCGATGGCCTGATCGTTGCGATTGAAACCGCAGCTGTTCACGTCGATGACGACGTTGTTGCGTGCGGTAAGCGCCCGCTGGCATTGCCAACCCTCGGCGCCTTCCTGGGTATTGATGACGCTGACCATGCCGCCACGATTGGCGACGGTGCCTACCATCCAGATTCCGTCATGAAGGGCCGGGTCGGGATGCAGCGTGATGCCGTTGCATTTCTCCCAGGCTTGGGCTTGCTTGTCGACAAAGTCGTTGGCCGCCTTAGCCGTTGAGTAGTAGATCGCTCCGTCATCGACGATGTTCTCGGTCATGCGCGGGTCTGAGACCGCTTGGATCCGCACCCCCAGATAGCCGCTGTTGTCGAGTTCTCGTTGCAGCGCCGGGTGATGGACGCCGCCGCACTCAGGGTGATCGTTGTCCCCGCCGGAGAAGGCCAGCGTGTCATTCCGCGACACGTCGGCCCTAGGCGTGAGATTTGAGACGCCCAGCATGCTGTTGAGGGTCGTCACATCCAGCAGCACGCCTGGCAGCGCAGAGAGTGGCATCGTTGCCGCAGGTGTGGAGCTGGGGCTGGGCGCGGTTGACGTGGCACTCGAGCGCGGAGCGATCCTCACGTCGGCGGGTCCGTCGGAGCCGCTGGCGAAATTGATCACGAGCCCGACGCACAGGGCGGTGGCTACGACTGCGGACCCAGCCGTTATCCACGCCAACGGCAGCCGGCGACGGTTCGGTGCGGGCCGGGACGGCGACGGCGAATAGCCGGCCGGCGCGCCCCACGCCGGCATTCCCGGTGCTGCAGGCGGTATCGAAGCCGGCCCCGCAAAACCGATAGGCCGGCGAGGCAACACAGTCGTGATCTCCTCGCCCGGGCCAGGGCCGAAAGCCGGCCGTTGACCGGGTTGGTAGACATCAATTGCCTCGGCCTGGGAGTCAGCGGGAGCCGCAGCCCACTGCGGCACCACATGTGATGTTGGGGCGTCATGCGCGGCACGGGTGATCGGCACGTTGGGCTGGTCAGGCATTCGGTGTCCTCCAGGAGTAGGTGACGGCGTGGCGCAAAGGTCGGTCGCTGCGGTGGGGTGACCGTTATCAGCGCCGGCCGGGCCGCTGCCGCAGCCGCCAGGCGCGAAGTCGTTCATTTGCATGCCCCACATTGAAACACAGCATGAAACAGGGCGCAATGCTTTGAAACATTGCACTGCTGTGTTTTTATTGCTAGCGTCTGCGTCATCCCAACCGGGACCGGACACCAGCACCCACGTAAGCGCCGCGTCGTTCACCAAACGCCCGACCTCGATCACGACCCCCGCCAGCATCCAAAGACGAAAGGACCGCCCCGATGACAAACCTCCCTCCTCTCCCCAGCGAGACCCGGTCTGTTGCAAGACCGTTCGCGTCTTTGCAGCTGCCAGCTGACGTGCGCCTGTTCCACACGAACCAAGATTTGGCCTGCCGGCAAGACCCCGAGCTGTTCTTCGATGCACGCCGCCGGCACCGCGCGATCAAGCGGTGCGCCGAATGCCCCTTTCTGGGCCGCTGCGGCTACAACGCGGTCGCCACTGGCGCCACCCACGGCGTTTGGGGCGGAGTGATCCTGCCCGGCGACTACCCGCAGGACCTCAAACCCGTCTACGCATTCCTGGCCGCCCAGTTTGAGCGGCGTCGCCACGCCGAGATCGGTGATATTGCGGTGGCCCCGCTACCGCAGCCCGCCGAACACACCGAGACCCACCACCAATCCCCCAGCTTTCGTGCCGGCGCCGCATAGGAGAGCCCCATGAGTACCGTCATTTCAGAACCTCGCGCGATCGCCAGCGTCGACGACAGCGCCAGCCAACGACTCCCCGTCTGCGGCCCGGCCCGTGGATCGGGCACCGCCAAGCACGCCACAGGTCGCCGCACACCGCGCCTGACCGCCACCGTGCGCTCGACCATCCTCACCGCCGCCGCCTTAGCCCTACTACTGACCGGCTGCACCACCACAGAAGCCGGGCACCCCAGCGCCGCACCCGATCTGGGGCGCTGGCAACCACCGGCGGTCTTGCCTCAGCACCTTGCCGATCTGCTGCTCAAAGACAGCGACGTCAACACCATCGCGCACACCACCGCCATGGCCGTGCGCAAGCCGATCTCGCAGATGTGGCACGACGAGGAGACAGTGTCCAATCCCGGCTGCCTAGACATCTACCAACCGGCCGAAGCCGCCGTCTACCAAGGGAGTAACTGGACCGCGCTGCAAGGCCAAATACTTGACGACGCGGCACCCGTTGCGCCCAAGCACGCGCTGATGCAAGCCCTGATCGGCTTCCGCGACGCCGATTCAGCCCAGCAATTCTTCAGCCAAGCCAAGACACGCTGGTCGGGCTGCGCCAACCAGTCAATCACCGTCATCACACCCGGCCATGCTCCCCTTACCTGGAATCTCGGCGAGCCACAGAGCACCGACACCACCTTGGCCGCCACCCAGACCCACTCAGGCCCGAGCGTCGCCAGCTGCCAACGTGCCATGGGGATCGCCAACAACGTCATCATCGACGCTCTCTGGTGTGGCTTGGACACCACCACGCAAGCAAGCGACATCGTGGCCAAAACCACCGCTGGGATCTCCCGAGACTGAGCGCGCCCCAAGGGACTTGACGCCGGCTCGCCACGAACGGCGGGCCAGCCCCATTCCCCTCGATATCCTACCCCTTACGGAGCGACTATGTCTTGGCCCAATGCCAACCAGCAACCATCCGGGTACCCCCAGCCATACGGACACCAGCAACCCCGCCCCTATCCCCCCGCCGCGGGGCCGTACCCCCCTGGCGCAC
>NZ_LQPH01000103.1 GCF_002102255.1 Mycobacterium nebraskense
ACCGGCGGGGGCGGGGCGCCGTTGGCCGGCGGCGGTCCGGCCGGGGGAGGAAACGCCGGTGTCGACGGCATCGGTCGCGGCATGGGCAAAACCCCTTGCGGCGCGGCGGCGATGATCGAGCCCACGATCGTGCCGTGCGCATCGCAATCCGACAGGCCGTCCTCACCCATGATGTAGTCACCACCGGGCACGGCCGGCAGCCGCGGGGTGGGTGAAATGCCGGTGTCGATGACCGCCACCGATACACCGTTGCCGGTGCTGTATTGCCATGCCTTGCTGATGTTGAGCAGGTTGAAGCCTGGCGCCAGCTGCGCCACGTCGGGGTTTCGCACGGTGATGGGCGTCGAACAGCTGTTGGCGCGCCGCATCGGTTGGTCTGATCTAGGCGGGCCGTCGGGAGGCACCGATCCCGGATCCACTTGTGGGGGCGTGATGGCTTGTGCGGCGGGGATGTTCGCGGACAGCGCGACCAGGGTGACGGCGGCAGTCACCGCCGCGACCCCCTTTAGTGGCGAATCCACGTGAACAGCCCTCCCAGGGCGGCCGCCGCCGGCAGCAAGACGATGAACGCCAACACTTCCACCCATTCCACGGTCAACCGGATGAAGGGCCTGAATCGCACCGTCGGCACCAATAGTGCCGCGGCTAGACCGCACGCGGCGAAGGCCGCTATCGCCGCCGCTGGCCAAAGCAGCCCGCTCACAACGTCTTTCGGTTCGGCGATGGCGTATTTGACCACTCCGGCGCATACCGCGGCCGCAGCTCCGCAGGCGAGCGCGACGGCCTGATACTTGGCTGCGAATCCCCTGCCCTGGGTGATGAAGATGCCCACCACCAGTCCGGCGACCACCAGCGCCAGCCACGCCCACGGCCGCCCCGGCGTCAGCACCCCCCACACGGCGGCGGGCAGCACGATCGACACCCCGACACACACACCGACCTGCACCGCGTTGACCAGCCGCGCCGAGGCGGCGATCGCTGCCCCGCGTGCGGTGATGTCGGTCAATTCGTTGTCCTCGTCCTCGGATTCGTCCTCGCTGACCGGAGAGACCGTGTCCACGGGCATGCCCTCGCGGCGCGCGAACAGGTCGCGGCCGGTGATCGAGCCGAAGTGCGGAGGCCGCACCCGAGCCACCCATAACGCGATCAACGGGGTCATCCGGACCAGGATCAGCAATCCGACCAGCACGCAGATGGCCAGCACCTGCGCCGAGGCCGGCTGGAACATCCGGACGACGGCGACCGCGGCGAGGATCCCGCACACCGTCACCACCGCGGTGACGACCGCGGTCTGCCAACGCTTCCGCGTCGTCACGCCGATCGCGATCGCGCCCAGGATCACGATCACCAGGCCGATCAACCCGTGGGCCGCGCCAAGAGTGCCGGGCGGCGCGCATGCGCCCGCGACGGCCAGCAACACCACGGCCAGCCAGCCGAACCCGCTGAACAGGTCGCGCCGCTCCCGCCAGCCCCACCAGACGACGAATGTCGCGATCACCAACAAGGTGCCGACGGCGCCGGCCACCGCGGCCGGGATGGGGCTGTCGGTGAACGTCCGCGCCCGCAGCGTCAGGCCCACCACCACGCCGGCCGCCATCGCGATGATGGCGATGGCGGTGTGCGCGGCCGTCAGCGGCGTCACCGGGGCGAACATCCGGTCACCGCCGTCACGGCCCAGCCACTTGCCCATCGCGGCCAGCCCGGTCGACAGCGACTCGTACTGCGGTTCGAAGGACTCACCGGCGACCCGGGGCACCAGCACCAGGGTGTCGCCGTCCTGCACGCCCAACTCGTCCAGGCTCTTGTTGATGTCGAGCCGAACCCCGTTGATCTTGTGGAGTTCATAGCTGCCCGCCGGCAGCGTAATGCCTTCAAAGCCTTTGCGCTTCAGGTCCGCGTCGAAGAGTTCGACCATTCCCTCGAAGAATCCCTCCACCGGAATTCCGGCTGGGAAGACTTGCGAGCACAGATGTTTCTCGTAGGAAATGTTGACCGCACAGCGCGCCGGGAAAGCGACCTTATGCGCTGATGTCACGGCGCCGTCCGCTCGGCATCTGGAATGTATTTGTCGGCCAAGACGGCGGTAATTTCAAAAAGTCGCAACCGCGTCTTTTTCTTTAATTCATGAACCGTGTCGATGAGCCCGCCTTTTGCCAGGTGCGGATCGAACGGCATTTCTTCGACGGTCGCGCCGACCTTGCTGAACCGCTCGGTCAAGTAAGCGAGCGCATCCTTGTCGGTGATCTGGTCGGTGTGGTTGATGATCACGGTGCTGCGCGAAACCAGCTCGTGGTATCCCTGCGACCTGAGATAGTCCACGGCCCGCAGCACCGGGCGGGACCGGTCCGCGGTGATGCCGGAGACGAACACGAGGGTGTCGGTGTTCTCCAGGACCGGCTTCATCACCTCGTGTTCCAAGTCCGGAGAGGTGTCGACGATCATCACCGTGTGGGTTCGCCGCAGCCGCGACAAGACTCCGGAGAACATCGCGGGCACCAGCGGCCGGGGCTGGTCCGATGTCCGGTTTCCGGCGAGCACATCGAGACCGATCGGGTTCTGTCCCAAGTGTTCACGGATGTCCGCGTAGCCCTGGACGTCGGTGTCGTTGATGATGGCCGTGTAGTCACCCGGCGGCGACTCGTCGATGCGGTCGGCCAGCGTGCCGAAACCCGGGACCGCGTCGATCGCAATCACGTTCTGCGGGCGGCATTCTCGGAACACGCCACCGATGCAGGCGACCATCGTCGAGACCCCGACCCCGCCCTTACCGGAGACCACCGTGATGACGTACTGCCGACGGATGTGCCGCCGGATACGGTTCTGCAAGTCCCGGTAGTGCCGCTCGCTGGGCGATTCGCCGGGGTTTATTTTCTTAAAAGAGATGACGTAGATGAATTTCCGCCAACCCGAGCCTGGAGGAATCTTTCGAGGCGCGGCCAGATCGGTAATGCGCATAGTGTCCGACACCGAATCCGGGAAGTTGCGGCCCCCTGACGGATCCCCCCGTCTGAGCGCCCCTTCGTCTGACATATTCGGGTCATTCTAAGGGCTCGTCACGTCGCGATGCTAACACGATTGGCGATACCACGTTTACCGATCAACAAACCCTTGAAGTGCGTAAGCGGTTGCTATTCCACGGCATTGGTTAAGTGAGTTATCTTGCGTCAGTTGAGAAACCGGCCACCGGTCAGACCACCCGCCGATACGAGTACCACTCGTCGCCCGCGGGCAAGCGGCGGATGAGCCGCTGCACGGCCCCACTGATGTCGCTGCGCGAGCCGGGCGAAAGGATCTGGTAGCGGCGCTGACCCGAGATGACGTTCTCCACGCAGACGCGGCCCGCCGGGGTGTCGATGATGGACACGGTCGAATCGCCGACGGCGATCCGCGCCATCTCGTCCGGCCCGACGCCGGCCTGCAACCCCACGATGGCCGCGTGCGCGGAACGCGCGGGATCGGCGGCCATCGTGACGATTTGCATCTGGTCGACGTCGAGGTTCTGGCTGAGCAGAAACGTCCGCAGGCTGGCGGCGTCGCGTACCGAGGCGAGCAACTGCTCGGTATCGAGAGTGACCGGCTTCAGCGGTGCAACCTCGGCCACCCCGCACAGCCGCTCGACCTGGCCGACCACCAGGTCGCTGGCCCCGTTTTCGTTGCTGGCGGTGCCGGCGGGATAGAGACGCACCAGATCACCGTGGCGTTCCAAAACCACCCACCAGGAGGCGAATCGGCAAATGGCCGCGCGGGTGGCCTCGCGGCCGGGGACCGTGATGTTCACCAGCAGCCCTAAGTCGCGCCGCAACAGCACGGTGAGCCACTCGCGAATCATCGGGTCGACGTTCCCGGCGTCGTCGAGCGCGCCGGCGGCCTTCAGCTCGGCCGCCACCGGGTGGCGCAGCGCGCGTTCGGGGGTGTCGAGCCGGGGCAGCAGCGGCCGCAAGCCAAGCTCGGGGCAGGTCTGCTCCACCCCGGTGACCGCCTGCAACACCCACAAGCCGTCGACCGTCGTTGTCAGCATGTCCTTTTCCTCACTGGGCAAACACCAAAGGTGGGGCACACACGCCCGGCGCGCCTGCCCCACCTTCACCTGCCCTCGGGCGGAGTCAGAACAAGCCGGCGATGTGCTGGTCTGTGCTGAGGGCGCCGTCGAGCACGTGGGATGTCGTCTGACCGTGCTGGCGGATCGTGTCGATGAGCCCTTGAAGGCCCGACAGCATCTGCGCCTGCGCCTCGAAGAAGCCCGACGCGCCATGGCCGGCAAAGAATTCTTGCAACGCATTCGTCCGGTTCGAGGTGTCATCGAAAATGCCTTGCAGCTGACCGGCGCGAGAAGCGACATCGGTGGCGAAGTCGGCCACGGCTCCCGGGTTGTAAGTGATTGGATCCGACATTGTTAACTTCCTTTCAGAAAACCGTTTATGGATTTAGGAATTGAGTGGGCGGGAGTCAGGATCCGCCGTGGCCGAATAGCGCGCTGAAAGCGTGTGAAGAATCCGCCTCGTGGCCTTCCATCAGGGCCGCCGCCTGCTTGAGGCCCTCGGCCAGACGCGTGCCACCGTTCAGGACTTTGTTCAGGTCGTTTTGGACCTCGATGGCCGTCGCGTGCGACGCGACCACGGCGTCGCCGGACCACGTCGACGGGTTCATCACGTTTTCCTGATTTGCGACGTACCCCTGGCCGATCCCAATCGCGTGTTCCATGTTCGCCTGGATGGCGTTGGAAGTATCGCGCAGCATTTGCGGTGTCACCTTGATTGTCACTGAATTCCCCTTCTCCGGTTGGCCGCCCGTAATGCCTGGGGCATGGAGCGAAGTGTATGGCGGCTATTTATACCTGTCGATTCACCCTTGGCCGGGCCGGCTTCACACTCTGGTGTCGACAACCCGCACCGTCGCGGGCTGCTCGGATTTGTCTCGGGAGCCGCGTTCTCCTCCCGCCCCATGCCCCACCGGCATGCCGCCCATCGGTGTACCGCCGCCTACCGTCGTGGTCTGCGGACGCATGGCCTCGGCTCCCAACGCCCCGCTTGGCCGCAACCCCACCGGCCGGCCGCTGCTGGCCGGTTCGAACGCGCTGACGGGACGGGTGAAGCTGGTCGCGGGCATACCCGCACTGCCCAGGGATGCGGCCCCGCCGCCACCCGATGCACCCACCGCCGACATCTCCGTCGCCGAGACCGCCGACACTCCTGGCGCCGCCCCGCCCATGGCGCCGGGATTGGCGAACATGCCCATCATCGATTGCAGCGGCTGCATCATCTGCATCGGCGCCTGCATCATCTGCATGGGCGCCTGCATCGCCTGCGGGACGGCGCCCATCATCGATTGCACCGGCTCCATGAATGAGCCGGCCTGACTCATGAAGTCTTGGCCGCCCGACGCCGCCTGACCGGCCCCCGATGTCCCCTGCTGCACGCCTTGGAAAGCGGAGCGCATGCCGTCACCGGCTCCGACCTGGGCGGCGGCTTCGCCCACTGCCGCGGCCGCCTCCGCAGGCGCCGCCGGCGAGGCGCCCATGCTCGCGACCGGCGGCGCAATGGCGAGGCTCTGGGTCAATGACGTGAGGATCGCCCCGTAACTCGCCCCGACGGCGGAGTTGTTCGGCCACATCACCCCGAAATACTGGACGTCGAGCGACACGATTCGTGGGGTCAACGCCCCGAGCACCAGAGGGTTGATGCCGTTGTCGACTCCCCATTCGTCGCGATTGGCGATGCATTCGGGGGCAGGGCGCATCGCGCCGTTCGCCATCTGATACGCGGAGACAGCGGTGGCAACGACCGGCGGCTTCACGTCGACCCAGCCGGCCAGCCCGTGCAGCGAGGCGTTGAGCATGGTGACGTTGGCCGCGGATGCCGCCGACCCGGCGCCGAGCCAGCTCGCCGACGTCGTAGCGGTGTTGATCGCCGAGGCGACACCTGAGGCGTGATGGGTGGCTGCCAGAGCCATCCAGGCGGCCTGATTGGCCAGGTGAGTGCCCACCCCGGTGCCGCCCTTGAGCAGCAGATCGTTTTCCTCAGGCGTACGCGCAGCCCACCCCGGATCGGCCATGCGTACTTCCCCCTTTTAGACGATTGGGCCCCTGTTAGACGATTGAGCCCAGCAACATCGTGGCCTGCCGAGCGGCTTCCGTCGCGGCGGTCGTGCCCGCGGCCATCCCCTGCGCCCCGGCGAACAAGCCACGTTGCGCCGCGTGCTCGGAGACCACTCCCAGATAGCCGGCGCCGCAGGCGTTCAGCGCCGCCGCGAACATTGCCGAGTCCGGATCGCCGCCCATTGGCATCGCTCCCAGTAGGGCCGGCGCCGCCGCCGAAGCCGCCGCCTCGGTTTCGGCGCTGATGGCCGACTCCGCGCCTGCCGATGCCAGAACCGCCTCTGGCTGCATCGACATAGTCATGATTTCCCTCCGATTGCTCAGCGTCATAAGACGGGCTTGGCGCATCAGTCTAGTGCGGTTGGACCGTTCGTGTATTCACTAGCGTTCCTCCCGGCTCCCGGCTGGAAATTGCACGATTCGACTGACCGGCGGTATTCCCGTTATGAGTCATTCGTCAAACAACCTCGTATGCCACTGCAGGCACAGTGGTCACGGGATCACCAGTGAAAGCTTCAGTGCGAGTGGGTCATGCAAATGCGTGGCAGTTATGACGGCCGCGTTTTATTGTTGGCGGCTTAAAGGGGAATTCGTCGGACCGCCGTCCGTTTTCCGGTTGCGCGAAAAGCGGCCGAAGTTACGCGGGGCCGCGGCCATCGCCGGCCAAGTTCAACAGCAGCCGGGTGCCCCCGAGCGGGCTCGTCTGCAATGCGGCTGTGCCGCCGTGCAATTCGGCCTGCTGGGCGACCAGCGCCAGCCCCAGCCCGGAGCCCGATCGCGACGCCGTCGACCCACGCGCGAAGCGCTCGAAGACCGTGGCGCGCTCGGATTCCGGGACGCCGGTGCCGTCGTCGTCGATCGCGATCTGCACGCCTTCACTGGAGCTGCTCACGGTGAGCTGGATCTTGCTGGCGTTGCCGTGCTTGACGGCGTTGGCGATGGCGTTGTCGATCACCAGCCGCAGCCCCGTGGGCAATCCCACCATCAGCACGGTCGGCGATGGCACCAGCGATACCTCGACGTCGGGGTAGACGCGCAGCGCGTCGTGCGCGGCACGGTCCAACAGTTCGGTGATGTCGAACGGGACGAAATCGTCGACGGTGGTGAGCTCTCCCTGCGCCAGTCGTTCCAGCGCCGTCAGTGTCCCCTCGATGCGGCTCTGGGTGCGGATGACATCGCCGATGACCTCTTGGCGCTGCTCACGTGGGAGGTCGAGGGTGGACAGCACCTCCAGGTTGGTGCGCATGGCCGTCAACGGGGTGCGCAACTCGTGCGAGGCGACCGCCGCGAAGTCCCGGGCCGACTCGAGCGCGGCCCTGGTGCGCTGTTGCTCGTTGCCGATACGCGCGAGCATCCCCTCGACGGCTTCGGCGATCTCGACGGCCTCGCGCACCCCGCGCACCTGAACCTCGTCGGGGCTGGACTGGGCGTTGATGGCGCGGGCCTGCTGGGCCAGCAGCAGGAACGGGTTCACCATGATCAACGAGATCACCCAGCCGACGACCACGGTGCCGCCGATGACGCTGGTGCAGATCAACAGCACCCGCAGGTGCAGCTCGTTGATCCGGTGTTGGGCTTCGGCCAACGGTGCGGCCAGCGCGATCGAGGCGGGGCCCGCGGAGAAGGTGCGGACGCGGTATTGCACCCCGTTGATGGTGGTGTTCGCGTATCCGTTGGGCAGCTTGGGCAGCACGATATTGCTGGGCGCCGATACCGTCACGTCGCCGATGCGCGCGGTGCGCACCAGGTTGCCGTCCGGCATGGGCTGGTCGGGGCTGGCGTGCGCCACGTTGTTGAGCAGTGAGTTGATGTCGCCCAGGCTGCTGACCGAGTCGAGCCGGCGGTCGAGTTGGCTGTACTGATCATTGGTCACACCGACCCACACCCAGGTGCCCAGCAGCACCACGAGGGTGATCACCGACAGCGCCGCGACGACGACGATGGTGCGCAGCGACAACACCCGCATCGGCAGCTGTACGTGCGGTAACACGCGAATGTCAGGCTCCTCTTGTGCAGCTCGCGGCACCGGGCCGTCGACCGTGTTGACCACCTGACCACAACCCTCACACCGATACCGATTCGCCGCGTTCAGGCGTCGTGGCGTTTCGCTGTGAATCTAGCGCCAATCGTCGAACTCGTGTCCTGTGCCTGCGGCGACCAGCGACATTTTGCCCCCACTCCGGTGAGTGAGTACTCTCTCACCATGCTCGCCTCCGGACGCGATCGGCTGCTGGCCGCGGCGCTCAAGCTCTTTGCCGAAAAGGGCTATGCGGCGACGTCGGTGGCCGACATCCAGCGGGCATCGGGTCTGGCGCCGGGATCGGGCGCGCTGTACAAGCACTTCGGCTCCAAGCGGGAGCTGCTCGAGGCCGCGGTCGCGTACCGGATCGACAGCATCGTGGCGGCGCGGGAGCAGTACGACGCCGGGCAGCCGGGCAGCGTCGAACAGGCGGTGCGCACCGCGGGCCAACTGATCTGGAGCAACCTCAAGCAAAGCGAGGACCTGCTCAAGGTCATGCTGCGGGAACCCGAGGAGCTCGGCGATCTCGACGAGAAGACGTGGCAGGTCATCACCGACAACGCCTATCAACGGTTCGCCGACGAACTTGCCGCGTCGAATCGCTCCGGCCGCACCCGCATCCCCGATCCGGAGGCGGCCGCCGCCGTGGCGATCGGGTCGTTGTCCTATGCCGCGACGCTGCAGGCGCTGACCGGCCGCCTGCCCGGCAACATCGACGAGAAGCGGTACTTCGAGGCGTGGGTCAGCCAGACGATCAGCGTCCTCGCCCAGTACGGAAATCCCGAAAATCATTGAAATCAACAACCTTTCAGGAGTAGAGCCGTGACTTTCTCATTACAACTGACCGACGACGTGATCGAGGTGCGCGACTGGGTGCACAAGTTCGCGGCCGACGTTATCCGCCCCGCCGCCTCGGAATGGGACGAACGGGAGGAAACCCCGTGGCCGGTGATCCAGGAGGCGGCCAAGGTGGGCCTGTACTCCCCTGACTTCTTCGCGCAGCAGGCGGCCGAGCCCACGGGCCTGGGCATGCTCACCGCGTTCGAGGAGATGTTCTGGGGAGATGCGGGCATCGCGCTGTCCATCATGGGCACCGGCTTGGCCGCGGCGGCCCTGGCGGGCAACGGAACTCCCGAACAGCTGGGTCGCTGGCTGCCCGAGATGTTCGGGACGGCCGACGAGCCGAAGCTGGGCGCGTTCTGCTCGTCCGAGCCCGACGCCGGGTCGGACGTCGGTGCGATCCGCACGCGCGCGCGCTACGACGAGGCCACCGGGGAGTGGGTGCTCAACGGCACCAAGACGTGGGCGACCAACGGCGGCATCGCCAACGTGCACATCGTGGTGGCATCGGTCTACCCCGAACTCGGCACCCGCGGCCAGGCCACGTTCGTCGTTCCGGCGGGCGTCAACGGGTTGGCACAGGGCCAGAAGTTCAAGAAGCACGGGATTCGGGCGTCCCACACCGCCGAGGTGGTGCTGGACAACGTCCGCCTGCCCGAGGACCACATCCTCGGTGGGCGGGAGAAGTTCGAGGCGCGGATCGCCCGCGTCAAGTCGGGTGCCTCGGCGCGGAGCCAGGCGGCGATGAAGACCTTCGAGCGCACCCGGCCCACGGTCGGCGCGATGGCGGTCGGCGTGGCCCGGGCCGCCTATGAGTACGCGCTCGACTATGCCTGCCAGCGTGAGCAATTCGGCCGCAAGATCGGCGAGTTCCAGGCGGTGGCGTTCAAGCTGGCGGACATGAAAAGCCGCATCGACGCCGCCCGCCTGCTGGTGTGGCGCGCCGGGTGGATGGCGCGCAACAACCAATCCTTCGACGCGGCGGAGGGGTCGATGGCCAAGCTGGTGGCCAGCGAAACCGCCGTCTACGTCACCGACGAGGCGATCCAGATCCTGGGCGGCAACGGCTACACCCGCGACTATCCCGTGGAGCGGATGCACCGCGACGCCAAGATCTTCACCATCTTCGAAGGCACCAGCGAGATCCAGCGCCTGGTCATCTCACGGGCGCTGACCGGCCTGCAGATTCGTTAGCGGCCGCATCCCGCGGTCCACGCCGCGGCGGGCACGCGACATGATGGCCCGATGACCACCGAGATCCGGGTCCTCGACAGCGAGGACGACCTCCTCGCCGCGGCCAACGTCTTTCGCGTCGCCATGATCGGCTTCCCGCCGTTGCCGGACCTGCCGCCCGGCCAGATCACCAAGCTGCTCGAGCCCGGCCGTACGGTCGGCGCCTTCGTCGGCGGGCAACTGGTCGGCACCGCGGACGCCGTGACGAGTGGCATGACGCTCCCCGGCGGCGCGATGGTGGGCCACGCCGCCGTGACGCATATCGGGGTGCTGCCGTCGTTCACCCGGCGGGGCATCGCCACGGAGCTGATCCGTCATCAATTGCGCGACATCGCCGCCCGCGGTGAGGTGGTCGCGTCGTTGCGGGCATCGGAGGCGACGATCTATGGCCGGTACGGATACGGCGTCGCCAGTTCGTCACAGACGGTCGAGGTGCACACCGCGCGGGCCGCGCTGCGTCGCGACGTCGGTCCCGGCGGTCGGGTGCGGTTAGTCGACGCCTCGCAAGCCTGGGATCTGTTGCCCCGCATCTATTCAGAGAATCGCCCGTCGCGTCCGGGAACCATCGACCGGCCGGACGTGTGGTGGCAGGGCCTACGGCTGCGCACCGAATCGTCGCCACACCCTTCGTATGTCGCGGTGCACGGCGAACCGGGATCCGAATCGGGTTTCGCCCGCTACCGCCCCGTCGACACCGAGAGGTGGTTCGTCAGCGACCAGCGCACCATCGCGGTGGAGGACTTCTTCGCACCGACTGCGGACGCCTACCTCGGACTGCTGCGGTTCCTGCTCGGCCTCGATCTCATTGACCGCGTGGTGTTCTGGATGCTGCCGATCGACGATCCGCTGCCCTTGCTGCTGGCCGATCGGCGGGCGGCCCGGGTCACCGCGGTGCTCGACGAGACGTGGCTGCGCGTCATCGACGTGCCGCGGGCGCTGGCGGCACGCCACTATGGCGACGACGGCGCGGTCACCATCGCGGTCAAAGACCCTATGTTGCCGGACAATTCGGGTCATTTCACCATCACCGGCGGCGGTGCCGAACCGACCGAGCGGCGAGCGCAACTGGAGGTCGACGTCGAGGGGCTGGCCGCCGTTCTGCTCGGGGGCACGACCTGGCGCGACCTCGCCGTCGCCGGGCTGGCCCGTGCCGACGACGCGTCGGCAATCGCCGTGGCCGATCGGCTGTTCGCGGTGCCGGACGCGCCGCACGCCGGGTTCTTCTTCTAGTCGCGCGGGTATGCGGGTCGCGTGATCGTCATCGTCGGCGCGGGGATGTGCGGGCCGGCCGCCGCTTATGAGCTGGCGCGGCGCGGGGAGCCGGCGATCAACGTCAGCCGTGCGGCGCCTCGGAGATCTTGGTGTCCGGCTTGCCCAACGTCTGGCAGTACGTCAACGCCGACAGCCGAGTGGCCGAGATCTCGGCGTTGGACGGGTCGGTGCCGTTCTTGTCCTTCAGCATCTTGCTGACTTCGTCGTTCTGCTTCTTCTCGTCCTGCGAAGTGAAGTCCTTGCACTTGGTGTCGCCGCCGGTGTTGATGACCTGTGAGGCCGAACACGCGCTGGACAGCAGCACGGCGATCGCGAACGTGGCGGCCGCGATTTGCTTCATCATTTGCCTCCCTGGATCCGAGTAGTGGTATCAGTACACCAAATCGGCCGATTTCAAACCCCCACACCCGATTTGCCCTGATGACTCGCGTGTTTGCGCCGCGTGCATTTCGCGTCCGAACGGGAATAACTGCCTCGCCCACATCGTCGTTGAGAGGTCGTTCGAGGTCCGTATTTCCGGCCGCGCCCAGATCCAAGGGGGAGGAAACGTCGGTGTCCTGGTCCAACGGGTCAACTCCGCGGTCGACATTGGCCACGCTGGACGAGGCTGAAAGCTCGGGTGCGGCCCGGGGCGAGTTCGCCGGTGTGCTGGTGCTGTTGCTGTCCATCGGGTGGGTCGCCAACCACTTCGTCGCGTTGATGCCCTTGCTGAGCGCGCGGCAACACCTCGGCTCGGCCACGCTCGATGCGATCTTCGGCGTCTACGCGCTGGGATTGCTGCCCGGGCTGATCGTCGGCGGGCGCGCGTCGGATGCGTTCGGGCGCCGGTCGGTGGCGCTGGCGGGTTCGGCGACCGCCGTGGTGGGGACGGTGGCGATGCTGTGCTCACAGCAGTACGACGTTTTGCTGTTCGGACGCTTGGTCGTCGGGCTCGGGGTCGGACTGGCCATGAGTTCCTGCACCGCGTGGGCCTCCGATCTGAAAGGCCCCGCCGGGGCGGCCACCGCAGGTGCGGTGTTGATGGCCGGTTTCGCGATCGGCCCGTTCGCGGGAGGCGTGATCGCGGGGGCCGGGCCGGCCGGCATTCGGTTGTCGTTTTCGATCGCGGCCGCTATCGGGATGGCGGCGATGGCCATCGCGGTCGTTGCGGCGCGGCGCGCGGGGGCCACCGCGCGGGCGACCGCACAGGTGTGGGAGCCGTCGACGACCGCGGCGCAGGGCCCGGCGCGGGCGTTGAGTTGGGCCATGCCACTGGCGCCGTGGGTGTTCGCGTCGGCGACGCTTGGGTTCATCACCATCCCCGGCCGCGTGCACACCGGGCTCGCAGCTCCGATGGCCGCCGGCACGGCCACGCTGCTGGTCAATGGCGTCAGCGGCCTGATCCAGGTGCTCGCCCGCGCGCGCCGGTGGGGGCCGCAGGCCGGCACCGCCGGTGCGGTGCTGGCCGCGCTCGGGTACGCGGGCACCGCGCTGGCCCCGCCGACCATGTCGCCGGCCTTAGGCCTGCCGCTGTTCCTGGTGCTGGGGTCCGCGTCCGGCCTGTGTTTGCGCGAGGGCTTGATCGACCTGGAGGCCGCAGCGCCGAAACGCTTGCGCGGTACGCTCGTTGGTGCGTTCTACGTGGTGACCTACATCGGCTTCGGCCTGCCACTGATCTTGACGACGGTTGGGTCGGCGGTGTCGACGACCATTCTCGCCGTGATGGCGGTGCTGGCGTTGCTGGCGGGCGCGAGTCGAGCGGTTCGACTCCGACGGGATGCTCACCGCCAAGGCTGACCGCGCGGACGTTCAGATCAATTCGCGCAAGGTCTCGATCAGCTTGACCCGCTCGCCAGGGGTAGACGCCATGGGCGACACGTTGAGGGTGGTGACCCCGGCTTCCCGGAACGCGGCCAACCGTTCCTTGACGAATTCGCGGCTGCCGATCAGGTTCACGTCTCGCACGAGCTCGTCGGGAACGACCTTGGCGGCGCCGTCCTTGTCACCGGCCAGGTAGAGCTCTTGGATCCGGTCGGCCTGCGGGCCGTAGCCGTACTTGGTGGCCAGGGCGTGGTAGAAGTTCTTGCCTTTCGCGCCCATTCCGCCGATGTAGAGGGCCAGGTGGGGCTTGACGAAATCCCTTAGAGGTTCGACGTTTTCGCCGATGGCCAGGACCGGACCGGCGTAAATGTCGAGCTCTCCCAGCTTGGGGTCTCGCCTGGCCCGGCCGGCGGCCAGCGCCTCTCCCCACACCTCCTGCGCCTTCTCGGGCAGGTAGAAGATCGGCTGCCACCCCTCCGCGATCTCGGCCGCCAGCTCGACGTTCTTGGGTCCCAGCGCCGCCACCAAGATCGGGATGCGTTCTCGGACAGGCTGATTGATGAGCTTGAGTGGCTTGCCAAGCCCGGTGCCCTGGCCGGCGGGCAGCGGAATCGTGTAGTACTTGCCCTGGTGTCTGACGGTCTCGCGCCGCCACACCTGGCGGCAGATGTCGATCACTTCGCGGGTCCGGGCGATCGGCGCGTCGTACGGCACACCGTGGAAGCCCTCGATGACCTGCGGACCGGAAGCGCCCAGCCCGAGAGTGAACCGGCCGTCGGAGACGTAGTCGAGACCGGCGGCGGTCATCGCGGTCAGCGTGGGCGTCCTGGTGTACAGCTGCAGGATTCCGGAGGCCAGTTCGACCCGGTCGGTGCAGGCGGCCAGGTAGCCCAGCGCACTTACCGCGTCGAACGAATACGCCTCGGGGACAAAGACAATGTCGAGTCCGGCGCGTTCGAGGTCGGCCACTTCGGCAGCCACGTCCTTGAAACCGCCCGCATAGTTGATGCCCAGTCCGATTCGCATGTTCGCCTACTCCTACGCGGTGGTGAATTCGTCGGCCAGCTCGAGCGCCTCCTGCTGGATCCGATCAAACTGGGCACCCATCGCCTCCGACAACGCTTTCGCGCCCGACAGCGGGCGCACCATCACCATGAAGTCGTCGATGAGACCGTCGTCGTCGAAGTGCAGGAAGTCGCAACCGGTGATCTTCACCCCCGGCGCTCCCGCGATGCCGGTCTCGAACACGAACGCGTGGTCGCGACCGCTGCCGTCGTGGATTTCACGGACGTAGCGAAAATCCTCGAAGATGCGCAACACGCCGCGCAGGATCGCCGCGGTTATCGGCTTGCCGACGTAGGGCTTGAACGCCACCGGGCTGGTGAAGACCACGCCGTCGGCCAGCAGCGCCTGGATGCCCCTCTCGTCGCGTTCTTCGACCGCCTTGCGGAACGGATGCATCCGACACCTCGCCTAGTGAAGTCGTTTGTGAAGTGCCGTTGACGCTATGTCGTCCACACCGGCGTGTCCATTGTGCGAATAATCACTTTGTTGACTATTCATATCGTTATAGCCTTTCCCGATGTCGCTGCGCGATGCGGTGTTGGCCGCCCTCCTCGAGGGCGAGTCGTCCGGGTACGACCTGGCCAAGGAGTTCGATGCCTCGGTCGCGAACTTCTGGATGGCCACCCCGCAGCAGCTGTACCGCGAACTCGACCGGCTCGCTGAGCAGGGGCTCATCCAGGCGCGGGTCGTGCACCAAGAGCGTCGGCCCAACAAGCGTCTGTTCGCACTGACCGACGCCGGGCGCGACGCGATCCAGGAGTTCACAGCAAGGGCGCCGAAGCCGTCGGCTATCCGCGATGAACTGCTGGTCAAGGTCCAGGCCGCAGACGTCGGCAACACGCGCGCTGTGCGTGACTTCATCGTCGAGCGCCTGCAGTGGGCGACGGCCAAACTGCAACGCTACGAACGGTTGCGGGCGCGCGTGCTCGACGGACGCGACGAGGAGGAATTTCTGGCGCACGCCGAACGAATCGGTCCCTACCTGACCCTGCTGCGCGGAATCGCGTTCGAGGAGGAGAACATTCGATGGGCGCAGCGCGCGCAGGCCGTCATCGAACACCGCCTGTCCGCGCGGGCTGAGCAGTGAGGGTGGGCGATCGCTACCGCCAGGCGAAGACCGGTTGCTCCAGCTCGTCCACCGCGTCGGGGCGGCCTTCCAGGCACAGCCACCGCACCTGCAGCAGCACGGCGCCGGTCGGTGCGTGAATCAGGTCGTTCCCCAACGGGATTTGGACGACCGGGCGTCGGCTCTCCGGGATGGTGATGAATCGCGGTGAATCGTCGCGCTGCAACTGGTGCAATCCCACCCGGTACACCGCCACCACCTCGTCGGGCGCCGGGCGGGGATCGAGGCGTCCCCCGCCCCAGATCACGACCGGGGTGATGACGTACCCGGACCGGGTCGGGTAATCGTCCAGGAGGCCGAGCACGGTCGAATCGGGCAGGGCGATGCCGACCTCCTCGCGCAATTCCCGCAGCGCCGCGTCGACCGCGGTCTCGCCCGGGTCGAGGCGGCCACCGGGCAACGCCCACTGCGCGGCATGCGAGGTGAGACGGGATGCCCTGCGGCACAACAGGAACGCCGCGCCGCCGGACACGCCGACCATCCGGCCGTCGAGGCCGGGCTCCGGCATCGGGCGGTCCCCGTTCCATTCGACCACCGGCGCCGGATCGACCCGGTCCTCGCCGCGGGTCGAGTCAACCACCACCACGGCGACCGCCGCATGCCGCTTTGTCGGGTCGGTCACCTCCCGACGGTCATGGCCCGCCAGGTGGTTCCTGATCCGCTCACGTAGCGCCTCGTCATACGGGATTGTCACGGGTTCGAGACTATGCGGGAGCCGGTCCCGACCCATGCCGGGTACTCCGGTGAACGCCCGACGCGCCGCCCTCGTAGGTGTCCATGTATGGGAGGAGAAGGATGAAGGTCATCGGTATCGAAGAGCACTACAAGCTCCCGGCCATAGCCGAAGAACACCAGAACGAGGGGCTGGACTCGGCGACCGAACTGCTGAAGAAGGCGGGTTACGGCTCCCCCGGAGCGGACGGGGAATGGCCGCCGGGCATCAACGATCTGGGCGAGGGCCGGCTCGCCGCGATGGACGCCGCGGGCATCGATATCCAGATCCTCTCGCACGCCGTCCCGGGCCCCGAGACGCTGGACCCCGCGGCGGGGGTCGAACTGGCCCGGCGGGCCAACGACGCGGTGGTGGCCGCGATCGCCCAGCACCCGGACCGGTTCCGCGGCTTCGCCACCTTGCCGATGCGCGACCCGGCGGCGGCCGCCGGTGAGCTCGAACGCACCGTCCGCGATCACGGCTTCGTGGGCGCCCTGATCAACGGTCACGTCAACGGCCGCTACCTCGATGACACCTTCTTCTGGCCGGTTTTCGAAGCCGCCGAAACACTGGGCGTGCCAATCTTTTTGCATCCCACCGTGCCGCCGCGGCCGGTCATCGACGCCTACTACGCCGGCTTCGATCCGAAGATCTCGGCGCGATTGGCGGCCGCCGGGGTCGGCTGGCACATCGATACCGGGGTGCACTGCCTTCGTCTGATCCTGGGCGGGGTGTTCGACCGGTTCCCGCAGCTGCAGATCATCGTGGGTCACCACTTCGAGGCGCTGAGCTGGATGGGGTGGCGGACCGACTACTCGTTTCCGATAGCGGAGACCGGCCTCAAACGCACCGTCAAGGAATACCTTCGGGAGAACTTCTACGGTGGCATCCTCGCCGGTGACTTCTTCACCCAGGAGCCCGGCGCGATGGACCCCAGTTGGAGTTTGTCCTTCAACGCCTATTTGGCGATGGTCAACGTCATCGGCATCGACCGCGTCGTGTTCACCGCCGACTACCCCTACGGAAACATGAAGGCGTGCCGGCAGTTCCTCGATCGGATGCCGATCGGCGAAGACGATCGAGAGAAGATCGCCCACCGCAACGCCGAGCGCTTGCTGAGGCTTTGAGGCGTCGTGCCATCATCAGAGCCGCCCGCTCGGCGAGTGTGATTGACTGCGACCGTGCAAAGGGAACCGGTGCTGGCACGGCGCTTCTTCGATCGCTTCGAGCCCGTGCATGCGGTGACGTATTTCGCGCCGGAGGCACGGGCGGCGTTGGACGGGCTGGGTTACCGGGGTTTCTGGATGGGCTACTTCGCGGCCCGGTCCGCGCCACTTGGCATGGTGCCGAACGAGGTGGTCACCGCCATCTTCTACAACTTCGCCCCCGAGCGCGTCGCCAAGGCGCTGCCGGCGGCATGGCAGGTCGCCGGTCCTGACGCGGCGTTGCGTGCGCGGCAGGAGTCCGCCGTCGCGGCGCTGCGCCGCTACGGGCCGGACGGGAGCGAAAACGTCCGCGTTGCGGCGCAATTGGCTGGGAAGGCAGCTCGGCAGGCGCCGCTGGACGGACGCCCGCTGTTCGCCGCGAACCTGGCGCTGCCGTGGCCGGACGATCCGCTGGCCGCGCTGTGGCACGCGACGACGCTGTTACGCGAGCAGCGCGGCGACGGGCATGTGGCGGTGTTGGCCGCCGCCGGTATCTCGGGTCGGGAGTCCAACGTGTTGCATGCCGCGGCGGGCGGGGTTCCGCGCGAGTACATCGCACGCACCCGCGATTACGACGAGGCGGCGTGGCGGCACCACGAGCAACGTTTGGCCGAGCGGGGACTGCTGGGCGATGACGGCTCGCTGACCGCGGCCGGCCGGGAACTCAAGGACCACATCGAACGGTCCACCGATGCGCTTTCCCTGTCGGCGCTCGACGCGCTTAGCGACGACGAGGTGGAAACGCTGTTCCGGGCGCTCACGCCGATCACCCGTGCCGTGGTGGCCGGCGGCGATGTCCCCGCCCTCACCCCGATGACCTTGCGCCGCGACGAATTGCACGACGACAGCGCGCATTTGCCTTCTTAGCCGCTGCGAGCGACCGCAATGGCGGGTTAGCCTAACCCCATGAGCAGCCAGCGGATACCCGGCGGGGTGGTGCACGAACTGCCCGCGGACCTGCGCGAGTCGCTGATCGGCAACGCCACGGCACTCGCCGCGTGGCAGGACATCACGCCCTTGGCCCGCAACGAGTTCATCTGCTGGGTCGAGGACGCCAAGCAGGAGGCGACCCGACAGCGCCGCATTCGCCGCACGCAGGAGGAACTGGAAGAAGGCATGCGCCGGCCGTGCTGCTGGCCCGGGTGCAAGCACCGCGAGCGCACCGGCAAATAACGCTTGTCAGCGGCCCAGCGGCTTGTAGAACACCAGGCCGTTGCCCTTGTTGTCGTAGACCACGGCACGGCGTTCGTGTGCGTCGTCGTACGGGCCTTTGACGATGCCGCCCCCGCTGGCCTCCACCGCCTTAGCCGCGGCATCGACGTCGGCGGTCTTGATGCCGACGACGACCTGCCCCGGAATGGGATGGTCCACCGCGGTCGCCAGCGCGAGCGTGACCGGCCCGCCGTCGAGGGCCGCGAAATGCGCCCCGTCGCGGAATTTCAGCGGCATGCCCAGGGTCTCGCTGTAGAACCGGATCGACTCGTCGAGATCATCGGTCGACAGGATGATCATCTTTACTTCGTGCTCGCTCACGTCGCCTCCTCTGGCTGGATGGCATACAGACTAGGCCGACAGGCCGGCGAGGAGAAGGCGGGGACGCAGCGGGTCCGCGCCTAGCGGCAGACATCCTGCGCTGCAGGCTCATTGACGAAAACGGCCCCTATGGCGGGGCAAGACTCAGGTGCGGCCCGCCGGAACTATCTGTCCGTCAAGGTAATCCATCGGGGACCCCTCTCCGTGCCCTGCGTCGCGGTCGGCCACCGCGGTGGCCAGGGCGGTGCCATCCTGAATGGTTCCGACGATCTCGACGTGATCGTTGACCGTGAAATGCGGTGTAGCAGTGGCAGGTTGGCCGCCGTGACCGATGAGCGTGGTGTTGGGGGTGACGAGGTAGGTCTGGGTGTACCCGTTAACGCTGCGCGCGGTAACCGAGCCCGCCGACACCGCGATCACCGTGCCCTCTTGGCGCACCGACTGCGACGCGGCCGGTGGCTCCTGGCTCGCCTCGACCGTTCGCTTTTCGCCGTGTGGTGCGTTGAGCACCAAAGCCGTGAGGGCCGCCGCGCACAGCATCGATGCGGAGACGACATCACATATCGCCGCGACGCCTGACCCGCGCCGCGCGGTTCGATCCGCGGGAGATCTTTGCTGCGGCGCTGGGGTCAGTCGATGCTTGGCACTCACGATCAATCCTTCCCTGCGGTTTTGCGCAGACGAAGGTCGGCGCTTGCCGAATCAGGTTGTTGCTCGTGGATTTACCCCGGGCGCGGCGCCGATAAACCCCGGCCGGGGTCAGCTGCGCGCGCCGCCCGGACTGGCGCCGGCGGTAATCAGCCCTTGGTGAGGGTGAACTGCGCGACGTCGGTGTAGCCCTCGCGGAACAGGTCGGCGCAACCGGTCAGGTACTTCATGTACCGGTCGTAGACCTCTTGGGACTGAATCGCGATGGCCTCGTCGCGGCGTGACTCGAGCGCGTCCGCCCAGGTGTCGAGGGTGCGCGCGTAGTGCAGGCGCAGCGGCTGGACGAGCTTGACGCCGAAGCCGGCGCGCTCGGCGTGCTCCACGACGGTCTTGGCGGCGGGCAGGTCTCCGCCCGGGAAGATCTCGTCCATGATGAATTTCATGAACCGCAGTTTCGTCATGGTGATGGGGAGCCCGCGCTCGGCGAACTCTTCGCCGCTGGGCTGGATGATGGTGTGCAGCATCATCACGCCGTCGGCGGGCAGCGCCTCGTAGGCCATCTTGAAGAAGTCGGGGTACCGGTCGCGACCGAAGTGCTCGAAGGCGCCGATGGACACGATGCGGTCCACTTTTTCGTCGAACTGCTCCCAGCCCTGCAGCAGCACCCGCTTGCTGCGCGCGCTGGGGTGCTCGTCCAGACGTTGCTGCACGTGCGCCTGCTGGTTGCGGCTCAGGGTCAGGCCGACGACGTTGACGTCGTATCGTTCGAGCGCCCGGACGATGGTGGTGCCCCAGCCGCAGCCGATGTCAAGCAGGGTCTGACCCGCTTGCAGCCCGAGCTTGCCGAGCGACAGGTCGACCTTTGCGAGCTGCGCCTCCTCGAGGCTCATATCGTCGCGTTCGAAGTAGGCGCAGCTGTAGGTCCGCGTCGGATCCAGGAAGAGCGCGAAGAACTCGTCCGACAGGTCGTAGTGCGCCTGAACGTCCTCGAAATGCGGCTCTAGGCTTGCGGGCTCGCTGCGGTTTTCCGGCACAAACAACCTCTGATATCGGTGGGGTTTAGCGGCGTGCGATCGCGGTCGATCAGCATTCTGGTGTCTTAGTGTATCCAAACCGTTGACCGCGCCCCGACGGAGCGTTTCCCGTCGGTTGACGGGTTCCGCCACCATGGGACACCATGGCCGCGAACCGTAGCGGGTGAGGGAGGTGGGCCGTCGCGATGGCCGACATCACCATGTTGATCCTCGCCGACCACGAGTGGTTCCGCGAGCAGTTCGCCCAGCTGGACTACCTGCAGGCGCAGACACCGGCCGACGAAGCCGCCTTGGCGCGGGTGTGGCGTCCCCTCGCTGACAAGCTGGACGTGCACGCCTACATCGAAGAGAAGATCTTCTATCCGCAGTTGCTGAAGCGGGGCACCGACGACGCCGAAGGCGAGACGCTCGATGCGATCGGGGATCACAACGACATCCGCGACGGGGTGCGCGACGCCAACGCGGCCCGGGTCGGAAGCGAGCAGTGGTGGGCGGCGATCGGCCGCACCCGCGAGGCCAACGACGACCACATGGGTGAAGAGGAGCGAGAAGGGCTGTCCGACTTCCGTCGCGCCGCCCCCATCGGCCTCCGCGAAGCGCTGGGGCGGCAATACCGCGATTTCATGGCCGAACATCCCACCACCGACGGGTTGGCGATCACCGACCGCGATCCGCAACGCTACGTCGAGGATATTGAGGCCACCACGCCCTTCGCGGCCGAGGAACAGTCCGAGCCCAAGGACTTTTCGCTTCGCATCGGCAGCCTGAAGGGTCAGTGAGTTCCCTTCGCCGAGAGAGCCGGTTGGGAGTGCATTTTGTTCGGCCCCCGAGACTTCTGGGTACGCATTCTGTCGATGAATGCACGGGGTCGCCGGAGGAAATGGGCACGCAACGAAATCAGGGTCGCCGACCCGGCCATGCGCCAGACCATCATGGGCACCGCGATCGGCAACTTCATGGAGTGGTACGACTTCGGGGTTTACGGCTATATCGCCACCACCCTCGCCCAGGTGTTCTATCCGGGTAAGAGCGTCAGCGGCGTCCACCTCATCGCTACGTTCGGGGCACTGGCGGCGGCGTTCGTGGTGCGTCCGCTCGGCGGTTTCATCTTCGGCCCGCTCGGCGACCGCATCGGGCGACACCGGGTTCTTGTCGTCACCATCCTGATGATGACGGTGAGCACCACCGCGACCGGTTTGCTGCCGGGCTACAGCACCATCGGCATCTGGGCGCCGATCCTGCTCGTCATCGCCCGCATCTTCCAGGGCCTGTCGACCGGCGGTGAGTATGTCGGCGCGATGACCTATCTGGTCGAGCAGGCCCCCGATCACAAACGCGGCATGATGGTCGGGTTTCTGCCGATGGGCAACCTGGTCGGGTTCGTGCTCGCCGGGATGCTGGTGACCGCGCTGCAAACCTGGCTGCCAGACGAAGACATGTTGGCTTACGGCTGGCGCATTCCGCTGCTGCTGGGCGCGCCGTTCGGCCTGTTCGCGCTGTTCCTGCGGCTACGGCTGAAGGAGTCATCCGCCTACCAGAACGCGACCGAGGGGGCGCAGCCGTCGGGCGGGCGCCGGCGGCAATTTCGACGGACGGTCGTGGACCAGTGGAGGGGCCTGCTGATCTGCGCGGCTCTGGTGCTGACCTCTCAGGTCGCCGACTTCATGCTGACCGGCTACCTGCCGACGTACCTCAAGCTGTTCGTGCGCGTCGGCCATACCGCCGGACTGGTGATGATCGTGGTGACATTGGCGATCCTGATGGCCACCGTGGTGCTCGTCGCAGCGCTGTCCGACCGCATCGGCGTCAAACCGATCATGTGGACCGGCTGCGCACTGCTGATCGTGGGTTCCATTCCCGCGTTCCTCCTCATCCGCTTCGGCGGCATCTACCTGGTGATCTTCGCCGGCGTGCTGCTGATCGGATTGATGGAGCTGTGCTTCGACAGCACCGCGCCCGCCATGCTGCCGGCCCTGTTCCCCACCAACGTGCGCTACGGCTCGCTGGCCATCTCGTACAACATCTCGATATCCGCCGTGGGCGGTACCACGCCGCTGATCGCCCAATCGTTGGTGTCGGGCACCGGCAACGTCATGGCACCCGCCTACATGCTGATCTTCGGTGGTCTGGTGGGCGCGATCACGCTGCTCTTCACGCCCGAGGTCGCCGGGAAGCCGCTGCCGGGGTCCGGGCCCGCGGTGGAAAGTGAGCAGGAGGCGCGCGAGCTGGCCAAGGACGTCAGGTAGTCGGCCAGGGGTCGGGCGCTATCGACGAATACCCGAACTGGCGGCTCCCACTGCCGGAAACCCTGGAGGAGATGCGCGACGATCCCAGGGTCGCCGAGATCATCAGCGCCTTTCGGGAGTCGGCGTAACCGAGGGTCGACGACAATGTGCTGACATTGATCAGCGGACCCGGGAGAACCATGACCGACAGCGACGTCGCGGCGATCACGCAACTGGTGAACCTCTACGGGCTGGCGGTGGACAGCCAGCGCTGGGAACTATTCGACCGCATCTTCACCCCCGACGTGGATGCTGATTACGGCGCCACATCCCACTGGACCGATCGTGACCGGTTCAAGGCCGACTTCGCGGCGTTCCACGACCCCTTCGATTCCACCCAGCACACCATGTCGACCCACGTGGTCCACATCGAAGGTGACCGCGCCTCCAGCTTCTGCAACGGCGGCTGGCGCTTGTTGCGCCGCTCCGCCGGTGGCGACCCGCTCTGGGATGGCACTGGCTGGTATGACGATGCCCTGGTACGCACGCCCGGCGGCTGGCGGATCAGCCGCCGGGTCTGCCGCATCACCTGGTGGACCGGAAACCCGTCCGTCAATAAGACGATCCCCGGTGTGACGTTTGAAATGGCCACTACCGTGCTGCGAAGCGAAGCCGATGCCGGCCGGGTCGGGACTCTCGCCGCAGTCCTCGAGTAGAGCCGGTGCCGCGTCGCTCAACGCCCCCACTTTCGAGCAACGCACGATCTGCGCACTTGACGTTGATTAACAAGCGTTCACTCCGGCTACTTGATGGGCGTGTGCCGCGCGGACGGCCCAGCGAAACAGAATGGGGTTGACCATGGAACCGATATCGCCGACGGATGCGCTGTTTCTCATCGGCGAGTCACGCGAACACCCGATGCATGTGGGATCGCTGCAACTCTTCGAACCGCCCGAGGACGCCGGGCCCCATTTCGTCCGCGAGTCCTACCAGGCCATGCTCGAATGCACCGATGTGCAGCCGACGTTCCGCAAGCGCCCGGCCTTCTTCGGTGGCCTGACCAACCTCGCGTGGTCGTTCGACAACGACGTCGAGCTCGACTACCACCTGCGCCGCTCGGCGCTGCCCGAGCCCGGACGGGTCCGTGACCTGTTGGAGCTGGTTTCCCGTTTGCATGGCAGCCTGCTCGATCGCCACCGCCCCATGTGGGAAGCCCACCTCGTCGAGGGCTTGGAGGACGGCCGATACGCCGTCTACACGAAGTACCACCACTCCCTCATGGATGGCGTGTCCGCAATGCGGCTGGTGCAGCGCGCCTTCACCCCCAACCCGAACGATGACGAGGTGCGGGTTCCGTGGAGCATCGGGCCGCGCAAACGCGGCGGGGGGCACAAGCGCCAGTCGCTGCTGGAGCGGGCCGGCCGCACGGCGGGGTCGGCGCTCGCGTTGGCGCCGTCCACGCTGAAGCTGGCGCGGGCCGCCCTGCTCGAACAGCAACTGACGCTGCCGTTCGGGGCGCCGCGAAGCATGTTCAACGTCCGCATCGGAGGCGCCCGGCGGGTGGCCGCGCAGTCCTGGTCGTTGGACCGGATCAAAGCGATCAAGTCGGCGACCGGGGTGACGGTCAATGACGTCGTCCTCGCCATGTGCTCCGGCGCCCTGCGCGCCTATCTCCTCGAGCAGAACGCTCTGCCGGACGCCCCGCTGACCGCGATGGTTCCGGTCAATCTCCGCAAAGCCGACGATGACCGGGGCGGCAACATGGTCGGAACGTTCCTGTGCAACCTGGCGACCGACGTGGACGACCCGGCGAGGCGCCTCGAGATCGTCAGCACATCGATCCGCGACACCAAAGAGGTGTTCCAACAACTGCCGCCGGTTCAGCAACTGGCCCTGTCAGCGTTGAACATCGGCGGCCTGTTCTTCGGGCTGATCCCGGGCTACCTCTCGGCGGCGTCCCCACCGTTCAACATCGTCATCTCCAACGTTTCCACCGGTCCGTCCGAGCCGCTGTACTGGCGTGGGGCGCGGCTG
Organism: Mycobacterium nebraskense; assembly: GCF_002102255.1. GTDB lineage: Bacteria > Actinomycetota > Actinomycetes > Mycobacteriales > Mycobacteriaceae > Mycobacterium > Mycobacterium nebraskense. The sequence continues at coordinate 24,842 of NZ_LQPH01000103.1, forward strand.
GACGGAAACTACCCGCTCTCCATACCGCTCGACGGCCAGGCGGTCAACATCACCGTCACCAACAACGCCGACAACCTCGACTTCGGTCTCGTCGGTTGCCGCCGCAGTGTCCCGCACCTGCAGCGGCTGCTGGGCTACCTGGAGACGTCGCTGAAGGATTTGGAGCGCGCCGTCGGGGTGTGAGCTGCGGCTAGGGCCTGGTGGTGTAGTCCAGGCACACCGTCGTGCCGTTGGGGCGGACGTTGATGGTGCAGTGGTCGGCGAGCGCATGCATCAGCATGATGCCGCGGGACCGCCGCGGATCGCTGAGCCGCTGCGGCGACGGGTGATGCCACGATCCACGGTCGCTGACGCACACGCTGATCGACTGGGCGGCGGGGTCGTGGCTTGCCTGCAGTTTCATGGTGCCGACCGTGCGGTGGGCGCGGTATGCGTGCTCGACGCAGTTGGCCAGCGCCTCGTTGACGCCCAGAATGATGTCGTCGCGAACCTCCGCGGGGGCCTCAGTCACCTCCTGAAGCCACCGGCGCAGGGCACGGCGCAATTCCGCCGCCGTAACGGCGTCGGCGGCACCGGCGCAGGTCAATCGCGCTGGCGTCACGACCATGGGTGGAAGAAGTGAGGTCATGCTAAGGGCATACCCAGTTGCGGGCGGGGTGCTAACCCGTTTGCCGTCTCGCTTTGGCAACAGGCGGGTACACGTTCGGAATCGGGTTGCCGTACAACGAGATACAGAGGGATCCTATGGAATTCCGTGCATTTATCGAGCCACAGCAGGGCGCCCGTTACGCCGATCAGGTCGCCGTCGCCCAAACCGCCGAGCAGCTGGGCTTTACGGCGTTTTTCCGGTCCGATCACTACCTGGCGATGAGCGGCGACGGTATGCCGGGTCCCACCGACTCGTGGGTGACCCTGGGAGCGATCGCGCGCGAGACGTCGAGCATCCGGCTGGGCACCCTGGTGACCTCCGCAACATTCCGGCATCCGGGTCCGCTGGCCATCGCGGTGGCGCAAGTGGACGACATGAGCGCAGGACGCGTCGAATTCGGTCTGGGCAGCGGCTGGTTCGAAAAGGAGCACCAGGCTTACGGCATTCCCTTTCCTCCACTGCGGGAGAGGTTCGATCGGCTCAGCGAACAGCTGGCCATCGTCACGGGGCTGTGGACGACCGAACCGGGTGCGACCTTCGACTACGCCGGGAAGTACTACACCATCGCCGGCTCACCAGCGCTACCCAAACCGACGCAACGCCCGCATCCGCCGATCGTCATCGGCGGCCTCGGCGCCAAACGCACTCCGCAGCTTGCCGCGACGTACGCGGCCGAGTTCAACATTCCGTTCGCGCCGATCGACGTGGCCGAGAAGCAGTACCAGCGGGTGGCGCAAGCGGTGGCCGCGGCCGGTAGACCGGACGATTCGATGGCCTACTCGAGCGCGTTCGTGCTCTGCGCCGGCCGCCGCGACCGTGAGTTGGCCCGCCGCGCCGCGGCGATCGGCCGCGAACTCGACGAGTTGCGCTCCAACAGCCCGCTGGTCGGTACCCCCGCCGAGATCGTTGACAACTTGGGCGCCTGGAAGCAGATCGGTGTGCAGCGCGTGTACACCCAGCTGTTGGACCTGACCGATCTCGCGCACCTGGAGCTGTTGGCGAGCGAGGTTATGCCACAACTGCTTTGACGATGGGTGGCCCAGCACCCTTTAATCCAGGCGCGGTTCATCCGGTGCGAGGCATCTGATGGCCGTCCCCCGTTGTCATTTCCGCGGCCGCAGCACGGGTGTCACCAGTTCACCTGTGTCAAGGTAGCTGTCGAGGTTGCGAGGGTGGCAACCGGCATCTTTCGGTACCGACAACGGCGCTGGCACAAGCTCGTTCGCCCGCACCTGCTTCCCTAGGGTCCCGCTTACACGTCCTGAAGGTGGCTAGCCGGTGTCCGCTTCGACCAAGCTAAGGTGGACCGCGCGGCGGTTGGCTTTCGACAACTTATCGAGGCGTCCATAGGGTTCCATCAGTCCGTTATGGACGTTGACATTTCCGCCTGTGGCGCAGTGGCGGCGCTGCCAGTCGCTGATCGCTTGGTGCGCAGCGTGATCGAGGTAGTTCGCCACCAGGTGGATGGTGACCGTGGTGCGCTCGGGGATCGTTGCAAGCACTCCCGTGAGCCGGGGCAGGGCCAGGAAGGTACATGCCCCTTCGATGATCAGATGCCATTCGTCGCCGACGGGCTTCGCTTCCACCCTGGCCCGAACCACCCGCCACCCGGTGGCGACGACCGCCACGGCGAGTCCGATCATGACGCCGTGCAGCAGATTGAGGAAGACAACGCCGAGGATGGTCACCAGGTAGACGGCCAGATCGCCGTTGCGCAGTGCGGTCTCGATGTGTGCGGGCTTCAGCAGCTCGATTCCGATGACGATGAGCAAGCCGGCGAGTGCCGCGGTGGGGATTTGTTCGACCAACTCCGCAAAGGGCACGGCAAACAACAGGATCCAGACTCCGTGCATGATCGTCGAGGCGCGGGTTTTGGCGCCCGCGTTGACATTAGCCGCGCTGCGCACGATGACGCCGGCGATGGGAAGCCCGCCGATCGCGCCCGACGCCATGTTCGCGGCGCCCTGCCCGATCAGCTCGCGGTTGAAGTCGGTGCGCGCCCCGGTGTGCATCCGGTCGATCGAGACCGCCGTCAGCAGGCTTTGGACGCTGGTGATCAGCGTGACAGTGATCACCGCGATCACGACTGCCCTCCAGTTCCCATCCGGGAGCTGCGGCAGCTGCAGCGCCTCCAGCACCGAACCTTCCAGCCTGATGCGGGATACGTTGAACGGCAACACGACCGAAATGATCGTGACGACGACGATGGCGACCAGTGGGCCAGGGATCTTGGCCACCCGGGCCGGTGCCCAGCGCCACGCAATCAGAATGGCGATGACGACCAGGCCCAGCACGAGCCCCGGACGGTGCGCGCCGGCAATTTGCGCGGGCAGACCGACGACGTTTGTCCACGCCGAGCTCTGCGATTCACCGCCCAGCAATACGTGCACCTGCTGCAAGGCGATGGTGATTCCGATGCCGGCCAGCATAGCGTGCACGACAACCGGTGAGATCGCCAGCGCAGCACGCGCAATCCGGCTGATTCCCAACATGATTTGCAGGGCACCGGCAATGACGGTGATCAAACACGTTACTGCCCAACCAAACTGGGAGACCAGATCGGCGACAACGACCGTGAGCCCAGCGGCCGGACCACTGACCTGCAACGGCGACCCGCCGATGCACCCCGCGACGATCCCCCCGACGATCGCCGCGATCAAACCGGACAGTACGGGAGCGTCCGAGGCGATGGCGATCCCCAGCGACAACGGAAGCGCCACCAGAAAGACCACCAACGATGCCGGCAAGTCGTACTGGACGGTCGCGCGGAACCGGTCAACTCGAGTCGGTTCCGTCTTCTCGGCGTTTTGTTCAACCACCTGCCCAGCGTGTTGCATCGGCCCCTCCCTGGGATATGCATAACGGGATGCGTTCGGATGTCCGCCCGTAACGCACCCAAAGAGTGCAATTTAAAACCCTGCGGCACAAGCGATCACAATCGCCGCAAACGTCGTTGTGTTGCTAAGTGTGCCCGGCCTCTGGATATCGAAGGTATGGGGCAGCCATGCGGGTGGCAACCCGACGGGCCGGGCGCATATCGAATCCAAATGTTTTGCCGCGGATGGCTACCGAGGCCGCGCGATGTGCGTGATCTGCGAAATAGATTGGGGTGCAGAGTGTTTACTCAAGAACGAAGACGGGTATCTGTCTCGTTGTCTTGGTCTGGTATTCGGCATAGGGAGGATAGGCTTCGACCGCTCGCTGCCACCACTGCTCGCGCTCGGACCCCTCGAGCTCGCGTGCCCGTAGCGTGACGACCCTTTCGCCATCTTGCAGCGTCACCTGGGGATTGGCCTTCAGGTTGAAGTACCACAACGGATGCGCCGGGGCGCCGCCTTTCGACGCAACCATGGCGTAACGGCCGTCGTTTTCGACGCGCATCATCGGCACGTACCGCCTTTTGCCGGACTTTGCTCCGGTCACGGTCACCAGAACTATGGGCCGATCGAGAATTTCGACTCCGTCGGTCGTGCCTTGTTCGAGGATCCGCTCGGTCTGCTCACGCACCCAATCCCTCGGGCTCAGTTCGATGTCGTCAGCCATACCCGATCTCAACACGTCATCGCGCCCTAGTCACCCCCGTGCGCATTGTCGAACGGTCCGTCCGCGCCGAAATGCGTACAGTGGACCTTATCGCTTAAGTGAGCTAACTAATGACAGAGGGGAGTCCGGTCGTGGCCCGCACCGAGAACGACACATGGGATTTGGCGTCCAGCGTCGGCGCCACCGCAACGGCGGTCGCCGCACAGCGGGCGATCGCTTCAAAGGGGCCGGACGCCCTCCTGAACGACCCCTTTGCCGATCCCCTTGTTCGCGCGGTGGGCAGCGATATCTTCATCAAGCTCCTCGACAATGAGGTCGACCGGTCCAACGATCCCCTGCTGAATCGCCAGGCGGTGAACGAGCAGATCACGGTGCGCACCCGTTACTTCGACGACTTCTTCATGCAGGCAACCGAATCCGGTATTCAGCAGGCCGTGATCCTGGCATCCGGCCTGGACACCAGGGCCTACCGACTGCCCTGGCCGACCGGCACGGTGGTCTACGAGATCGACCAACCCGAGGTCATCGAGTTCAAGACGCGGGTATTGGCCGGCCTGGGCGCCGACCCGACCACCCAGCGCCGCACGGTGGCGATCGACCTGCGCGACGACTGGCCGGCCGCCCTGGTCGAGGCCGGATTCGATGCGAACGAGCCGACGGCTTGGAGTGCCGAAGGCCTGCTCGTCTACCTGCCGCCCGAGGCGCAGGACCGCTTGTTCGACAACGTCGTCGCGTTGTCGGCGCCGGGCAGCCGGATCGCGACCGAGCACATGGATGTGCGCAACGTCCCTTCGGACTGGGCCCAGAAGCTGACCGCGCGGTCGCAACGGCTGGGCTCCAACATCAATTTGGCCGAGTTGTTCTACACCGGAGACCGCAACACCGCCGCTGAATATCTGGCCGCGCATGGCTGGCAGGTCGACATCCGAACAACCGACCAGGCCTTTGCCGCCCACGGGTTCGAAGTACCCAATGATGAGCTGGCTTCATTCGGCGAAGACTCCGGTTACCTGACGGCCACCCTTAAGTAGGTGTGGCCTTCGGACATATATCAGTCCCGTTGACATATATCAGCGTGGTTGATATAATGGTGGTATGTCTCAGTCGACTCACGAAATGTTCGAATCCGCCTACCGGGGCGAAGCCCCCGAGATGGGTGAAGGCAATCGGCCGCCGTGGAGCATCGGCGAGCCCCAGCCGGAGATCGCGGCCCTGATCGAGGCCGGGAAGTTCCACGGCGACGTGCTCGATGCCGGTTGCGGGGAGGCGGCGGTGTCGTTGTTCCTGGCCGAGCGCGGCTTCACGACGGTGGGCTTGGACCAGGCGCCCACCGCCATCAAGTTGGCGCGCGAGAAGGCCGCCAAGCGAGGCCTTGCCAACGCCACGTTCGACGTCGCCGACATCAGCGCCTTCAGCGGCTACGACGGCCGCTTCGGCACCATCGTCGACAGCACCCTTTTTCACTCGATGCCCGTCGAGTTGCGCGACGGCTATCAGCAGTCCATCGTGCGGGCCGCCGCGCCGGGTGCCTCCTACTTTGTACTGGTCTTTGACCGCGCGGGCATGCCGGCCGACGGGCCGGTCAATGCGGTCACCGAGGACGAGCTTCGGGACGTCGTCTCCAAGTACTGGGTGATTGACGAGATCCGGCCGGCACGGATTCACGCCAACGTTCCCGACAGCTTCCTGGAAGGCTTTGAGGCCTTCGCCGGTGCCGACATCCGCGACGAGGGCAACGGCCGCAAGTCGATGGGGGCCTGGCTGCTGTCGGCACATCTCGGCCAGTAAGCGACCGGCTGAGCCCTGTCCGGATTCAGCCAGGTTTCGATGCGTGGGATTCGGGAGACCCTGACTGGAGCAGCACAGACGGTCAGAGGAGATTTCACGTGGACCATCAAGTCAATGTCGACCCGCTACCCGCACCCGAGGACGCCAGGGAGGCGACCGAGGAACAGCGCAAGCTGCAGGAACAACTGGAGCACCAGAACGACGACCCGGACGCGCCAGGATTGCACCAGTCTCGACGTGACCTTCCCGACGAGAGCACGCGCTAGCTGTGCCCCTGGCGCGTGGGGCAACTGTTCGTTGGAAATCGGTTGTGCCCCAGCAAATCAACCGATGCCGGCCAGGAGTCTCGCGGGCAACTGTCAGCTTCTGATGTTCCGGCGGTCGTGTGCGAGCACCACCGCCGCCAAGCCCATCAGGGTGAGGCCGCCGAGGGCCGCCACGGGAATCGCCCACGCGCGTCGGATCATCAGCGCGTTGTCACATCGGCCGACGTAGTTCGTGCTTGACCTGGCGACCCCGTGTTCGTTCATCTTTTGGTCGGCGCTGGACGCTTGGGTCAGGTCGGTCGTCAGGCCGCTGCCGCATTTGACTTGCCAACCGAATTGGTCGTAGGCGTCGATGAACACCGGGAAGCGCAACGCGAAAAACCCCACGGTTAAAGCCACTACCGCCGCTGAGAAAACCAAAGGCCCGCGTTTGAGCATCTGTTCCGCGCCTAGGTCATGCACACGTTGGCGAAAATCAGCACCGGCCACGACACGATCGAGCCGAGAAATGACACGACGAGATCCACGCCCTGCATGTCGCGCAGGTGCGCCGTGTGAGTGGACGACCAGATGACCCCTACGATCAGATACGGCGTGCCCAGCAACACGGTAAGGCCCAGCAGCTCGGCAATCGTCAACTGGTAATCCAGTAGCCGGCGGATCCTGTTGAGCATCGGGCGGACCTTTCGCGGGGGCGCAGACCGCCGCTATGTTAATGGCAATTCGGCGATTTTGGTAGCAGCTCGCCGTAATTGGACAACACTCCGTCACGCAGCTGGATCAGAGATTCGCCTGAGCAGCAAGGCGTTCGGAATGCCGTACATCGCCCTCATTCGTTGGACGGCCCTATCGCAAGTACAGCAGTATTTGGGCCTTGAGACGGCCTACGTCCGCGTTTAATCAGCCGCGTTGCGTGCCGCCGCGAGGGGCCTTGCCGGAAGTTACGGCGGATTTGCCAAGCAAGGTGATTTCCATCAGCCGGCGCACCGTCATGCGAGCGGGCTGACTCGGGCCGGGGACGACGAGCTGGCCGATGTCGACGGCGAGGGCAAACGAAGCGTGTACGGCGTATCGCGCGCGGTCGAGCGTTAGTTCGGGCCGCGCCGCCACCGCCAGCCGGGCCCAGGATTCGACGGTGGAGCGGTGAATGTTGTAGAGAAGCACCGCGTCCGTGTCAGGCAGGTTGTGGCGCTCCGTGTAGTACACGCGCGCCAGTTCGGGATTGGCGAAGGACCGTGTGACGAAGGCGTCGATCAGCTGCGCCAGCGATTGCTCCGGATCACTGCCCGCGGCCAAGATGGTGGACAGGTCACCGGACAGCTGGTCGGCCCCGCGCCGATATGAGACCGCCAGTATCGCGGCCTTGCTCGGGAAGTATTGGTAGATGCTGGCCACCGGTATGCCAACCGCTGCCGCGATGTCCTCCATGCCGGTTTCGCGGTATCCGCGTTCGTTGAACAACCGTATCGATTCGTGCAACAGCAATTCGTAGCTGCCGACGGCGCTTGTAATCGTCGCTGCCCGTGCCGCTTCCGACCCACTCGCCCGCTGCGCCGGCACGTCGGCCCTCAACACGGTCGCCGCGATGTCGGCCAACGTCGCCCGGATCTCGCCGTTGCCCAACCGGGAACGATGGTCGGTGACGCTGCCAATGACACTCAGCGCCGCCGCCGAGAGCACCCAACGCTGCCGCGATTGCAGTTTGGGCCGCAGCCTGATCAACGGCCGCTGTAGACGCAGGTTGACCAGCTTGACCTGCTCGGCCAACGCTTCCTGATCTTCACCGTGCAGGTAGCGGCCTTCCCATCGATAGAGCCCGCCCGCTGTGCGGTTGACGATGGCGGTGTCGATCAGCGCGCCGGTCAGTGCGCGCAACGTCTCCTCGGGATCGGCATCGTCGGGCAGGTGGTCGGCGAACTCGGTGGCGTCGACGAGCCGCTGCCCGAGGGCCAGGACCGCGGAGCGAAACAGGTCGTATTTGCCCTGCGAATGCCGGTACAGCGCCGCCGCCGAGATCCCGACCCGGGTCGCAATATTCTCCATGCTGACCGCGTGGTAGCCGAGCTCGCTGAAGGCATCGGCGGCGGCCCGGGCGATCTGCGCCTTGCGGTCTCTCGGGCGCCGCTTCACTGGGTTTGCGGACGAGCCGCTCGCCGGCGTCATAGAGATCACCGTAGCCGCCTGGGCATGGCTGGGAGGGCGCGCGGCTGACCGTTTTCTCGGACACGGCTACCTCATCGCAGCGAGTGCGGCTCACGGACGCTCGCCGGCCAATTCCGGTGAGCCGATATGGCTTGGCGTGCAGGCGGATTCGGAGCACGATCGAGCGCTACCTTCGCGAATTGGAGGGCGACCCGCACGACGCACGAGCCAGTTGGCCAGCCGGGGACGCCACTGACACCCGGGCGAACTCGGCGCGCGCCTTGGCCGCACGGCTGGGGCGGGCTCCCCTGCTGTTGAGCCAGCAGGCGAAGCCGCCCAGGACCAGGCCGACCGCAACACCAGCGTCGGGCCGCTGGCCCAGCATGAGCCACGACAGCACCCCCGCAACGGCGGGAATGATGGCGAACAACATCGCCACCGCCGCCGCGCCGTGGGTATTGATCGCGCGAACATAGAGGCTCACCGCCAGCGTCGCATTCAACAGCACCATGCCGGCAACCGCGATCGCCGCCTGCCGGACGTCGTGCACGGCGAACGGCGTCAGGATCGCCAGCGCCGCTGCGGGAATCAGCGCGACCGCGTTCTGCAGCGCACTCATCGTGCGGAAATCGACACCGGCGCAGAACCGCTGCTGGTAAATGCCGCCAGCCGAAAGACCAAGCAGACCAACCCCAAGCAGCCCGATGACGGGGTCCACGCCGTGGGCACTCGTCAGCCTCCTGGCACATGCGGCGAGCACCGCGACGACGCCGAGGGCGAGCGCCGCCACCCGGTGCGGACCGAGCGGCTCGCGTAGGAACACGGCGGCCAGGATGGCGGTGGCGACCGGGTTCATAGCGATCACCACCGCACACAACACCGCCGGTGATCCGAGCTGAACGGCCTCGTAAAGGCAGCAGAACTGCACGGGCTTGGATCAGCAGGCCGACCACAACGACGTGACCGAACTGCGCTCCCCGCGGCCAGGGCGCCTTGGCCAGCACAGCCCATATGGCCAAAATTGTTGCGGCCAAACCAAATCGCAGCACCAGCGCGGCCATCGGCGCCATGGAGGTCACCGCCAGCACCCCGATGGGGTAACCGAGCGCGTAGAAGAACGTCACCGCCGACGCGGTCGTCAGCGGCATGCGCGGCAGGTCCATGTGACCCATGCTGCCCAGGCCGGCACCCGCAGTCCAACGATTATTGCTGATCGGAACCGATCGCTTTGGCTTATCAGTCAGGTAGGCATGCGACTAAGATTGGCATGGGGAGCGTAACAATTGATCAGGATTGCTAATCGAACTATGGTGTTGCTATGGCCCAGGTGCTGGACATCGCGCCGCTGCGCAGCCTTGTCGCCGTCGCCGACTGCGGCGGGTTTCATCGCGCCGCCGCCGCGCTGCACCTGAGCCAGTCGGCGGTCAGCCAGCATCTGCGCCGAGTCGAGGCCGTCGTCGGCGAGCCACTGATCCAACGCTCCGGCCGCGGCATCGTTTTCACGGAGATGGGCCTGAAGGCGCTGCGGCATGCCCGCACGATATTGGCCGCACACGACACGGCATTGGACGACTTGGGCGCCACCGAACCCAGGCTCCTGACCATCGGGGCCACCGAGCACGGTGCGGACGTGATGCTGTCCGGGCTGACCAGGGTGCTGCGGGAGCGGCTTCCCGATCGCCGGGTGCGTTTTCGGCTTGACCGCAACGTGTCGCTGGCCGACTCGATCGAGCGCGGGCTGGTCGACTTGGCGATCATGCTCGACGGGGCAGGCCTGGACCGCGCGAATGCGTCCGGGCTGGTTCGGCTGCAATGGATTTCGGCGCGCGCGCTGACCGTGCCTGCGCGGGAACCATTGCCACTGGTGATCTTCTCGGAGCCGTGCACCTTGCGTGAACCAGCCTTCGCCATCCTTGAAAACCACGGTGTCGCCTATGAGATCGCCGCCGAGTGCGGTGATCTATCCGGACTGTATGCGGCGGTACGTTCGGGGCTCGGGGTGGCGCTGCTGCCGATGATCGGCAAGCTGCCCGACGGCTTGTGCCCGGCAGAGGGGCTACCTCCTGCCAATAACGCATCGGTTCTGGTGCGCGGCCGAGCCGGCATCGACCCAGACTTGCTGAGCACGGTCGACGACGCGGTGCGTGACGTGCTCGCCGCCGCGGACTAATTGCTGGCGCCGTGCGGTGCCGCCCAGTACCGTCTTTCCTACTCTGTCATGTCATTCAGCCATAAACCCCGCCGGCCACCCCCAGCCAGCGCCCCACGCAGAGGAGTTGTCGGCATGAGCGATCCCGTCGCCCCGCTAGCCGGCAAAGTCGCCTATGTGACCGGGGCCGCCCGCGGACAGGGCCGCTCACACTGCATCCGGCTGGCGCGCGCCGGCGCCGACATCGTGGCGATCGATGCCTGCGGACCGGTCGCCGAACACAACGGCTATCCCCCCGCGCTGCCCGAAGACCTGGCCGAGACCGTCAACCTGGTCGAGGGCGAGGGCCGTAAGATTTTCGCCGACGAGGTCGACGTCCGCGACTTGGCCGGCCAGCAACGGGTCGTGGCGAACGCGATCGAACAGTTCGGCCGGCTCGACATCGTCGTCGCCAACGCCGGCGTGCTGAATTGGGGCCGGCTATGGGAGATTTCGGCCCAGCAATGGCAAGAAACCATCGACACCAACCTCACCGGGCTGTGGAACACCATGAAAGCCGTGGTGCCGCCGATGATCGCGGCCGGCAATGGCGGATCGATCATCAACATCAGCTCCGCGGCCGGAATCAAAGCCGTCCCGGGCTGCGGCCACTATTGCGCAAGCAAATTCGGAGTCGTCGGCTTGACCAACTCGTTGGCGGTCGAGCTCGGCGAGTTCGGCATCCGCGTCAACTCGGTGCACCCCTACGGCACCGACACCCCGATGGGCAACGACCTGTCGATGTACCAGGTCTTCCAGGACCATCCGCACTACATCCACAGCTTCTCGCCGGGGGCACTACCGACCGAGTCGCTGGCCGCCCCCGACCTGATCTCCGACATTGTGGTCTGGCTTGCCAGCGACGCGTCGTCGTTGGTCACCGCCGCCCAAATTCCTGCCGACAAAGGCTATTTGAAGATCTGAGCCTCAACGGCCTACTGGCCGCCCTTGTGGGCCAGATCGATGGCGTACTGACTCACGAAGGTGCCGGCCGCCGGATCACCTTTGCCGCAACTTCCATCGGATTCACCGGGGCGTTTGATCCACAAGTAGGCGTCGGCGTGTGTGCCCGCGGTGGCCGTGGTGGGCGGGGTGCCCAGTGCCCGGCCGCTGGGGTTGCACCAGTTGAGCCCGGAGTCGGGCGCCGGTCCGGCGCCGTTGCGCGACGTGTCGATCACGTAATGGGAACCATTCGTGAGCGCTGAAATCGCCTCGCCATAACCGATTTCGTCCTCGGTAGTGAAGAAGTTCGCAATGTTGACGCTGAAACCCCGCGCGTGGCCGACGCCGGCCTGGTTGAGCCTGGCGGCCATGTCCTCGGGGCTATGCCAACGCAAGTGACCGGCATCGACGTATACGGCCGCATTCGGGTTCCGGGTCAGCGTGTCGACGGCGTAGCGGATCAAGTCGTAGCGTTCTTGGCGCTGATCGGCCGACAGACAATCGGCCATGGCGAGCGCGTCGGGTTCGACGACGATCGCGACCCGCGAGGCGCCCACGCCGGATGCGATGCCGTCGATCCACCCGCGATAGTCGTCGGCCGATCCCATGCCACCCGCAGCGAAGCTGCCGCAATCCCGGTACGGGATTCCATAGATCGCCAGGACCGGGATGGCGCCGGCAGCCTGCGCGTCACCGGTGTACTTTCCGACCGTGCCTGCCGACGAGCCCGGGACGATCCAGTACGCCTGCGGCGTGTTGGCGATGGCGGTCAGCTCGGGACTCGGTGGATCGGCGCTCTGCGCGGCGCGCATGGCCGCTGAGTTGGGATTGACATAAAACGGCGCCCCGGCCAACGGGTCCCCGTCGCTGGCCAAGCGCACCGCCGGGGAGGGGCCGACCTGCGCCGGGTCGGCCGAAACACCCATGCAGGCGACGCCCGCAACAGTCAGGAGGGGAGCAATCCACCGCGCGAGAGCACTCGCAGCTGACGACATCACTCCAGGAAAACTAGTGCGTCAAGGCATTGAGCGCGAATCCGTGTCCGTGAAGCGATTCTAGGCTCTCATTTTGGTGGCGGAACCGCGATGCAGCTACCTGTGGGTATGCAGAATTCTCATCAGAACGGCTATTCCCACCTGCCACAGGACGTTCGTGATGGTCTTAACCAGTGGTGAAAAACCGTTCGGCGTAAATTTGCTCGCGGGGCACACCGGCGGTGGTGAGCGCGGTGTAGGCGGCCTCGACCATCGGCGGCGGTCCGCACACATAGACATCGGGGCTTTCGTCGAGCATCGCAACATCGGCCGCTGCGAGATCGACCGGGTTGCCCATGGCCCCTGTCCACCGAGGATCCGGTTGCCAGACTGCGGTGTCGGCCCGAAAGTCGGGTATCGACCCGGCAAGTTCGGCTAGCTCGTCCTGGGCGAAAACTTCGGTGTAACGGGTGAGACCGAAGAACAGACGTGCCTGCTGCGGATCGCCCCATTCGGCCATCCGGCGCAACATCGACAGCAGAGGCGACAATCCAGTGCCCCCTGCCAGGAACCAGCGGGGCCGCAGGCCGTTTTCGGCCAGGGTGAACGATCCCTGCGCGCCAGAGACGGTGAGCACGTCACCGACGGCTGCTTTCTCAGTTAGGTACTGCGACATCAGGCCGCCGGGCAGCAGTCGGATATAGAACTCAAGCTCTCCGTCCCAGTTGGCGACGTTCGCCGGTGAGTAAGCGCGTCGCGAGTCGGTGCCCGGGACGGTGATTCGAACGAACTGGCCCGAGTCGAAGTCTGCGGGCTTTGAGCCGTCGAGATCGACCTTCAGGTGCATCACTTCGTCGGCGACCAGCTTCAAGCCGGTGATCCGGGCCTGCTGTTGTGTCGGGGGCGCGGTGACGACCTGGCTACGGTCATAGGGCAGCTCGACGCGGCAGTCGGTGCGGGGAACGCTGCAGCACAACAGGATTCCACCCTGACTCTCGGGCACTTCGATGACATCCGGGTCGTGCTTGCCCATGTCCACCTGCCCGCCGGAGAGCACGGCCGAACATGCTCCGCACCCCCCGGTCTGGCAGGTTGACTTCAGCACCATCCCCGCCTGCTCTGCGGCGGCGAGCACAGTGGTTTGCGAATCGCACGAGATCGTCGACTCCTGGCCATCATTGGTGACCAGAACGACGTCGTAGCCCGACAGATCGGCGTCAACGGGTACCGCGATGGTCTCGGTCATCATGCGCCTGCCATCGCATCGGCCAGATCCTGTTCGGGATCGCCGATCGGTTTGAGCGCGAACTGCTCGACAAGGATGTCGACCACCGCGGGGCTGAGGAATGCCGGCAGCGTCGGCCCGAGGCGAATGTTGCGGATTCCCAATGACAGCAGGGTCAGTAGCACCGCGGCGGCCTTCTGCTCGAACCATGAGACGAACAGGCTCAGCGGCAGGTCGTTGACCCCGCAGTCGAATGCGTTCGCCAGCGCCAACGCGATCTGCACCGCCGAGTAGCTGTCATTGCACTGGCCGACGTCGAGCAACCGGGGAATACCGCCGATGTCGCCGAACTCATGGGTGTTGAAGCGAAACTTGTTGCAACCGAGGGTGAGCAGCACCGTGTCCTCGGGTGCACGGTCGGCGACGTCGGCGTAATAGCTGCGGCCCGGGGCGGCGCCATCGCACCCCCCGATGAGCAGGAAGCGTTTGATCGCACCGTCTTTGACGGCCCGGATGACGGTGTCGGCGACCGACAACACCGCCTCGCGTCCGAATCCGGTTGTGATGGTTTCCGACGGCACCTCGGTGGTGAATCCGGGCAAGGACTGCGCGGCCCTGATGACCAGGGAGAGGTCGGAAGTGTCGAGGTGACGTATTCCCGGCCATCCCACCGGCCCGGTGGTGAAGATCCGGTTGCGGTAGGCCGGCCGCGGCTCGATCAGGCAGTTGGAGGTCATCACGATCGGCCCGGGGAAGGCGGCGAAGTCGCGCTGCTGATCCTGCCAGGCCCCGCCGTAGTTGCCGGCGAGGTGGCTGTAGTCGTGCAGTTTGGGATAACCGTGGGCAGGCAGCATTTCGCCATGGGTGTAGACATTGATCCCGGTGCCCTTGGTCGCCTCCAGGATCTTCTGCAGGTCGTGCAAGTCGTGACCTGATACCAGGATGGCCTTGCCGACGACAGGAGTGATCCGCACCGGCGTGGGTACGGGGCTACCGAAGCTGCCGGTGTTGGCCGCGTCGAGCATCTCCATCACTTTGAGGTTTACCGAGCCCAGCTCAAGCGCGTGGGCAAGGAGAGCCTGGGGGTCGGTCGGCGCGTCGGCCAGGAATGCCAGTGCGGACTCGATGCCGGCGTCGGTCGCCTCGGTGCGGTAGCCAAGGGCGTGGGCGTGGTGCGCGTACGCGCAGACACCTTTCAGGCCATACAGATTGAGGTTTCGCAGGCCTACCACATCTGGGCCGAGGGTGTCGAGATCGGCGTCCACCCCGACGGCGGCGGCCTGGGCGACCACCTCCGCGATGGTCGTGGCCGGCACGAACTGTGCTGGACCGGAGAAGGTTTCGGGCTCCGCGCCGGTAGCTCGGGCGGCGTTCTCATAGGCGTGCTTCGCCAGCTCGCGCATGTCGACCGCCGCGGAGATCAATGCCATGAACCGGGTGGGGTTGAAGTTGACGTTGGTCAGTGTGGTGAACAGGTCGAAACTGGCGTGCGCGGCGAATCGCGGGTCGGCGGCTCCGAGCCGGCGGGCCTCCCGCGCGTACTGTCCGATGCCGAGATTGATGTGAACCAGCACATCCTGCAGCGCCGCGGTGGTGGCATCCTTGCCGCAATTCCCCTTCGTGCTTGCGCAACCGAAGGCCAGCAGATTGGGGCGGTCAGATGAATCGGTGCGGTCGGTCTGTTCGCACTGATAGCAGAACATCGGGGTCTCCTCCGGCGGCGATGGGCGATTGACGAATCCACGCTATGAACCGCCGGAAGCGGTGGGTTTGACCTAGATCAAGTCAGGCCTGTGGGGGTGGTCACAGAATCGAAACGCTCTGGGCATACGCATCCAACGCCGCGACATCCGGGATCTGCACGACTGCGCCGTCCGCCTGGATCAGGCCCTTATCGGTAAGGGCGCGCATGGCGCGGGAGAAGGTCTCCGGCGTCATACCCAACCGTGACGCCAGCACCTGCTTGAGGGCGGGTAGCTCGATGCTGGCCGAGGGTGCGTCGGGGCCCGCATCGTTTTCGAGAGCACCGGCTCCCCCACCCACGCTGTAGGTTCCCGCGCCCACCGCCCCGAGAATGTAGGCCACGATCCGCTGTGTCGCGGATTGAAGCGACAGCATGGCAATGTCCTGAATCTTGCTTTGCAGCCGTCGCGCCATCGACGCCAGCATGATCCGCGCCATGGCTGGCTCTTCGTCGAGGACCCGGTCGACCGCGGCGGCGGGGACGAACACCAGATGCGCGTCGACCAACGCGGTGGCATCCACCGGATAGGGCTCGTGGACGAACATCACGGCATGGCCGAAAGCGCCTCCCGGCCTGATGATTTCCACCACCTTGACCACGCCTTCCGAATTGGAAACGGAAAGCTGCACGAGGCCGTCGCGCACCATATAGAACCCGGTCGAGGGTGTTCCTTTACGGAACAGCACCTGGCCCGCGGGCAGGAAGATCGCGCGGCTCTGTGTGGCCAGGAAGTCCACATGCTTGCTGTCCAGCCCGTCGAACATCGGGGCGGACGCAATAGCCAGCCGCAACTCGGCACTCATCGAATCTCGCCTCGGCTTCGGCAGGTGGACATCACTGCCTCAGCATGCACTCTGCTGGTCACCTCGGTGGTTTCCTTTCCGATTTTGTGGCCGGACTCGCCGACAGCGACGAAGGTTCAGGCGTGGCTAGCACCATTGCCAATCTCGACGGCCTAACTCGCTTGACGCTCCCGGCGGTGTTAGTCCGAGAATTCATCAATAGTGGGCCGATGCCTATCTGTGAGCTGTTGGATCGCAGACGAATTCCTTGGAGCGCGGCCGAACCTCGCCTTCTTCTTCATGCCTGGACAGGCGATTACTGCGACGCCGAAGCCTGCCTGCTGGCCAGGCACGTGAATATAGTCCAAGGTCCCCACCTCGATGTGGCGCTCGCTACCGTATCCGCATCCCCGTGTGCCCGCCGACACGACCTCAGGCGCAGCCCTAGCGGAAGGGTGCGAGTCAACAGTCACAAACTACCAAGACCTCTGATACACAACGCATTTCGGGTGTGCGACGGGAATAGACGGGAAGCGGGTGGTTAGAGGCAAAGTGACGCCTGATGCCTAGGCCCACAATCCAGCATTCCCATCTTGAATCGGGTCTATATCAGGACCTAAAATCACCGTGCCATGCTCGAGGGATCCCGACTCGCGAAGGTTCTCCCAATCGCCGGCAATGCACCGCTATTAGATCGAGATCACGGGTACCGAAAAGGCCAACTTTTGCGGCGGACACGGAGGGAATATGCGTATTCCGACCAGCGAGTTCATCTGGCAAGGGCGACTGCATCTCGGCGATGAACCAGGAGTCTTCGGCGATGCAACCTACGTGGGCTTAGCGGTCGAACTGCCGCTGACCCTGACCAAGACCGCTTCCATAAGCACCGCAGACCTAACCATTCGCGCCGAGAATGTTCAGGTCATACCACCGTATCCAGGCCACGTCGTCACGGTCGTGTCGTACGAGGACGGTCAGGCCAAGGTGGTCGGCAATGCCCAGATCGGGGCCCAACCAGATAACCAGCCCGGCGTCGACACTAAGGTTGCCCTCGACTTGTCGACTGTCCCCTTCCCGGCGTTCGTGGGAGTCCGCATCCACGTCGACACTACCGTCCCGCCTGGCCTGTACGATGACTTCGTCATTGCCGGTCTGCGGCTAAATTCCTCGGACAACTCGGTCATCGGGCAACTGGGATTTCGCAGCTGACGATCAGAGGCTGCCGTGGATTCGGGATGGGATGCATACGTTGAGGGAGTGCCGTCCGGCATAGCGCCGAGCCAGCCCCCGGTGTTCAAGACACTCCCACCAACTTCCTCACCTTGGGCCCTTCACGGAACCGTGTTCGGGCCGCAGGGATGGGCCGACAATTACCTCACTATCGAGGGCGGCTCGGTCGCTGCCATATCCAGCGCTCGACCCACCGACATTCCCGTGGTCGAGACGGAGCGCAGCCTCGTACTTCCCGGCCTCATCGACCTACACGGCCATCCGGAATACAACATCTTCCAGGCGTGGGAACCGCCCAAAACCTACCTAAACCGCTACGTGTGGCGACGCGAGGAACCGGCGTATCAGATCCTGGTGGCCGGCCCCATGAGCTACCTCGATAAGGTCGCCAAGCTACGGCCATTGTGCGCCCGGTACGCCGAAATGCGGGCGCTCGTTGGTGGGGTTACGGCGATTCAGGGTGCGAGCGCTTCGTATCCAGATCCCAGCGAGGCGCTGGTACGGAATGTCGACCTTCCAATTTTCGGTCGACATAAGGCCCGCTCCTTCGTCGACTTGCCCTGTGAAGCCCAGGCCACCGACCTTCGAGCAGAAATCGACAGCGGCAAGGTGGATCGGGTCTACATTCACCTCGCCGAGGGGGTCGACCAAGCGTCGAGCGATGAGTTCGAACGCCTATGCGCGCTCAACTTGCTGGGCAAGTGGACCGTGGTGATCCACGGCACAGGACTGAAGTCTGAGCAGCTCGGAGCCTTGCGGGATGCCGGAGCGCAACTCGTATGGTCCCCCCAGTCGAACATCCGGCTGTATGGCGCCACCACTCAGGCTGCAGAGGCGATCTCGTTGGAGATCGATGTCGGGCTTGGCGCTGACTGGCTTCCATCTGGTTCGCGCAGCTTGCTGGATGAAGTCAAAGTCGCACGCCGCGTCCTGCACGCACAGGGCCTAAATGTCGACCCCCGAAAATTGGTGGAGATGGTGACCAGCACCGCCGCACGCATAGCGGGGCTGGACGAACTCGGCATCTTGAAACCGGGAGCACCAGCCGACGTTTGCGTCCTGGAACGTCGCCACTCCGACCCAGACGAGTCCTTCCTAGCCAGCGACCCATCGGCCGTCGCGCTCGTCGCGATCGGCGGTGACGTAGCGTACGCACGATCCGCATGGTGGGACACACTCTTCGACACCAAGGCCCCTGAGTCGGTAACTGCCTGGGGAACCGAGATGCAACTCGACACTGGCTTTCGCGCGACGCCATTGTCACCTGCAGCGCCTCCCTTGTCGGAGGTGCGAAAGTTACTTTTGGCGGCCTTCCTCGGGACTGGGCCGATCTTCGCCTGAGTCTCGGACCCTAGGGAACTCACCGAGTTCCTCGCTTGCTGAATCTCGGCAAACGCAGCAGGGTTCGCTACCGCGCCATGTTGGCGAAGCGCGACAAGTGCAGCTGATGCGCCACGGTGACCGTTTTGGTCGGGCCGTTGCGGTGCTTGGCCAGAATGAAATCGGCCTCTCCCCCACGCGGGTCGTCGCGCTCGAAAGCATCCGGCCGGTTGAGCAGAATAACCATGTCGGCATCCTGTTCCAGCGATCCCGATTCGCGGAGATCGGACAGCATCGGCTTCTTGTCGGTGCGCTGCTCGGGGCCACGGTTCAGCTGAGCGATCGCCACCACCGGCACCTCGATCTCCTTGGCCAACAACTTGAGTTGACGCGAGAATTCCGACACCTCCACCTGCCGCGACTCGTGCTTCTTACCCGACGTCATCAGCTGCAGGTAGTCGACGACGACCAGCTTCAGGTCGGCCTTTTGCTTCAGCCGGCGCGCCTTGGCGCGGATCTCCATCATGGTCAGGTTGGGCGAGTCGTCGATATACAGTGGCGCCTCGCTGATTTCGCTCATCCGCCGCGCCAGCCGGGTCCAGTCGTCGTCGCTCATCCGGCCCGAACGCATGTCGGACAGCTTGATCTTCGCCTCGGCCGAGAGCAACCGCATCACGATCTCGGACTTGCTCATCTCCAGCGAGAAGATGACGCTGGCCATGCGGTGCTTGATCGAGCATGACCGCATGAAGTCCAGACCGAGCGTGGAGTTATGGGTGGGGATCATTGCCTTGCTCGCCAGATACATGTGGCTGTCGTTGTCCACTTCGACACAACGCACGGCAACGGTCTCGACTGGGCGGACGTCCACAATGAAGCGTGATCCAGAGCGCTGAGTGCCGGCAGCGGCCCGACGCTCCTTGTGTGCTATGGCCTTTCGCTGCAAGGCGAATACCGCGTCGTCCGTGGAGAATGTCAGGGTGTACGCAATGCTGGACGACTCATGACGGCCCGGGACGCGCTTGGTCGAGGTTTGGCAGCGATAGCCAAGGCTGACGATCAGTTCGGCGGCATCGGACGCCAGCCGTTGGTTTGTGACTGAAAACTGGACGGCGCCGCCTGCCGTCACGGTTCCGTCGGTGTCGAGCAAGCCGGCGAGGAGGGCGCGCCGCTGAGTCTCGGACCCCCGCAGGTATTCCGTCGGAATGTGCTTGTTCCCGAGCACGCCGAGTGTGCGCAGCCGCGCCTGCAATGTCCCCACAGCGGCGTGGCAGTTCTGGCACAACCGCATCCCCGCCGACGGTCCCGCGCAGCGAACGCAGGTTGGACTGGGCACCGGAGCCGAGACAAACCGCGCCCAACCACCACATGAGCGTCCACAGGTCCGCACCTGACTGGTATAGGGAACGAACGACTTCCCGCATACCACGCACTGGCGCGGAGCCGGCTCAGGGTTAGCCGCTAGGCACAGTTGATACCGGTGCCGAGCGGATTCCGACGGAACCGCTACGAAGCCGTCCGCTTCGATCCGCATGATGATTTCCGGATCGGCCGAGGTGATCTGGGCTGCGGCGCTGGTGCCATCGCCAAGCCAGGCGCCGAGAGTGTATGGCGGGACCAAACATTCGCGATCCGGCAGGTCGAGCGCACACGCATTGACCACGCTGTGGTTCAGTCGCCGGTCTTGGGTGTCGCAGCGCAGAGTTCCCGCGATTTCGGCCGTCGTCCGCACCGCCGCAAAGGTCCGCTGATTCTTGTAGCGGTTGTAACGCACTGCCGCGGCCTGTGCTGACTTCCGGGATGCGCGTGTTTCGGTCAACCACTGATGCTCTGCATCGGCAACGATGACTGTCCCGTCGGAGAACTCCACCTCGTAGCACGGCCGCCCCAACATCACGTTGGTGGCGGCCACCACCCGCGTCGGCCGCCCGTCCGCGCCAAGCAACTCATCACCGACCGCGACGTCGCCCATCGTCGTCCAGCCGGTCGGTGTCGGCAGCAACGTGTCCAACGCGAGTGCCTTGCCCACTCCAGGCCTGGCCGCCACGATGATCATCTGTCCGGGATGCAGGCCGTTGGTCACCTCGTCGAGTTCGGTGAAGCCGGTCGGCACGCCGCGCGAAATCCCGCCGTTGGAGGCGATGGCGTCGATCTCGTCCATCGTCGGCTGCAGCAGGTCCTCCAGCGCGACGAAATCTTCCGACAGCCGCCGCTCGGCCACGTCATAGATCTCCGCCTGCGCGCGATCGACCACCTCGGCCACGTCGGCGCCCTCGGCGCCCGCGTAGCCGTATTGCACGACCCGCGTCCCGGCCTCCACCAGCCGGCGCAGCAGCGCCTTCTCGGCCACGATGCCGGCGTAGTAGCCCGCGTTGGCGGCAGTGGGCACAGTGGAGATCAGGGTGTGCAGATAGGGCGCACCACCAATCCTGCGCAGCATCCCGCGGCGGTCCAGTTCCGCGGCGACCGTCACCGCATCGGCCGGTTCGCCACGGCCATAGAGGTCCAGGATCGCGTCGTAGACGTTCTGGTGCGCGGGGCGGTAGAAGTCGCCGGGCCGCAGGCGTTCCAGCACATCGGCGATGGCGTCCTTGCTCAGCAGCATGCCGCCCAGCACCGCCTGCTCCGCCGCCATGTCCTGCGGTGGTTGACGGCCGAAGTCCTCACTGGGCGCCGACGAATCCATGCCCGACGCCAAGTCATCGACGACCGCCATGGATTCCTCCTCCCCTGCCACGCATCCGAACGTACATTCGAAGACCGCTCTCGTCAGCGTAAGTCAAGGAGCCGACACTTTCGCCGCACAGCACTCGCACGCCTGGCGCCGGGACGACGTTAGACGTTGCTGGCTAGTAGGTGAAAGGGGCGCTGTTCATGAACCTGTGCATCGTGTGTGCATATCCATCGACACCTGTGTTGAGTGGGGTGTGGAGAACCTGTGTATGAATTCAAGGGGCCCTGACATCACTGCTGTTAAGAGCCATGTAACGCGACGAAATTCGTGTGGACAAGAATCTCTACGGCGTGTCGTCGCAGGTTACCGCGCCGGGCGTGTTGGCTTTCGGCCATATTTTCGCAGCGTTACGGCAGGGTAAATAGGGTCCGCGGAATACCCCGCAGCAATAGTTCGCTAGGGCGTACGTCCGCGACGGCCCGCCGTGTGGCGCGCGACCATGCCCGCAGCACAACTGAGCCCGGCGGCGGCCGATGATGGCCGCCGCCGGGAAAGAGCAAACGTCGGAGGCTTAGCTCTCCGCGACAACCTCAAGCGCGAGCTCGACGTCGACGTCGGGATGCAGGTGCACCGACACCGGGTGGGTGCCGACAGCCTTGATGTGCGACTTCGGCAGCCGGACGATTCGTTTGTCCAGGTTGGGTCCGCCGGCCTTCTTGATGGCCGCGACGACGTCGCCGGACGTCACCGCGCCGAAGAGCTTTCCGGAGTCGGCCGCGGTCCGCACCGGCAGCTGGACGGAACCCAGCGCCTCGATCGCCGTCTTGAGTTCGTTGGCGTGCCCGAGGTCGCGCACCGCCTTGCTTTCGCGGGACCGGCGGATCTCGTCGGCCTGCTTCTGAGCGCCGCGCGAGGCGACGATCGCCAGACCCCGCGGGAGCAGGAAGTTGCGGCCATAGCCGTCCTTGACCTCGACCGTGTCACCGACGGTGCCGAGGTGGTCGACGTCAGCCGTCAGAATCAGCTTCATCGTTATTCGTACTTTCGCTTGGGCTTCGGCGGCTATCGCGCCGAGGAGGTGAAGGGCAGCAGAGCCACCTCGCGGGCATTCTTCACCGCGATCGCGATGTCACGCTGGTGCTGCACGCAGTTACCGGTGACCCGACGCGCCCGGATTTTGCCGCGCTCACTGATATAGGTGCGCAGCAGCGCGGTGTCCTTGTAATCGATCGATTGGCCCTTCTTCGCGCAGAAGACACACTTCCGCGTTTTGACCGGCTTTTCCGGAGCCGGACGTCGCTTGCTGGACTTCGCCATGACTGTCTTTCTTTTCGTTTCTTACTGTTGAAGTTTGTTAGAACGGCGGTTCGTCGTCGCCGCCGCCGAAGGACCCCGATGCCGGGGCGCTGCCCCACGGGTCGTCGGCGGGCGCGCTACTCGCCGGCGCCGACCCTCCCTGACGGGACCCACCTCCCCCGCCGAAGCCGCCACCACCGCCACCGCCGCTGCGGCTGGCCTTGTTGACCTTGGCGGTGGCGTACCGCAGCGAGGGCCCGATCTCATCGACCTCCACCTCGAAGACGGTGCGCTTCTCGCCTTCGCGCGTCTCGAAGGACCGCTGCTTGAGCCGGCCGGTGACAATCACTCGTGAGCCACGGGTGAGGCTCTCGGCGACGTTCTCGGCGGCCTCCCGCCAGATGTTGCATCGCAGGAAGAGCGCCTCGCCGTCTTTCCACTCCCCGCTCTGGCGGTCATAGATCCGCGGTGTCGACGCCACGGTGAAATTCGCGACGGCAGCACCGGACGGGGTGAACCGCAGTTCGGGGTCGGCGGTCAGGTTTCCGACAACGGTGATGGTGGTGTCACCAGCCACAATTTCCTCCTCGTTCCGCCCTGCTACTCGCTTCTCCGACGGTGGATGGCACGTGTCCTCGCTGAGCCTACGCAAGTCCACCGACGGTGGGCCCACGACTCAGCCACGGGTGTTAGTGCTTGTCGGTGCGCATCACCTTGGTGCGCAAGACCGACTCATTGAGGCTCAGCTGGCGGTCGAGCTCGGAGACCGTCGCCGGCTCCGCCTTCAGGTCGACGACGACATAGATGCCTTCGGCGTGCTTGGCGATCTCGTAGGCAAGCCGGCGCTTCCCCCAGATGTCGATCTTTTCGACGGTTCCGCCGTCTTTACGGACGACGTTGAGGAACGTCTCCAAGGACGGAGCAACAGTGCGCTCGTCGAGCGTGGGGTCAAGAATGACCATGATTTCGTATGGACGCATGGAAACCTCACCTCCTCTGGTCTGCACGGCCACGGTCGATCCGCGGCAGGAGGGTCGCCTGCGTCGGCAACCGCACCAGGCTACCGGACGGTCGCGGTTGCCTCCAAAATCAGGGCGAATCCGGGCGCTCGAGCAACCCGGCTACTGCCGGGCGTCCAGGTATTCGGTGGCCCTGTCCATGGTCGCGTGATCGGCCTTGGCGAGGGAGCCCGAATCGAAGGGCGGCTGCGGGTCGTATTCGATGAGCAGCTGAGCAGCCTGCGCGGCCTGGCGATCGACCAGGAGCTCGACCAGCCGCAAGGCCATGTCGATGCCGCTGGACACGCCCGCGGCCGTGATGATCCGCTGCGGGAGGTGCTCGACGACTCGGTCCGGCACATAATGGGCGCCCAGCTCGTTGAGCAGGTCCCTGGCCCGCCAGTGCGTCGTGGCGGTGAGCCCGTCGAGCAGGCCCGCGGCGGCCAACAGCAACGCCCCGGTGCACACCGACGTGGTGAACGTCGTGGTCGGGTGTACCGCCTGCAGCCAGGCGCGGATGGTGTCGTCGTGGATCAGCTGGCGCGTGCCGATCCCGCCGGGAAACAGCACCACATCCGGCGAGGTGACCTCGTCGAACCGCGCGTCGCAGCTGAGGCCGAGCATCCCGTTTTCCGTACGCACCTCACCCCGGCGGTGACCGATGAACACCACCTCGATCGACGGGATGCGTTGCAACACCTCATAGGGCCCCACCGCGTCGAGCGCGGTCACCCGGGGAAACAACGGGACGGCGACCAGGGTCATGGCGCCACTCCTTCGACCCCGGCTGCGCCGGCATCGTCGTCGTCGGCGCGGGTCATCGCGCGGCTCCCGCCGGCACCGCGGACTCGATCTCGGTATCCGGCGCAGACGCGCGGCGCATGCCGGCCGGCCGCAGCCCGGCCGGCAGCCAACCGGCCGGAGCGTCGGGAGCGCGGTCGAAGGGACCGCCCGACGGGTCGTCCACCCGGCCGCCCCAGCGCACCAAGTCTTCGTCGGGTCGGTAGATCTGGCGGATTACCAACCCGCACAACGCGATGACGGCGATGTCGCGCAACAACACCGTTGTGGTGAAGAACTGCTCCGGCAGCGAGCGGTTCGGATTGCCGTACAGGTAGTACATCCGCGGCACCCACACCACCGCGTCGATGGTCATCCATGCCAATAGGATCCGGCGATGCGGCAGCGCCAGCACCGCCAGCGGCACCAGCCACAGCGAGAACTGCGGGCTCCACACCTTGTTGGTCAGCAGGAACACTGCCACCACCAGGAACAAAATCTGTGCCAGCCGCGGCCGCTGCGGAGCGGTGAGCACCACGTATGCGATTGCCGCACAACCGATTACGAACAGCACTGTGACCACGGTGTTCAGCACCGTGGGCGCCTGCCAGAACCCGAGCTTGGGATCGAACCCGCGCCAGCCGGTGAACGATTTCACCACGTTGTACAGCGAATCCATGTCGTCGCCGCGTCGGGTGTTGAGCCGGAAGAACTCCGACCACCCCCGCGGAAACAGCACCAACACGGGCAGATTCACCAACAACCACGTCACGGCGACTGTCCCCGCGGTGCTAGCCAGAGCGCGAAAGCGTCCGGTCCGGATCGCCAAGACCACCATGGGGCCCAGGAACAACAACGGATACAGCTTGGCCGCGACGCCCAATCCGATCAGCACGCCGGCAAGCACCGGTTTACGTCGCGCCCACGCCAGCAGCCCGGCCATGGCGAATGCCGTTGCCAGCGCGTCGAAGTTGGTGAAGATCTGGAAGATCACCAGCGGTGACGCGGCCACCAGGGCCGCATCCCATACCCGACGCCCGGCCAGGCCGGCGGTCGCCCAGACGGTGGCGAGCCAGGCCAGCGCCAGGCCGAACGCCGCGATGTCGAAGAACATCACCACCTCGGCGACCACCGGGAGCGGGGCCAGCTTGCTCAGCGCGGTGTAGGTCTTCGCCAGCGCCATGGATACGTACTGGTACATCCCGGTCAGCACCGGATACTCCATGTAGCGCACCGCAGGCCGACCGTCGTAGCGGGTCTGCGGGGTGCCGCTGCCGTCGGTCTCGACCCAGCTGGACTTGTAGGGAAACTTGCCCTGGCTCAACAATTCCGCGCCGTAGAGCGGAACGGTATCGGAGTAGCACAACTCGTAGTAGGCGCGTTGGTTCTCCCAGTTGGCCACCCGCTGATCACCCGTCCCGGTGCCGGTGCTCTGCAGGCAGGCCGCCTTCGTCGACCAGCCGAGCGCCAGGAACACCAGGCCGATCAAGAACATCACCCGCACTGGGGTCATCACCCGGGCACGGCCGATCAGCACGTGCCGGCCCACCGGCCCCCCGGCGACGTCGGCCAGCGCGGCGCCCAACGAGTCGGTGCGGCTCGGGCAATCCCGGTTGTCGACACTCCGCAGGTCGCCGGCCAGCGGCGCCGGGGAAATGGTGGCGCTGCGCTGCTCGGCGTCGGTCACGGTGGCGGCTGGCCGGGGGGCGGGGCTTGGGGTCCGCCCGGCGGGACGCCCGGCTCGGGACCGCCAGCGCCCGGCGATGGCGGCGCGTTGGTGATCGTCGTGGGCGGTCCGACCGGGATGGTGATCCCGGGTGCCACTTCGATGGTGGGCTGGATGACGGTCACCGACGGCGCCGGTGGCGGGGGCGGCGGCGCCGGGACACCCGCGTAGCCGCCGATCTCGGTCGGCTTGGGGAACGACTCGTTGGACGTGCCCTTCAGGGCGCCGTCCATCGTGGACTTCCAGATGTCCGACGGCAGCCCCGAGCCGTAAACCGGTGAACCCGAGGCGGTTACCAGCGGCACGTCGCCTTTCGCGGTGCCCACCCACACGGCCGTCGACAGCGACGGCGTGTACCCGACCATCCAGGCGTCCTTGTCGGCGGTGGTGTCACCCAGCTGCGTGGTACCCGTCTTGGCCGCCGACGGCCTGCCGCCCGACAAGGAGTGGCCGCGCGAATAGCTGGCGATCGGCTCCATGGCCGCGGTGACGTTGTCGGCCACGGCCTTCGGGATTCGCTGCTCGCCGTTGTTGTCGGACTTACTCGCGTCGAAGAGCACCTGGCCGTCGGAGTTGACGACCTTCTGCACGAAATGCGGCCGGTGGTAAAGACCGGAGGCCGCCAGCGTGGCGTACGCCGAGGCCATGTCGATCACCCGGGTCTGGTACTGCCCCAGCACAACGCCGTTGTTGGGCGGCCCGCCCTTGCCGTCCTCGGACAGCGTGTGGTCCACCCCGGGGAAGCTGGTCGCGATGCCGGCCTGGTGCGCGGCGTCCGCGACGGCCTGCGGGCCGCCCTTGAGCTTGAGCATCAGCCGGTAATAGGAGGTGTTCAACGACTGCTTGAGCGCCTGGGCGATGTTGCACGTCCCACAGCCCTCGCCGTCGACGTTCGTGATCTTGATGCCGTCGACCGTCAGCGGCGAACTGTCGACCTGGTAACCCAGCCCGATCCCCTGCTCGAGCGCGGCGACCAAAGCGAACACCTTGAACGACGAACCGGTTTGCAGCCCGGCCTGCGCGAAGTCGAAACCGTTGGCGTCCGTACCGCCGTAGTAGGCCCGTATCGCCCCGTCGTGCGGGTCGACCGACACCACCGCCGACCGCATGTCGGGGTCCTGACCGTCAAGGTATTTCGATACCGCCTTTTCGGCGGCCTGCTGGGCTTTCGGGTCGATGGTGGTGGTGACCTGCAAGCCCTGGGTGTTCAGGGTTCGCTCGTCGATGTTGAACAGCTCCATCAACTCTTTGGTCACCTGGCGCTCGATCAGCCCGTTGGGCCCCGTCGTCTGGTTCTCCGCGCGTGCCTGATCGGGCGGCACGGTCTGTGGGAACTCCTGCGCGGCGCGGTCACTGGGTGACAGCGCCTTGGTCTCCACCATGCCGTCGAGCACCCAGTTCCAGCGGGCCCGGGAGCCCTGCGGATCGACGGCCGGGTCCAGCGAGGACGGGCGCCGAATCAGCGCCGCCAGCAGCGCCCCCTCTGAGACGGTGAGCTGCTCGACGGGCTTGTTGAAGTAAGCCTTGGCGGCGGCGGAGATGCCATAGGCGCCCCGGCCGAAGTAGATGATGTTCAAATAGGCCTGCAGCACATCGTCTTTCGACCACTCCCCCGACATCTTGGTGGCGATGACGAGTTCCTTGGCCTTGCGCATCAGACCGCTGACGCCGTGTTGAGCCGACCCCACCAGCGCGTTCTTCACGTATTGCTGCGTGATCGTCGAGCCGCCCTGCAGATCGCCGTTGCCGAAGAGGTTGTTGTTCACCGCCCGCGCGAAGCCGCTGAAGTCGAACCCCGGGTTCGAATAGAAATTGCGGTCCTCGGCGGCGATCACCGCCTGGCGCACGTGCACCGGCACCTGGTTGATGTTGACATCGACCCGATTGCCTTCGGGCGGGATGATTTTGGCGATCTCGGATCCGTCGCTGGCCAGGATGGTGGAGACCTGGTTGGTGCGCAGGTCGCCCGGCTTGGGGATGTCGACGATGAAGTAGGCCATGGCGAACGTGACGATCGGCAGGATCAACAGCACCGCCGCCGACAGGTAGGCCGCTCGCCGCACCCACAACCAGTTGATCTGCTGAGTCCAGTGGACGTCGCCCCGCGGCCGGGGCCCGAAGCCGTCCGGCCCGCCGGGCCGTCCCCGTGGCCCGAGTGGCGGTGGTGGTCCTCCAGGCGGGCGGCCTCCGGCGCTCGGCCGGTCGCGGCGCGGCGACGTCCGGCTGTCCAGCGCGGCCTTCACCTCGTCGAGCGCATCCCGTTGCAAGGGAGTCGACGGAGGGCCGCCCAATGCGGCTTTGACTTCTTCGATGCTGGGATCGGACCGCCGGGGCGAGCGGTCGTCGACGACCGGCGGGAGGATCGTGGTCAGCCGGTCGTCCGGGGGAACTCCACGACGTTGGCCGGGTGCCGACGGCGCGTCACGCGGGCGCTCGCCGCTTCCATGTTTGCCCACACGCTCAGTCGCCGGCCCATCCGCATCGCTGGACGACTGGTTGTGGCGTCCGTCGTTATTCAATGGCCGTGCGCGCGCCGTTTCGCGCCGTCCGCGTAGTCCGGGTGCCCTTGGGTGGGCGCGCCGCGCCGAGCACGTACGACTTGACCAGATGATTCCAGCTGCAGGTTCGGCATACCTCCACCACGTGGACGGCGAACTCGTCGAAGCGGGTCGCCAGCAGGACCAACTCTTCGGCCGTGCGTGCCGAGCCCGATACCGGACCCAGGTGTTCGCCGAACACCCACGACACCAGCGTCAGCTGCTCCTTGCGGCAGATCGGGCACATGACCTGGCTCGGTTTCCCGTGAAACTTGGCGGCGCGCAGCAGATAAGGGTTCGCGTCACACACCTCGGACACACCCGTACGTCCCGAGTACACCTCGGCCAGCAGTGCTCGCCGCCGGAGGGCGTAGTCCACCACTTGTCGCTGCAGTCGCACGCCCCCCAGAGTACGTCGCCATCCAGACGACCGATACGCAACCAAACCGTGGCGGCCCGAGTCGGGCAATCGGCCGGTGCTTTCTGTGCCGGACCGGGGCCGGACTCTACGATCATCCCCGTGGCGAAATGGCTCGGGACATCGCTGGGCGGTGAGGCGGCGGCGAGCACCCGCGCCAAAGACATCAACCGGCAGGACGCCTGCAGGATTCTCGACAACGCCTTGAACGACGGTGAGCTCTCCATGGAGGAGCACCGGGAACGGGTCAGCGCGGCCACCAAGGCGGTCACCCTCGGCGACCTGCAGGCCCTGATGACCGACCTGCAGACCGACAGCACCGCGCTGCACCCACCCGCCGCCAAGGGTCCGCCGGTGTCACCGAAGTTCGGCGGCTGGGGCACGGTCGCCATCGCCTTCGCCGTGTCGGTGCTGCTGGGCATCGGCATCGGATGGGGCCTGTACGGGAACACCCCGTCGCCCCTGGACTTCACCACCGACCCCGGGGCTAAGCCCGACGGAGTTGGCGCCGTGGTGCTGACCCCGCCCACCCAACTGCATTCGGTCGGGGGGCTCACCGGGCTGCTCGAGCAAACGCGCAAACGGTTCGGCGACACCATGGGGTACCGGCTGGTGATCTACCCGACGTACGCGGTGCTCGACCGGGCGGATCCCTCCGACGATCGTCGGGTGCTGGCCTACACCTACCGCGGCGGCTGGGGCGACCCGACCAGCTCGGCCAAAAGCTCCGCGGACGGTTCTGTTCCGGTTGACCTGAGCAAGTTCGACGTCACGGCGACGGTGGGCATCATGCGCGGCGCCCCGCAGACCCTGCACATGAAGCCGTCGGACGTCAAAACCGAGTACCTCAACATCGAGCCGGCGGCGGACCCGACCACCCCCGGTGCCCTATCGCTGTCGCTGTATGTCTCCAGCGACTACGGTGGTGGCTACATCGTCTTCGCAGGTGACGGTACCGTGAAGCAACTGAATCTGCCGTCCTAGGCGGCCGGCTACCGGCGCGATTCGATTCCCGCGCACCCTGAGCTAATAGCCGACGAACATTCGGTGGTGTTGTGGCGAATATATCGAGGCGATACGATGACGCGAGGCGTCGAACCGTCGTAACCGATCGTGCAAAGGGGGTGATTCGATGCTTGAGCTCGCCATCCTGGGCCTTCTCATCGAATCGCCGATGCATGGTTACGAGTTGCGTAAACGGCTGACCGGTCTCCTCGGTGCGTTCCGTGCGTTCTCGTACGGTTCGCTCTACCCGGCCCTCCGGCGGATGCAGGCCGAAGGATTGATCGCCGAAGATGCCGCCCCGGCCGGAACGCCGGTTCGGCGCGCCCGGCGCGTCTACCAGCTAACCGACGAGGGCCGTCGGCGCTTCGGTGAGCTGGTAGCCGACACCGGCCCGCACAACTACACCGACGACGGCTTCGGGGTGCACCTCGCGTTCTTCAACCGGACTCCGGCTGAGGCGCGCATGCGCATCCTGGAAGGTCGTCGCCGTCAGGTTGAGGAGCGGCGGGAAGGCCTGCGCGAAGCCGTGGCGCGGGCCAGTAACTCGTTCGACCGCTACACCCGCCAACTTCACCAACTGGGGCTCGAGTCCAGCGAGCGCGAAGTGAAGTGGCTCAACGAGCTCATTGCTGCGGAGCGGGCGATGCCCGGCCTCTCCGAGTAGACGTAAAACCCTGCACGAATCCGATCAGCTGCGACACAAGGTTATGGAGTTAGGAGAACGCCCCATGAGTGAGCAGAACGCGCCACAGGCGTCGACGGAGGTACGAGTCGCCATTGTCGGCGTCGGTAACTGCGCGTCTTCGCTGGTACAGGGCGTCGAGTACTACCAGAACGCCGACGAGAACAGCACCGTGCCCGGCCTGATGCACGTGAAGTTCGGCCAGTACCACGTGCGCGACGTCAAGTTCGTCGCCGCCTTCGACGTGGACGCCAAGAAGGTCGGCTTCGACCTGTCCGACGCGATCTTCGCCTCGGAGAACAACACGATCAAGATCGCCGACGTGCCGCCCACCAACGTGACGGTGCAGCGCGGCCCGACCCTGGACGGCATCGGCAAGTACTACGCCGACACCATCGAGCTGTCGGACGCCGAGCCAGTCGACGTGGTCAAGGTCCTCAAGGAGAACAACGTCGACGTGCTGGTGTCCTACCTGCCTGTCGGTTCGGAAGAGGCCGACAAGTTCTACGCCCAGTGCGCCATCGACGCCGGCGTCGCGTTCGTCAACGCGCTGCCGGTGTTCATCGCCTCGGACCCGGTCTGGGCCAAGAAATTCGCCGACGCGGGTGTGCCCATAGTGGGCGACGACATCAAGAGCCAGGTCGGCGCCACCATCACCCACCGCGTGATGGCCAAGCTTTTCGAGGACCGGGGCGTGCAGCTGGATCGCACCATGCAGCTCAACGTCGGCGGCAACATGGACTTCCTCAACATGCTCGAGCGCGAGCGGCTGGAGTCCAAGAAGATCTCCAAAACCCAGGCCGTCACCTCCAACCTGCAGCGCGAGTTCAAGACCAAGGACGTGCACATCGGCCCGTCCGACCACGTCGGCTGGCTCGACGACCGCAAGTGGGCCTACGTGCGACTCGAGGGACGCGCCTTCGGCGACGTGCCGCTGAACCTGGAGTACAAGCTCGAGGTGTGGGACTCGCCGAACTCGGCCGGCGTCATCATCGACGCGGTGCGGGCGGCCAAGATCGCCAAAGACCGCGGCGTCGGCGGCCCGGTGATCCCGGCCTCGGCTTACCTGATGAAGAGCCCGCCGCAGCAGCTGCCCGACGACATCGCGCGCACCCAGCTGGAAGAGTTCATCAGCGAGGGCTGAGGCCGCCTGACCGGGCGCCCGACCATTGGGTGACGTTCAACGCGCTAGCACGTGCGCCAGCGCATTCGCGGATCACGTGATGGTCGGGGTGCGGTGCCGATGTGGCGTATGAGGCAGTGCCGCCAATTCGTCGACACGGCGCTGTGCGAGTGCTTAGCATCATCTCTCGATGACCGTTCAACCCGCCGCGTTCTTACGCACGACGCTCCCGCTGGACCTGTCCCGGCTCGAGGAGTTGGACAGCGGCAGGTACCACTCGATCTGGTTGCCCGACCACATGGTCAGCTTCTGGCCCGACTCGATCTGGACACCCGAGTTCACCGACCTGGCCGCCGCATCCCCTTCGCCGCACCGCCATCTGGACGGCCTGGCGGTAGCCGCCGCGGCCGCCGTCCTGACCGAGAACGTTCCGCTTGTCAGCGCCGTCGTCGACACCGTGCGCCGCCACCCCAGCATGCTGGCCCAGACGGCGCTGACCATCGACCACCTCGCCAAGGGCCGTTTCATCCTGGGCCTGGGCAGCGGCGAGAGCGAGAACACCCTGCCCTACGGCTTCGACTTCTCCAGACCGGTCAGCCGATTCGAGGAAGCGCTGAGGGTGATCCGGCTGCTCTGGGACAGCGACGGCCCGGTCGATTTCGACGGGCAGTTCTACTCGCTGCGCCACGCCCGGCTCGACACCGAGCCGTACGCGGGCCGCGCACCGCAGATCTGGATCGGCGCCAGCGGCCCGCGCATGCTCGAGATCGCCGGCCGGCACGCCGACGGGTGGTGGCCGGCCGGTGCCTGGACGCCGGAACACTACGCCGAAATGCTCTCCGCGGTAAGAGCATCCGCGGACCACGCTGGCCGCGATCCGCTGGCGATCACACCCTGCTTCATCCAGGTGTGCCTGATCGGAGAGAACGAGGACGCCCTGGCCGAGATCCTGCGGGCACCCCTGGTGAAGGCGTTCCTGCTGCAGGTATCGGCGGAGACGTTGCGCGGCTTCGGGTTTGAGCATCCGATGGGCGATGGCTGGCGCGGATTTCAGGACATCGACCCGGCGGTACTCACCCGCGAGCGGATCCTCGCGTTCCTCGACAAAGCGCGGCCCGAGATGGTGCTGGCCACCGTGCCACACGGGACACCGACGCAGGTTGCCAAGATCGTCAAGACGTACGTGGACGCGGGACTGCGCGTGCCCAAGATCCTGGATTACGGCGCCATGGCCGGCCTGAGGTACGCGGAGGCTTCGGCGGCGAACGTCCGCGCCGCCGAAGACGAACTGATGCGGCTGTGCGGGGGCCCGTCGTGACGACGCCCCTGGACGCCGTCCAGCTGCTTGCCGCCGCGGAGGCCGAAACCGGGCTGCGCGACTACGGCGATCCCACGCTGCCGCAACGCTTCACCGTCGCCGTCGACCACCTGAACGGCCTCGGCATGGACGCCGATGGCAACCGGCAAGCGGCGCAGGTGTGTCGATGGCTGCTGACGTCGCGTCTGGAATTCATCGAAGACCGCAACCGCTACCCGATCGCCGAGGAGGTGATCGAGGGGCCGATGTTCGTCACGGGCGAACCCCGTTCGGGGACAACGCTAATGCACGCCCTGATGTCCGTCGATCCGCTGGCGCGGGCGCTGCGCTTCTGGGAAGTGATGTATCCGTCACCGCCACCGGGCCTGGCCGGTCCCGCCGACGACCGCCATCAGCGGGCCGACGCCGACTGGCGCGAGATCAACGCCAAGATGCCCAAATGGCTGCACAGCCATCCCTATAACGACATGCTGGGCGACGGCCTGCCCGAAGACGAGCGCACCTGGGCGTTCGATTTCCGGGTGATGACGCCCACCGCCTGGTGGCGGGTGCCGATGCAGTCGCTGGTCGGCGGCCTGGCCACCGATGCAGCGGCGCAATATCGCCTCCACAAAGCCATGCTGCAGCAGCTGCAATACTATCGGCCGCGTAAGTACTGGGTACTCAAGGGCTTTCATGGCTTCCGGCTCAAGGAACTCTTCGACACCTATCCCGACGCGCACATGGTCTGGCTGCACCGCGACCCTGTACAGGTCGCCGCGTCGCGCACCATGATGATGGCCGACATCGCCGAAGGCATCGTCGGTCCGGTCGACCTGCACGCCGAAGCGAAGAAGCACCTCGAAATGACCCGATCCAGCATCGCCAACACGATGACCAATCCCTTGGTCGACGATCCGCGCATCCTGCACGTCCGCTACGCCGACTTCATCGCCGACCACATCGGCACGGTGCGGCGCTACTACGCGTTCTGCGGCCGCGAGCTGACGGACGAGGCCGAATCGGCGATGGGCGCCTACCTGGCCAACAATCGCGGCGACCGCTACGGCAAATTCAAGTACTCCACCCAACTGCTGATCGACATCGGCGAAGACCTCGATGCGCTGCACGCGGAATTCCGGCCGTTCCGAGAGCGATTCGGCGTGGCCATCGAGAACCGGGCGTGACATGACGGGCGCACACAAACGTCTGTCCGTGCACAGCGTCACCTTCTATGGCGACTCGCTCGCCGAGATGCAAGCGCACTGGGCGGCGCTCGGCGTGTCCCGGCTGAGCATCCTGGACAGCCAGCTGCTCGACCCGGAATTTCCAATGTTGTTGCAGTGCAACGACTACACCGTGGAGGCCGTCTACCACCTGTTCGCCGGCGGCGCGCTGTCCAGCGACCCACAGGCCGCCCGCGCCGCACTGTCCACCGTGATCGACGCCGCGACGGCCGTCGGCGCTCGCACCGTCTACCTGCTCACCGGTGGGCGCGGTGACCTCACCTGGGCACGAGCCGCCGAACGGTTCTGCGCGATGGTGGCCCCCTGCGTAACGCACGCCAAGACGGCCGGGGTGGCGCTGGCCATCGAGAATGCTTCCAGCCTGTATGCCGACATCCACCTCGCCCACACGCTGCGAGACACCGTCGCACTGGCCGAGATGTGCGGCTTGAGCGTCTGCCTCGACGTGTTCCACTGCTGGGCCGAAGGGGATTTCGATGCGATGGTGCAGCGGGCACTGCCGCGAACGGCGCTCATCCAATTGAGCGACTACGTCCTCGGCGACCGGGCGCTGCCGGGCCGGGCGGTTCCCGGCGACGGCACGATTCCGATCGAACCCTTCGTCGCCCAAGCACTTGCCGGCGGCTATGCGCACGGTTTCGACCTGGAACTGATCGGTCCCCGCATCGACCGGGAGGGACGCCTCGAATCCGCCCAACGCGCATGTGATGTAGTCGGCGCAATGCTCGACAGGCTGGGTGCGTGAGTATGGCTTTCGGTGACGGTCCCGACGACGCGGCGCTGCATTCGGCCTGGACCGAGTTCTGCGCGCGGCTGCAGCAGGCGGGCGAGCAAGTCTTCAAGCAGGCCAACCCGGCCTCCGGTGCGCATCGCGTCGATGCATACCGGTTTCTCACCCAAAACCTGGGCCAGGCCTTCGATTTGGCGCTCGAAACCCACGACACCCGCTACCCGGTGCTGCACACCTTCTGCGGCCCGACCCGCAAGCTCGGCGGCGACTGCGCCGACTTCACCTACCAACAAGCGTGGATCGACGGGCAATCGACCTACCGGCTCACCGGCACCCGCGGCAGCGCACGGTTCTTCAATGTCACGGTCCAAGGGCCACGCACACCCGGTCCGGGCGTGCTGCACGAGCCCTTCGGTGACACGCCGGAAGCCAATCTGCTCGGCCATCAGCTTCAGATCGGCGATGGAGGGCAAATCGAGCTCTACATCGGCGGACCCGAGCGCGGGCCGAACTGGCTGCCCACCACCTCCGGCTCACGAAAACTGTTCATCCGTCAGGGATTCGACCGCTGGGACGAGCGGCCGGCGCAGCTTCGGATCGAGCGGATCGACATGGACTCCCCCAAGCCGTTGCCCTCGCCCGCCGAGATGGTCGAGGCGATGCGCTGGGCCGGTGATTTCGTCTCCGGCCTGATGGCCGACTGGCCCGAGTTCCCCTTCACCTACGGCGGCGTCGACGCCACACATCCGAACTCTTTCCCGCACGTCGAAGCGACCGACGCAGACGGCAAGCGCGGCCGGGCCGCCGCGAACATGTACTGGGAGCTTGCCGACGACGAGGTGTTGATAGTCGAATTCGATGCCCACGACGGGCTGTGGATGCTGACCAATATGGGTGTCTTCTTCAACAGCATGGACTTTCTGTACCGGCCGGTGAGCTATACGCCGAGCCGCACGAAGACCGACGCCGACGGCCGCATTCGCCTCGTCATGGCTCATCGTGATCCGGGCGTGCACAACTGGCTCGACACCCAGGGCTTTCGGTGCGGCAACCTGACCTACCGGCACATGCTCGAGGGCGAGCCCGCCGCGCTGGGCGCCCGGATCGCCAAGCACGACGAAGTGCTCGACGCCCTTCCGGCGGACACCGCCATGGTGAGTCTCGCGGAACGCACCGCCGCGATGTGGGAGCGGTTCCACGGCATTCGCCGTCGTTACGTGCTCTAGGCCGTGTCTGTTAATTGTGGACGCGGTGGTAGGTGATGATGGCGGCCAGGGTGACGCCGCCGAGGTAGGTCAG
>NZ_LQPH01000104.1 GCF_002102255.1 Mycobacterium nebraskense
CAACGAAGCGGTGGCCACGACGACGGTTGTGGCCACCGCTTCACCCTGCCCGCTTGACAAAACTTCTCCCATATCAGGTTGCCGTCCGAGGTGATCGGGTATTCGGTTCCGCCCCGCAATTTATCGGTGGCCGCCGCGGGCGCGGTGCCCCCGGAACAGGAAGACGCCTCATGCTTTAGCGAAGCAGTACATCCGGTATTCTAAACCCCTACTTTGCAGGTCCTGGTACGTTCCCCATACGAGACGGTGGCCGCGAACCACGGCAAAGCTGCGCGCAAATGCAGGCGCAACGTTATCGATCAGCGCCACCCACCACTGTGCGTTTTTCTCCATCGCGCGCACGACCTCTGAATTGATCACCCTCTGCGAGAGCATCCGCATCG
The DNA here is from genome assembly GCF_002102255.1 of Mycobacterium nebraskense. GTDB lineage: Bacteria > Actinomycetota > Actinomycetes > Mycobacteriales > Mycobacteriaceae > Mycobacterium > Mycobacterium nebraskense. The sequence continues at coordinate 384 of NZ_LQPH01000104.1, forward strand.
GTGCGTCAGCTAACTGCGCTTCCCAGGCGGCAATAGCGTAAGTGTATCGGAAATCGGCGTACAGAAAATGCCCTTCCGGGCGCAGCACACGCGTCACCTCGGCCAGGAAACGGGGAAACTGAGTGTAGAGGTGTGAGGATTCGATATTGATCACCGCGTCGAAGGATTGGTCGGGGAACGGCAGGTTCTCGGCGTCGCCTTGCACGAACTCCAGGCCGGCCAGATTGTGCCTTACCCGGCAAAAGGCGATACCGGCCGAGTTCAAATCCAGTCCGGTGTATGAGGCGGGGTGCAAGGAGCGCATGAGGTATGAGGCTCCACCGCCATGGCCGCAACCGACCTCCAGCACCTGTTTATCGTTGATCTCGACCTGGGTTGCCGTGCGGTGATAAAGCTGGATGAAAAACCGGTTGGGTTCGTCGGAGGGCGAAAGCGGCACGCCCATCGGTGGATCTTCTTCGTAGCCATAGTTGATGAACAAAACATCGTCGGCGGCGAGCCGGCGGGTTAAGTAGCGGTACAAAAACTTCTGGTAGAAGTACTCGTAAATAAAGTGCGCGTACTTGTCATTGACTTTGCAGAGGAGCAGGCGACGAAAATCGCGCGCTTGGCCTTTGAGCGCCATGGGCGGAGGATAGCAAGAGATAGGTCCTGTGCGGTTCTGGTTGCATGCAGAGGGAACGACTAATACAGATCCAGTTTCAACCATGTCATGGTCGTGGGCCTGGTAATTTCCCAGCCAACTTTGCCACCTCGCTTGCGACCTTCACCAATGTGAGTCCACCGTTATTAGGCTCGCGTCGAATTAGTCAACTGCTATGTCATTCTGGCGTCACCGAGCAGCTTGGAGAGCGATATAACCAGCCCCGGCCTCACGCGGTGAGAATCGCCGGGAAGGGGCTGCGGTTGTCGGGGAGCTCTGGGGGGAAACACGGCGAGATGCCTTGCAGGCTGGGAGGATAGCCCGGCTTGTAGCGCGCAATGATCTGCAGGATGTAGCCGTCCGGGGCGTCGATGTAATGTCCGCCGGTGGCCGCCGCACCGACCATCGTTGAGCCGTAGCTGTGCCCGATCACGGTGTCGATTGACGGCGCTCCGACGTGGGAGGCCCCCATCCCGCTTTGGAACGAATCGAGAGCCTCGGCGCCGGCCCGGGCGCGGTCGGGGGACGCGGCCTCGAAAAGATTCTTCGGGCGGTCGTAGCGCTCGCGCGCCATTCAATTCAGTCGGCGACATCCCTGTGTACGCGGCGGTATTCACCGCGACCCCGGCCAAACGTCAAGCCTGGGTCCCGGCCAGCTTCCGGGTCGTCAGGCCTTCGCTGTCCTGGAAGGGCCGGCCATCGGGCCGGAGCAGGTCGTGGAACCAGACTTTCGGAATCGCGGTGTACGGGTGGTCCCAAGATTCCCAGGGATAGTAGGTTTGAGTCTTTCCGGCGACCAGACCCCAGTTGATGGCACCGACGTTGTGGCGCTTGGCCACTGGGAGAATTCCCTCCACGGTGCTGCCCCGGGGCCGAGCCATGTACTCGGTGCAGAGGATCGGCCTCCCCAGCGGGGCAAGCTCGGCGATCCGGGACTCGAAGCCCGCGGGTTCGGCGTAGGAATGGAACGTGATCACGTCGGCGTTGGCGAGCTGAATATCGCTGATTGCGCTGCGGCCCTGCGGCTGTCCCCAATCACCGCGCCACACGCCACTCGTGAGTGGCTGACTGGGATCAACCGCGCGCGCCCAGCGAAACACCTGGGGGAGCAGGTTGGCGACCAACTGATCCTTGTCGCTGCGCTCGGCGTTTCGATACTGCCGCGCGGGGTTGTCGGGTTCGTTCCACAAGTCCCAACCCAGAATCCGGTCGTCGCTGCGGAATTGGGTAAGCACGGCGGTGACGTAGTCGTGCATGACGCCGGCGTAGCGGGGGTCGCCGAGCCGTTCGGCGCCCGGGCTCTGCACCCAGCCTGAGTTGTGCACCCCGGGCCTCGGTGCGCGCTGTCGGCCCGCCTTGGGCGCCGGATCCCAGCACGAGTCGAAGAAGACGAACAGCGGTTTGATGCGATGGCGCGCGGCGATGTCGACGAACTGCGCTAGCCGCGTTTGGAAACCGCGCTGGTCCTGGGCCCACAGCTGATCATGGAGGAATACCCGGGCGGTGTTGTGCCCGTAGAACCTGGCCCAGCCGAGCTCTGTGTCGATGCGCCGCGGATCGTAGGTGTCGGCCTGAAACATCTCGAGCTGGTTGATGGCGTTGGAGGTGATGTAGTTCGATCCGACGAGGAAGCCTTGCGCCTGATACCAGCGGTTGGCTCGGTCGGCGGGCCACCGTCCCGGTTCCTCTGCGGAGGCCCACGGCGCTCGCGCCAGCGCGGTGCCCGCTGCCAGCAGAAGTGGCAGCTTGAGGGCCATTCTTCGTTGCACGATGTGACGATAAATTTTCCTGGCGATTTCCCTGGGATTTGCTCAGCGCGTCGCGCCAGCTTGACGTGGGAATTGTTATCGCCTCGTCACTCGGCGTCACTTAACTCTTTCTCAGCAACAGTTTTGTAGACACAAACAGTTGTCTATTGCTACTATCGCCCAACGACATCATCGGATGTATTGAGGAGTAGGCCCGTGCAGGCACTGTCGTTCGATCCGGCTGCCGCCAACATCGGGTCCGATATGGTTCTGGGTGCCGTGCACGGTCTGCAGGCCGGTGTGACCGCGTCCCCGTCGACCACCGCGTTGGTGCCGGCCGGGGCCGACGAGGTGTCGGCGCAGGCGGCCCTCGCGTTCGCCGCCGAGGCCACCGCTTTCCTGGCGCTTCACACGGCCGCGCAAGAGGAGCTGGTCCGGACGGGCACGGCGGTCCTCGACATCGCCCGCATGTACTCGGAGATCGACGCGGCCGCGGCCGGCAGCGTGCTCGGCGTCCGCCCCCAGGCCGGCTACCGGATGGCCGGATAGCCGCCGCCTACCCTGGCGCCGCGCAAATTTGCCACGGCGCAGACTGCAAAGTTACTTCAAACTTCACCCCCGAGAGCGCGATACTGAATCCGTGCCTCATCGAAACGTGTTAGGCGGTCCGCTGGAACCGTGCGGCACAGAACCCCTTACGGGTTACTACCGCGACGGCTGTTGCTCGACCGGACCTGAGGACCTCGGCAGGCACACGATTTGTGCGGTCATGACCGCCGAATTCCTGGAGCACCAGCGTTCCATCGGCAATGACTTGCTGACACCGGTCCCCGAATACCGGTTCCCCGGCCTGCTGCCGGGTGATCGCTGGTGCGTCACGGCGCTGAACTGGCTTCGGGCGCACCAGGATGGCTGCGCGGCGCCCGTGGTGCTGGCCTCCACGCACGAGCGCACCCTCGAGGTGGTGCCCCTAGAGGCGCTGCAGGAACATAAGGTCGACGTCCCCGACGACTTGGCGAACCTGTAGGGACCGCGGCAGATCGACGTCTAGCGTCTGTGTCATATTTTTCGTCGACGACACGTCGAAAAGAGGATCCGGTGGGCTCTGCCGTTGACGACATCGACTTCGACGACCTGACCGCGCCCAAGCTGACCGATATCCAACGCCAGATCCTGGACTTCACCGAGGCCAAACGCGTCGACTTCGACATCGACCGGATGCTGGCCGAGGCCATCGAGCAAGCGGGCGCAGACGACCTCGACGACACCGACGGCTTCGGTGATCGGCTCGCCGCGCACGTCGCCGCGATCGAAGCGGACGAGGGACTGCGCCAGCTCACTCGCTCGTCGCTGAGGCAACGCGTCGTACGGTTGCTGCGCAACCGGTTGTCGCTGACCGAGCTGCTCAAGCGGTACCCCGAAATCGAAGCCATCCCGATCGAGAACCCGTTCATCGTCGTCGGGATGCCGCGATCGGGCACCACCCATCTGGTGAATCTCATCGCCGCCGATCCCCGGCGGCGGGCCTTGCCGTACTGGGAGAGCCAGGAACCCATCCCGGCACGCGGCCAGGGACCCGACATCTTCGGGGTCGACCCCCGTTACGCGAGAGCCAAATCCGAGCACGACGCGCTCATGGTCAGCGCCCCGGCGGTGGCCGCTATGCACGACCGATTCCCCGAGGCGATCGAGGAAGAAGTCGAACTCCTCGACCTCGATCTGGCCGCCTACGTCCTGGAATGGCATGCGCGCGTGCCGGACTGGCGCGACTTCTACCTGGGCCTGAACCAAACCCGGCACTACGCCTACCTGCGAAAAGTACTGCAGGCGTTGACCTTCCTGCGCGGTCCCCGGACCTGGGTACTGAAAAGCCCACAGCACTGCGAGCAGCTCGGCCCGCTCCTGGCGACGTTTCCCGACGCGACAGTGGCTTTCACGCACCGGGATCCCGTCGCGGTGATCCAGTCGGCACTCACGATGATGGCCTACTCCGATCGACTGCGCCGAACGAGCATCGAGCCGGACTGGCTGCTGGACTATTGGAGCGACCGCGTGTACCGGCTATTGGCCGCATGCGTGCGCGACCGCGATCTTCTACCGGCCGAACGCAGCATCGACATCAGCTTCCACCAGCTGAACGGCAACGAAATGCCGGTGCTCGAGCGCCTTTACCAGTGTGGCGGCGTCGAACTGACACCGAAGGTGCGGGCGCGCTTCCAGAAATACCTGGATGGCAATCCGCGCGGCAAGCATGGCCGCATCCATTACGACCTGCACCGGCACTTCGGCATCACGGCCGACGAGCTGCGCGGGCGATTCGACTTCTACTTCGACAAGTTCGACGTCCAGGCCGAGACCTAGCCGGAAGGCAACCAGAGCGATGAGTTTCGAACCGGTCTACCGCGGCAGGCCCGGGGCCGACGCCATGCGGCCCGCCGCCGCCGAGAGGGCGCAGGAGATCGCGCCCGGACTGTGGTGCTCACCGGGGCTCTCGAATTCGTACCTGCTCACCACCCGTGAGGGCCGGGTGATCGTCAACACCGGCATGGGTTTCGAGGGCCCGGTGCACCGCGCGAACTTCGACGCCGTGGACCCCTCGCCGGTGCGCTACATCATCTTCACGCAGGGCCACGTCGACCACGTCGGTGGTTTGGACAGCGTGCGCGACCCGGAGACAACCGTCGTGGCACAGGCGAACTGGACGTTGTGGCGCGACGACAACGAACGCCTCATCCCGTATCGAGCCAGCCGTAGCGCCTTCGCGTTCAAGGACACCTTGGCGAGCGGGATCCAAGCCATCCAGCGGCGCCTGGGTAGCACCCGGTTGGCCGGCCAGAGCGTTCCCGTCGTCGACCTCGATTTTGAAGACACCCTTACCTTGGACGTCGGCGGCCGCCGGATGGAACTGATTTCCGTGCCCGGCGGCGAAACCACCGACTCACTGGTGGTGTGGCTGCAGGATGAGCGAATCTGCCTGTGCGGGAACGCCTTCGGTCCGCTGTTTGGGCACATTCCCAACCTGGTCACCATGCGCGGCGACCGATACCGCGACGCGTGTGAGGCCATCGCGTCGGTGGAACGGGTGCGCGACCTGCGGCCCGAACTCCTGGTGACCGGTCATTTCGAACCGATAGCGGGCGCCGAGCGCATCTACGCCGAACTGACCCGGCTGCGCGACGCGATCCGGTACGTCCACGATCAGACCGTCGAGGGGATGAACGCCGGCAAGGACGTGCGGACACTGATGCGTGAGATCACCTTGCCTGCGGAATACGAAGTGGGCCAAGGCTATGGAAAGGTGGCCTGGGATGTGCGGGCCATCTGGGAGAACTACTCCGGCTGGTTTCACCACGAATCGACCACCGAGCTCTATCCGGTTGGGTTCGACGCCGTCGCCGACGACATCGTCGAGCTGGCCGGGGCCGACGCATTGGTGGGCCGGGCGCGCAAACACCTTGCCGCCGGCCGGCCGCTGCCGGCCATTCACCTCGCCGATCTCGTTGGGTCGGACCATGCGGGGGCGCGGGCCGTGCTTCGAGACGCCCATGAAAAACTTCTGGCCGGCAGCACCAACTTCTGGGAAAGCGCCTGGCTCAGAAACCAGATAGCGAGGAACTCATGACGGCGCGCGTCAGCTTCGACTTCACCGGGACCACGGCTCTGATCACCGGCGGCACCAGCGGGATCGGGCACGCGACCGCGGTCCTGTTCCGCGATGCCGGGGCCCGCGTCACCGTCACCGGTACCAAGCCCTCGCCGGCCGACTACGACGCCGACCTGTCCGACATGGATTATCACCAGCTACAGATCAGCGACCCGGATTCGGTGGACGCGTTGGCCGAGAAGTTCACCGCCCTCGACGTATTGGTCAACAACGCCGGCGCCAATTTCCCTGGCGGCCTCGATGAATCAAAGCCGGACGGCTTCGAGGCTTCGGTCGCGCTGAACCTCACCGGGCCGTACCGGTTGACGGTCGGGCTATACCGCGCCCTGAAGGCGTCGACCGCGGCGGGCGGCGCCAGCGTGGTGAACCTGGCGTCGATGTCCGCGCTGCGGGCCGTCCCATTGGTTCCCGGGTACGGCGCGGCGAAGGCCGGGATCGTCTGTATCACAAGGAACCTCGCCGTCAAATGGGCCACCAAGGGAATCCGGGTGAACGCGGTGGCGCCAGGCGCCATCGACACCCCGATGACCGCGCCCATGCACGGCTCGGCCGAGTTGGTGGACGCCGAGCTGGCGCACATCCCCTTGCGCCGCTTCGGTTCCGTCGAGGAGATCGCGCCGACCATCGCCTTCCTGTGCACCGAGCAGAGTAGCTACACCAGCGGCGCGGTGTTCGTCGTCGACGCCGCGTCGGACTGCGTCTGAGACACGAGGAAAGACATGGCAATTGCGCTCCGACCCGAGGACTTCTACCACACCGGCATCGTCGTGCCCGACCTCGATGCGGCCATGGCCCGACTGAGCGCGCTGGCCGGGTACCGGTGGATCACCCCGATGAGCTACACGCTGCCCTTCCGCACCGCGACCGGCGTCCGCGAACTGACCTCGACCATCGTCTACTCCCTGCAGAGTCCGCACCTCGAACTCGTGCAGGAGGTCCCCGGGAGCCCGTGGACGGCCGCGCCGGGCAACACGGTCCACCACCTCGGCTATTTCAGCGACAACCTGGCCGAGAGCGCCCGGGCGCTGGAGGCCAACGGCTTCACCCTCGAGATGACGGCGGAGGTGCCCGGCTCCGATCTCGGGCTATTCGCCTACTACACAGACGATTCGGGTACCCGCATCGAGATCGTTGACCGCGCGCTCTTCCCCGACTTCCCCGCATTCCTGGAGTCGATGGCGGGACCGCGGGAGGCGTGACGTGTTGCTGACGGTGCTGCGCTTCAACTTCGCCTCCCCGCACGGCGAACCACGCACGCAAAGCGGCCTCTTGTCCGCCGCCCTCGAACTGGCGCAGTGGGGCGAGTCGCACGGCATCACCTCCATCAGCGTCGACGAGCATCACGCGACCGGACACGGCTGGAGCTGCAATCCCATCATGGCGGCCGGGATGTTCTTGGCCCGAACGTCGACCCTGATCGCCAGTGTGGACTGTGCGCTCGGCCCGCTCTGGAATCCGGTGCGGCTCGCCGAGGACATCGCGCTCGTCGACAACATGAGCCGGGGCCGGCTGCACACCACGGTCGGCCTCGGCTACCGCACGGTCGAATATGACGCCATGGGCGTCGATTTCGCGCGGCGGGGTGTGCTGATGGACAGTCTGCTCGAGCGAATGCTGTCGGTGTGGTCCGGTGCCGATGCCGACGCGGGAATCTGCGCCGGCACCTGGACCCGGCCGCATCCACCGCTGTACGTCGGCGGCGGCGCGCGCGCCACTGCGCGACGGGCGGCGCGATTCCGGCTGCCGCTCAGCCTGGCCGACCACTTGCCCGACATCGCCGGCTACTATCGCGACCTGTGTGCCGACGCCGGCATGACGCCGCTCATCCTCATGCCGGGGCCGGTCAACCGCGGGATGATCTTCCTGCACGAGGACCCGGACCGGGCATGGGCGGAACTCGGTGACCACATCCTCTGGGAGGCAATCACTTACGGCGGATGGTCGACCGAGCAGCGGTCCCTCATGCATTTGCCCGGCGTGCAAACGCTGGAGGAAGTCAGGTCGTCGGGTCGGTACCGCTTCGTGACTCCCGACGAGTTGATCGCGGAGGTGCGCGACGCCGACAACTACGGGCCGCTCGTGATGCACCCACTCGTCGGTGGCATGCCCGTCGACGAAGCGTGGAAGTCGGTCCAGCTGCTCACCGACAAGGTCCTGCCCGCGCTCACATAACCGCTAGACGTCCCGGCGTTGCTGCAACCAGTCGGCCAGCGAACGGCCGGCGTCCAGGACATGCCGCTCGGCGATCGTGCGGGCCCGTTCGGCGTCCTTGTCGCCGAGCGCGTCGAGCAGTTCCTGGTGTTCGTCGAGCGAATGCTTCTCGTGTTCGGGAAACAGGGTGAGGAAGTTGCTCGGCACCACGCGCGCGGCCTGCCTGATTTGAGTGAGCAGCCGCGGCGAATGCGCGGCGCGGTGGATCATCTGGTGAAAATGCCAGTTGGCCTCTCCGATGCTGTCGTCACCGGATCGGGCGACGACGTCCGCCGCGAGCCCGCGCAGCATGTCAAGCTCTTCGGCCTCGATCCGCTCGGCGGCCCACGCCGCCGCCTGTCCGGTCAGCACCCCCAGGATGGTGAAGCTGTCCAGGACGTCGTCCGGGCTGATCCCGACCACGGTCACGCCACTGCGCGGGGCGACTTGCACCAGGCCCTCGAACGACAGCTCCAGCAGCGCCTCGCGCACCGGCGTCCGGCTGGTCGCGAATTCCTCGGTGATGGCATCCAGGTCGACGCGTGAGCCGGCGGGCAGCGCGCCGGTGAGGATGCGGTCCCGAAGTTCGCGGGCAGCGCGTTCGCGCACCGTGCCGGAGATGTCGATCGCTGCCATCCTGGAAGGATATCAAACGGTAAACCTGACATTTGAAATCTGAAATATCAGATGTTAGGTTCCAAGTATGCGGATCGACAAGATGGCGCTGGTGGCATTCATGCAGGCGGGCAGCACTTCGGTGTACGCGGGCTCGTGGCGGCACCCCGCGACAGAACACCGGTATCTCGACGCCGCCTACTACGCCAAGATCGGACGGCAGCTGGAAGAAGGCTGTTTCGACCTGATGTTCTTCGACGACCGGCTCGCGATGCCGGGCGTCTACGGGGCCTCCGTGTCCGATGCGGTGACCTACGGCGCCCGTCCGGTCAAGCTCGACCTCGGCGTGGTGCTCGGAGTGCTGGCCGAGGCCACCTCGAAAATCGGGCTGGGCGCGACCTACTCGACCACCTACTACGCGCCGTTCCACGTCGCGAGAACCTTTGCCACGCTGGATCATCTATCGGGCGGCCGTGCGGCCTGGAACGTGGTCACCTCGGTCAACGACAGCGAGGCGCAGAACTTTGGCGTCGATGCCCACCTAGGGCACGACGAACGCTACGACCGCGCCGACGAATTCATGGACGTGGTCACAGGGCTGTGGGACACGTGGGAGGACGACGCCGTGTTGCATGACCGGGTTGCCGGCCGCTACGCCGACCCGGGCAAGGTGCACGAGCTCGGACACGTCGGCCCGTACTTCTCCGCGCGTGGACCGCTGACCGTGCCGCGCACGCCCCAGGGCCGGCCCGTGATCATCCAGGCCGGATCGTCGGGCCGCGGCCGCGAATTCGCTTCGCGGTGGGCCGAATTGATCTTCACCGGCGATCCGGGCATCGACGTCGCGCGCAGTCACTACGCGGATCAGAAAGCCCGCATCGATGACGCCGGCCGCGATCCCGCCGCCGTTCGCATCTGTCCCATGGCCTACGCTGTGGTGGGCGAGTCCGAAGCCCACGCCAAGGAGCGCGAAGCCATGTTTCTCAACGATCTGGTCCATCCGATGGCTTCGCTGACGCTCCTATCGGAGCTGATGAATTACGACTTCGCGCAACATGATCTCGACGATCCGGTGACTGACGAAGTCCTCGCCTCGGTGTCCGGTATCCGCGGACTGGTGCAAAACCTGCGCACCCACATTTCTTTCCAGGGCGGAGGCCGCCCAGTCACACTGCGCGACCTGGCCAACCACCGCGCCACCCTCCTGCAGGGACCCCGCTTCGTCGGCACCGGTGAACAGGTCGCCGACCAGATGGCCGAATGGTTCCAAACCGAGGCCTGCGACGGATTCGTATTGGCGGCAACGCATTTGCCCGGCGCCTTCGAAGACGTGGTGCGTATGGTCGTTCCGGAATTGCAGCGACGCGGCCTGTTCCGGACGGAATACGAGTCGTCCACGCTGCGCGGACACCTCGGCCTGGAACGCCCGTCGAACTTGCGCGTGCCGGCCAATGCTTGACGGCCTACGGGTGCTCGACCTCGCCACCCTGGCCGCGGCCCCGCTGGTGGCGACCTACCTCGGCGAGTTCGGCGCCGACGTGATCAAAGTCGAAGAGCCGACGCATGGCGACCCGATCCGGGGTTGGGGCAATCAACGCGATGGGACCGGCTTGATGTGGAAGTCGATCTCGCGCAACAAGCGATCCATCACGCTGGACCTGCGCTGCGCCGAGGGGCAGCAGCTGGTGCGCCGGCTGGTGGAGCACGCCGACGTCGCCATCTTCAACACCCGGCCGCAGACGCTGCGCAAGTGGGGCCTGGACTACGAGAGCCTGCGCGCGGTGAACGACCGCCTGGTGATGCTGCACATCACCGGCTACGGGTTGACCGGACCCAAAAGCGAGCGACCGGGTTTCGGCACGCTCGGCGAGGCGATGAGCGGTTTCGCGCACGTCACCGGCCAGGCCGGCGGACCACCCACACTGCCGCCCTTCATGCTGGCCGACGGCGTCGCGTCGTTGAACGCCGCCTATGCGGTGCTGATGGCGCTGTATCACCGTGACGTGCACGGCGGTCCGGGGCAGCTGATAGACGTCAACCTGATCGACCCGCTGGCCCGGTTGCTGGAGCAGTCCTTGCTGGGCTACGACCAGTTGGGGCTGGTGCCCGAGCGCTCCGGCAACCGGTGGGACATCTCCGCCCCTCGCAACACTTATCGCACCGCGGACGGCCGGTGGCTGGCCATGTCCGGCAGCTCACCGGCGTTGGCGCTGCGGGTGTTCCGCGCCATCGGCCGCGAAGACCTGTTGCAGGACGCCGACTTCACCGACCCGCAACGGCGCCTGACGCGAGCCCGCGAGGTCGACACGCTGGTCGCCGATTGGGTTGCCAGCAAAACACTTTCGGAGGCGATGACGGTCCTCGATGCGCACGAGGTGGCCGCGGCTCCGGTCTATGACATTCGTGACCTGGTAGCCGACGAGCAGCTCGCGCACCGGGAGGTGTTCGTCCCGGTCGAGGATCAACAACTCGGGTCGATGACGGTGCAGGCGCCCGTCCCGCGGTTCTCGTCGACATCCGGCACTGTCGCACACCTGGGACCCCGCCTGGGCGAGCACAACGGCGAGGTCTACGGCGACTTGCTTGGTATGACCGCAGCAGAGATCGACGGCCTGCGCGCACGTGGCGTTCTGTGACAGAAGGAATTCATCGATGACACAACTTCTTCGGCGCTCTGAGCTTGCAGTGCCCGCGAGCAACGACAACATGTTCGACAAGGCCGCCAGCTGTGGCGCCGACCTGGTGTTCCTCGACCTCGAGGACGCGGTGCCCGCGGCGTTCAAGGAGGAGTCCCGGGCCAAGGCGATCAGCGCGCTGAACGACCTCGACTGGGGGCGCACCGCGCGTGCGGTCCGGATCAACGGCCTGGACACCCGATGGTGCCACGACGATCTCATCGAGGTGGTGACCAACGCCGGCGAGAACCTGGACACGGTCATCATCCCGAAGGCCCGCCGGGCCCGCGACGTCTGGTGGGTGGACGTGTTACTCACCCAGCTCGAGTCAAAGCTAGGACTCGATAGGCACATTCGGCTGGAAGTGCTCATCGAGGAGGTCGAGGGCCTGGCCAACGCCGAAGCGATCGCGGTGGCCAGCCCCCGACTGGACGCGCTGATCTTCGGAGTGGGTGACTTCTCGTTGTCGCAGGGCGCGCGGGTGGACACCAACTTCGTGCCGCTCGGCGATTACCCCGGTGACTTCTGGCATTACGCGCGCAACAAGGTGATCGTGGCGGCGAGGATCGCCGGCATCGATGCGATCGACGCGCCGTACCCCGATTACCGAGACCTGTCGGGTTACGAGCGCGACGCGCGGCGGGCCTCGCTGCTGGGCTACACCGGAAAATGGGCGATTCACCCCGATCAGGTTCCCATCGCGAACCAGGTCTACGCACCGACCGCCGACGAAATCGCCCGCGCCCAAACCAATATCGCCGCCTATCGCGAAGCCGAGGCCAGGGGACGCGGAGCCGTGGGGGTGAACGGCGTCCTGGTCGACGCCGCGCACGTCAAGATGGCGGAGGAGACGCTGGCCCGCGCCGCGTTGATCGACCAACCGCCCGCTTAGGGTTCAATGGGCCTATGGCCGACCCAATGCCCCAGGTGGCGATACTCGACGACTACGCCGGCGTGGCCCTGCGCCTTGCCGACTGGTCGCCGGTGCAAACGCGTTCCCGCATAACCGTTTTCGACCGGCACCTCACCGAGGAAGAAGCTGCGGAGGCACTGCGGGCATTCGACGTGATCTGCACCCTGCGTGAGCGGATGGCGCTGCCGCGGACGCTGCTCGAACGGCTGCCGAACCTGAAGCTGATCACCATCGTGGGCAGAAGCCTGCCCAACCTGGACATGGCCGCGGCCACGGAACGGGGCATCCTCGTCGCCCACACCGACTTCGCCCATCCGCGCTTCCGCTCGGTGCACGACGCCACTCCCGAATTCGCCTGGGGACTGCTGATCGCCACGGTACGCAACCTGGCCGAAGAACACCGACGCATGCGAGACGGCGCCTGGCAGACGACGACGGGCCTCACGCTGTCCGGCAAGACGCTCGGGCTGCTCGGTCTCGGGCGGGTGGGCAAGCGCATGGCCGAATACGCGAAAGCCTTCGGCATGGAAGTCCTTGCGTGGAGCCAAAATCTCACCGCGGACACCGCGGCCGCGGTCGGCGCGCGCCGGGTCGAGAAGGCGACACTGTTCGAGGAGTCCGACGTGGTCTCCATCCATGTGGTCCTGTCGGAACGCACACGCGGTCTGGTCGGCGAAACCGAGCTCGCCCTGATGCGGCCGCACGCGTACCTGATCAACACGTCGCGGGGCCCGATCGTCGACGAGGCCGCCATGATCACCGCCCTCAGAGCCGGGCGCATCGCCGGCGCGGGGCTCGACGTCTACGACGTCGAACCGCTGCCGCTCGAGCACCCGTTGCGGGTGCTCCCGAATGTGACCCTGTCTCCCCACCTGGGGTACGTCACCCGCGAAATGCTCAGCGCGTTCTACGCCGACACCGTGGAGGCGGTGGTCGCCTGGCTGGACGGGTCCCCGATTCGGATCGCCAACCCCGAGGCGTTGCTGGGTTGATCAGGTGCGCTTCCGTTTCCAGTGCGTGCTCTTGACCGCTTCCAGGGCCTCGATGACGTAGCGATCCAGCGGCCACGGGCGACCGGACTGGCGCACCCATTGCTGGAAACCGAAATCCGCTGCCGCGAAGGCGAGTTGAACCAGCAGGCCGGGACGGATGTCGACGTCGGGGTTCACGCCCATTCGCTCGGCGATCAGCTTGGCCGCCCGCTCCTTGTCGGCGGGCGTGTGCACGGTGACCTTACGCAGGAGATCGGGGGCAACCAGCAGCGCTTCTCGCCACTCGTCGGTGTCGGCCTGCTCGAACGATCGGGTCCGCGTGACGATGGCGTTGATCAGCGCGACATCCGGCGACTCGTTGGCGGGCCGCTGCTCGAGCAGGTTGACGATCGCGGCGCCGCCATGGCGAACGGGTGCGAGCAACAGCTCCTCTTTCGTCGGCACGTGCCGGAAGAAAGTACGCGGCGAAACGCCCGCGGCGGCAGCGATCTCCTCCGTTGTCACGGCGTCGTATCCGCGTTCGATGAACAGCCGGAACGCGGCGCGTCTGATGTCGGCCCGGATCTGTGCGCGCTGCCGATCGCGCAGCGACTCTGGCCTGGTGGGAAAGGTCACCGGAAGCAGCCGATCCCGCCGTCGACGTGAATGGTCTGCCCGGTGATGAACGTCGCGTCGGTGCCGAGCAGGAACGCCACCAGCGCACCCACGTCGGTGCGGACATCGCCGATGCGCTTCATCGGAACGCGTCCCACCGCCTTCGCATAGTCTTTGGGCGCGAACTCTTTCCAGAGCTTGACACCGTCCGACTCGGCAAACGGGCAGATGACATTGACGCGGATGTTGTCGCGCCCCCACTCCAAAGCGGCGACCTTCGACAGTCCGCGGATGGCCTCCTTGGCGGCGGCGTAGCCGCCCCACCTGGGTTCGCCGCCGGTGCCCGTCCCCGAGCCGAGGTTGACGATCGACCCGCCACCCGCCTCGACCATCACGGGGTGGACGGCCTGCATGAGCAGGAACGTCGCCCGCGGGCCCACGTCGTGGCCGAGCGCGAAGTCCTCGCTGGTGATGTCGACGAATGCCTTGGGCTCGTTGGTGGCGATCGCGTTGTTGACCAGGCCGTGCACCGTACCGAAGGCGTCGACCGCGGCCGTCACGATCCGTTGGGCGCTGCCCGGGTCACGCAGGTCGGCGGTCAGCTTCTCGACGCGGCCCAGCGACGACAGCTCGGCGGTTGTCTTGCCCAGCAACTCATCCTGGATGTCGACCAACAGCACCGCCGCGCCGCGTTCCAGCAGCGCGGCGGCGGTGCCCTGGCCCACGCCTTGGGCGGCGCCGGTGACGATCGCGACCTGACCGCGCATGGAAGAGGGGTGGCTGTAGGTCATCTGACCGGCCCCATCAGTAGCGGCACCCCGCGGTGCATCTCGTAGGTGCTGCGCGCACCGTCGGGCAGTTCGATGAACTCGACGGCGGTTCCGTCGGGATCTTTGACGAAAAACATTCGCACCCCGCCGATTTCGAAGGGATCTTGATCGGGCGGGAAGCCGGCCGCGGTGATCCGGCGGTGGGTGTCATCGAGATCGCTCACCGACAGGGACACGTTGTGGATTCCGGTAATGCCGCGACGCGCGGGCTTCTGGTCCGGAGGATTCGCGCCCAGTGACAGCAACTCGACCATCAGCCCGCCCAGCAGGCCGCCCACCACCCGCCCCTCCTGTTTACGGGTCGCGTGCAGGGCCGCGTCGAAAGGCTCACCGGAGATGAGGGTTTCGAACACGACCTCCATGCCGAGCAGGTCGCGGTAGAACGCCAAAGCGCGGTCCATGTCCGTCACGCCGACGACGAGATGACAAAACGAGACGTCGCCGAGTGCGCTGGTCATGACGCCGCGAGGCCGGGAGCCGGGCGGCCCGCGAACAGTGGCAGGTCGAGGTAGGTCTTGATGCCGGGTTCGGCGGCGCAGACGTCAGGGATGGCGTTGACGCAGTGGTTGGCCGTGGCCACCACGCCCGGATTCTTCACCAGCCCTTCGGCGATCGTCTCGGGTTGCAGGCCCTTGAAGGTGAGGCTCACGGTCGGATCCCCGGTGATCTCGACCTCGAAGCGTTCGCCCCGCCCACCGAAATTCCACGCCGGTTCCAGGTTTTCCTCACCCATCAACCAGTTGACCGCCGCCGTGATGACCGGTTCGCCGTCCACGAGTGCCTGCCAGCGGAACCGTCGCGCGGCCACCGTTCCCGTGGTGATCGGGAACGGGGCATAGTCGATGTCGGCGGTCGCCACGGCGACATCCTGGATGGTCCTGATGTTGGGCTCGATGCGAAATCCCATGTGCTCAGCGATCATTCGTACCGACTGCTTGAACCCCGCCTCCAGCAGGCTGGCCATGGGCCCTTGCATGGCCTCCTCGGGAGTACCGCCGAAGCCCATGATGTGGCGCACGACGTCCGGGGCGTTGTAGGTGCGGATGTCGGAGAATTCCTCGGCGCGAATATGCGTGACGGCCGAGGAGAGCGAGGACAGCATGAGCGGGAATCGTTCCGTGATGCCCCCGGGATGGATCCCCGAACCGTGCAGGGTCACCCCGCCTTGGACCGCGGCGTCGGCGACGGCCTGGTGGCGCGCGTTGCCGGGGTCGGGGTATACCCAGCCGACGGGGGTGACGACGTTCTTGCCGGATCGCAGGATCGCGATGACCTCATCGTCGTTGGGCACCAGGGGGCTGTACATGACGCAGTCGGCGTCCAGCGCCAGGATGTCATCGATGCTGGAGGTGGCGGTGACACCGAGGTCCTGGGTTCCGAGGATCCGACCGACGTCGACGCCGTTCTTGTCGGCGCTGTGCACCCAGCAGCCGGCCAGTTCCAACTGCGGATGATTCTGGACGCACGCGATGGCCGCCTTGCCGACTCCTCCGGTCGCCCACTGGATGACACGAAGCTTGGACGGACTACTCATCTGCTGACCTCCGAATTTGCATGCCTTTACACGCCAACGACCGGACTGGCACAGTATGACCCGCTGACAGTGACTGTCAACGTCGGCTTCGAGTAGGAAGGCCTGTCATGAGCGCTCTCGACGGCAAAGTTGCGATCGTCACCGGAACCAGCCGCGGGGTGGGCGTCGGCATCGCACACGAACTGCTCCGCGCCGGTGCCACCGTCGTCGGCTGTTCGCGTTCGCCGCTGGACACCATTCCCGGTGTCGAACCCGACTGGGCGGCCCGGGCCTCTCAAAAGGTCTGCGACCAAGGGGACTACCGCGCGATCGACTCCTTCGTCGCCGACGTCGTCGCCGAGCACGGCCGGATCGACATCCTGGTGAACAACGCCGGCGGCACCGTGCCGGCGCCGCACGTCGACAGCATTCCCGAACTGGTGCAACGCATTCAGGGGGCACCGGCGAGCGACGACGAGTACGAGCGGACGGCACTGTTTCATGCGTTCGCGGTGCAGATGAACCTGATCAGCCCGCTCTGGTTCGCCGTCCGCGCCTACCGGCAGATGCGCACCCAGGACGGCGTCGGCTGCATCATCAATATCTCCAGCGGTGCCGGGCATCCGGCGGGATCACCGACGTTGGTTTCCTATGGCGCGGCCAAGAGCGGGCTCAACCATCTCACCCGCTCGCTGGCCGAGGAGTGGGGACCCAGGGTGCGGGTCAACTGCATCGCACTGGGACCGACGATGACCGAGAACTTCCGGTCGTTCGTGCTACCCAAAGACGACCCGACCGGCGCAAAGTATTTCGCGGCGGTCCCGCTGCGGCGTGCGGGCGAGCCCGCGGAGGTGGGCAGGGTCTGCGTATTCCTTGCCGGCGGGGAGGCCGACTTCGTCAACGGCACCACCATCGAGCACGACGGGGGCATGCTGCCCGGCGTCCTGTACGAAGCGGGCCTGAAGACCATCACCGATCTGTTGTAGCGGCGCGCGTGGCGGCGCGGTCACATGCGCCCCACCAGTCCCGGCGCGGAGTGGCTGTGCCTTTTTGCCCGCCTCTGAGCGACAACGCATGGCGGGGTTGCAGTTCTGTCGCTGTGACGCGGGCACAATGGCGAATGGTTCCGTCACGCCGGTTGTCCGCAAATGTCAAAAAGCTGTCCTCTGCTGTCAATACTCAGACGCCGGTGCTGCCGCACAGTGGGTGCAGCGGTAAGCCACCGCCCCCGACAGCAGAGTCAAGGAACAGCCATGAACTCCAGCAACATCGAACACGCCGACGTGTTGATCATTGGCGCCGGCATCTCGGGCATCGGCGCCGCCCGCTACCTACAGACGATGCAGCCGGGCAGGACGTTCGCAATCCTGGAGGCCCGCGACGAGATCGGCGGAACGTGGGACCTGTTCCGGTACCCGGGGATCCGGTCGGACTCCGACCTGCACACGTTCAGCTACGAGTTCAAGGCTTGGGAGAACGAGAAGGCGATCGCCAGCGCGGGCTCGATCATGGCGTACTTGCGCGAGACCGTGGCGGAGAACGGAATTCGCCGGTCGATCCGCTTCCGCCACAAGGTGATCAGCGCGGCCTGGTCCACCGAGGATGCGCACTGGCTGGTGGAGATCGAGCGCACAGACACCGGCGAACGCCTGACCATGACCTGCGGGTGGTTCTTCTGCGCCAGCGGCTACTACCGCTACGACGAGGGCTTCACCCCGGAATTCCCCGGGCGGGAACGGTTTACCGGCGAGGTCGTGCACCCACAGCACTGGCCCGCGGACTTGGACTACCGCGACAAACGGGTCGTGATCATCGGCAGCGGCGCGACCGCGGTCACGCTGGTGCCCGCCATGGCCGAGACCGCCGGACACGTGACCATGCTGCAACGCTCGCCGACCTACATCGTGCCGGTGCCGTCTGAGGACCGCATCGCCAACACCCTGCCCAAGCTGGTCGGCCGCGACCGCGCCTACGCCATCACCCGGCGGAAGAACGTCGCCAAGCAACGGCTGGTCTGGCGGCTCTGCCAGCAATACCCGCGCGCGGCCCGGCGTCTGATCCGCCACCTCAACGCCAGGCAACTGCCGAAGGGATATCCGGTCGACGAGCACTTCAGGCCCGCCTACGACCCGTGGGACCAGCGGCTGTGCGCGGTGCCGGACGCCGACATGTTCAAGGCCATCCGCGAGGGCCGCGCCTCGGTGGTCACCGACCGCATCGACACCTTCACCGAGACGGGAATCCGGCTGCAATCCGGCCTCGAACTGGACGCCGACATCGTCGTCACCGCCACCGGCCTGAACCTGCTGGCGTTCGGCGGCATCAGCTTCTCGGTGGACGGCGTGCCCGTCAACGTGGCGGAGAAGGTGGCGTTCAAGGGCTTCCTGCTCAACGACGTCCCCAACTTCGCTTACATGGTTGGCTATACGAACTCGTCCTGGACGCTGAAGGTAGGGCTGGTGTGCGAGCACTTCTGCCGGCTGTTGGCCCACATGGACGCTCATGGCCACACCGTCTGCTATCCGCGGCTTCCCGGGTCCATGCCGACCAAGCCATTGCTGGAAGTCACCGCCAACTACGTCAAGCGAGCCGCTGACCAGTTCCCCCGCCAGGGCGTCGAGGGCCCGTGGCGGACCTGCATGGACTACCGCGCCGACTACAAGACACTGCGCGAGGGTCCGGTCGACGACGACAACCTGTGCTTCGCAAACCCGTCGCCGTCGGACGCACTCGAGCCCGCTCTGACTGCGTGACTGCCCCCGGAATTAACAAGGACCACACCATGGAACTGATGGCACCTCTCGACTCGTTGTTCTTGTCAGCCGAGACGCGCGAGCACCCGCTGCACGTCGGCGCGCTGCAGCTCTTCACCCCGCCCGCCGACGCGGGACCCAGTTTCGTACGCGACACCCATGCGGCAATGTTGCAATGCGACAACGTGGCACCGATATTTCGCAAGCGTCCCATGGCTTTTCACGGTGCGCTCACCAACGTCGGGTGGTCGTCGGGCGACGATGTCGACCTCGGCTACCACGTGCGGCGATCCGCCCTGCCGGGACCGGGACGGGTCCGCGAGCTGTTGGAGCTGACCTCACGTCTGCACGGCAACCTTCTGGATCGCCACCGTCCGCTATGGGAAACACACGTGATCGAAGGCCTGAACGACGGGCGCTTCGCGGTTTACACGAAGATGCACCACGCGCTGGTCGACGGGATTTCGGGACTGACGCTGTTGCAGCGGTCGCTGACGACCGACCCCGGCGACACGAACTTCCGCGCGCCCTGGTCACCGGCGCCGACGGTCGAGGTCCCCGGTCGGCATCGCCGCACGTGGCTGCAAAACATGACCGGGTTGCTCGGATCCGTTGCGGGATCGGCCCCGTCGATGCTCCGACTGGCGCGGGCCGCGCTTTGGGAACAGCAAATGACGCTGCCGCTCCGGGCGCCGCGCACCATGTTGAACGTTCCGATTGGGGGAGCGCGGCGGTGCGCTGCGCAGTCGTGGCCGCTGGACCGGATCAAGGGCGTCAAGAGCGCGGCCGGGATGAGCGTCAACGACGTGGTGCTCGCGATGTGCTCCGGGGCGCTGCGCGCGTATCTCGACGAATACGACGCGCTTCCGGACACGCCGCTGGTCGCGATGGTCCCGGTGAGTTTGCGCAACGACGGCGACTCCGTGGGCGGCAACATGGTCGGGGCGGTGTTGTGCAACCTGGCCACCCACCTCGACGATCCCGCGCAGCGTCTGCGGGAGATCCACGCCTCGATGCGCGCGAGCAAGAAGGTGATGTCGCAGCTGCCCCGCGCGCAGGCGATGGCGTTGTCGATGCTGCTGCTGAGCCCGGCCGTCGTCAATAGCCTGCCCGGCCTCGCCAAGGCGGCCCCGCCGCCATTCAACGTCTGCATCTCGAATGTGCCGGGCGCGCGGGAGCCCTTGTACTGCAATGGGGCCCGGCTCGACGGCAGCTACCCGATGTCGATCGCGCTTAACGGACAAGCCCTCAACATCACACTGACCAGCAGCGCCGACAGTCTCGACTTTGGTCTCGTCGGATGCCGCCGCAGCGTGCCGCACCTGCAGCGGGTGCTCGGGCATTTAGAAACGTCGCTGAAGGATTTGGAGCGTGCGGTCGGTCTATGAGTAGTGCCGTCAAACCCGTTCCGTTGCCGGCATGCGCGTTCGGTTGCGGTACGCGGCCGGCCCCGAGCCGAACCAGCGTTTGCACGAGCGGGTCAGCACGCTCTGCTCGGCGTAGCCCAGCTCACGCGCGAGGTGCGTCAGGGTGATGCCGGTATTGCGCAGGTAGCGATCGGCGGCGTCCTTGCGGACCTGATCGACCAGAGCGGCGAACGTGGTCTCGTCCTCGGCGAGCCTGCGTTGCAATGTTTTTGGATGGAGGTTGAACTGATCGGCGACTACGTCGAGTGTGGCCGCTCCGGTGGGAAGCAGCTGACGGACGATAGTCCGCACCGATTCGACGATGCCGGCATCGTGAGGGGCGATGCCGTTCAGATAATCGACGACAGCCCGATGGGCGACGTCGTCGCGGTGCAAAGGGCGGCTCAGGTCTGCCGCGCGCACGGTGAAACCCGCTGTGCGCGCTGCGAACTGAGGTGTGCATCCGAAATACCGCACATAGTCGGCTTTGGGCGTGAGCGGGTCGTGCGGCAGATGCACCGCTATAGGCGCATACTCCGCTCCCATCAGGAAGCGCAGAACCCGCAGCGAAACACCTAGCGATAGTTCCGTGGTCTGCGGGTGCGGCGGCGCGTCGTCCAACAGGAACTCGATCGTCAGGAACGACCGCAGCGGGTCGGCCAGCGGCACGACGCGGATAGCGATCACCGGGCTGTAAGCCGCCATGTACGTGCCGAAGATCGCCAATGCATCGGCCACAGTCGCGGCGGTGCGAGCGGCCACGCCGACCGGCCCAAGAATCTCGATGCCTTGCCGCTGTGCCAGCCGTCGCCCGAAGTCCGGTGTCGCCGTGGCCTCGGCGGCCGACTCGATCGCCTGTATCGCCGCGCGCAACGGGATGAACGCGTCGTGGTTGCCGACGTCTCGGCGCCGGATGTGCGCGACGCGCAGCAGGCTGTCCGGGTTACCGCCCAGTTCGGCGACCAGATTGAGGTAGCCCGACATCCCGGTCCCGCGCACGACGGACATGTGGTTGACCCTCAGCGGCCAGCGGTGGCATGTCAAGGGCCAAACGTAGCTTTTCGGGTGTCCTCCGCTGTCAAAAGGTTGTCTTGAATTGTCAAGACCCTTGAGTGGTTGGCGGCGCATCGTGGGAGTTGGCGGAATGAAGAGCCACAGCCCTCCCGAGGATCGACTGCGGGAGCATTAACAACTCGGCGCCACAACCGGCGCTACACAACCAAGGAGAATCCAATGTCCATCCAGCGTGTCGCGATCACCGGTGGCGCCCGCGGCATCGGCCGTGCCACCGCCCAAGCCTGCCTGCGTGCGGGGATGTCCGTGGTCATCGGCGACATTGAGGCTGCGACGGTCGCCTCGGTTGCCGGCGAGCTCGGTGAGCGGGCAATCGGCTTGCAGCTGGACGTCCGCGACCCGGACCGTTTCGCTGCCTTCCTCACTGAGGCCGAAGAATGCATCGGACCACTTGACGCATTGATCAACAACGCCGGCGTCGCCCCGATCGGCCAGTTCGTCGACGAGGATCCCCGCGACACTCAACGGACGGTGGACATCAACCTCGGCGGCGTGCTCACCGGAACGCGGCTGGCGCTGCGCCGGTTTATCCCCCGCAATCACGGCCACATCGTGAATTTGGCGTCGTCGGCGGGGCAGATCGCCACTGCCGGTGGGGCCACCTACGCGGCCACCAAGCACGCCGTCGTCGGATTCACCAGGGCCATTCGCGCCGAAACCCGCGGCACCGGGGTCCGCACCACCATTGTGATGCCCGGGCTGATCCGCACCGACATGATCAGCGGCTTCGAAAAGCCCCGCGGCACAAGGGTCGTCGGCCCCGAAGCGGTCGGCGATGCAATCGTCGACGCCTTGAGAAGCGGCCGCGAGGAGGTGTTCGTCCCTCGCGAACTCGGGCCGATCGCGCGCTTGGTCACCGGCACCCCACCCGCCGTGGCCGACAGGGTCAAGCGGATTCTGAAGGCCGACACGGTCATGAGCCACGCCGACATGGGCGCCCGTGTTGCATACCGGCAGCGAATGGACGCCGAGGTGAAGGAGATGCAGCGATGACCGGATTCGAGACGCGACACGTTGTGGTAAACGGCGTTCGTTCGCCGGTGTTGATCGGCGGGGCGTCCACGACCGGCGAGGCCGTGGTTTTCGTCCACGGCAACCCTGACGCCGGAGGCGACTGGGCGCCGCTGATGGCGCCAATCGCCGAGTTCGCCACCGTGGTCGCCCCGGATATGCCGGGCTTCGGCGGAGCCGACATGCGCGCGGATCAGGACTACACGTTGGCCGGGTACGCCGCGCACCTCAGCGGGGTGATCGACCAACTCGGCATTACCAGGGTGCACCTGGTCGCCCACGACTTCGGCGGACCATTCGGACTGACTTGGGCCGCGGCGAATCCCGACAAGGTCGCCAGCGTCACGCTGATCAATACCGGCGTGCTCCTCGACTACAAGTGGCACCGGCTGGCCCGGGTCTGGCGCACGCCGCTCGCCGGCGAGTTGTTGATGCGCACCAGCACGCGTCGCGTTGGGCGCTTCGTGCTCCGGCACGACAACCCCGGGCTCCCCGAGGAATGGGTGAATCGCATTGCCGGACACCTTGTCCCGGCTGGGACCAAGAGCGCCGTGCTGCGGCTCTACCGATCCACCCGCCAAGAAGACATGGACGCGCTCGTCGAACCACTGCGGGAACTCGATCCGGACACGCTGGTGGTGTTCGGCGCCGCAGACGTTTACATCCCGGTCGAGCAGGCCGAACGCCAACTCCGCGTGTTCCCGCGCGCCCGAGTTGAAATCTTGCCCGGTGTCGGTCACTGGGCGTGGCTCGAGCAACCCGACCGGGTTGCCGGGTTCGTCGTCCCGTTCTTGCGTGAGCGGGTCGGCAAATTTGCTCAGAAACCCACTAAAGCAAGGAGATTCACATGAGCACGGCGATCGAGACCACCCCCGAGCAGTTCGCGGCGCTGACCGCGCGCCCCGCCGACGCGCCGGTGCTGATGGTCAACCTGCTGAAGTTCAAGACGCAGGGTGGCCTCGAGTCCTACCTGCGGTACGGGCGGGAGGTCGCGCCCCACCTCGAGCGCGTCGGCGCCACCGTCCGCTACGCCGGCACGGCACCGGCGGTCATCATCGGCGACGGGGAACGCCCTTGGTGGGACGCAATTCTCATCGTCGAATACCCGACCCCGCAGGCGTTCATCGACATGGTGACGACGCAGGAGTACGCCCAGGTGCACGAGCATCGCGCCGCCGGGCTGGAGCGCGGTGACCTGATCGCCACGTCGGCATGGTCGGTCGCGGTGTGATCGGGCGCCAATGGCCTGTTGATGCTGGGACCTTTGGCCACTAGGAAGTCGACGCTTGAGTGGGTTAGCTCCAGATCATGCGTGAATTCAGCGTCCCGGCAAGCTTCAAGGTCGAAGAGCACGACAACATCGTCAGCAGCGTGTATTCACACGAACGCGATGACCCCGATCATGTGATATTTCAGCGCCTCGTCGACGGCGTGTGGACCGATGTGACCTGCGCGCAGGCCGCCCGGCAGATCCGTGCAAGCGCGCTCGGCCTGATCGCCGAGGGGGTGCAGGCCGGCGATCGGGTGGCGATCCTGTCGGCCACTCGCTACGAATGGGTGATTCTCGACTACGCGATTCTCTCGGTCGGCGCGCTGACCGTCCCGATCTACGACACCTCGTCGGCGGAGCAGGTGCGCTGGGTGCTGGAGGACTCCGGCGCGGTGCTGGTGATCACCGAGACCGACGCGCACGGCCAGCTGGTCAAGGAACTCAGGGACGAACTGCCGAGTCTGCGCAGGATCCTGCAGCTCGACTCGGCCGGCCCGGCGGCGCTCGATGAGCTGGCCGAGGCCGGCAAATCGGTGGACGTCGGTCAACTCGACGAGCGGCTTGCGGGGTTGCGGGCCACCGATCCGGCCACGCTGATCTACACCTCGGGCACCACCGGTCGCCCGAAGGGCTGCCAACTGACGCACTCCAATCTGCTCTACGAGACGCGCGGCGCTGCGGAGTGCTTCCCAACGCTGCTGCGCAAGGGGGAACGGCTGCTGGTCTTCCTGCCGCTGGCCCACGTGCTGGCGCGCTCGCTGTCGATGTCTGCGTTCGCCAACAAGGTCACCATCGGCTACACCAGCGACATCAAGAACCTGGTGCCAACGTTTGCTGTCTTCAAGCCCACGGTGGTGGTATCGGTGCCCCGAGTGTTCGAAAAGGTATACAACACCGCCGAGTTGAGCGCCCAGGATAGCCACCGGGGCCCGATTTTCGCACTCGCCGCTCGCACGGCCATCGAGTGGAGCACGGCTCTGGACGCCGGAGGCCCTGGTCGGCTGCTGCAAGTCCGACATGCCCTGTTCGACGGGCTGGTATACCGTAAACTCCGCGCTGCGCTGGGCGGTGATTGCCATGCGGCGGTCTCCGGGGGAGCCCCGCTGGGCAAGCGGTTGTGTCACTTCTACCGTGGCGTCGGGCTGACGGTCTACGAAGGCTACGGCCTGACCGAGACGAGCTCCGCGATCACCGTCAACCGCCTCGGCGAGGAGCGGGTCGGCACGGTGGGAAAGTTGTTGCCGGGCAACAGCATGGCGATTGCCAACGACGGCGAGGTGCTGCTGCGCGGCGGTGTGGTGTTCAACGGTTATTGGCATAACGACACCGCCACACAAGAGGCGATCGTCAACGGGTGGTTCCACACCGGCGACCTCGGGTCGGCAGACGACGATGGCTTCTTGTCGATCATCGGCCGCAAGAAGGAAATCATCGTGACCGCGGGCGGCAAGAACGTCGCTCCGGCCGTGCTGGAAGATCAGTTGCGGGCTCACCCGCTGATCAGCCAGGCGATGGTGGTCGGGGACGACAAACCCTTTATCGCCGCCCTCATCGCGATCGAGCCCGAAGGCTTCGACGTGTGGAAACAGCACCACGGCAAGGAGGCCACCGCTTCCGTCGCGGACCTGATCGGCGATCCCGACCTCGTTGGCGAGATCGATCAGGCAGTCAAGCAGGCCAACCAAGCGGTGTCGCATGCCGAATCGATCCGCAAGTTCCGCATCGTGCCGGTCGACTTCACCGTGCTCACCGGCGAGTTGACCCCGACCCTCAAGGTCAAGCGCAACGTGGTGGCGGCACGGTTCGCCAACGAGATCGAAGCGCTCTACAGCAAGCGCTGAGTTCCGCCTCAGAGCTTGTAACCGATGGCGCGCAGAAGATCGTGCCGCTCGGCGACGTCGCGTTCGGTTTCCACCCCGAGGGGTGTCTGTCCGTCGATCACGCCCATGATGCCGCGACCACGCGGAGTCACCGCGATGACGACATCGACCGGATTGGCTGTGGCGCAGTATATTCCGCAGACTTCGGGCACCGCCTTCACCGGGTTGAGGACGTTGACGGGAAACCCGTCGCGCAGGAAAATCACGAAACTGTGCCCGGCTGCGATGGCCAGCGCCGTGCGAGTCGCGAGTTCGACCAACTCCGTGTCGTTGCCGGTGCGGCGAACCAGTCGGGGCCCGGAAGCCTCACAAAAGGCCAGCCCGAACCGCAGTGATGGGCTCACCCCGACCAGGGCCTCGTATAGGTCTTCGACCGTCTTGATGAAGTGTGCCTGGCCGATCACGACGTTGACGTCGTCCGGCTTGTCAACGGACACCACATCCCAGGCCGGCGATGTTGTAGTCACATACCCATGCTGCCACCGCGCCCGCGTTTCGGCGATCACCCCAAGATGGGGAAGCGGCGCGCGCGCCCCAGCCCATCCAAGGCGGCCTGCATCACCGAGCGCACGTATGCGTCGACCTCGTCGACGTCGGGGTCCTCGCCGAACCGGGCTGCGATGTCGATGGGCTCCAGTAGTTGGTAGACGATCTTGGCCGGTAACGGCATGTTGGCCGGGAAGAACAACGTCATACCGAAGGGCAAGCCGATCGTGATGGGGAGGATCTCAATCCGAAATCGCTTGAGCCCCAACCTCTTCGCCAGCCAATTGCCGCGGGTGAGGAAAAGCTGGGTCTCCTGGCCTCCGATCGACACCGCCGGCACGATCGGCACGCCGGCTTGGATGGCGGTTCTGACGTATCCGGTCCGGCCACCGAAGTCGATGACGTTTTGGCTGAGCGTCGGCCGGAACGCGTCATAGTCGCCGCCGGGAAAAGCCAGCACGACCGCACCCGAGCGCAGCGCCTCGTCGGCGTTTTCCGGGTTGGCATGGATCACGCCGAGCCGGCTCAGCGATGCGCGAAACGGCGTAAAGAACACGCCATAGTGGGCGAGGGTGTACAGCGGGCGGTCGTAGCCGAACCTGCGGTACAGGGCCGGGGCCAGCACGTTCCAATCGGGCGTCAGGACGCCGCCGGAGTGGTTGGACACCAGCAATGCGCCGCCCCTCGACGGGAAGGTCTCCAGGCCCCGCACCTCTGGCCGGAACCATCGCTTGATGACCGGGGTCGCCGCGTTGATCAGCAGCTCGGTGAACGTGGGGTCCCACTTCGCGATTTCGGGATGTGTCATGTCGTCACCAGCCGACTCTTCCGCTGTGTATTCGAGTGCCGTCATCCTCCCCCAGCAAACGATGCCTGCGCAGAGCCGCAATCCCCGTGGTGCGGGGACTAAAGACCTCGGTGAGCGACGGGCGACCCTCGTTATGCCAGCCGAGGACCAATGGCGGCCGCAGTGGGTCAAAAGACCCGTTTGAACACCATCGATCATCGATAACGTGGCTGGGGAGGTGCAGCGATGACGGTATTGATGACGGGGTTTCCCGGCTTTCTCGGTAGTTCTTTGTTGCCAGGCATCCTCAAGCGCACTGGCGATTCGGCAATCTGTCTGGTGCAGCCCAAGTTCGGCACGCTGGCACAGCGACGCGTGGCGGAACTGAGCGCTGCGGAACCGTTCCTCGAGGGGCGGATCCAGCTAGTCGAAGGTGACATCACCCAACCCGGCCTCGGCGTCGCGGCAGATACCCTCACCGAGGTCACCGAGGCGTGGCACCTGGCCGCCGCGTATGACTTGGCGGTGCCCCGCGACGTGGCGGTTCGGGTCAACGTCAACGGCACCCGAAACGTCCTGGACGCGCTCGAGCGCTGTCCCCGCCTGACGCGCTTGCACTACTTCAGCACCTGCTATGTCAGCGGCCGCTATGCCGGCCCATTCAGCGAGGACGACCTCGAAGTCGGTGCGCCGTTCAACAACCACTACGAAGAGACCAAGAACCTCGCCGAGGCGGACGTGCGCTGGCACATGTCCGCGGGCATGCCTGCGACGATCTACCGCCCCTCGATTGTCGTCGGTGACAGCCGCACCGGGCAGACGCAGAAATTCGACGGTCCCTACTTCGTCATGCAGTGGCTACTGCGACAGCCTCGGTACGCGATCCTCCCGATGGTGGGTGACCCCACGACGACGCGCGTGAACGTGGTCCCGCGCGACTTCATCGTTGATGCGGTCGGATATCTGAGCGGCCTCTCCGTTTCCGAGGGGCGCACCTATCAGCTGGCGGATCCGCGTCCGCTCACGGTCGACGAGATGGCGGATACGCTGGCCCAGGCGACGGGCCGCGAACTCATCAAGGTCCCGCTGCCGCTGAAATTGACGAAAGCATCACTAGCACACGTTCCGGGGCTCTACCGCTGGATGCGGATCCCTCCCGAGGCGGTCGATTACTTCGCCCAACCCACCTTCTACTTGACCGATCATTGTCGGGCCGATCTCGCCGGCAGCGGTATCGAGGCGCCCGCGTTCCGCAGCTATGTCGATCGGCTCGTGGATTACATGCGTAGCCATCCGGACGTCAGCTCGGCGGCGATGTTCTAGAGACCGTCTTCGCCCCGTCGTCAGTCGCGGTCTAATGGGTGGATGGAACTGATGATGCCCACCGACGCGATATTTCTGCTGGGGGAATCGCGGGAGCATCCCATGCACGTCGGCGGCTTGCAGTTGTTCGAGCTGCCGAAGGGCGCCGGCCGCGGCTTCGTCCGGGAGCTCTACGACCGTTTGGTCGCGCAAGATGATGTTCAGCCCACTTTCCGCAAGCATCCGGCGACGTTCGTCGGCGGAATCGCAAGCCTGGGCTGGTCCTACGACAAAGACGTCGACGTCGACTACCACGTCCGGCGCTCGGCAGTGCCGTCGCCCGGGCGGATCCGCGAATTGCTCGAGCTGACTTCGCGGTTGCACAGCAGTCTGCTGGATCGTCACCGTCCCCTGTGGGAGACGCATATCATCGAAGGCCTCAAGGATGGCCGGTTCGCCATCTACACCAAGATCCACCACGCATTGATCGACGGCGTCTCGGCGCAGAAACTGATGCAGCGCGCGTTGTCGACCGATCCCGACGACACCGAGATGCGCGCGCCGTGGAGCCTGCCCAAGAGCAAGCGCAAGAGCAGCCCGGTAAGCCCGTTAATTTCGGCGCTGCATGCGGCGGGATCGCTTGCGGCACTTGCCCCGTCGACGGTTTCGCTGGCGCGTGCGGCGCTGTTCGAGCAGCAGCTGACGTTGCCCTTCGGGGCCCCGCGCACCATGCTGAACGTCAAGATCGGCGGCGCGCGCCGCTGTGCCGCGCAGTCGTGGTCGCTGGACCGCATCAAGAGCGTCAAGAAGGCGGCCGGCGTGACCGTCAACGATGTCGTCCTGGCGATGTGTTCGGGCGCCCTGCGCTACTACCTGCTCGAGCAGAACGCGCTGCCGGACGCGCCGCTGATCGCGATGGTCCCGGTGAGCCTGCGCACCGAAGACGAGGCCGACTCCGGGGGCAACCTCGTCGGCGCGATCCTCTGCAACCTCGCCACCGATACCGACGATCCCGCACAGCGACTGCAAACCATCAGGGATTCGATGCGCAACAACAAGAAGGTGTTTTCGCAGCTGCCTCGCTTCCAGGCACTGGCGCTGTCCGCGGTCAATACGTCGGCGCTGGCGTTGGCGGCCGTCCCGGGCTGGGTGGCGTCGACGTCGCCGCCGTTCAACATCATCATTTCGAACGTGCCGGGGCCTACCCAGCCGATCTACTACGGGGGTGCCCGGCTCGACGGCAACTACCCGCTGTCCATCGCGCTGGACGGCCAGGCGCTGAACATCACCCTGGCCAACAACGCCGGCAATCTGGACTTCGGTCTGGTGGGCTGCCGGCGCAGCGTGCCGCACCTGCAGCGTCTGCTCGCGCATTTGGAGTCCTCGCTCAAAGACCTGGAACGCGCCGTCGGGGCCTGAGCAGCCGATGCCGAAGCTCAGTGCGGGGGTGCTGTTGTACCGGACCCGCGGCGGCGTCGTCGAAGTCTTGATCGCGCATCCGGGCGGCCCGTTCTGGGCGCGAAAGGACAACGGGGCCTGGTCGATTCCCAAGGGGGAGTACGCCGACGGCGAGGATCCCTGGACCGCCGCGCAACGCGAGTTCGCCGAGGAACTCGGACTTTCGGTGCCGGCCGGGACCCGACTGGACCTCGGCCAGCTGAAACAGTCCGGCGGCAAGGTGGTCACCGCCTTCGCCGTCGGCGGCGACCTCGACGTGACCGACACGCGCAGCAACACCTTCGAATTGGAGTGGCCGAAGGGGTCGGGCACGTTGCGGGAGTTCCCGGAAGTCGATCGGGTGGGCTGGTTTTCGGTGGCGCAGGCGCGCGTCAAGCTGCTGAAGGGACAGCTTGCTTTTCTGGATCGGCTGATGGCGGACCCAGATCTGGCGGGATTACCAGAAGGCACTTGACGTGCGCGGACGTCGAGGGGGCTCGCCGGCGGGCAGAATGGCCGCATGACGAGCGCGCCGACCGAACAAGCCGAATCCCAGGGGCTGCTGCTGCAGCTGCTGGACCCGGCCAACCGGCCTGACCCGTATCGACTCTGTGCGCAGTTTCGCGACGGCGGAGCGCTGCAACTGCCCGAGGCCAACCTGGCCGTCTTCTTGAGTTACCGCGATTGCGACGAGGTGTTGCGGCACCCGGCGTCAAGCAGCGACAACGTCAACTCGACGGTCGCCAAGCGGCAGGCCGAGGCCGGCACGGCGGCGCGCAGGCAGGGCCCGCCGGGTTTCCTGTTTCTCGACCCGCCCGATCACACCCGGCTGCGCAGGCTGGTCAGCAAGGCGTTTGCGCCGAAGGTGGTGAGCGCGCTGGAGCCCGATATCCGTTCGCTGGTCGACGGAATGCTCGATCGGGTCGCCGAAATGGGTCACTTTGAAGTTGTCGAGGATTTCGCCTATCCGCTCCCGGTGGCGGTGATCTGCCGGCTGCTCGGCGTGCCGCTCGACGACGAGCCGCAGTTCAGCCGCGCGTCGGCGTTGCTGGCTCAGGCGCTGGACCCATTCTCGACACTCACCGGCGTGCCGCCGGACGTCGCGAACGAGCGACAACGGGCCGCGGCGTGGCTGCGCGAATACTTCCACGGTCTGATCGAGCGCCGCCGTTCGCAGCCCGGTGACGACCTGCTGTCGGGGCTGATCGCGGTGGAGGAGTCCGGAGATCAACTGACCGAGGACGAAATTGTCTCTACCTGCAATCTGCTCTTGATCGCCGGGCACGAGACCACGGTAAATCTGATTGGGAATGCCGTGTTGGCGATGCTTCGCAATCCCGGGCAGTGGACCGCTCTGGGCGCCGACGCCGGTCGAGCGCCGGCGATCGTAGAAGAAACCCTGCGTTACGACCCGCCTGTGCAACTGGTCGGCCGAATTGCTCTCGCCGACATGATGATTGGCGGCGTCGAGGTGCCCGCGGGCGATGTCATGATGTTGCTGCTTGCCGCGGCCCACCGTGACCCCGCGGAATTCGACCGGCCCGATCGCTTCGATCCGGATCGGCCGGTGTTGCGGCACTTGGGATTTGGCCGGGGAGCCCACTATTGCCTGGGCGCACCCCTGGCCCGGCTGGAAGCCGGCGTGGCCCTGTCGGCGATAACGGCACGCTTCCCGGACGCGCGGCTGGACGGCGAGCCGCAATACAAGACCAACGTCACGCTGCGCGGACTATCGCAACTCTCCGTCGCGGTCTAGGTCACCCGCGCTCCCACGGCGGACCCTCGCCCATCTTCTCGTAGTACTTGGCCAGGTGGCTTTTGACCCGGTCGACGTCCGTCTTCGGCAGGTCGACGCCGCCGCGCGCACCGTCCATGATGGCGCCGGCCCATTTGCGGACCCGCTTCTCGGCGGCGTCCCCTTCCCACTTGCGGTCGCGATCGGCCAACGGCAGGTCCTGAAACGCTGTCACTGACATGTAAGTTCGCGTGCCCGGCCGCGGCGGGTTCTAGGGCCCGCGATCGGGCTATCCACAGTTGGAAGTTCGTCCACAGGCTGGCATTTCAGGTGTGAGGGTGTCAGCGCGCGGCGCTAGTATCGAAAGTATGTACTGCTTATCTGCTTAAGTGGACTAGCGGCCTAGAATTCTCCAAATATGTTGCTAGGCAAGGCTTCTAAAGCA
>NZ_LQPH01000105.1 GCF_002102255.1 Mycobacterium nebraskense
GGGTGGGTGTGGGGTATGTGGGTCTGGCGGGGTTGACCGGGTCGCGGTTTGTGGCGTGCCCGTTCGGGGGAGTGGGGGCGCCTGGACAACGGATGTATCGGACGGGGGATTTGGTGTGGTGGGGCCCTGATGGGCAGTTGCGGTATGTGGGGCGCGCGGATGAGCAGGTCAAGATTCGTGGGTATCGCATCGAATTGGGGGAAATCCGAACGGTACTAACGGGTTTGGCTGGGGTGGAGCAGGCGGTGGTGATTGTCCGCGAGGACCGCCCCGGGGACAAGCGGCTGGTCGCCTACCTCACCGGCAACGCCGACCCCACGCAGATCCGCACCCAGCTCGCCGAGCGGCTACCGGCTTACATGATCCCGGCCGCGATCATCCCCCTGGCCACCCTGCCCCTGACCCTCAACGGCAAACTCAACACCCACGCCCTCCCCGCGCCGGAATACCTCGGTCATGGGTACCGTGCCCCGGCCACCCTCACCGAAGAGGTCCTCGCCGGGATCTACGCCAAGGTTCTGGACCTTGGCCGGGTCGGGGTCGATGACTCCTTCTTCGATCTGGGTGGGGATTCGCTGTCGGCGATGCGTCTGGTCGCCGCGGTGAACGCCACTCTGGACGCGACCGTCTCGGTGCGAGTGTTGTTCGAGGCGCCGACGATTCGCCAGCTAGCACCCCGCCTCGATGAGGGCGAGAGCCGGCTGGCGCGGGTGGTGGCCGGTGTGCGCCCCGCGGTTGTGCCGCTGTCGTTTGCCCAGTCCCGGTTGTGGTTCCTCGACCAGCTGCACGGCTCTTCACCGGTTCACAACATGGCGGTGGCGTTGCGCTTACGCGGAGGCCTGGATGCCGACGTGCTCGGGACGGCGCTGGCCGACGTGGTGGCCCGGCACGAGAGTCTGCGCACGATCTTCGTCGCACCCGAGGGGACCCCGCAGCAAGTGATCGTCCCCGTTGGGCACTTTGATTTCGGTTGGCAACTCGTCGATGCCAGCGGGTGGCCGGCCGACCGGCTGGTCGAGGCCATTGACACTTTGGCGCACCACTCATTCGACCTTGCGGCTGAGATTCCCCTGCGGGCGACGCTTTTCCAGTTGGGTGAGGGTGAGCATGTGTTGGTGGCGGTGGCTCATCACATTGCTGCGGATGGGTGGTCGATCACGCCGCTGGTGCGTGATCTGGGGGTGGCCTATGCCAGCCGGTGTGCGGGTGGGGCGCCGGGGTGGGCCGAATTGCCGGTCCAGTACGTGGATTACACGTTGTGGCAGCGGTCCCAATTCGGGGATCTGGAGGACCCGCACAGTGCGATCACCGGGCAGCTCGCTTACTGGCTGGATGCGTTGGCGGGGATGCCTGAGCGGCTGGAATTGCCCACGGATCGGCCTTATCCGCTGGTGGCTGATTACCGGGGGGCGCGGGTGGCCGTGGAGTGGCCCGCGGAGTTACAACAACGAGTGAGTGAGGTGGCCGGTGAACATAATGCGACCAGTTTCATGGTGGTACAGGCCGCGTTGGCGGTCCTATTGGCCAAGCTGGGTGCGACTTCGGATGTGGCGGTGGGTTTTCCGATCGCCGGGCGCCGTGATCCTGCGCTTGATGAGTTGGTCGGATTTTTCGTCAACACATTGGTATTGCGCACCGATCTCGGTGGAAATCCGACCGTGGCTGAGGTGTTCGCCCAGGTGCAACAGCGCAGCCTGGCCGCCTATGAACACCAAGACGTACCCTTCGAAGTCCTCGTCGACCGGCTGCATCCCACCCGCAGCCTCAGCCACCACCCCCTCATCCAAGTAGTCCTGGCCTGGCAAAACTTGCCCTGGCAGCATGACGGTCCCGCCGCCGGGCTGGCGTTGGGCGACGTGCAGGTCACGCCGGAGCCGGTCGACACCCATGTCGCCCGCATGGATCTGGTGTTTTCGTTGGCCGAACGCTGGACCGAGGACGGCCAGCCCGACGGCATCGGCGGGGCGGTGGAGTTCCGCACCGACGTGTTCGACACCGCCGCCATCGAGACGCTGATCGAGCGGTTGCGGCTGGTGCTGGTGGCGGTCACGGCTGACCCGACGCGGCGGCTCTCGTCGATCGATGTGCTCGACGAGTCAGAGCGCGTCCGGCTCGAGGTCATGGGCAACTGCGCGGTGCTGCAGCGGCCCGCGTCGGTGGGGGTGTCGGTTCCGGAGTTGTTCTCCGCGCAGGTGGCGCGGGCCCCGGAGGGGGTGGCCATCACCTGTGGGGACCGTTCGTGGACGTATGGCGAGGTGGAGGAGTCTTCGAATCGGTTGGCGCATTTGTTGGTGAGTCGGGGTGCCGGTCCGGGGGAGTGTGTGGCGGTGGTGTTCCCCAGGACGGCCGAGGCCGTCGTGGCGATCCTGGCGGTGCTCAAGACCGGGGCGGCTTACCTGCCGGTCGATCCGAGTGTGCCGGCGGCGCGCATGGAGTTCGTGCTCGGCGACGCCGCGCCGATCGCCGCGGTGACTATCGCGGAGGTGCGGTCGCGGCTGGACGGGTCGAGCCTGGATGTCATCGATTTCGACGACCCGGCTGTCGCCACCCAGCCCAGCGGCGGGTTGCCCGCGCCGTCGGCGGAGGACATCGCCTACATCATCTATACCTCGGGTACCACGGGTACTCCCAAGGGCGTGGCGATACCGCACCGCAATGTCACTGAGCTGTTGGAGTCTTTGGATGCGCAGCTGGCGCTGGGGCAGGTGTGGACGCAGTGTCACTCGTTGGCGTTCGACTTT
>NZ_LQPH01000106.1 GCF_002102255.1 Mycobacterium nebraskense
GCACCGACGGTACGAGCCAAACATCAGGTGATCAGGATCCAACCACCGCAACAAGCGGCACCTCACCCTGACACTGACGTCGACGGTAGCCGATCGGCAACGGCGCCCGTTTATGGCTGAAATCGTCCGACAGCGAACGCCTCAGGCGCGCGGCGGCGGACCCTGGTTGATCTTGTTGGCCGCGAACGTCGCGGCCTGGGCGGTCATGCCGGCGTCAATGTAGGAAACGTGCGCCATGATGTTGCCGCCTCCGGAGCAGATCGGATCGTCGGGGGCGCACAAACTGATGGTCTTGGACCCGTACGCCGGGTTGATCGTCGGTAGCGGTTGGCCGCCCCACAGCATGGTTGACAATCCGCTGCTGGGCTCGCCGAAGAGGGCGACGGCGGCCACGTGATCGGCGGCCGGGGCCGGCATCGCGTTGGTGGCCAGATCGATCACCGTCGAACCCTGGGAGTACCCGCCAAGCACGATTTTCGAGTTTGGGCAGCTGGCGACGGTGTCTTGGATGTGTGTGCTCGCGTCGTTGGAACCGGCGTTCGCGCTGTTGTGGTAGTCGTCGTTGGCCGGGTAGTTGACCGCGTAGACGTCGACGGACTTCCCGCCGAGCTGCGAGGTGAGCGAATCCACGAACGCCTGACCGATGTTGCCCAGGCCGGGCTCCTGATGAGTGCCGCGAGCGAATACCACGGAAACGTCGGAGCACGCGTCGGCGGCGGCAGTGGGAAGAAGGATGGGCGGGCTCAGCACCGCCCAAGTCGTCGCCACCGGGACACCAACAATGCGAGCAAATCTGCGTGCCATCATGCCGAAATCCTGTCACATCACCGGCCACGGCGGTCCCGGCGGTTGGCGCTAGGGCGGCGACCCGAGCGCAAGGCAGCCGAGTCTCGTTGCGGCGCAACGGTGTTGTCAACTGGCGGTAGTTCGGATGCGAATCGGGCCGGTCCAATCGCTATCGGGATCGACGACGGTGCCGCGCTGCGTGATCTCCACTGCGCCCGACTGGGCCAGCCGCCGGGCGACGTCCCGGGCGGCGTCCGACAGGCAGATGCTGCTCCGCGGGCCGCGATGCTCGGCCAACGCGCGGATCGACGATTCCAGTCGCTGCCTCATCGGCCCGTCCCCGAGAGCGATCTCGGCATGGTCGGCGGCGGTCCGCCACCACGTGTGGACCGCGGTCGACGCGAAATGTCAAGGTGCCCTGCCGACTGCGCCACGCGTTCTGACACCTAGCGGCCGCGCCACTGGGGCTTGCGCTTCTCGGCCCAGGCCCGGAGCCCCTCGGCGACGTCCTCGGTCGCCCCGGCCACCTTGCGCATGGTCTCGCCGAAGCGGACCGCCTCGATCCAGCCCATATCCGCCGCTCGCCATGCCACCTCCTTGGTGGCCCGTTGGGCCAGGGGAGCGGCCTCGGTGAGGGTGCGGGCCCACGCCCGGGCCTCGGCCTGCAGGTCGTCGGGCTCCACCAGTTTCCACACCAGGCCGATCTCCTTGGCGCGCTCGGCGCTCATCGGCTTGCCGGTCAGGAGCAGTTCCATGGCGTTGGCCCAGCCGACCCGCTGGGGCAGCCGGATGGCCCCGACGATGGTGGGCACGCCGATCGACACCTCGGGGAAGCAGAACGAGGCCTCGGTGCTGGCGATGACGAAGTCGCAGAACAGCACGCCGGTCACTCCGTAGCCGATGCAGGGCCCGTGCACGGCGGCGATGGTGGGCTTGAACAGTTCCATCCCGGATTCGAAGGAATTGATCGTCGGCTTCTCCCAGAAGGTGCCGCCGAAGGTTCCGACCGAGCCCTCGCCGTCCTTGAGGTCGCCGCCGGCGCAGTAGACGCTGCCGTTGGCGGTCAGGATGGCGACCCACGCGTCCAGGTCGTCGCGGAACCGCTCCCAGGCCGCGTTCAGGTCCTGGCGAAGTGCGCCGTTGATGGCGTTGCGGGCCTCGGGGCGATTGAGGGTGATGGTGGCGATGTGGTCGTCCAGCTCATATGTCACGAGGCTCATGGCTTAACCCTAGGGCGACGAGCGTGGGCCTTTGGGCTCGAATCCGTCCATAGGCCCGCGTTCGGCGAATTATTGCCCCTACCACTCTCAACCTATAGCGCACTGGGGGGCTTGCGGCAAGGGCCGGGTGATGCCGCACAATCGCTGGCCGAAGCCATTTTTCGCTGTTGCTGGGGGTTGGGAATGTTGTCGCACAAGAACTTCGACCATGCGGTGCTGGTCGCTGGAGGAGGCCCGACGGGGCTGATGTTGGCCGGCGAATTGGCGCTGGCGGGGGTCGATGTGGCGATTGTCGAGCGGCGCGTCAGCCAGGATCTCATCGGCGCGCGCGCCGGGGGTCTGCATGCGCGCACCATCGAGGTCCTCGACCAGCGGGGAATCGCCGATCGGTTCCTTGCCCACGGCACGGTCGCCCAGGTCGCCGGGTTCTCCCAGATTCGTCTGGACATCAGCGACTTTCCCACCCGGCATCCCTACGGTCTCGCGTTGTGGCAGAACGAGATCGAACGCATACTCGCCGACTGGGTGAACGAACTCGGAGTGCGGTTCTATCGCGGACATGACGTGACGGGCATCGCCCAAGGCGGCACCGGCGTGGACGTCGCGTTGTCCGATGGCCGATCCCTGCGAGGGGGATACCTCGTCGGCTGCGACGGCGGGCGCAGCGTGGTCCGTAAAGCCGCCGGCATCGATTTCCCGGGGTGGGAGCCGACGACCAGCTACCTACTCGCCGAGGCCGAAATGGATTTCTCGGCAGTCGATTTGCC
Organism: Mycobacterium nebraskense; assembly: GCF_002102255.1. Classification (GTDB taxonomy): domain Bacteria; phylum Actinomycetota; class Actinomycetes; order Mycobacteriales; family Mycobacteriaceae; genus Mycobacterium; species Mycobacterium nebraskense. Next base: position 2,774 of record NZ_LQPH01000106.1, read on the forward strand.
GGTGTGGGGCATCCGCCACGACGCGCTCGGCGTCCATTCCCTCGCCGCCTCGGAGGATGGCGGGCGCGTGCGCGTCATGGTCACCGAGCAGCACCTCGAGACCACCGGCGAACCCACACTGGGCGACCTGAGTGAGGCGCTCATCGCCGTCTACGGCACGGACTACGGGATCCACAGTCCCGCTTGGCTTTCCAGATTCACCGACACGGCGCGGCAGGCCACAGCCTATCGCGAAGGACGCGTCCTGCTGGCCGGTGACGCCGCGCATGTGCATCACCCGGTGGGCGGACAGGGCCTGAACACCGGCGTGCAGGACGCGGTCAACCTGGGCTGGAAGCTGGGACAGGTCGTCAACGGGACGTCTCCCGACGGCCTGCTCGACAGCTACCACGCCGAACGGCACCCGGTCGCCGCGCGCGTGCTGCGCAACGCGATCGCGCAGATGGCGCTGCTTCGCCCAGACGACCGCACCAAGGCGTTGCGCGACACCATGTCTGACCTCCTCGCCATGGACGAACCCCGCAAACAATTCGCCGCCATGATGTCCGGCCTGGACATCCGCTATGACCTCGGCGACGGACATCCACTGCTCGGACGCCGCATGCCCGATCTCGACCTGCTCACCGCCGACGGCCCGCTACGGGTTTACCGGCTGCTGCATCGGGCCCGGCCGGTGCTGCTCAACCTCGGTGAACCGGGCCGATTCGACATCGCCTTGTGGGCGGATCGGGTCCAGCTGATCGACGCGGAATATGTCGGCACCTGGGAGCTTCCGGCAATGGGCCCGGTCACGGCCCCCAGTGCGGTGTTGATTCGTCCTGACGGACACGTCGCCTGGGTGGGGGAATCCAGCGATTCCGAGCTTCGGGAATCGCTCACCGCCTGGTTCGGTGCCCGCCCGGCTCTTGGGTCCTAGTTGTCGGGCGGTTCATCTTCCGAGCCGCGAGTGGGGGCACGTTCCCGGTCGCTGGGCTTGCCGGCAACACCTTCGGCCTCCCGGTCGTCGGCGACCTTCTCCTCGAGCTCATCGACGATGTCTTCTAGCTCCTGCGAGTGACCCCGTAGGTCCTTGTCCGGTTTCGTCATATCGCTTTCCATCGTTGGTCGGGCACCGCCCCGTCGCTATCCAATACCCCGTCCGCCGGGTGGTAACCGGGTGGGGATTGTGATCCTCGGTTCATGGCGGCAAAGGCCGTGCTGGCCGAGCTCGGAGTGAGGGACGCGACATAACGCGGCGGCGGTGGAAGTATCGCAAGAGTGGCCGACAAGAAACCGCAGACCATCTCTTACCCGGCGGCCGATGGACGTCCGCGCCGCCACCAGACCGAACAGCTCGAACCCCACGTCATCGTCCTGTTCGGCGCGACGGGGGATCTGGCGAAACGCAAGCTGATCCCGGGCCTGGCCTACCTGGACCAGTCCGAGCTCGCACCCGACATCCAGATCGTAGCGACGTCGCTGGAAGACCTGAGTGACGACGAATTCCGCGAGCTCGCCAAAGAGGCGATCGATTCGTTCGGCACGCACAAGCTGACGTCCGAACAGTGGGCCAACTTCGCGAAGATCGTGACCTATGTCCCGCAGGGCCGCGGACCGGAAGCGCTGGCCGAGGCGGTCGCCGAAGCCGAAGCCAACCTGGGTCCCATGGCCAGGCGGCTGCATTACCTGTCGGTGCCGCCGAAAGCCGCGCGCGAAGTCATCACCATGCTGAGCGAGGCCAAGCTCGTGGACCGCTCGCGGGTGGTGATGGAGAAGCCGTTCGGGACCGATTTGGCCAGCGCGGTGGCGCTCAACGACTTCGTGCACGAAACGTTCGAGGAATCCCAGATTTTCCGCATCGACCACTTCCTGGGCAAGGAGGCCGCCCAGAACATCCTGGCGTTCCGCTTTGCCAACGGGCTATTCGAGCCGATCTGGAACCGCAACTTCATCGACCACATCCAGATCGACATCCCCGAAGCCCTCGGCCTGGATCAGCGGGCCAACTTTTACGAGGAGACCGGCGCCTACAAGGACATGGTGGTGACCCACCTGTTCCAGGTGATGGCGTTCGTGGTGATGGAGCCGCCGACGGCGCTTGAACCCTTTGCCATCGGTGAAGAAAAGAACAAGGTTTTCCGGTCGATGCTGCCGGTCAAGCCTTCGAACGTGGTGCGCGGCCAGTACAACGGATACCGCGACGAGAAAGGCGTGGCAAAGGATTCCGACACCGAGACGTTCATCGCCCTCAAGGTCGGTATCGACAACTGGCGCTGGGCCGGCGTGCCCATCTATCTCCGTACCGGCAAGAAGATGGCCGAGGGCATCCGCATCATCTCGATCGCGTTCAGGGAGGCGCCCCGGACGATGTTTCCGCCGGGCTCGGGCGTCGGGACTCAGGGGCCCGACCACCTCACGTTCGACCTCGCCGACAACTCGAAGGTTTCGCTGTCCTTCTACGGCAAGCGGCCGGGCCCCGGCATGAAGCTGGACAAGCTGTCCATGCAGTTCTCCTCGCAGGAGATCGACACCGTCGTGGACGTGCTGGAGGCGTACGAACGGCTCATCCTCGACGCGATGCGGGGTGATCACACGTTGTTCAACACCGCGGAGGGCATCGAATCACTGTGGGAGCGTTCGCAGGAGCTGCTCGACGACCCACCGCCGGCGAAGATGTATCAGCCGGGCACTTGGGGGCCCAACGCGATTCATCAGTTGATCGCACCCAATGCATGGCGGTTGCCGTTCGAGCGGGAGTGGCGCGACGCCCGGCCTGACTGCTGAGCGGCGCGCTCAGCCCAGTTCGGCGCTGATATAGGTGATCGCGTGCCGAAATTCCTTGAGCATCTCGTTGTCGGGAACGACGAAGCCGTAGTCGGCGTATAGCCGCTCGGTGGGGTAGGGGGTGACGACCCAGCCGGTGGCGGCCAGGTGCTCGCCGGCGGGTTGGCGTGTCCCGTGCCACACGAGTTCGGCGACGTCGATATCCAGTCCGTGCTTGCGCCAGGTGGTACGCATCGCGCGGGCGCGCTCGTCGGTGAACACGCCCATGTCGGTGATGTTCTCGGTGGCCAGCCGGCTGCCCGGCGCGCTGAGCGCGGTGATGTTGTCCAGGAGCCGGTCCTGGGCCTGCGGCGGCAAGTAGGGGAGCAGGCCTTCCGCGATCCAGGCCGTGGGCGCTGTCGGGTCAAAGCCGTTGTCGCGCAGCGCCGTTGGCCAATCATCGCGCAAGTCGACACTCACGGTCCGGCGTTCGGCGGTCGGTTCGGCACCCATCGCGGCCAGCGTGTCGCTCTTGAAGGCGATGACCTCGGGCTGATCAACCTCGTAAACCACCGTGCCCGCCGACCAGGCCAACCGGTACGCCCGCGCGTCAAGTCCGGCGGCCAAGATGACGGCCTGACGTATCCCGGCGCTGGTCGCCGATAAAAGGAAATCGTCAAAAAACCTGGTGCGCACGGCGATCTGCTCGCGACGCTGCTGCAGGGTCAGGGGCATATCGTCGTTGTCGAGCGGGATCTGGCCGTCCAGCATGCGGACGAAGAATGGGTGCCCGACCGCGCGCACCAGTGGCTCGGCGAACCGGTCATCGATCAGCGGATCTGGCTCGCGAGAGGCCAGCGCTCGGGACGCGGCAACCATCGTCGCGGTCGCCCCGACGCTGGAAGCCAAATCCCAGCTGTCGCCCTCCGTGCGCGCCGAACCAAGTGATGACACTCGCCGCTCCCTCCTGGGATTCAGCCGCCATAGCGGCCAATTCGGGTTCCGGATGTTCGCCGCCGATGGGCTGCGCGACGACACCACCTGAGATCGAAGGGTACTTTCTGCCTATGCCGCGCTCACCGCGCACCCGCTGAGCTGACGACAGGAAGCGACTCACTCGATGGCACCGACCCTGCGCCCGCGCCGCTCCGCCTTATACCTGCCCGGTAACAAGCCCCGGGCGTTGGAGAAGGGGAAATCACTACCCGCGGACGTGGTCATCTTCGACCTCGAGGATGCAGTCGGGCCCGACGCCAAAGCCGATTCGAGGGCGACGGTGTGCGACGCGATCTCGTCGGACGGCTACGGGCCCCGCGAGGTCGTGGTGCGCATCAACGGTTTAGACACCGAGTGGCACGACGAGGACTTGGCGGCTGCGGCCGGTTCGCCCGCCCACGGGGTGCTGGTGCCCAAAGTTGAGTCGGGCGACCAGGTCCGAGCGCTGGCAGCAACGCTGGACAAGCTTGACGCACCGGAGTCGCTGCAGCTCTGGGTGATGATCGAAACGCCGCGGTCTTTCCTGAGGGCCGAGGAGATCGCCTCGGCCAGCGATCGATTGGCCGCGCTGGTGATCGGCACCAACGACCTGGTGAACGATCTGCACGGATTGCACGTGCCCGGGCGCGCGCCGGTCGTGCCCGCGTTGTCGTTGGCGGTGTTGGGAGCCAGGGCGGCCGGAAAGGTGATCCTGGACGGCGTGTTCAACGACATCACCGACGAAGACGGCTTTCGAGCCGAGGCTCGACAAGGCCGCGAAATGGGTTTCGACGGCAAGACTTTGATCCATCCGTCCCAGATCGGCCCGGCCAACGACCTCTTCGGTCCGTCGCAGCAGGAACTCGCCGACGCCCGCAAGATTGTCGCGGCCTACGAGGAGGCGCGGGCCGCGGGAACCAGTGTCATCACGGTGGACGGTCGCATGATCGAGAGCCTGCACGTCCGCAACGCCGAGCGCATCCTCGCCCTTGCGGACCTCATCGCAGAACTGGCATCCGCCTCCTAGGTGTTTCCTCGGGAGGGCAAGCGGCTCACTACTTGTCGACCCTGCCGCCGATCTGACCGGCGAGCTTGGTAGCCAAGTCCACCGGGTCCTTGCGGATCACGCCCACATCGATCGCAACGTTGTTACGTACCGTCAACGCCCGCTGAGCGGTCATGGTTAGCAGGACGTTGCCGTTGTCTCGCAACGTCATTGTCAGCGTCGTGCTCAACATTCCGTTGGCGTTGGAGACCGGTCCCACCTGCCATCCCGTCTCGGGGGTGTCCGGTCCGGCCGGGGTGGTGAACTGGCGGTTGGCGCAGGCCGGCCAGCGCTGCGCCGAGGTGGTGAAGAAGGCATTCGCCTCTTTGGCGGACGCGAACAACACCAGCACCTGGCTCACCTCAGGGTCCGGTTCGTTGGAATTCGGGGAAGGGGACGCAACCTCGTCGTCACCGCTGACGGCCGTGTAGCCACTGCCGGCATAAACGGGAGCCTCCCCGGGGCCGAAGGCGTAGATGCAATCGTCCGGGAACTTCCAGCCCGCGGGCCACGGCTGCTTCGCGTTGTCGTCTTGGAGCTTGTCGATCTTTTCCTTGCTCTTCGATCCGGTGACGCCCAGCGCGCTGTCAATGTCCGCCGACGTCAGCAAGAAGCCCGGCAGCGCGGGCTGCGCGACCGGAGGCCGCGTCGAGGTCGTCGTCGACGAACCGGAGCCGCCCTGGTTGCTGCCCCCGCACGCGGCAACCAGGACTCCGATAGCGGCGACGGAGATCGCGGCTGATAGTTGGCGCATGTGTTGCTCACCCTTCGTGGTCACGTTGAGCCCTCAAGCTTTCGCGTCCGGCGCATCCGGTGTCTGAAGCTGAGAGGTGGACGGAGCATAACTGCTTCGGCAGCAAATTGTGTGATTGGCCGCAAAGTGTTCCCGGAATCGTCGTTCGAGCCGCGCGGTTCACGTTGATCAGGTAGGGCGCCGACTGAACCCAGCACCGAGGGTTTGGGCCCGCCCGGCGTCGCGCAAGCGTGAATCGTTCGCAGATCAAGGGTTTCCTAGGTCAACAGAAGCCTGTAGTACGCGTCCACCGACGCACGCGCCGCAGGACATCTCCGATGCGAATACGGATCAAAACCGCGCCGGGCCGATGCGAATTGCCGGTAAGGTGCATGCAGCAAACACAATTCTTGGAACAGAGGAGCCTCCGATGCGGCTAGACCGAACCACGTTCGCGGGAGTGGTTGCCATCGCGATCGTCACGAGCGGGTGCTCGAACGGCACGTCGCCGTCAGCCTCCTCGTCCAGCCAGACGCCGTCCTCGAGTTCCCAGGCATCCGCCTCGTCACCGCTGACGGCGCCCCCCTCGTCGCCCGCGCAAGCCGGGTCGTTCGACCAATCCACCTGCCTAGACATCTCCTTCACCAAGGACAACTTGATGGTCGCCCAGAAACCCGAGGATGCGCGCAAGTTTGCCGACACGCTGGAGAAGTACAGTCCGCCCGACCCGGTGAAGGCCGCGATCGAGCACTTCGTCACCACCGTCGGCGCGCAGCCCAACGATCCTGATCTCAACGCCAACAGGGACGCGCTTACCGGTTGGATCAAGCAGGTATGTCCCAACGTGAACCCTTGATCAGCTAAGGCCGCCAGCTTTGCGCGACCGAAATGGGTTGCGCCAACGGGCGTCCGGAAACGAAGTGCTCTACCGTGATGGCAGCGGGGGACAGGGTGCCCTCTAGCGGCGCGGGTCTCGCCGCCCGGGCCGGTGGATCAACGGTGACCACGCGGTAGGTTGAACGCGGTCCCGGACGATTCGAGAGGAGACACCGTGCGTCAAACCGCGGCCATGGCCGAGGCCGACCGCACGTGGATGGTCGACACGCTGCTCGCGCTGCTGCAGACGCCAAGTCCGGCGGGGCGCACGGACGCGGTGATGCAGCTCATTGGCAACATCTTCGATGACTTCGGCGTGCCGTTCTCCTTGACGCGGCGCGGGGCGCTGACCGCCGAACTCCCGGGGGAGTCCGCGACTACCGACCGCGCACTCGTCGTTCACGCCGACACCATCGGCTGCATGGTGCGTCGCCTCAAAGACAACGGCCGTCTCGAGGTCATTCCGGTCGGCACCTTCTCGGCCCGGTTCGCCGCGGGCGCCCGGGTGCGGATCTTCTCCGACGATCCCGAAGAATTCATCACCGGCACAGTCATGCCGCTCAAGGCCAGTGGGCACGCCTTCGGTGACGAGATCGACCTGCAGCCCACCGACTGGGAACACGTCGAGGTCCGCGTCGACCGCAAGGTGTCCTCGCGGGAGGACCTGGTCCGGCTGGGCCTGCAGATCGGTGACTTCGTCGCCTTCATCGCGAGCCCCGAGCTGACCGCCGACGGCTACATCGTTTCCCGCCACTTGGACGGGAAGGCCGGCGTCGCGGTAGCGCTGGCGCTGGCCAAGAATTTCGCCGAGAACAAGGTGGTGTTGCCGCACCGCACCATGGTCATGATCACCATCACCGAGGAGGTCGGCCATGGCGCCAGCCACGGCTTGCCCGCCGACGTCGCCGAATTGGTCTCGGTGGACAACGCGGTGTGCGCACCCGGCCAGCACTCCATCGAGGATGGCGTGACAATCCCGATGGCCGATCTGCACGGTCCGTTCGACTACCACCTGACCCGGAAGCTGTGCCGGCTCGCCGAGGAGCAGGGCATCCCATGCGTGCGGGATGTGTTCCGCTTTTACCGCTCCGACGCCGCCGCAGCGATCGAGGCGGGCGCGGGCACCCGCGCCGCGCTCGTCGGCTTCGGGCTCGACGGCAGCCACGGTTGGGAGCGCACCCATCTGGATTCGCTGCAGGCGGTGTACTGCCTGCTGCACACCTGGCTGCAGACGCCGTTGACCTTCGCCAAATGGGACGCCAAGCCGTCGGGCCAGTTGCGGGACTTCCCATCGTCCGAGCAGCCTGCCCCGAGCGAGCGGTGGGTGCCGCTCGCCCGTGGCGAATACGAGGGGCCCGGCGAGGCGTCGCCGGGATCGGTCTGGCCGCCGTCGGAGGGACCCCAGGTCTAAGGCGTTACGCCTACTGGTCGTCGCCGCGGGGGATCCGGTCGGCGCGCCAACAACGGGACTGCATGGGAATGTCGATCGCTTCGGCCCCCGGAAAGCGCTCATTCAAGGCAGTGCGCGCGTTGGCGAGTCGCTCTGCGCGCTCTTCCGAAGCCGCGATGATCAGCCTGCTGTAGGTGCCCACCATTGCGACGACATCGTCGATTTTCATTGTCCGCGTGAATGTGAACGTCTCGCGGGCAATGTTGTGGAAGATCTGCGGGTCGGGGAGCACGACGTTCTCGTGACGCCGTCGGAAGCGGTCGGGGGATTCCGCCTCGGGCGTCTCCTCGCCGGGCAGCAGGTCGAGTTCGCGGAGCCAATCCACGTCACGGTCTCGGCTGGTCCAAATCAGGCCAAATCGCCCGCCGTCCCGCAGCACCCGGCCGATCTCCGGAACGGCCCGGTGGGGATCCATCCAGTGCCACGCCGACGAGACAAACGCCGCGTCCGCTGCCGCATCGGGAAGCGGAATCGACTCACCCGTGCCTTCGACGGCACGCACCTCGGGAGACCGCTCGGTTAGCACCGCCCGCATCCTCGCGTCGGGCTCCACGGCGACGACCTGCGCCGCCCTGCTAACCAGCGCGCGGGTGAACAGCCCAGTACCCGCGCCCAGGTCGACAGCCACCCCACACCGGGGCGGCACCAGCCAGTCCACCGCTTAACCCGGAGGTCGCGGACGCAGGCCGTCGTAGTCCTCGGCGATCGAGCCGAAGGACATCGCTCGTTCTTGGCGATCAGTCATACCCGCCAACGTAATCCGGCTCGCTGGGCAAGACGTGAGAAAGAATTGTGCTTCACCACAGTGCACTGTGATTGACGAGCGCGTCAGCCACCAGCCCGATTCCGAAGACCAGGAACAAAAGCCGCACCGACATCGGGCCGTAGCGGGTGAGGGTGCGCACGAGCCGACGCTGAATGCGCTTGGCTCGCATGGTTTTTCTCATCGAGAGGGCAAGGATCAGCAGCGGTGGCGAAAGCGCGATCGCCCAGTAGGCGATGATGACCAATGGCCAGAGCTGCGGCCTGGGATGCAGGGCGGCGAGCATGGCCAGGCCGGTGAGATAGGGGATGGCGGTCGGCGCTTGGCCACTACCGACCGCCAATCCGAGGAACCCAAGCAGCCACGGGCGCTCGCGCATCGCCGCCAACGCCCAGCCGGGAGCGGATGACTGGGCAGTCAGCGGGAAGTAAGCCAGGCCGGTCAGCACCAGGCCGAGCACCAGCTCGCCGCGAAACCGAATGGCCGGTGTCATGTGAAAGCCGACAACATGCGTTAGGAAGCTCAGACCCAGTACCGTGCACAGCCCGAAAGTGGTTGTCACGGCGAACACGCCCGAGATGAAGCTCAGGGCGCCCGGAATCGGCGACCGGCGACTCAACCGGCTGTCGAAGATGACCGCCGACACCACGCCCACATTGAGGACGTTCAACGAATCGAGACACGCTAGGCCTGCAAGCGCCAGCACAATTGCACCCACGTGCCTGACCCTGTCCTACCGTGCGGACTCGCCGGCTGCCCTCATGCTGCAGACAATACGAGCCGCAGAGGGTCATGTCCGTCTGAGGCTGCGCCCGCTGGGCTCATCGGGCACATCACCGGGGGGCTTGTATCGGTTTCGATCCGATCACACGGTATGGGGCACCACGGCTTTCGTCGTCGCGCGTTTGACAATGCGGGACATGAGGCAGACGCGGGGGCTCAACGGTGGTGCGTGAAATCTCACGTCAGACGTTTCTGCGGGGTGCCGCCCGGGCGTTGGCCGCCGGTGCGGTGTTCGGCTCGGCCCGGGCCACCGCCGCTCCCAATCCCACCGGCTGGGTCGGCGAGCTCGTCGAGCAAGGCGTGATTCAGGCCGAAGGCCAATTTGACCTCGTCGACTATGCGATCGATTTCGTTCGCGCCGGGGCGGAGGGCATCGAGGCGGGCCCGATAGGAGTCCTTGTATGGCTTGGATCGCACGGGGAATTCGTAGAACGCGAGCCCGGCGCCGCGAAGATCAAATGTGCGATCGAGAGCTTTGTAAATGACCCGGCCTCCGGAGAGGTCTCCGAGATAGCGCGTGTAGTGGTGGGCCACCAGCGAGCCGCCCCACGTCAGGGTGGCGACCCGCTCGCCGTATGCCGTGGCTGCGGGGGAGTCGACTTCGCGTGTGCCGCCGGGGCTCCAGTGCTCCAGATCGGCGTCGATGGCCGCCAGGCGCTCCAAGGCCGGGTCGTAGACGGCGGCGACCATGGGGTCGTTGCGGCGGGCCCGCATGGCGTCCTCCAAGGCGGCGTACACCAGACGCAAGCGCAGCAAGTATTCGGAATAGCCGTGAGCGGTGACCCGGCCGGCAAGCAGTTCGGAGATGAATGTGCTTTGCTCGGCGGCGGTGTGCTCCGCCGCTGACCCGCCCTTCATCGCGGCCGACAAACTGCGGCGTGTGGGGACGGCTAACGGGTGCATGTCCTGATCACATTACCTTGGGCGAATGCTGCGGGCGTGATGCCGCGACGGACCAGAGCGCTCAGGGCCAACCGATTGACACAGACGAAACCAGGGGAGCGAAGAGCCGACGGGGCGGCGACACCGGCTTGGCGAACAATGCGAGTTCAAACGCCCGTATCTCACGCGAATTCGTACGCTGATGACCTCAGCCATCTACAGTTCCACCAATAGCGAACAATCGGCAATGACTAAGGACGATGAGATGGCGAAAAGCGTTGGGACGAAAAACGACAACGAGAAAATTGTGGTCGATTTTATACATGCCGCTTACGGCGAGAGCATGGACATCGACGCGATGACCGCGCTCATGGCCGACGACTTCGTTTGGCAACTCCACGTGCCGCTCTCACCGGTGGTTCGCGGACGCGACGCGGCACGCGCCGAACTCGAGAAGCACAACACGCTTTCGACGGGGATGGTCGAGGGAAGCGAGATCCGCACGATCGTGTCCGACGGTGACACCGTCGTCGTCGAGCGCGTCGACGTGAACGCCATGAACGGTGTCACCGTCACCTTCTACGTCACGGCGTTCTTCGGAGTCCGCGACGGCGCGGTCACATCCTGGCGGGAGTATTGGGACACCACCCACGTCGTTCAGCAACTCGGCATCGATCCCGCACTGATGTTCGCGCCGCTGAGCAGTTGAGCGACAGGGGATTTGGCGCGCCGAGCTAGCTCGAGGCGCTCAGGATCTTGATCGCGAAGACGAGCGAGTCACCCGGCCGAATTCCAGCGCTGGGCTGACCGTTTGGGTAGCCGTCGGCGGAGGTCATCGCGACGGCGACCGTGGACCCGACCTTTTGTCCCGCTATGGCCTTCTGGAAGCCCGGCACAACTCCGTTGAGCGGGAAGTCGATCGGGGCGCCCCGTTCGTAGCTGCTGTCGAACACCGACCCGTCACGTCCATTCACGCCCATGTAGCAGACGGAAACCCTGGCCGTGGCGGGGACCACCGGTCCATCTCCGGCGCGCAACGTGTGCACCTGGGTCTGGGTCACACTGAACGGTGTCGTCACGTCGACGCGCGGAGCTGTCGTATCCGTCGACCCGGTAACCGCGATGCTGCCGGTGGCTCCCGTCAGCGTCCAGTCAGGCGCTCCACCGTTCTGCGGTGGCGCAGTGGGGCATGAGCCGGCTGCGGTCGCCATGCCCGATCCGGCGAGCGTCAGAACGGTTGCCGCGACACAGGCCGCGACGGAGGAACACACCAGTGAGGATTTCACCGCCGCCACGCTACAGCCGGTTATCGCGTCCGTTGTTGGTGGCCCAGCGCCGGGGACCCGGCGAAGGGTTCGATGGCTAGCGAGTGCTGCCTCGGCGCGGATCCGAGGTTGACGGGAACGCGTGGTTCAATCCGTGCAGCGGGCACCTTTTCGAGCTTTAATTATTCTTCGTATCCGTTGCTGCTTTGGAGCCGCAAACCACTGGTGGCCTTGCAGAAAGTGAGCAAACCGAATGCCCTCGACCCGCTGGCTGGCCGGACTTACCATCCCCATGATGGCTGGCGCCGCCCTAATCGGTAGCGCTGCCATTGCGACTGCCAATACCCCCCAAGATGACGCATACCTCGCGCAACTGCGCGCCGTCGGGCTCAGTTGGCCACCCAAGACGGAAGAGGCTCTCATCGGGGAGGCGCACCTGATCTGTTACGACCTCACGTGGGGTTGGACGCCACAACAGATCGCCGACGACATTCACGCCCACCTGGACGCGAGGGGTGTCACGTTGTTAGACGTCGGAACCATGGTCGACGCCGCACACTCGATCTATTGCCCCGGCAATGTGTGCGACGCTCCGTCCCTCTGCACGTGATGACACGTCGACGGAATCAACTGCAGCACAACCTGATTGGATCTACAGGCGACCCTGTATATTCGCACCTGCCGTAATGGCCCTCATTGCAGACCTCTGTGCGAGTGCGTCAGCGTGTCACCAAGCTCCCCTTGGGCTCTGCGGCAGTCATCGCGACATCGGAGGAACCGAGCCGAACCGAACCGAACCGGTGCGGCGTTCAGCTCTTGTTCAGCGCCGTAATGACCGAGAAACAGGTAAGCAAATTCGCAGAACTACTTTTGTGGCTGTCTTATCCTGCTTGCGGATCGCACCCGACAGGTAAGGGGAATTTTGTCTTTGACACGAACCCGGCTAGCGGTGGTCGTGTTGGCAACTATCGGGCTCTTCGTGTTCGCGGCGATGTTGTTCAGCTCGGACGGTGGCCCGGGCCGCGCGGTACTCGCCCCGGCGGGCTCTGTCATTGCGGGCGTATTCGCCACCACATGTTCGGTCCGTGCCGCCCGCCGTTCTCGGGGCCGTCAACGTCTGGCGTGGACCGTCATGTCTACCGGATTGGTCGGCTGGACTGCCGGCGAAGCAGTGTGGAGTTACGTCGCTGTGGGTGGGATTCTTCCGGCCACGGATCTATCGGCGGCCAACTTGGGCTATCTGATCTTGCCGCTGTGCGCGTTGGCCGCCGCACTCGCGATTCCGAGCCGGGACGACTCCCGATTCGGAATCGGCCTCCTGCTCGACGGCATTCTCGTCAGCGCGTCGCTATTGGTCGTTCTTGTCATTCTGCCGCCGCTGGGTCGCACAGCGCACCTGCCACAGACGGTCAACGTTCCACGGATCGTGTTAGCCACCGCCGCAGCGGTGTATGTGGGGCTTGTCGCCACGGCCTTCATCGTTGCGAGGAAGGCCGAGGCGGGCCGCAAACTTTCACCAACACTGATGATGGTGGGATGGGCAGTCATCGCAGCGGCCGGGGTGGTCCACGTCTACAAGGATTCCGCCGACCGGGCGCCAAATGACCTCGTCGTTCTTGGATGGGCCGGCGGAATGTACTTCTTCGCGCTGTCCGGAATCACGTCTCGGCCGGGACCGGAACCCGACCTCGGTTTTTCGCGACCCTCGTCGAGGGCGTCGCTGTGGCTGCCGTACCTGCCCGTATTGCTGGCCATTGTCGTTGGCGCTGTGCACTTTTGGCCCAAGTACCGGGGTGAGGCGTTCATCTTCTCGGTTTGTGTGGTGCTGTTCATTACCACCCTCGCCCGCCACATACTCTTGTTAGACCGAAAGCAACGTCTACTTGTCGCGGTGTCTGATGCCGCCCTGCGGGATCCGCTGACCGGGTTAGCAAATCACCGACTATTCGACGACCGCCTAGCGCATGCGCTGCGGCTACACGTTCTCCACAGCGTGCCGGTCAGCGTACTCACGGTGAGCGTAGACGATTTCAAGCTGGTGAATGACACGCTCGGTTATGAGGTGGGCGACGAACTATTGCGCGGCGTCGGCGGACGGATTCAGGCGAATGTCGACGACAACCACACCGTTGCGCGGATGAGCGGGGACGAATTCGCCATTTTGGTCGAAGACCGTCCCGACGTGGCAGTGCAGGTCGCCAAGGGGATAGCCCGCTCTTTTGAGGAGCCCGTCGACATCGACGACCACCGCCTGGACGTAAGCCTGAGTATCGGCGTGGCCTCGGCTGGATCAGAACTCGTCACCGCCCTGACACCGGGCGATCTCCTCAAACAGGCCGACGCGGCACGCTCCTTTGCCCGGCGGGCGAGCTCGACCAATGTCCGTACGTTCACACCTGAGATGGACGCTCAGCTCGGTGAGGCGCCGGCATATGACGGTGCCATCGCCCGATTGCAACTGCTCGGCGAACTGCGACGCGCCATCGAGAACGGCTCGCTGACGCTGGGTGGCGTCCCAGGAGCGGTGTAAAAGTGGTCTGACATAGGTTCCGCTCGCTTGCGTTGATGATCCTATGCGGTGGC